>NZ_CP113519.1:3013852-3616622 GCF_026723825.1 Pseudomonas sp. GOM7 | reverse complement strand
CACTGTGCGCCTGATCTGGAAATCCTTCCGCTCACTGTATTTCGCCACCTTGCTGATGCTGCTCGGCTCCGGCCTGCTCAGTACCTACCTGGCCCTGCGTCTGGCCGATAGCGTAGATGGTCTGTGGGTGGGTGCCTTGATGGCGGCCAACTATTTCGGCCTGGTGCTCGGCGGCAAGCTGGGGCATCGGCTGATTGCCCGGGTCGGTCATATTCGTGCCTACGTCGCCTGTGCCGGGGTGGTTACTGCAGCGGTACTCGGTCATGGTCTGGTGGAGTGGCTGCCGTTCTGGCTGCTGCTGCGCATGCTGGTCGGCCTGGGCATGATGTGCCAGTACATGGTGATCGAGAGCTGGCTCAACGAGCAGGCCGAAGCCAAACAGCGCGGCCTGGTGTTCAGCGGCTACATGGCGGCTTCCTACCTGGGCCTGATCCTGGGGCAACTGGCGCTGGTGGTGCACCCGACCCTGGGCCTGGAGCTGCTGATGCTGGTGGCCCTGTGTTTCGCCCTGTGCCTGGTACCGGTGGCGTTGACTCGGCGCCTGCATCCTGCGCCCTTGTACCCGGCGCCGCTGGAGCTGCGCTTTTTCCTCAAGCGAGTACCCCTTTCGCTGACCACCGTGGTGGTGGCCGGGTTGTTGATCGGCTCCTTCTATGGCCTGGCGCCGCTGTATGCCACGCGCATGGGGCTGGCCACCGAGCAGGTGGGCCTGTTCATGGGCAGTTGCATCCTGGCGGGGCTGTTGGTGCAGTGGCCCTTGGGCTGGCTGTCCGACCGCCGAGACCGGGTGCGCCTGATTCGTGGTTGCGCCGTGCTGCTGCTGCTCGCCGCTGCGCCACTTGCTGCGTTGCCACAGGTGTTTCTCGGGCTGCTGATCGGCATTGGTTTTCTCGTCAGCCTGATGCAGTTCAGCCTCTATCCGCTGGCAGTGGCCTTGGCCAACGACCATGTGGAGCCGGAACGTCGGGTATCGCTGACGGCCATGCTGCTGGTCACCTTCGGCGTGGGAGCGTGCATCGGGCCGCTGCTGACGGGGCTGCTGATGCGCTTCTTCGGCGCCAACATGCTGTATGCCTTCGTCTGTTTCTGCGCGCTGATCCTGATCTGGCGGATTCGCCCTGAGGTGGTCACCCATCTGCACCAGGTCGATGATGCACCGCTGCAACACATGGCCATGCCGGGCAATGTGGCCAGTTCCCCGCTGGTCGCCGCGCTGGATCCACGGGTCGATGAGCAGACCGTGCAGGAGCAGATGCAGGAACCAGCGGTGGCGGTGGCTGCCGAGGCTGCAGAGAATGAGGATCGCGAGCGCAGCGCTGGCGCTGCAGGCTGAGGGCCTGTCCCTCAGTCGCTTTCGGTGCGTCGGGCCTCGCGCTGCAACTGGTAGACGAAGCGCTCCACCTGGCGCTGCTCCAGCCCATTGATGTGGTAGAAGCGGGTGCCGACGAAGGTGGTGTCGATCTTCGCCTGGTAGTCCACGTGGCGCAGCTCGACGGCGGTGGTCACGGTGCCGAACGGCAGATATGCGGTCAGGTTCTCGTGTACCTGGCCGTTCTGCAATTGCTGACTCAGGTCGCCGGCGAAGCGCAGTTTGCAGCCGGTCGCGGAGATGTCGAGCAACTGTCCTTGCAGGGGTTCGCGCAACTTGTCGCCAGCGAGTACCACCTTGATCAGGTCGGTCTGCTTCAACGAGGCGCGGAAGGCGCCGCGGCGCTGGTGATAGATCACTTCGGTGGGCAAGGGCGCCCAGTAGCAGGGGGCTCCTTCGTGCTGGCCAACTTGCACGCTGTGCTCGCATTTCCAGGCTACGCGCACGCCATCGCGGAAGGCTTCCACGGAGAAGCTTTCGCCTTGCTTGAAAAATCGCTCACCATCGGTGGGGATGATTTCATCCAGGGCGATACGCGCGCGCTGCTGGTCGATCTCCACCACGTAGCTCTGAAAACGCTGGCTACGCTCATGGAATTGAATGATCAGAGGGTCATGGTTCTGCAGGAGCTGGCGCAGCGTGGCGATGATTTCCACCTGGGCCTTGAGCAGCTTGGGTGGTTGCGGGCCACTTTCCTCTTGGAATGCGCTGGACACAGTTTGAAGCTCTCCAAATCTTCGGCCGCTATAGGTGCTAGCGTGCCGGGGCACTGGCAGGCCGGCGTGGGCTGCATGTCCCTGTGCTGTTATTGTGCTGAGGCTCAGGCCTGGCTGAGCGGTCGGTGCTGCGCGATTCTAGCGGTAGTCCCGCGACTGTCATAGATGCCGGGCGTATCGCTGCCGCGCAGAATGCCCAGCACCTGGCTGACGCTGGCCTTGTTGGCACGGATCAGCCTGCCGTTGCGCAGGTTGGCATCCTGGCAGCGCTGCAGCAGGGTGGAAAGCTCTTCGCTGCGCGTCAGCAGTTCGTCGCCGAGGCTGGAGCGGGCAGCCAGAGCGTGCAGCCCAGCGCGATCAGCGCTCAAGCCGACCGAGCGCAGCAATTGGCTGCGTTCATTGCCGTGCTGTTGTAGTTGGCTGAGAAGGGGTTGTTTTTCGCCGAGAAGGCTGTCGAGACGGGTGAGGTCGCGTTCACCCAGTGCCAGAAATTCGTCGTCGATCAGTTCAAGAAGTCGCTCGGCAATGCCGATATCGGAAGTGAACAGGTGCAGCAGGTTGGTATCTAGCATCTTGGGCTCCAGGGGAGGCGGGCGTCCAACACCCCCAGCGCCTTAGGCTTAACGCTGGGACTCGAAGTTGAGCAGCTTCTGGGCGACGCGTTGGTCGTCGACCTGGTAACTGCCTTCGGCGATGGCCTTCTTCAGTTGGGCCACACGCTCCTTGTTGACGATCGGCTGATCGTTCAGCTTCTCGCTTGCCTTCTGCAATTGTCGTGCCTGGCTGCTCAGCTCGACGGATTCGCCGCTCTTGACCGGGCTCTGTTTCTCTTCGCCCTTGGCGACGGGCGCCTGATTCGATTGCGTGGCCTCGTTGCGGCCAGCCTGAGTCGAGCCTGCACGCCCCGTGTTCGCGGGGGTAGTGGCGTTATTCAGCCGGTTGAAGTCGATGACCATGATGCAGAACCTCGGACGATTGTTGGACGCTTGCCAAGCTTTTCGGCCCATGGCGGAAAAACTTTAGGAAAAAATTCGGCGTCGTTGGACAGTGTAGGAAATCACCCGCCTGTTGCGCCATAGCAAAGATACCTACATGGCTACTTCCACCTGGCCGGGACCGATCACCCGGGCGCGAATGACCCGTTGCGAACGCAGGTTGCGCACCTGGATCTGCTCGCCGGGCGCGCCGTTGGACAGGGCTTCACCAGGCATGCGCACATTCACCGTGCTGCTGCGAGCGCTGATCACCACCTGATCACCCTTGCGGATCGCATCGACGATCTCCAGATAGTTGGGGGCCAGTACCTGCTCGCTTTGTAACTGTCGCGTCAATTTCTTGCCGATAGCCTGCACGGGGTCGGTCAGGTAACCCTGATTGAGCTGGCCAACGTCACGTTCGACCAGGCTCACATCGGCTGCGCTGAGCACGCTCTTGCGCTTCATGGGGCGCGTGAGTATCAGCACCGGGCGGAACAGGCGCACCTCGCCCGGCACGAAGACCGTCCAGGGCGCGCTGCCGTCGCAGCGTACGCGCAAGGTGACGCGGCCCATCGGTTGCGCAGGGCTTTCCAGGCGCACGCTCAGGGCCTGGTCGCACTGCGGCAGACGCAAGCGCGGATCAATTCGATTGATGCTGATCTCATGGCGTCCCTGAATTTCGCTACGCTGTAAATATTCCACCACGGCCGACTCAAGAAACGACTCGGCAGCGCCGATAAGTTCTTCGGGCGTGGTGACGCTCGCCGGCGCGCCTACGCTATAGCCGAGCAATGGCAAAGCGAGTAAAACGGGGCGCAGGCTGCGACAGATTGCCAGTGGCTGACGGGATGATGACGTTCTAGGTTTCATACTCATTGACGAAGCAAGCCGCGTGCCGCCTGCTAGGCTGTTACAACAAGCGTTACTTGACGATAAAGACAAAGGAGTCCGGGCATGGCCGGGTTACTGGATTCGGTTAACCAGCGTACGCAGTTGGTGGGGCAGAACCGCTTGGAGTTGTTGCTGTTTCGCCTGGATGGCCCGCAGTTGTACGGGATCAACGTATTCAAGGTGAAGGAGGTGCTGCAATGCCCCAATCTCACCATCATGCCCAAGTCCAATGCCGTGGTGCGTGGCGTCGCCAACATTCGTGGCGGCACCATTCCCATTCTCGACCTGGCCATCGCCATCGGTCGCAAGCCGCTGGATGACCTCAAGAGCAGCTTCGTCATCATCACCGAGTACAACACCAAGGTGCAGGGCTTCCTGGTGCGCTCGGTGGAGCGCATCGTCAACATGAACTGGGAGGAGATCCATCCGCCACCCAAGGGCACCGGCCGCGACCATTATCTGACTGCCGTGACCCGTCTGGATCAGCAGTTGGTGGAAATCATCGACGTGGAGAAGATTCTGGCCGAGGTCGCGCCCACGTCCGAGGTGATTTCCGCAGGGGTGATCGACGAGCAGGTGCAGAGCAGCGCGGTGTCCAAGCGGGTGCTGATCGTCGATGATTCCTCGGTGGCGCGCAAGCAGGTGTCGCGCTGCCTGCAGAGCGTCGGCGTGGAGGTCATCGCGCTCAACGACGGGCGCGAAGCCCTGGACTACCTCAAGGGCATGGCCAACGAAGGCAAACGCCCTGAGCAGGAGCTGTTGATGATCATTTCCGACATCGAGATGCCGGAGATGGATGGTTACACGCTCACGACCGAGATTCGTGCCGATTCCCGCATGCAGAAGTTGCACATACTCCTGCATACTTCACTTTCGGGTGTGTTCAACCAGGCGATGGTGAAGAAGGTCGGTGCCGATGACTTCCTTGCCAAGTTCAAGCCAGACGATCTGGCATCACGCGTGGTCGATCGCATTCGTGCAGCGGATGGGGCTCAGGGGTAACTCTTGGCGAACGTTAGGGTTGGTGAGGCGGCATTAGTGTCTTCAGGTAATTTGGATTTCGAGCAGTTCCGGACGTTTCTGGAAAAGGCCTGCGGTATTCTGCTGGGTAGTAACAAGCAGTATCTGGTCTCCAGTCGCCTGAACAAGCTGATGGAACAGAACGGCATCAAGACCCTGGGCGAGCTGGTGCAGCGCATGCAGAGCCAGCCGCGCGGCGGCCTGCGTGAGCAGGTCGTCGATGCCATGACGACCAACGAGACATTATGGTTTCGTGATACCTACCCGTTCGAGGTACTCAAGAACCGGGTCTTGCCTGAGATGATCAAGTCCTATCCGGGGCAGCGTCTGCGCATCTGGTCGGCGGCCTGTTCGTCGGGGCAGGAGCCTTATTCGCTGTCCATGTCCATCGACGAGTTCGAGCGCAGCAACCTGGGGCAGCTCAAGGCGGGCATTCAGATCGTGGCGACCGATCTGTCGCCGTCGATGCTGGCCAACTGCAAATCTGGCGAGTATGACAGCCTGGCCATGGGCCGTGGCTTGTCTCAGGAGCGCCTGCAGCGCTATTTCGATCCCAAGGGGCCTGGGCGTTGGCAGGTCAAGGCGCCGATCAAGAGTCGTGTCGAGTTCCGTCCGCTGAACCTGCTGGACAGTTATGCGGCGCTGGGCAAGTTCGACATCGTGTTCTGTCGTAACGTGCTGATCTACTTCTCCGCCGAGGTGAAGAAGGACATCCTCACGCGCATCCATGCCACTTTGAAGCCGGGCGGCTATCTGTTCCTGGGGGCTTCCGAGGCGCTCAACGGCCTGCCGGACAAGTACCAGATGGTGCAGTGCAGTCCGGGGATCATCTACAAGGCCAAGTAAGGTTCCTTGCGGGGGGGCTTGCTTGGGTAGTCGGGCTTGAGACTGGGCTGGCAAGTTTGTGTGTTGGTTCGTTGAGTGTTTTGGACGCCGCTTTGGGTGTCTTCAGATATTCCGGGTTTCGCCCCCTCGGGCGACTCACTTTTCTTTGAAATCGGAATGCCGCCCAGCGCAAAGAAAAGTAAGCAAAAGAAACGCACCCCCGCCATCCGGCCCCGGCTGCGCCGGGGTTCGTTCGTTCCATCGCTGCTCCGAGGGTCGGCTTACAAGGGCCATCCCTGGCCCTTTAAGCGGGGCCGCCATCGGTATCTCGCGGCATCCATGCCGCTCGCCCCTCTACGCAACGATTCCACTCACCCTCCTGAAGGGGGGCATTCGCGCGCCTGAACGTACATCGGTTCCGGGCATGCCCGGCGTGCTCTGGTAGCAGTGGAGCCATGACGTGGCCGCTTGGTTAAACCAAAACTTTCATTCGCGTAGTTTCATTCGCTTGAATAGCTTGCCGGCCTGCAGCCGGCATCCCGGTCAGCCCTAAGGCTGACCTCATGTGCAACCACTCCGTGCTACTTCTGGGTTACCTCGGGTTCAGGCGCGTGCAGAGCCCGCCCAGGAGGGCGAACGGAGTCGTCGTGGAAGAGGTTGAGCGACATGGATGTCGCGACGACTGCATGGATGCAGGAGGTAGAGCGACGCAGGATGCCAAAGCCGAGAGCCGCGATGGGCCAGGGATGGCCCACCGCGGCGGGCCTCTGGAGCGGCGATGGAGTGAGCGAACCCCGGCGAAGCCGGGGCCGGATGATCGGGCGGAGGGTTTTAGTTACTTTTGCCCGTCAAAAGTGACTCGCCCGGGAGGGCGAAACCAAAAAACATCAACAAAAACGCGGCAATCCGGAACAGACAGCCGAACAACCAACAAGCCAACAAAAATTTGCCAGTGCGGCACCAATCAAGCAGCTCCCCATAAGCAGCAAAATCTCCCAATCAGGTCACGAAGCCACCAGACAGCGACGAATTCAGTCGAAACGACTCGCTGGGTCATCGGCCGAAACTTGAGGGGCAAAGCGCCTGGCCGGCTTTGCCGCTGCTTGCCTGCAGGCGGTAAGGCCTTGCCGCTTTGCCGCTTTCGAGCCAGCAGATTAATCTCAAGTCATTGATATATAAGGTTTTAAATAACTGGCACAGCCTTTGCTGTATGTCTGCCAACAGTGACAGACGGCCCTAGCGGCAAAGGTTCAGAGCATGAGCATCAACTTCGGCAGAGCCCTTGGCATCCACGAACAGGCACTCGGTTTTCGCGCCCAGCGCGCCGAGGTGCTGGCCAACAACATCGCCAACGCCGACACGCCGAACTACAAGGCGCGTGATCTGGACTTCGCCAGTGTCCTGGCTGCCGAGAATTCGCGTCAGCAGCGCGGCCCTGTCTCCCTGAGCCGTACCGACAGCCGCCACATCGCCGCCGATGGTGTGCCTAGCGGCGAAGCCGAGCTGCCCTACCGCACGCCGTTCCAGGCGTCGCTGGATCAGAACAGCGTCGACCTGCAGGTCGAGCAGGCGAACTACGCCGAGAACGCCGTGCAGTTCCAGGCCAGCTTCACCTTCCTCAATAGCAAGTTCAAAGGGCTGACCGCAGCCCTGCGCGGCGAATAAGGAGCGCGATCATGTCCCTAGCCAGTGTTTTCAACATCGCCGGTACCGGCATGAGCGCTCAGAGCACTCGCCTCAATACCATTTCCAGCAACATCGCCAACGCCGAGACCGTTTCCTCGAGCCTGGATCAGACCTACCGCGCCCGCCACCCGGTGTTCGCCACCGTGTTCCAGCAGGCGCAGAACGGCGATCGTGGCTCGCTGTTCGCCGAGCAGGACGAGGCCGGCCGTGGCGTGCAGGTGCTGGGTGTGATCGAAGATCAGAGCAGCCTGATGCCGCGCTACGAGCCTGACCATCCAATGGCTAACGCCGATGGTTACGTCTATTACCCGAACGTCAACGTGGTCGAGGAGATGGCCGACATGATTTCCGCCAGTCGTGCCTTCCAGACCAACGTTGAAATGATGAATACCGCCAAGCAGATGCTGCAGCGTGTGCTGACCCTGGGTCAGTAAGCCAATACGAGGAGCGCAGGTCATGAGCACCGTCAGCGGCACCAACTCGGTACTGGATCAGTACCAGCTCAAGCAGGACACCACCAAGAGCAAGGATCTCGGCAAGAACGAGTTCCTCAACCTGCTGGTGGCTCAGCTCAACAACCAGAACCCGCTGGAGCCTCAGGGCAACGGCGAGTTCATCGCCCAGTTGGCGCAGTTCAGCAGCCTGGAGGGGATCCAGCAGTTGAACAGCAGCGTCAACTCGATGATGTCCAACTTCCAGTCCTCGCAGGCGCTGCAGGCTTCGTCGCTGGTGGGGCGCAAGGTCATCGTGCAGGGCGAGAAGGCGGTGGTCGACACCAGCGAGAGCTTCAAGGGCAGCGTGACGGTGCCGGTAAGCAGCAAGAACGTCTATGTCAACGTCTTCGACAATTCCGGTGCCCTGGTGACGCGCGTCAACCTGGGCGAGCAGGTGGCCGGCAATGCCAGCTTCATCTGGGACGGCAAGGACGACAGCGGCAAGATCATGCCGCCCGGCACCTACAAGTTCGAGGCGCATGCCACCTATGGCAGCGAGACCAAGGGGCTGTACACCCAGTTGCCGGCCAATGTCGACAGTGTCGCGCTGGGTGGCAAGGAACTGATGCTCAATCTTGCCGGCCTCGGCAGCGTTCCGCTTTCCCAAGTGCAGATCATCGGCCAGTAATTATTGTTGCCGGCCATCCCGGCAAAGGAGTTTTCCATGTCGTTCAATATCGGTCTCAGTGGTCTGCGTGCCGCGACCAATGACCTCAACGTTACCGGCAACAACATTTCCAACGCCGGCACTGCAGGCTTCAAGCAGTCGCGTGCCGAGTTCGCCGATGTCTATGCATCCTCGGTGCTGGGCACCGGCAAGAACCCGCGCGGCAGTGGTGTGCTGCTTGCCGACGTGTCGCAGTTGTTCAATCAGGGCAACATCAACTACACGCAGAATGCCCTGGATCTGGCGATCAACGGCAACGGCTTCTTCATGACCAGCAACAACGGCAGCATGAGCTACACCCGCGCCGGTTATTTCGGCACCGACCGTGACGGTTACATCGTCAACAACTTCGGCTATCGCCTGCAGGGCTACTCGGCCGACGAGTCGGGCAACATCCTGCCGATCCAGAGCGACCTGCGCATCAATGCCGGTCAGCAGGAGCCCAGGGCCACCACCTCGGTCACGCAATCGATCAACCTCAACTCCAACGCCGTGCGCCCGGCCAATGCCGGCACCATGGCCGCGCCGACCTTCGATCCAAGTGACTCGAAATCCTTCAACTGGTCGACCTCCACCAATATCTACGATACGCAGGGCAATGCCCACGTCATGTCGCAGTACTTCGTGAAGAACGAGGCGCCGGCCAACAATGGCTGGGTCATGCATGTATTGATCGATGGCGTGAACCCGCGTGATCCGACCAGTACCCAGCCATTCAGCTATGCGATGAATTACGATGCGGCCGGTCAGCTTGCCAACCCGGCTTTCACCCCGATCGCCAGCACCCCGGCCAACCCGGCATTGGATGCGCCGGCCATTCCGGCAACCGCGGCTAACGGCACCTTCGTCCTGGCCCAGGCCGACTGGGTGCCGGCCGAGAAGGATCCGGCCAACCCTGGCGCGCTGGTGCCCAACGGCGCCGACAGTTCTGCCTTTACCTTCGACATGCGCGGTTCGACCCAGTACGCCACGGCCTTTGGCGTCAACAGCGTCAGTCAGGACGGCTATACCACAGGCCAGCTAGCGGGCCTGGAAATCGACGATACCGGGGTGATCTTCGCCCGTTACACCAACGGCCAGTCGAAGATTCAGGGGCAGGTGCTGATGGCCAACTTCGCCAACGTGCAGGGTCTGACGCCCAACGGCAAGACCGAATGGGTGCAATCCTTCGAGTCGGGTGAGCCGGTGATCGGTACGCCGCGCAGCAGTACCCTGGGGGCCTTGCAGGCCGGCGCGCTGGAAGATTCCAACGTGGAAATCTCCGACCAGTTGGTGAACCTGATCGTCGCGCAGCGCAACTACCAGGCCAACGCCAAGACCATCGAAACCGAGAGCGCCATCACCCAGACCATCATCAACCTGCGCTGATCCCTGGCGCACCTGGCAAAGCGGCAAGCCTGGCTTGCCGCTTTGCTGCTTCCGGCCCGGCAAAACTTCGCCGCCAAGATCCTTAAAGCCTTTTTATCTTCTCTAATACTCCTTTTAAATCAGTATCTTGTGGTTGTTTTTCGGGAATGGCACGGCACTTGCTTTAGAGCATGCAAAGAGCCAAGGGCACGTCGCCCACTCGGAGGATTTCCATGGACAAGATGCTGTACGTCTCCATGACAGGTGCGCAGAACAACAGCCTGGGGCTGCGCGCCCACGCCAACAACCTGGCCAACGTGTCGACCACCGGTTTTCGCCGTGATTTCGAGCAGGCGCGCTCCATGCCGCTGTTCGGCGAAACCTTCCCGGCCCGCGTATTCGCCATGAGCGAACGCCCGGCCACGGATTTCCGGCCAGGCTCGTTGCAGGAAACCGGGCGTGATCTGGACGTGGCCGTCGGCGGCAAGGGCTGGATCGCCGTGCAGGCTGCCGATGGCAGCGAAGCCTATGTGCGAACTGCCAGCCTCAACATCGATGCCCTTGGCGTCCTGCGCACCGGCAATGGCTTGCCGGTCATGGGCAATGCCGGGCCGATCGCCGTGCCGCCGGAGCAGAAGGTGGAGATCGGCCAGGACGGCACCATCAGCATCCGCGCGCTGGGCGAGGCACCCAATACCCTGGCCGAGGTCGACCGCATCAAGCTGGTCAATCCCGATCCCAAGCAGATGGAGAAGGGCACCGATGGCCTTATCCGGGTCAAGGGCCAGCCCCAGGTCGAGCCCGATGCCACCGTCACCCTGACCTCGGGCTTTCTCGAGTCGAGCAACGTCAATGCCGTCGAAGAGATGACCGCCATCCTCGCGCTGTCCCGCCAGTTCGAGCTGTCGGTGAAGATGATGCGCACCGCCGAGGACAATGCATCGTCCGTGGCTCGGGTTTTGCAACTTAGCTAATTACCAGTACGCGGCGCCGTAAAACCGGCGCCCGAGGAGAAACGACATGCTTCCGGCTCTGTGGGTCAGCAAGACAGGCCTGTCCGCCCAGGACATGAACCTGACCACCATTTCCAACAACCTGGCCAACGTGGCGACCACCGGCTTCAAGCGCGACCGCGCGGAGTTCGAGGATCTGCTGTACCAGATTCGCCGTCAGCCGGGTGGCCAGTCCACCCAGGACAGCCAACTGCCCTCCGGCCTGCAGCTCGGTACCGGGGTGCGCATTGTGGGCACGCAGAAGATCTTCACTGCAGGCAGCCTGCAGACCACCGAGCAGCCGCTGGATCTGGCGGTCAACGGTCGCGGTTTCTTCCAGATCCTGATGCCCAATGGTGACGTGGGGTATACCCGCGACGGCAGCTTCCATCTCAATTCCGATGGCCAGATCGTCACTTCTCAGGGTTTCGCGCTGGAGCCTGCCATCGTCCTGCCGGCGGAGGTGCGTACCTTCACCGTGGGTGAAGACGGCACCGCCTCCGTGACCACTGCCGGCAACCCGCAGCCGCAGGTCATCGGCAACATCCAGTTGGCCGACTTCGTCAACGCCGCCGGCCTGGAAGCCATCGGCAACAACCTGTTCCTGGAAACCGGCGCCAGTGGTGCGCCGCAGGTAGGGGCGCCGGGACTCAACGGCCTCGGCACCACGCTGCAGAACACCCTGGAAAACTCCAACGTCAGCGTGGTCGAGGAACTGGTGAACATGATCACCACCCAGCGCGCTTATGAAATGAACTCCAAGGTGATTTCCACCGCCGATCAGATGCTGTCGTTCGTGACGCAGAACCTCTGATCCATCGAGCCCGACTAGTTACACCGTGAGGTAGAGGTTATGAACCGGCAATTGATCTGTTTTCCCCTGTTGGCGAGCGTGCTGCTGAGCAGTGGCTGCGTGGCGCCGACGGCCAAGCCGGACGATCCCTATTACGCGCCGGTGCTGCCACGCACGCCCATGCCGGCGGCGCAGAACAACGGCGCGATCTATCAGGCCGGGTTCGAGAACGGCCTGTATGACGACCGCAAGGCCTTCCGCGTCGGCGACATCATCACCATCACCCTCAACGAGCGTACCCAGGCCAGCAAGAACGCCAACAGCGCGCTGAAGAAGGACAGCAGCGGCACCCTCGGCGTGCCCAACCTGTTCGGCATGGCCGTGGCCCCTGACAACCCGCTGCGCAGCCTCAGCGCCCTGGGCATGACCAACAACAACCTGAGCCTGGATTCGAGCTGGGATTCGCAACGCGCCAACACCGGCTCCGGGCAGGCAGGGCAGAGCAATAGTCTGTCCGGTTCGATCACCGTGACCGTTGCCGAAGTACTGCCCAACGGTATCCTCGCCGTGCGCGGCGAGAAATGGATGACCCTCAATACCGGCGACGAGCTGGTACGTATTTCCGGCCTGGTGCGCGCCGACGATATCGCCACCGACAACACCGTGGCCTCGACCCGTGTGGCCGATGCGCGCATCACCTATTCCGGCACGGGCGCCTTCGCCGATGCCAACCAGCCGGGTTGGATGAGCCGCTTCTTCATGAGCCCGTTGTGGCCGTTCTGAGCTGGAGAGCCGTTATGACATCCTGGATCAGTGCCCTGCGCCCGGCCGCTCGTGAGAGCAAGCCGCAGTACTCCTGTCGTCAGCAGTTCGCCGCAGCGCAGCGTGGCTATCGCCGCCGTGGTGCCAACGACTGGCTGCTGCTGGCGACGATGCTATGCAGCTTGCTGATCAGCCTGCCAACCCAGGCCGAGCGTCTCAAGGATCTGGCCTCCATTCAGGGCGTGCGCAGCAACCAGCTGATCGGCTACGGCCTGGTGGTCGGTCTCAACGGCACCGGCGACCAGACCACGCAGACACCTTTCACCGTGCAGACCTTCAACAACATGATGGCGCAGTTCGGCATCAAGGTGCCGGCTGGTGGCAACGTGCAGCTCAAGAACGTCGCCGCGGTTTCGGTGCATGCCGATTTGCCGGCGTTCGCCAAGCCGGGCCAGGCCATCGACATCACCATCTCCTCCATCGGTAACGCCAAGAGCCTGCGCGGCGGCAGTCTGCTGATGACGCCGCTCAAGGGCATCGATGGCAACGTCTACGCCATCGCTCAGGGCAACCTGGTGGTCGGCGGCTTCGATGCCAGTGGCGCCGATGGTTCGCGCATCACCGTCAACGTGCCCTCGGCCGGACGCATTCCCGGCGGTGCCACGGTCGAGCGCCCTGTGCCCAGTGGTTTCGATCAGGGCAATACCCTGACTCTCAACCTCAATCGCCCCGACTTCACCACGGCGAAGAACATCGTCGATCAGATCAACGACCTGCTCGGCCCCGGCGTGGCTCAGGCCATCGATGGTGGCTCGATCCGCGTCAGCGCGCCGCTCGACCCCAATCAGCGCGTCGATTACCTGTCGATTCTGGAGAATCTGCAGGTGGAGGCGGGCAAGGCGGTGGCCAAGGTCATCATCAACTCGCGCACCGGCACCATCGTCATCGGCCAGGACGTCAAGGTGCAGCCAGCGGCCGTGACCCACGGCAGCCTGACCGTGACCATCACCGAAGACCCCATCGTCAGCCAGCCCGAAGCACTCTCCGGTGGCCAGACCGCCGTGGTGCCGCGCTCGCGCGTCGGTGCCGAGGAAGAAAAGAAACCGATGTTCAAGTTCGGCCCAGGCACCAGCCTCGACGAAATCGTACGTGCGGTGAATCAGGTCGGTGCCGCACCTTCCGACCTCATGGCCATCCTGGAGGCGCTCAAGCAAGCCGGCGCCCTGCAGGCTGACCTGATCGTGATCTAAAGAGGCAAAAGCGTATGGATTCTCGACTCTCAGCCGGTCTGCTCGGCGCCAAGAGCCCGGTCGACAGCGGCTCGTTCAACGACCTGAACCGTCTCAACCAATTCAAGGTGGGCGGTGACAGCGAGCAGAACATTCGCAAGGTGGCCAAGGAGTTCGAGTCGCTGTTCGTCAACGAAATGCTCAAGGCCATGCGCTCGGCCAATGCCGTGTTCAGCGAAGGCAACTTCATGAACAGCAACGAGAGCAAGACCTACCAGGACATGTACGACCAGCAGTTGGCGGTCACCCTGTCCAAGGAAGGTCGCGGCATCGGCCTGGCCGATGTACTGACGCGGCAGATGTCCAAGCTCAAGCAGCACTCCGATCGCCCCAACCCCTTTGCCCAGGTGCAGCAGCCGGTCGCGGCGCAAAGTGCCGAGCAGAGCGTCAAGGGGGTCTCCGGCTTTCGCGAGAGCGATGATGTGGCCGCACTCAATCGTCGGCGCCTGGCGCTGCCGGGCAAACTGACCGATCGCCTGCTGGCCGGCATTGTGCCCGCCGCTGGCGATGGCAAGACACTGGCTGGCGAGGACTGGATTCCGGCGCAGGTCAGCACGGCCAAGACCACGGCACCGAAGCTGGACATCGATGCCCTCGCTGGCCGGCGCATCGCCCAGCCGCCGCTGGCGCCGGGCAAGGCCGCCTTCGCCTCGCCACAGGAATTCGTTGCCACCATGTTGCCGATGGCCGAGGCGGCTGCCGAGAAAATCGGTGTCGACCCGCGTTATCTGGTGGCTCAGGCCGCGCTGGAAACGGGTTGGGGCAAGTCGATCATCCGCACCCGCGATGGCGACAGCAGCCACAACCTGTTCGGCATCAAGGCCCATGGCGGCTGGGAAGGGGACTCGGCACGGGTATTGACCACCGAGTTCAAGGGCGGCAAGGCGGTGAAGGAATCCGCCAGCTTCCGTACCTACGAGTCCTACGCCCACAGCTTCGATGATTACGTGCGCTTCCTGCAGGACAACGGTCGCTACGAGAAGGCGCTGAACGTTACCGAGAACCCGGAGCGCTTCGTCAAGGAACTGCAGCAGGCCGGTTATGCCACCGACCCCAACTACGCGCGCAAGATCTCCCAGATCGCCCGTCAGATGCAGACCTATCAGGCGGTCGCGGCTGCCGATGGCTCGACTACCAGGACCTGAGATTGAAGCATGGCTGACCTACTGAACATCGGCCTGTCCGGCCTGTCGGCGAACAAGACCTCGCTGTCGGTCACCGGCCACAACATCGTCAACGTCAACACCCCCGGCTTCTCCCGCCAGGATTCGGTGCAGGCCACGCGCGTGCCGCAGTTCAGCGGTGCCGGTTACATCGGCTCGGGCACCACGCTGGTGGACGTGCGGCGCATCTACAACGACTTTCTCACCACCCAGGTGCGTAGCAGCACGGCGTTGAACTCCGATACGCAGTCCTACCTCAGCCAGATCAACCAGCTCGACTCGCTGCTGGCCGGCAGTACCACCGGGGTGACGCCCGGCTTGCAGAAGCTGTTCAGCGCCCTGCAGACCGCCGCCGAAGACCCGGCCAACATTCCCGCACGGCAGTTGGTGCTGTCCGAGGCCGAGGGTCTGGCCAAGCGTTTCAACACCGTATACGACCGCCTGTTCGAGCAGAACAGCTTCATCAACAAGCAGCTTTCGGCGGTGACCGACCAGGTCAATCAGTTGGCGACCTCCATCGCCGGCTACAACGACGCCATCGCCATCGCTTCGGCCAACGGGCGGGCACCGAACGATCTGCTCGACGCGCGCGAAGAGGCGGTGCGCAAGTTGTCCGAGTTCGTCGGCGTCAGCGTGGTGCCGCAGGACGACAACAGCTACAACCTGTTCATCGGCTCCGGCCAGCCCCTGGTGGTCGGCAGCACGGCTTCCAAGTTGCAGATCACTCCTGGGTTGTCCGACCCGCTGCGCAGCGAGATCCAGTTTGTCAGCGGCAATTCCCAGCAGAACGTCACCTCGCTGATCACCGGCGGTGAGATGGGCGGCCTGCTGCGCTATCGCCAGGACGTGCTGGACGTTTCGATGAACTCGGTAGGGCGCCTGGCGCTGTCGGTTGCCGACCAGCTCAACGTCCAGCTCGGGCAGGGGCTCGATCTCAACGGCCAGTTCGGCAACGAACTGTTCCGCCCGCTCAACGACCCGCTGTTGCTCGCTCAGCGCAGCCTGGCGCGGGTGGGCAACAGTGACCCCTCGGCCAACCTCAATGTCAGCATCACCGATACCACCCAACTGACCACCAGCGATTACGAGGTGCAGTTCACCAGCGCCACCGAATACGTGGTGCGCCGGCAATCCGATGGCACCCTGTTTCCGCCGACCCCGGCCACCTTCGACATCACCACGGTGCCAGCGCCGGAAATCGACGGTTTCAGCCTGGGCGTCGCCGCCGGCACCTTCGCCGCGGGCGACCGCTTCCAGATCATGCCCACCCGCAATGCCGGGCGCGACATCCGCGCGGACATGAAGAACCCCGAAGAGCTGGCCTTCGCCGCGCCGCTGAAGGCCGAAACCAGCCCGGGCAACATCGGCACCGGCAAGATCAGCCAGCCGACCCTGAAGACCGAGATCGACATCTATGACCCGGCGGCGCAAGCCGACCTGGAAACCAGCCTGCGCAACGCGCCGCCGCTGCGTATCGTCATGGGTGCCGCCGGTGGTGCCACGCAGAGCTACAACGTGGTGGACATCAACGGCAACGTGATCAATACCGGCAACATCGTGCCGGGTCAGGACAACGCCCTGACCATCAACGTGCCGGCCAATCCGCCGGGGATTCCGGTGGCCTTCGAGTATCAGGTGAACATCAGCGGCCGGCCGGCAGCAGGCGACAATTTCTCGGTGTCGTTCAACACCAATGGTGTGTCCGATAACCGCAACGCCCTGAACCTGGTCGACCTGCAGAAGAAATCGGTCATCGGCATCAACCCGGCCGCGCCGGATACCACGGGCTCGAGTTTTTCCGATGCCTATGGTGACCTGGTCGAGCGGGTCGGTACTCTGACCAGCCAGGCTCGGGTGGATGGCCAGGCGACTTCGGCGATCCTCAAGCAGGCCACCGACAACCGCGACTCGGTCTCCGGGGTGAACCTGGACGAGGAGGCCGCCAAGCTGATCCAGTTCGAGCAGTACTACCAGGCCTCCGCGCAGATCATTCAAGTTGCGCGTAGCCTGTTCGATACCTTGATCAATACATTCTGATAGCGACCCTCCCGAATGCGGGAGGGTCAAGCCTGCTCCGATGGCAGGTACCGCAAGAGGCAAGCCTTATGGTCATGCGCATTTCCTCCGTTCAGGCGTTCAACAACGGCGTCTCAGGCCTGGGGAACAACTACGCCAACGTGATCCGCACCCAGGAGCAGATCAGCAGTGGCAACCGCATCCTGACCCCGGCGGACGATCCGGTCGCCTCGGTGCGCCTGCTGCAGCTCGAGCAGCAGCAGTCGGTACTCAAGCAGTACAACGACAACCTGACAGCCGCGAAGAACAGCCTGTCTCAGGAGGAAACCACGCTCAACTCGGTCAATACCGTGCTGCAGCGGGTGCGCGAACTGGCCGTACAGGCCGGTGGCGGGGCTCTGTCTTCGGCTGACCGCAATTCCATCGCCAAGGAGCTGTCCGAGCGCGAGGCCGAGTTGCTCAACCTGATGAACAGCCGCAACGCCCGTGGCGAATACCTGTTCTCCGGCAACCTGGGTAAGACCGAGCCTTTCGTACGCAACCCGGATGGCACCTACTCCTATTTCGGCGACGAGGGCCAGCGCAGCCTGCAGGTGGCCAGTTCCACCAACGTGGCGATCAACGACAACGGCAAGCGCCTGTTCGAGGACGTGAGCAACGCCGATCGGGTGATCAACGCAGGCGGCGTCAATAATCCGGCTCTGCCGACCCCGCCCTTGCCCGCGACCACCATCGCTGCCGTGCCCGAGGATGAGCAGCGCGTGTTCATGTCGCCGGGGCTGGTGGAGGACGAGCGCGCCTTCAATGCCAACTTCCGCAGCGGCGAGCCCTATTCGCTGGCCTTCGTCAGCGGCAACGAGTTTCGCATCTACGATGCCAGCGGCGCCGACGTCACCTCGGAGATTCCTGGCGGCGGCAAGATCGATCCGCTGGTCAGTGGCGGTAACTCCATCAATTTTCGCGGTATGCGTTTCCAGCTCGATGTGGCCCTCAAGGAGGGCGACAACCCGCTGGATCTGGACAACCTGCTGGCCGATATCCAACCACCGGCCACCGCTGGCTCGCCTGGGCTCGGTACGCACAGCTTCACCTTGCAGTCGGCACCGACCGAGTTCGCCGTGACCCGCTCCTCCACCAATGCCTCGGCGGCCGTGGTGGCCGGCGGCACCATCGTCAACCAGAACACCTTCGACAGCCAGTTCCCCACCTCCGGCGTGGTGCTGCGCTTCACCGACGATACCAACTACGAGGTTTATGCTCAGCCCGTCGGCCCCAACAGCCCGGTGCTGACCACGGGCACGGCTGCGGGGCCGTATCCGTCGACCTTCAACGTCTATGGCGTGGACTTCACCCTGTCCGGGCCGGCCAGTGCTGCCGGCGGTGACGAGTTCGGCGTCAAACCGCAGTTCCAGGAACAGCGCGGCATCCTCAATACCATCTCGCGTCTGCGTCAGGCGCTGGAATCCTCGCCCACCTCGCCGGCCGGCAACCTGGCCGTGCGCAATGAGGTGGCCATCGCCCTGAAGAACCTCGACAACGGCATGGCCAACGTCGATGAAGTGCATACCGAGATCGGCGCGCGCCTCGGTCTGATCGAGACCACCAGCGTCGACAACGAGGACGTGGCTCTGGTGAACAAGTCCGTGCAGGCCGAGTTGCGCGAACTGGACTACGCTGAGGCCCTGTCGCGCCTGTCTTTCCAGAGCATCATCCTCGAGGCGGCGCAGCAGAGCTACGTGAAGATCGCCGGGCTGAATCTGTTCAATCAATTGCGTTGAACGCTCGTTGCATCGATTTGCTTGCTGCGGGTTGGCCGACTTCTTGCTGTACTGGGAAAAAGATCGTGCTTGTGCCAGCTATCCGGCGCAGGCATTTCCCGGTCTACGCTTGATAGTGTCAGAACCGACGACCTGTGAGGGCATATCTTGACTGACTCTCGACGCATCAAGGGACGACAGGTAGCCATCGATTACGATGCTACGCAGTCTTTCTTCGAGTCCCGCGGACAGCGCGAATACACCAATCTGCTCAGTGCAACCATGTATCAGGATCGCGAGCCTGATCTTGTGGCGGCGCGTGATCTGGCCGAGAAGGCCGCCGTGGCAGCCGTGCTGGGTCTAAGTGGCGTCAAAAGTGCGCTCGATATCGGCTGTGGCATCGGTCGCTGGGGCTGGTTTCTCGTCGAGCACTGTCCTCGGTTGCAGTATCTCGGGCTGGATTTCTCGTCCAGCCTGATTGGCAAGGCACGACAGGAGGCCGAGCAGCGTGGTATCGCAGGGCTCAGCTTTCAGGTCATGTCGGCAACCGATATTCGCGCTGACGAGCTTGCCGTACCGGGGCCTTTCGATCTTCTTCTCATATCCGGCCTGCTCATCTATCTGAACGATGAGGACTGCGTGAAAGTGCTCCGCGATGCTGCCTGCTTCTGCGCCCCAGGTGGTGCCATCTACCTGCGTGAGCCGGTTGGTGTCAGCGAGCGTTTCACCCTCGATCGCTATTACTCTGAAGAACTGGCAGATGAATACTCGGCCATCTATCGTACCGTCGACGAGCTGCAGGCCATGATGAATGCGGCCTTTGCCGGAAAGGCCATAAGGATCGAGCGAGAGGGGTTCCTGTTTCCCGATGGGTTGGAAAAACGGGTGGAAACCCGTCAGTATTTCTTCGTGCTGCGCTGTGAGGGAGAGCAGGGATGACGACAGCCTACTGTTTCGATCTGGATGGCACCCTGACTCGCCAGGAACTACTGCCTCTGATTGCCTCCTCTGTGGGGCTGGAAGATGAAATCAGTGTCTTGACGCAGGCCACCATCGACGGCCTGTTGCCCTTCGACAAATCCTTCAAGCTTCGCGTGCGCCTGCTGCGTGATGCCAGGCTGGACTGGATTCATT
Source organism: Pseudomonas sp. GOM7 (assembly GCF_026723825.1). Classification (NCBI taxonomy): domain Bacteria; kingdom Pseudomonadati; phylum Pseudomonadota; class Gammaproteobacteria; order Pseudomonadales; family Pseudomonadaceae; genus Pseudomonas; species Pseudomonas sp. GOM7. The sequence goes on along the minus strand of NZ_CP113519.1, from coordinate 3,596,724 downwards.
CGGCCCTCGACGAACAGGTGGAATTCGACCCGGCCATACTCGAGTTCATATCGCGACATCCACAGCAGGCATTCGTGGTCACCGGCAACCTCGATCTCTGGGTCAGGCCCGTGCTCGACAAGCTGGGGATCCAGAGCTTCACCTCGCGGGCGCGGCTGGGTCAGGACGGTCAGTTGGAAGGGGTCGAGCATATCCTTCATAAAGGCGATGCCGTCAGCAGTTTGCGCGGGCGCTTCGAGCGTATCGTTGCGGTCGGCGAGGGTATGAACGATGTACCGATGTTCGAGGCCGCCGACTGGCGCATTGCCTACGGCGGGGTGCATGCCCCCAACCAGGTGCTGGTCAAACTCAGCGATTTCGTTACCTACGACGGGAAAGCCCTATGTCGCCTGTTAAGCACGTTGTGATCAGTGCGGCCGGTATCGGCTCGCGTTTGGGGCTGAACAAGCCCAAGTGTCTGGTCGAGGTGGCTGGGCGTTCACTGCTGGACTGGCATCTGGAGCGTCTGCAGTGGGCCGAGACCGTCTGGCTGGTAGTGGGCTTTCATGAAGAGGAAGTGATCGAGCATGCCGTTTCCCTACGCCCGGATCTGATCATCGTGCGTAATCCCGACTATGCACGTACCAACACCTTGCAGAGTATCTATCGCGTGTCGCGTCATCTGGACGAGCGCTTTCTGGTTCTTGATGCGGATACCGTGGTCGAGCCGCGCAGTTTCACTGCCTTTCTTGAGGCCAGCGCTGATCATGAGCAATTGATCGGAGTGTCACCCTATATCACCAGCGATGGGGTGAGGGTGCTTCTCGACGATTCGGGGGCGCTGGTGCAGGGCTTTACCCGTGAGCCGCGTCCGGCAATGGAGTGGACGGGGATCGCCGTACTGCGCCCCGAGCTCGTGCGTAACGAGCCTATCTATGTCTACCAGGCGATTGAAACACATCTGCCTTTGCCTGCATTCGAGCTCAAGGCGTTCGATATCGACACCACGGCGGATCTCGATATGGCGCGCAATGTACTGGCCAGCCAATGGGGGCAGAATCGATAGCCAGCCCCATGCATGCGCCACGCAAAAGATGGCGCAAAGGCGAGCCACATAACAGGGATCGAGCGTGATCTTGGACGTAACGAGAAACACCCATTACAAGGTTGAACCCGTATGAGCGATAGCAGGGGTGAAGTCTCCCAGCGCTTTTGGCGCCAGGCCAGGAGTGGTCGGCTGGACAAGCCCGAGATCTACTCTCAGCAACATTTCGTGTTGAACACCTACATACTGCCGTTGCTGCCTCAAGGTGGACGGTTGCTTGATCTGGGCTGCGCCGATGGCGAAATTACCCAGGTGCTGGCCAAGGACTGCCGAGAGGCGCTGGGCGTGGATCTTTCGCCGCACCTGATCGAGCAGGCCTGTAAACGCCAGGTGCAGGGGCTGCGTTTTGCCCAGGGCGATATCACGGGGCTGGAGATCGATGGTCGTTACGAACGGGTGGCGAGCATGGGCTTGCTGGCCTGTCTGATCGAGCCTGCAGCTTTCACTCGCGCCGTGAATACGCTGGTGCAGGCCCTGCAGCCCGGTGGTTATCTGGTACTCGAGGACTGGCTGATGCTCGACGGCGCAGCCGAGCATTACCACTGCGACGCTGAGTACGAGACCCTCTACCGGCAGGAGGCGCCGTATCTGCAAGCCTTTACCCAGCAGGGGCTGCGTCTAGTGCAGCGCTTCGTGCTGGCCGAAGGGCAGCAGGGTCAGGGCCGGGTGCTTTACCTGCTGCATTGCCCGGCAAACAGCGAGGCCACTGCGCTGAGCGTGGGGAAGAAGCTCAGCGTGGCGATCTTCTATCAGCTACCGGCCTCCTGGGGCAATGTCAGTAGCGTCTGGGCGGCCCTGTGCAAGGACGAGTCGATTCACACCACGGTGGTGCTCCTGCCTTTCCTGCACGTCGACTACAGTTGGAACCGACAGGACTCGCAGCGGCATCTCGACGCCCTGGGCGTGCCTTACGTCTACTGGGATGAACTGGATCCGGACACGGCACACTTTGATGTCGCCTTGTTCACCTCGCCCTACGACGCCACCCGGCCGCTGCCTTACCAGTTTGCCGAGATACGCCGGCGTGTAGCCTTCACTGCCTATATCCCCTACGGGCTCGAAGTGGGCGGTGGCGAGGCCAATATGGCCATGCAGTTCGGTCAGCCGGCGGAAATGCATGCCTCCGCCGTTTATGTGCGTTCGCAAGGAGCCAAAGCCCTGTTCGGCAGCCATTGCCCCACGGGAGACAGCCATGTGGTGGTGTCCGGGCATCCGCGCATGGATGGCCTGGTGGACCTGGAAAGCTTCCCGGTGGATCCGCACCTGCTGGAGCAGATCGGCGAGCGCCGGGCGGTGCTGTGGAATGCGCACTTTTCCTTCGATGCCGACCTCTGGTCCACCTTCGACCGCCTGGGCATGGACATCGTCTCGGCATTCGCCGCGCGCAAGGATCTGGTGTTGCTGTTCCGGCCGCACCCGCTGCTGTGGCGCAAGCTGATCAACCTGGGGCTGCTGGACGCCGAGGGTGTGGTGGCCATGCGCCGTGAGCTGACGGCGCTTGGCGTGATCATCGACGAGCGCGCCGATCATCGGCATGCCTTCGCCGCCAGTTGCGCGATGATGAGCGATGTCGGCTCGTTCCTGATGGAGTATCTGGTGACCGGCAAGCCGGTCCTGTATCTGGAGAACCCCCATGGCCTCGGCCTCAACGCTGAGGGTGAAGCCGTGGTTCAGCATTATGATCGGGCCGCGGACATGGCCGGGGTCGAGCTGTTCCTCGATGGCTTGAGCCAGCGCCCAGCCGATGATGCCCAGCGACGCAAGGCGTTTATCGAGCATTTCTTCGCCGGCTTCGATGGTCATGCCGGAGAGCGTGTGGTCAATCACATCAAGTCGGCGTTGAGCCTATGAGTTCGATTCATCCACTGGCCGACGTGCAGTCGAGCGCCATAGGCGAGCACACCCGTATCTGGCAGTTCGTCGTCGTCCTGCCCGGTGCGCGCATCGGCAAGGACTGCAATGTCTGTTCGCACTGCTTCATCGAGAACGATGTGCTGATCGGTGATCGCGTCACCATCAAGAGCGGCGTGCAATTGTGGGACGGGCTGCGCGTGGCCGACGATGTCTTCATAGGCCCCAACGTCAGCTTCACCAACGATCGCTATCCGCGTTCGCGTGAATACCCGGAGCGTTTCGAGACTACCATTATCGAAGCGCGCGCCTCGATTGGCGCCGGTGCGGTGATCCTCCCTGGGCTGGTAATCGGGCAGGGCGCGATGGTCGGCGCGGGGGCGGTGGTCACGCGTGACGTGCCGCCTGGAACCCTGGTGTTGGGCAATCCGGCGCGGGTTGTGCGCAAGCTGGATGATGGGCTGGTGCAGGCATGATTCCCTTTCTCGATCTGCAGCGTTTGAACCAGCGCTTCGAGCCGGAATTCGTCGCGGCCTTGCAGCGGGTGCTGGCCAGCGGCTGGTTCATCCAGGGCGAGGAGCTGGCGGCGTTCGAGGAGGAGTTCGCGGCCTATTGCGGCGTAGCCCACTGCGTGGGGGTCGGCAACGGGCTCGATGCCTTGACCCTGATCCTGCGCGGCTACGTGGAGCTCGGCCGGTTGACGGCGGGTGACGAGGTCATACTGCCGGCCAACAGCTTTATCGCCACCGCGTTGGCGGTCTCCCAGGCCGGCCTGGTGCCGGTGCTGGTGGAACCGGACGAGGCCACCGCCAATCTCTCGCCGGCAGCGGTCGGTGCCGCGCTCACGACACGTACGCGGGCCCTGTTGCCAGTGCATCTGTATGGTCGTTTGGCCGATATGCGCGCACTGCGCGAGCTGGCCGACAACCATGGGCTGTTGCTGATCGAAGACGCGGCTCAGGCCCACGGTGCAGCATTGGATGAGCGGCGGGCCGGCAGTTTCGGCGAGGCAGCGGGTTTCAGTTTCTTTCCCGGCAAGAACCTCGGGGCGCTGGGCGACGGCGGGGCGGTGCTGACGGCGGATGCCGAACTGGCAGCCTGCGTGCGGCAGTTGCGCAGCTATGGCTCCAGCCGCAAGTACCTCCACGAGATGCAGGGCGTGAATTCCCGGCTCGATGAACTGCAGGCCGCTTTTCTGCGTATCAAGTTGCGTGCATTGAATGCTGACGTGGCCGAGCGAGATGCGCTGGCCAGACGTTACTGCGCGGCCATCGACAACCCACATATTCGCTTACCGGCCCTGCCTGGCAGTGGTGAGCGCCATGCCTGGCATCTTTTCGTCATTCGCAGCCGCCAGCGCGATGCCTTGCAAGCGCATCTGGCGCGCGCCGGGGTGCAGACGCTGATCCACTATCCCACACCTATCCACCGTCAGGCCGCGTACAACGAGTTCAGTGCGCTGAACCTGCCGGTGGCGCAAGGGCTCAGCGAGCAGGTGCTCAGCCTGCCGCTCTACCCGGGCCTGACGCCGGAGCAGGTCAACCGCGTTATCGATGCCTGCAATGATTTTGCCGCCATCGAACCCCATACATCTGCACGGGAGCACTGACGTGTCACTGCAGCATTGCAAGATCATCGATCTGCCGAAAATAGAAGACCCGCGTGGCAACCTCACCTTCATCGAGGGCGGCCGCCATATACCCTTCGAGATCAAGAGGGCCTATTACCTGTACGACGTACCGGGCGGCTCGCACCGTGGCGGCCATGCGCACAAGGACTTGCACCAGTTGCTGATCGCCATGTCCGGCAGTTTCGACATCACCCTCGACGATGGCCGCACCAAGTTCAAGTACCACCTCAACCGCTCCTACTATGGGCTCTACATCCCGCCGATGATCTGGCGCGAGATCGATAACTTCTCCAGTGGTTCGGTGTGCATGGTGCTGGCCTCGGAACACTATCTGGAGGATGACTACTACCGGGACTACGATGAGTTCCGCCAGGTCGTCACGGGGGGAGGTGACGCATGAGTGAGCGTCCTGAGGGGGCGATCGCGACGCCCGCCCTCGATCATTTGCGCGCCGGCCTGACGCGCTTGCGCGAATTCAAGGATGCCAGGCGCGCAACGCCGCTGGTGAGCGTCTGCATCGCGGCTTACAACCATGAGGCTTACATTGCCGAGGCGATCGACTCGGTACTGGCGCAGCGCTACCCGAACATCGAGATCCTGGTGGCCGACGATGCCTCCAAGGACGGCACGGCCGCCGTCATCGAGGAATTCGCGCTGCGCCATCCGGGTCGGATCCGCACCGTGCTGCTGGCAGAGAACGAAGGCCCCTCGCGAGCGGCCAATCGTCTGTTCGAGATGGCTCAGGGTGAATTCGTCGCCCTGCTCGGCTCCGATGACCGCATGCTGCCGGAGCGTATCGCCCGGCAGGTGGAGTACCTGCGCGGCGATCCCGAGTGCATTGCGCTGTTCAGCGAGATCGCGGTCATCGATGCCCAGGGCGCGAGAGTCGGCGGTGATACCGAGGCGTTCTTCAACCAGCCGATCACTCACCTGCGCCGTCAACTGCTGACCGGCAACTTTCTCAATGCGCCCTCGGCGATGGTGCGCAGGAGCGACTTGCTCGCGCTCGGTGGTTATGACCCGCTGCTGCGTTACGTGCAGGACTTCGAGCTGTGGGGACGCTTGCTGGCGCGGGGCAGCATCGCCCGGTTGCCGGAGTGCCTGACCGAATATCGCGTGCATGGCTCGAACCTGAGTATCTTCGATGATCGCGGGCCGAACTTCTCCGCTCGCAGCGAAACGCTCGAAACCATCGTCGGCTTCGCCCGCCAGTGGTCCCTGGAATCGCTGCTGCTGCGCCAGCCGGAGCATGATCAGGAACGTGCTGCGGCGCTGCTTGAGCTGGCGGGTGTGCTGCAACTGGTCGATCGCAAGTTCTTCGGCAAACCGGCCCTGGGCACTGCCCATGCCTATCAGCTCGTCCTGCAGGCCGGGCGTCTGTATCCCGAGCTGGCCAAGCTGGTGAAACAGCATATCGAACGCAGCCTGGAAAACGGCTTCGATGCACAGTGGCAGCCCTGCGCCTGGCAGCAGGGGCGCGCCTGGTTCGGCGAGCCGCGTCTGGCGCTGGGCGATGCCAGCGGCCTGCGCGGTGAGCTGAACACCTGGCTGGCGGAGCGAATTCCCACCCAGGCGCAGCGCACCCTGATCGATGATTACCTGCAGGCCCATGACGGCGGGCCGTTGATCGCGGTGGTGATCGTCGACCTGGTCGGCGATACCGAAGCGCTGGCGGCCACCATCAAGAGCCTGGGGGCCGAGGACAACTGGTATGCCTCGGTGCGCATCCTGGTGCTGTCCGTGGCCGCCGTTCCGGCCACGCAACGAGGCGGCAAGCTGCACATGCTGCAGGTGGACGCCGACAGTTATATCCATACGCTCAACGCCGAGCTGGGCGAGATGGATTTCGACTGGACGATGGTCGTCCAGGCCGGGGAGCTGTTCACCCCCACCGGGTTGCTGATCGCCGGCCTCGAGCTGGTTTCGGCGAGCGCCTGCACGGCCGTGTACGGCGATGAGCTGCAGCGTCTGCCCTCGGGCGATCTTGGCGCGGCGTTTCGACCGGCGTTCAACCTTGATCTGCTGTTGAGCTTTCCCGTGGGCATGGCGCGGCACTGGCTGTTCCGTCGTGACGTCCTGCTGCAGCTCGGCGGCTTCGCTGAACAGGATGCCGGCGCCATGGAACTCGGCCTGATCCTGCGCCTGATCGAAAACCAGGGCTGGGGCGGTATCGGCCATGTCGATGAGCCGCTGCTGATTACCCAGGCCCCGGTGCTCAAGGACTGCCCCGACGAGCAGGCCATCATCCATGGCCATCTGCAGCGTCGCGGCTATGCGGCAGCGCGGCTGGTGCCGCATCTGCCGGGACGCTACCGGATCCACTATGGCCACCAGGATGCGCCGCTGGTTTCCATCATCATCCCGACCAAGGATCAGCTCCCCATCCTGCAGCGCTGCGTCGAAAGCCTGCTGGAGAAGACGGCCTACGGCAACTACGAGCTGCTGATCGTCGACAACAACAGCGAAACGCCCGAAGCCCTGGCCTGGTTCGAGGGGGTCGAGGCGCTGGGCGACAGCAAGGTGCGCATCCTGCGCTATCCGCACCCGTTCAACTATTCGGCGATCAACAATATGGCGGCGCGCCAGGCGCGCGGCGACTACTTGGTGCTGCTCAACAACGACACTGCGATCATCAGCGAACATTGGCTGGACGAGTTGCTCAATCACGCTCTGCGCCCCGAAGTCGGTATCGTCGGCGCCAAGCTGCTCTACCCGGATGGCAGGATTCAGCATGCCGGCGTGTTGCTGGGCCTGCGTGGCCCGGCCGAGCACCCCTTCATCGGTGACCCGATGGACGCGCCGGGCTATATGCAGCGCCTGCAGGTCGACCAGAACTACAGCGCGGTCACGGCCGCCTGCCTGATGATCCGCAAATCGATCTATGCAGAGGTCGGCGGGCTGGAGGAGCAGCAGTTCAAGGTGTCCTACAACGACGTCGACCTGTGCCTCAAGGTGCGCGAGGCCGGCCACCTGATCGTCTGGACACCGCATGCCGTGCTGATGCACGAGGGCAGCGTGAGCCAGAAGCGTATCGATCCCAAGGCCGCCGAGGCCAAGTACAAGCGCTTCGTCGGCGAACAGGATGCGATGTATGAAAAATGGCTGCCGGCGTTGGCCAACGACCCGGCCTACAACCGCAATCTCTCGCTCAACGGCAAGGGGTTCGAGCTGGAGGCCGACAGCAACCTGACCTGGCGCCCGCTGACCTGGCGCCCGCTGCCGGTGGTGCTGGCGCACCCGGCCGATCCCTGGGGCTGCGGCAACTACCGGGTAATCAGGCCGTTGCGCGCCATGCAGCGCGACGCTCTGGTCGATGGCATGCTCTCCGAGGGGCTGCTACAGGTGGTCGAGCTGGAGCGCTACAACCCTGACGTGATCGTGCTGCAGCGGCAGATCGGCGACGAACGCCTGGAGGCGATGCGCCGCATCAAGCAGTTCTCCTCGGCCTTCACCGTTTACGAGCTGGACGACTATCTGCCCAACCTGCCTATCAAGAGCGTGCACCGCGAGCACATGCCCCGGGACATCCTCAAGTCCCTGCGCCGTGGGCTGGGCTTCGTCGATCGCTTCGTGGTTTCCACCGCGCCGCTGGCCGAAGCCTTCTCCGGGCTGCATGACGATATTCGCGTGGTGGAGAACCGCTTGCCGCTCGAATGGTGGCAGGGCCTGGAGGCCAAGCGCAGGCGTGGACGCAAACCACGGGTCGGTTGGGCCGGCGGGGTCAGCCATACTGGAGATCTGGAGTTGATCGCGGATGTGGTCAAGGAGCTGGCAGGGGAGGTGGAGTGGGTCTTCTTCGGCATGTGCCCAGCCGCCATCCGTCCCTATGTGCATGAAGTGCATGCCGGGGTCGAGATCGATTCGTATCCGGCTGCATTGGCGCGTCTGGATCTGGATCTGGCGGTAGCGCCGGTCGAGCAGAACCTGTTCAACGAATGCAAGAGCAATCTGCGTCTGCTCGAATATGGCGCTTGTGGCTTCCCCGTGGTGTGCAGCGATCTGGAATGCTACAAGGGTGACCTGCCTGTGACCCGGGTGAAGAACCGTTTCCGCGACTGGGTCGAAGCCATCCGCATGTATATCAACGACCTCGATGCGGCAGCCGTGGCGGGGGATCGCTTGCGCGCGGCGGTTTACCGCGACTGGATGCTCGAGGGCGCAGGCCTGCAGCGCTGGCACGACGCCTGGATGCCGGACTGAGTGAGCGATGATCACCGTCGGGCCAGGCCAATGGCTCGACGGTTTTCAGTCAAAATTCCATGCAGGTCAGGATTTTTTGGCTAAGTGATTGACCGGCAAGAATAAAAAAAAGCTGAAAAAAGTCCCTAAAGCTCCCCAGGGAGGCGCCGATAAAGAGATCGAATGCGAACTATCTGGGCGTCTGAGCAAGCAGGCCCGAGCTCGCAGGCTCAGACAATCGGTACTCAAGGTCATCTGGAGGCAATACCATGGCCCTTACAGTCAACACCAACGTTGCGTCCCTCAACACTCAGCGTAACCTTAACGCCTCGGCTAAAGGCCTGGACACTTCCCTCCAGCGCCTGTCCACCGGTGCCCGTATCAACAGCGCCAAGGACGATGCCGCCGGTCTGCAGATCGCCAACCGTCTGACCAGCCAGATCAATGGCCTGGGCGTTGCGACCCGTAACGCCAACGACGGTATCTCTCTGGCGCAGACCGCTGAAGGTGCCCTGCAACAGTCCACCGGCATTCTGCAGCGTATGCGTGACCTGGCACTGCAATCGGCCAACGGCTCCAACGGAGCCACCGAGCGTGCCGCCCTGCAGTCCGAAGTTTCCCAACTGCAACAGGAGCTGAACCGTATCTCCGAAACCACCAGCTTCGGTGGTCGCAAGATCCTCGACGGCAGCTTCGGTTCGCAGAGCTTCCAGGTCGGTGCCAACGCCTACGAGACCATCAGCGTCTCCATCGGCTCTGCTGCCACCGATCGTATCGGTATCAACCGCGTTACCACTTCCGGCGGTGCAGCCGGTGCCATCACCAGTGGTGCCAGTGGCGCTACCGAGTTTGGCAGCACTGCCTACTCGGATGCGTCCTTCGAGATCTCCTCGAAGTTCACCACCAATGCTGCCAGCGGCAAGGTGACCATCACCGGTCCGGCCAGTGGTGCAGCCGCCAGCGAGATTGCCCGTGCCGTCAATGCCAAGAGCGACGAAACCGGCGTGACCGCCAATGCCCGTACCGTGGCCGAACTGGGCGCCATCTCCGCCAGCGGCACCATCTCCTTCGAGCTCTACGGTGCCAACAGCAACACCAAGTCGACCGACAAGACCGTCATCTCCGCGGTCGTGACCGACACCAAGAACCTGGGTGCACTGGCTGACGCCATCAACAAGGAAACCGGCAAGACGGGTATCTCGGCTGTCTCCAAAGGTGACAAGATCGAACTGGTCAGCTCCCGCGGCGATGCCATCGCCATCAAGAACTACCAGGGCGGCAGCGGTGCCACCGCTACCCTGCAGGCGAAGAACTTCGAGGGCGACGAGAACGTCGGTACTGCGGCTACCATCAACGGTGGTGCAGGTGCCCGTGCCGATGGTCAGGTTCAGCTGGAAGCCGCCGATGCCTTCGAGGTCACTGGCATGACCGCTGGTCTGGGTGCAGACAAGTTCAGTACCCTGGATTCGGTCAAGGATGTGGACATCAGCACGGCGGGAGGTGCACAGACCGCTCTGGGTATCATCAACGGCGCGATTTCCAACATCGACAGCCAGCGTGCCCAGCTCGGTGCGGTGCAGAACCGCTTCGAGAACACCATCTCGAACCTGCAGAACATCTCGGAAAACTCCTCGGCTGCTCGTGGTCGGATTCGTGACACCGACTTCGCTGCCGAAACTTCGGAGCTGACCAAGAACCAGATCCTGCAGCAGGCCGGTACTGCTATCCTGGCCCAGGCCAACCAGTTGCCGCAGGCTGTGCTCAGTCTGCTGGGCTAAGGTCGAAGGCGCTAAACTACGGGGGGAAGGGCCTGCAGGCTCTTCTCCCCGTTACCTCATTGTGAGGATTAATTTATGGACGTCGGTTCGGTCAAACCTCCAGTAAACCCTGTCATTGCACGTGATGCTGGCTCTTCGGCTGCGATGGACTCGCGCCGGCAGCCCGTCGGCAGCAGTGCAGGCATCGTTGCTCCCGTTACCCAGGGCGTGAATGACAAGGCCCAGGCTGAAGCACGTATCGTCGAGCCCACTCAGGAAGTGAGCCGCGAAGAGGTCGAGGATGCGGTGGCTACCATCCAGGAGTTCGTGCAGTCGGTGCGACGCAGCATCAATTTCGCGGTCGACGATGGCTCCGGTCGTGTAGTGGTCAAGGTGACCGATGCCGGATCGGGTGACGTGATCCGACAGATACCATCGGAAGAGGCGCTCAAGCTGGCAGAGAATCTGTCGGAAGTGCGCAGCTTGCTGTTCAAGGCTGAGGCATAAGCAGTAAACCTTGGCATGGGTTTTGACTATTACTCGTCCACAGGACGAGTGAAGTCGAATTATTGACGAGGTAACGCGACATGGCGGGTATTCCAGGAATCGGCTCAGGCATCGACATAAAGAGCATCGTCGAGGTATTGGTCAATGCCGAGAAAGCACCCAAGACCAACCAGCTCGATCGCCTCGAGAAACAGACCACCACGCGCATTTCGGCCATCGGCACGTTGACCGGGGCGCTGAATACCTTCAAGAGCGCCATCGATCCCTTGAACAAGGCCTCCTTGTTCGAGTCACGCACGGCCAGCACCTCCAACAGCAGTGTGGTCAAGGCCACGGCGACTTCTACCGCCCCTGCTGGCAGCTACAACCTGCAGGTGCAGCAGTTGGCGAGCAGCAGCAAGGTGGCCCTGCAGGCCGTATCCGGTGGGACGAAGGCGACCTTCGGTGGCGGTAAGCTGGAAATTTCTGCCGGTTCGAGCAACATCAGCGTCGATGTTACGGCGGCCAACAACACCCTGGCCGGCATACGCGACTCGATCAACGAGGCCGGCAAGAGCAGCGGCATCAGTGCCTCCATCATCACCGATGATTCCGGTTCGCGCCTGGTGCTGAGCTCCACCAAGACCGGGCAGGGCAACGACGTCAAGGTAACGGTACCCACGCCGCCTGCCGGAGCAGCCAGTGGTGACAATGCGCTGTCTACCCTGGCGTTCACCGCGACAGCGGATCCCGATAACCCAGGTGCCTTTCTAAAGCCCAACTCCAGCACTGGGGCTGGCGGGGTCATCACCCAAGCCAAGTCCGCCAAGCTGACCATTGATGGCCTGCAACTGGAGCGTTCCAGCAACACCATCGAAGATGCTCTGGAAGGGGTCACCCTCGATCTGCTCGCCGCGCAGAGCAGTAGCGATCTGACCGATGGCAAGACCATCAGCCTCACCGTGGGGGTCGACAAGGGCAGCGTGAAGAGCAGCCTGCAGAAGTTCGTCAGCGCCTACAACGCGCTGATTTCCACTACCTCCCAACTGACTGCCTATGTACCGGTCGATGGCTCCGCGCCGGTTACCGGCCCGCTGTTCGGTGATACCTCGGTGCGTAGCCTGCTGTCTGGGCTGCGTAACGAACTGGTGAGCTCACCTAATAAGGATGGCGGCATTCAGGCCCTGGCCGAGCTGGGCATCACCACAGCCAAGGACGGCAAGCTGTCACTGGATGACAGTAAACTGACGGACGCGCTGGAGAACAACTTCGATCAGGTGGGTGCTTACCTCACCGGCGACAACGGGCTGATGGGGCGTCTGTCGAGCTTTACCGGCACCTATGTTGCCACCGATGGTGTACTCAAGCAGCGCAACGATGCGTTGCAGGTCACCAAACAGGATGTCGACAAGCAGCGCAAGGCGCTGGACAGGCGTGTCGAAAGCCTGCAAACCCGCCTCTACGCGCAGTACAACGCCATGGACTCGCTGGTGGGGCGCCTCAAACAAACCAGTGACAGTCTCGGCGGCATGCTGGCCAGCCTGCCAGGCTTCGTCAAGAAGGAATAAGCCATGAGCAAGAACCCCATCGATGCCTACAAGCAGGTCAAGACCAGCCAGGAGGTATCGCCTTATCGCACCGTGCAGCTTTTGCTCGAAGGCGCCTTGCAGCGGGTGATGCTGGCCAGGCAGGCGCAGGCCGAAGGCGATACGGAAATCCGCGGCTTGGCCGTGGGCAGCACCATCACTATTCTGGGCGTGCTCCAGGCGTCGCTGGACAAGGAGCTGGGCGGCGAGATCGCCGAGAACCTCGATGCCCTGTACGACTACATGACTCGCCGTCTGGCTGGTGTGGCGCTGGATGAAACTCCGCGCACCCTCGATGAGGTCGAGTCCCTGCTGGGCCGGATCAAGGGCGCCTGGGATGCCATAGGCCCGGAAGTGGAGCCGGCAGCGGCCAGCTGATTTTCGCTAAAGCTTTTACTGTCTGGGCCGATAGCTGAAGTATCAGCCCACAGGTAGAGCGAGAGCGATTATGAATGCCATGGCGGCCCTCAGACAGTACCAGACCGTCAACACCCAGGCTCAGGCCATCGAGGCCAGCCCCCATCGTCTGATCCAGATGCTGATGGAAGGTGGCTTGGCCCGTATCGCCCAGGCGCGTGGTGCCATGGAGCGCGAGCAGACGGCGCTCAAGGGTGAGTTGATCGGCAAGAGCATTGCCATCATCGCCGGGCTGCGTGAGAGTCTGGATCACCAGCAGGGTGGCGAAGTGGCCAGCAATCTCGATAATCTCTACGAATACATGATCAACCGCCTGACTGAAGCGAACGTCAGCAACGAGCCGGCTATCCTCGAAGAGGTGTCCGGCTTGCTGCGTAACGTCAAGGCTGGCTGGGATGCCATCGCTCAATAAGCCTGGTATCGGAGGAGAAAGGCAATGAATTCATCCGTCCAGCGTTTGCAAGCGACAGGTGTGGCGCTACGCGATGCCTTGGCCAATCAGGACTGGAGCGCCATCGGCGAGCTTGATCTGCAATGCCGCATGGCGGTGGATGCCGCCATGGTCGAGGGTCTGCAGGATGAGGAGCAGCTACGCTCGAACCTGCAACAACTGCTCGATCTGTACCGCGAGCTGGTGAGCGTATGCCAGGCCGAGCAGCAGCGTCTGGCCGGCGAGCTGCTGCAGCTCAACCAGGCGCATCAGGGCGCCAAGGTCTATCAACTGTTCGGTTGAGTCGCGGTCGTTTAGCTTTGCCGCTTGCGCGCCTGGTCGCGACAATAAGCGGCAAATGCCGTCTTTTCCCATGCAATTTTCCTTCTTGATGCAAACGGCTGTATTTACGCACCACTGGCCATGGTAAATATTCACGCCATAAAATTGACTGCATCCGCTATATTGACTTTACTACTGGCTAATTGCCGGTTTTCGCTGAGTCTTTGGCGTACCATTTCCTTCACTCCTCGGGCCAGACGTAGACAAGATGTGGCGTGAAACCAAGATCCTGCTGATTGACGACAATGCCGCGCGCCGCCATGAGCTGGCGATCATTCTGAATTTTCTAGGGGAAGAGCACCTCAGTTGCAGTAGCCTGAACTGGAAGGAGGCAGTGGCTGCCCTTGATTCCAGTCGTGAAGTGCTCAGTGTGCTGCTCGGCGAGGTTGAAAGCCGTGGTGGCGCCCTCGAGTTGACCAAGCAGATTTCCGCCTGGGACGAATTCCTGCCGTTACTGACGCTCAACGAAACGGCGACCGGCGACTGGCCCGAGGATCTGCGTCGGCGCGTGCTGGCCTCCCTGGAAATGCCGCTGAGCTACAACAAACTGCTCGACTCGCTGCACCGTGCGCAGATCTACCGGGAGATGTACGACCAGGCGCGTGATCGTGGCCGCCAGCGCGAGCCCAATCTGTTCCGCAGTCTGGTTGGCACCAGCCGGGCGATTCAACAGGTGCGGCAGATGATGCAGCAAGTGGCCGATACCGAGGCCAGCGTGCTGATCCTGGGCGAGTCGGGCACTGGTAAGGAAGTGGTCGCGCGCAACCTGCATTACCATTCCAAGCGCCGCGAAGCGCCGTTCGTGCCCGTCAACTGCGGCGCCATTCCGGCCGAGTTGCTGGAGAGCGAGCTATTCGGCCACGAGAAGGGCGCCTTCACCGGGGCCATCACCAGCCGCGCCGGGCGTTTCGAGCTGGCCAACGGCGGCACCCTGTTTCTCGACGAGATTGGTGACATGCCGCTGCCGATGCAGGTCAAATTGCTGCGCGTGCTGCAAGAGCGCACGTTCGAGCGGGTCGGTAGCAACAAGACGCAGACCGCCGACGTGCGCATCATCGCTGCCACCCACAAGAATCTCGAACGCATGATCGAGGACGGCAGCTTCCGTGAGGATCTGTACTACCGCCTCAACGTCTTCCCCATCGAGATGGCGCCATTGCGTGAGCGCATCGAAGACATCCCGCTGTTGATGAACGAGCTGATCTCGCGCATGGAACACGAGAAGCGTGGCTCCATCCGCTTCAACTCGGCCGCCATCATGTCGCTGTGCCGCCATGACTGGGCGGGTAATGTGCGTGAGCTGGCCAACCTGGTCGAGCGCATGGCGATCATGCATCCCTATGGGGTGATCGGCGTGGGTGAGTTGCCGAAGAAGTTTCGCCACGTCGACGATGAAGACGAGCAACTGGCCGAAACCCTGCGCGATGAGATTGAAGAGCGCGCCGCCATCGTCGCCGGCCTCCCGGGGCTCGACACGCCAGCGATGCTGCCGCCCGAGGGGCTGGATCTCAAGGACTACCTGGGCAACCTCGAGCAAGGGCTGATCCAGCAGGCACTGGATGATGCCGGTGGTGTGGTGGCGCGTGCCGCCGAGCGTCTGCGCATTCGCCGTACCACTCTGGTGGAGAAGATGCGCAAGTACGGCATGAGCCGCCGTGACGACGAGGGTAACGGCGACGACTGAGTCGTCATGGAACTGCCGTAATGGCTCGCCGCTATCGCGGAAAGCAAGCCGGAGCTTTGACGCAGCTCCGGCTTTATTTTTTAACTGATTGAAAAATAATAAGAAAAAAGTGGGCACGCGGATTGCTTTAGCACTCCCAACCTGACCGTCCTCTGACGGTGCGTTGTGCGAGAGATGAAGATGAATACAAGCGTCCGCCCCGCCGAGCCAGCCGAGCCGGTGCCTTCGGCTCCGCTGGAGCAAGCCAGTCGTGCCGGGCTGGAACAGGCTTTTGCCCTGTTCAACCAGATGTCCAGCCAGCTTAGCGAGTCCTACAGCCTGCTCGAAGCGCGGGTCAGCGAGCTCAAGGGGCAACTGGCCCTGGTCAGCGCTCAGCGCATGCAGGAACTGGCCGAGAAAGAGCGCCTGGCCAATCGTCTGCAGAGCCTGCTGGATCTCCTGCCGGGCGGGGTCATCGTCATCGATGGCCAGGGCGTGGTGCGTGAGGCCAACCCTGTGGCGCGTTCACTGCTCGGTCAGCCGCTGGTGGGCATGCTCTGGCGCCAGGTGATCGCACGCAATTTCGCCCCGCGCGAGGACGATGGCCATGAAATTTCGCTGAAGGACGGTCGCCGGCTGTCCATTGCCACCCGTTCGTTGAATGCCGAGCCGGGGCAACTGATCCTGCTCACCGACCTGACGGAAACCCGTCGCCTGCAGGATCAACTGGCGCGCCACGAGCGCCTGTCTGCGCTCGGGCGCATGGTCGCCTCGCTGGCTCATCAGATTCGCACACCGCTGTCCGCCGCCTTGCTCTATGCCAGCCATCTCAACGAGCAGGTGCTGCCAGCCGAGCAGCAGCAACGTTTCGCTGGGCGCCTCAAGGAGCGCCTGCACGAACTGGAAAACCAGGTGCGTGACATGCTGATCTTCGCGCGTGGCGAATTGCCGCTGCCGGATCGATTGGCGCCGCCGGCGCTGTTCGCCTCGCTGCGCGCCGCTGCCGAGCCGCATCTGGCTGGGATGGCGGTGCGTTGGCAGTGCGACACCCAATCGGGCGAACTGCTGTGCAACCGCGACACCCTGGTCGGCACCGTGCTCAACCTGATCGACAATGCCATCCAGGCCAGTGGCCGTGATGCGCGTCTGAAGATCCACCTCTATCGCCGTGGCAGCCAGTTGCGCCTGTGCGTCAGTGACAATGGCCCGGGGATGGATGCTGCCACCCTGGCGCGCCTGGGCGAACCTTTCTTTACCACCAAGACCACCGGTACCGGCCTCGGCCTGGCGGTGGTCAAAGCCGTGGCCAAGGCCCATCAGGGCCAGTTGCTGCTGCAGTCGCGTGCTGGTCGTGGTACCTGCGCCATCATTTCGCTGCCGCTGCTGGGCACGGCAACCCACCTGAATCAGGAGTGACCCCATGACGACCAAAGTTCTGTTGGTGGAAGATGACCGCGCTCTGCGCGAAGCCCTGGCCGATACCTTGATGCTGGGCGGTCATGATTACCGCGCCGTCGACTGCGCCGAGGCCGCGCTGGTCGCCCTGGGGGAGGAGTCCTTTGGTCTGGTGGTCAGCGACGTCAACATGCCGGGCATGGATGGTCACCAGTTGCTGGTGCAGATCCGCCAGCGCCACCCGCAGTTGCCGGTGCTGCTGATGACCGCCTATGGCGCCGTTGAGCGTGCGGTGGATGCGATCCGCCAGGGGGCGGCCGATTATCTGGTCAAACCCTTCGAGCCGCGCGCGCTGCTGGAGCTGGTGGCGCGGCATGCCCTGGGGCAGATGTGCGCCGGTGATCGCGACGGCCCGGTAGCGCTGGAACCGGCCAGCGTGCAACTGCTGGAGCTGGCCACGCGAGTGGCGCAGAGTGATTCGACGGTGATGATCACCGGCGAGTCCGGTACCGGCAAGGAAGTGCTGGCGCGCTACATTCATCAGCAGTCGCCACGTGCCGCTGGCCCGTTCATCGCCATCAATTGCGCGGCGATCCCTGACAACATGCTCGAGGCCACCCTGTTCGGCCATGAGAAGGGCGCCTTCACCGGCGCGGTGACCGCCCAGCCTGGCAAGTTCGAGCTGGCCGATGGCGGCACCATCCTGCTCGACGAGATTTCCGAAATGCCCCTGGGGCTGCAGGCCAAGCTGCTGCGCGTCTTGCAGGAGCGCGAGGTGGAGCGGGTAGGGGCGCGCAAGCCGGTCACCCTGGACATTCGCGTGCTGGCCACCAGCAACCGTGATCTGGCCAGTGAGGTGGCCGCCGGGCGTTTCCGCGAGGATCTCTACTATCGCCTGTCAGTGTTCCCCTTGGCCTGGCGCCCGCTGCGCGAGCGACCCGCCGATATTCTGCCGCTCGCCGAACGTCTGCTCGGCAAGCACGTCAAGAAAATGAATCATGCCCCGGTGCGTTTCTCCCCGGCGGCGGCTCAGGCCCTGGTCGAGCACCAGTGGCCGGGCAACGTGCGAGAGCTGGATAACGCCATCCAGCGAGCGCTGATCCTGCAGCAGGGCGGTCTCATCCAACCGCAGGATCTGTGCCTGAGCGCGCCTATCGGTCACAGCGTTCAGGCCGCCGCGCCGCGCCTGGCCGTGGT
Organism: Pseudomonas sp. GOM7; assembly: GCF_026723825.1. Taxonomy (NCBI): domain Bacteria; kingdom Pseudomonadati; phylum Pseudomonadota; class Gammaproteobacteria; order Pseudomonadales; family Pseudomonadaceae; genus Pseudomonas; species Pseudomonas sp. GOM7. The sequence continues at coordinate 3,578,707 of NZ_CP113519.1, read as the reverse complement.
GCCCAGCGTCATGCCGCCAACCGTGCCGACGAGCGACGCATTGCCGACGGTGGATGCCGGCCTGGGGGAGGATCTGCGTCGCCGCGAGTTCCAGGTCATCATCGACACGCTGCGGGCCGAACGCGGTCGGCGCAAGGAAGCCGCCGAGCGCCTGGGCATCAGCCCGCGCACCCTGCGTTACAAGCTTGCGCAGATGCGTGATGCCGGCATGGATGTCGAGGCCTATCTCTACGCCAGTTGATCCAGCCCTGGTAAAGCCGCGTTCGCCATCGCCTGGCTCTTCGTGTAGGAGCCAATTCATTCGCGATTCTGGCGGACGCGGTGCTGTCCCTTTCGCGGATAAATCCCTACCGACCGTGCATGCCTGTCACCCGCGGCTTGCTCTTGCTTGAAGCTTGAGGCTTGCAGCTTGTAGCTGCTCTCTTGGCACCCTTGTTGCAAATACCCTCGCAAAGCACCGCAAGTGTCAAAAAGCGGGCAGTGGAGGAAGTCATGAGTCAGGGTGTCGAATTCAATCGCTTGATGCTGGAAATGCGTGCCATGCAGGCCGAGGCCATGGCCCGGCAGAAGCCGGCTGCCAGCGAACCCGTACCAGGTGCACCGAGTTTCTCGGAGATGCTGGGGCAGGCGGTGAACAAGGTCAGCGAGACCCAGCAGGCGTCCAACAAGCTGGCCACCGCCTTCGAGATGGGCCAGAGCGGTGTCGACCTGACCGATGTGATGATCGCCTCGCAGAAAGCCAGCGTATCCTTCCAGGCCATGACCCAGGTGCGTAACAAGCTGGTTCAGGCTTACCAAGACATCATGCAGATGCCGGTCTGAGGATTGATTCATGGCTGAAGCAGCAGTAGCGAACGTCCCGGCCAAGGCCGATGCGACAGAACCCAAGAAGCCGTTGTTCGGACTGAGCTTCCTGGAAAATCTCGCCGAAATGTCGGTGTTGCGTCAGCTCGGCCTGCTGGTCGGTTTGGCCGCCAGCGTGGCGATCGGTTTTGCCGTGGTGCTGTGGTCGCAGCAGCCCGATTACCGCCCCCTTTACGGCAACCTCAATGGCATGGACACCAGTCAGGTGCTCGATGTGCTGAGCAATGCCGGTATCGACTACACCGTGGAACCCAATTCCGGCGCGCTGCTGGTCAAGTCCGATGATCTGGCCAACGCTCGCATGCGCCTGGCCGCGGCCGGCGTGGCGCCGACCGACAACAGTGTCGGCTTCGAGATCCTTGACCGCGAGCAGGGCCTGGGCACCAGCCAGTTCATGGAGGCCACGCGCTACCGTCGCGGCCTGGAAGGTGAGCTGGCACGTACCATCTCCAGCCTCAACAACGTCAAGGGCGCGCGCGTGCACCTGGCCATGCCCAAGGCGTCGGTGTTCGTACGTGACGAGCGCAAGCCCAGCGCCTCGGTGCTGGTCGAGCTGTATCCGGGGCGGGCGCTGGAGCCGAGCCAGGTCATGGCCATCGTCAACCTGATCGCCACCAGCGTGCCGGAGCTGGACAAGAGCCAGGTCACCGTCGTCGACCAGAAGGGTAACCTGCTGTCCGATCAGCAGGAGCTTTCCGAGCTGACCATGGCCGGCAAGCAGTTCGACTACACCCGGCGCATGGAGAGTCTGTTCACCCAGCGCGTGCACAACATCCTGCAGCCGGTGCTCGGCAATGGCCGCTACAAGGCCGAAGTCTCCGCCGATGTCGACTTCAGCGCGGTGGAATCCACCTCCGAGATGTTCAACCCGGATCAGCCGGCGCTGCGTAGCGAGCAGCAGGTCAACGAACAGCGTCAGAGCAGCCTGCCGCCGCAAGGAGTGCCGGGGGCGCTGTCCAATCAGCCGCCTGGCCCGGCCGCCGCACCGCAGCAAGCCGCTGGCGCCGCCGCACCAGCCGGCCCGGTCGCTGCCGGTCAGCCGCTGGTGGATGCCAATGGTCAACAGATCATGGATCCGGCCACCGGCCAGCCGATGCTGGCGCCGTATCCGGCGGACAAGCGCGAGCAGTCGACGCGCAATTTCGAGTTGGATCGCTCCATCAGCTACACCAAGCAGCAGCAGGGGCGCCTGCGTCGCCTGTCGGTGGCCGTGGTGGTGGATGACCAGGTGCGTGTCGACCCGGCCACCGGGGAAACCACGCGAGTGCCCTGGAGTGCCGACGATCTGGCGCGCTTCACCCGCCTGGTACAGGACTCGGTCGGTTTCGACGCCAGCCGTGGCGACAGCGTCAGCGTGATCAACACGCCATTCAGCGCTGCCCAGGGCGAGGAGATTCCGGACATTCCGTTCTACACCCAGCCCTGGTTCTGGGACATCGGCAAGCAACTGATCGGTGTCCTGTTGATTGTGGCGTTGGTGTTCGGTGTGTTGCGTCCGGTGCTCAACAACATCACCGGCGCCGGCAAGGGCAAGGGGCAAGGCGAGGGCGGCGATGTCGAGCTGGGCCGCATGGCGGGTCTGGATGGCGAACTGGCCGATGATCGAGTGAGCCTGGGTGGGCCGCAAAGCATCATGTTGCCGAGCCCCACCGAGGGGTATGATGCACAACTGAATGCCATCAAGAGCCTGGTCGCCGAAGATCCGGGCCGTGTGGCTCTGGTGGTGAAAGAGTGGATCAACGCCGATGAGTGACAACCGTACCGCTACCAAGCTGACCAAGGTCGACAAGGCCGCCATTCTTCTGCTGTCGCTGGGCGAGACCGATGCCGCGCAGGTGTTGCGCCACCTCGGGCCCAAGGAAGTGCAGCGCGTGGGCCTGGCCATGGCCGGCATGCGCAACGTGCATCGCGAACAGGTCGAGCAGGTGATGGCCGAGTTCGTCGACATCGTCGGCGACCAGACCAGCCTGGGCGTGGGCTCCGACGGTTACATTCGCAAGATGCTCACCGCCGCGCTGGGTGAGGACAAGGCCGGCAACCTGATCGACCGCATCCTGCTCGGTGGCAGCACCAGTGGCCTGGACAGCCTCAAGTGGATGGAACCACGCGCCGTGGCCGACGTGATTCGCTACGAGCACCCGCAGATCCAGGCCATCGTGGTCGCCTACCTCGACCCCGACCAGGCGGGCGAGGTGCTCAGCCATTTCGACCACAAGGTGCGCCTGGACATCATCCTGCGCGTGTCCTCGCTCAACACCGTGCAGCCCTCGGCGCTCAAGGAACTCAACCAGATCCTCGAGAAGCAGTTCTCCGGCAGTGCCAATACCTCGCGTGCCACCATGGGTGGGGTCAAGCGCGCGGCGGACATCATGAACTTCCTCGACAGCTCGGTCGAAGGCCAGTTGATGGACTCGATCCGCGAGGTGGATGAAGACCTGTCGACACAGATCGAAGACCTGATGTTCGTCTTCGACAACCTGGCCGACGTCGACGACCGCGGTATCCAGGCGCTCATGCGCGAGGTGTCCTCCGACGTGCTGGTGCTGGCGCTCAAGGGCGCCGACGATGCGATCAAGGACAAGGTGTTCAAGAACATGTCCAAGCGTGCCGCCGAGCTGCTGCGCGACGACCTGGAGGCCAAGGGCCCGGTGCGCGTCAGCGACGTGGAAACCGCGCAGAAGGAAATCCTCACCATCGCCCGTCGCATGGCCGAAGCCGGAGAAATCGTGCTTGGCGGCAAGGGCGGCGAAGAGATGGTCTAAAGCATGGCGCCCAAGGAGCCGGAAAGCGAACTGATCCGCGCTAAGGATCTGACCGGGTTCGACCGCTGGGCCTTGCCCAGCTTCGACGAGCCTGGTGATGCCGGGGACGAGCCTGCGCAGACGGCAGAGGCGGTCGACGAAGCGCCCAGCGAGCCGGCGTCCGCCGAAGAGGCGGCACAGTCCGAAGAGGTGGCTCTGGAGGACGTCAAGCCGCTGACGCTCGACGAGCTAGAGGCCATTCGTCAGGATGCCTACAACGAAGGTTTCTCCGCAGGCGAGAAAGATGGCTTCCATGCCGGCCAGCTCAAGGCCAAGCAGGAGGCCGATGCCGCGTTGGCGCTCAAGTTGCAGGGCCTGGACAAGCTGATGAGTCAGCTACTCGAGCCCATTGCCGAGCAGGATCAGCAACTGGAAGTGGCGCTGGTCAAGCTGGTCAGCCACATGGTGCGCGAGGTGGTGCAGCGCGAGCTGAACACCGACTCCAGCCAGATTCGCCAGGTGCTGCGTGAGGCGCTGAAACTGCTGCCGATGGGTGCGGACAACCTGCGCATCCAGGTCAATCCGCAGGATTTCGACACCATCAAGGCCCTGCGTGAGCGCCACGAGGAAAGCTGGCGCATCCTCGAGGACGAGAGCCTGCTGCCCGGTGGTTGCCGCATCGAGTCCGAGCACAGCCTGATCGACGCCAGCGTCGAGACGCGCCTGGCGCAGTCGCTCAAGCAGTTGTTCGAGCAGCAGCGCGCACAGGTCGGCCAGCCACCGGAAGCGGACATCAGCCTGGATCTGGACGCCGTCGATGCGCCTTGACCGAATCAGTTTCGCCAGGCGTCTGGATGCCTATGTCGACGCCATCAGCCTGCCTAGTCAACCCGTGGTCGAGGGGCGCCTGCTGCGCATGGTCGGCCTGACCCTGGAAGCCGAAGGTCTGCGTGCCGCCATCGGCAGCCGCTGCCTGGTGATCAACAGCGACAGCTACCATCCGGTGCAGGTCGAGGCCGAGGTCATGGGCTTCTCCGGCGGCAAGATATACCTGATGCCGGTCGGCAGCCTGGCGGGTATCGCACCGGGGGCGCGCGTGGTGCCGCTACCGGATACCGGGCGTCTGCCCATGGGCATGTCGATGCTCGGCCGGGTGCTCGACGGCGCCGGGCGCGCGCTCGATGGCAAGGGCGGGATGAAGGCCGAGGACTGGGTGCCGATGGATGGCCCGAGCATCAACCCGCTCAACCGTGACCCCATCAGTCAGCCTCTGGATGTCGGCATCCGCAGCATCAATGGCCTGCTCACCGTGGGCCGTGGTCAGCGCCTCGGCCTGTTTGCCGGCACCGGCGTGGGCAAGTCGGTGCTGCTGGGCATGATGACCCGCTTCACCGAGGCCGAGATCATCGTGGTCGGCCTGATCGGCGAACGGGGCCGTGAGGTCAAGGAATTCATCGACGAGATTCTCGGCGAGGAGGGCATCAAACGCTCCGTGGTGGTCGCCTCGCCCGCTGACGATGCGCCGCTGATGCGCCTGCGTGCCGCGCAATACTGCACCCGTATCGCCGAATACTTTCGCGACAAGGGCAAGAACGTGCTGCTGCTGATGGATTCGCTGACCCGTTATGCCCAGGCCCAGCGCGAGATCGCCCTGGCCATCGGCGAGCCGCCGGCGACCAAGGGCTATCCGCCTTCGGTGTTCGCCAGGCTGCCCAAGCTGGTGGAGCGTGCCGGCAATGCCGAAGCTGGTGGCGGCTCGATCACCGCCTTCTACACGGTGCTTTCCGAAGGCGACGACCAGCAGGATCCCATTGCCGATGCGGCGCGCGGCGTGCTCGATGGCCACTTCGTGCTGTCACGGCGGCTGGCCGAGGAGGGGCATTACCCGGCCATCGACATCGAGGCGTCCATCAGCCGGGTGATGCCGCAGGTGGTGCCGCCGGAGCAGCTCAAGCAGGCACAGCGCTTCAAGCAGCTCTGGTCGCGTTATCAGCAGAGTCGTGACCTGATCAGCGTCGGTGCCTATGTGCCCGGTGGCGATGCCGACACCGACCTGGCTATCGCCCGCCAGCCGCAGATGGCGCATTACCTGCGCCAGGGGCTCGACGAGAGCGTGAGCATGGCCCAGAGCCGTGAACAACTGAGCGCGGTGCTGGGCCAGTGAGCAAGGTGCCTGAACCAAGCGCCGTCTGCATCGGAGCCTGGGCTCGATGAGCCTCAGCCGCGCCAAGCGCCTGCAGCCGGTGGTGGAAATGGCCGAGAAGGCCGAGCGCGAAGCGGCCCGCCAACTTGGCCACTGTCAGGGCCTGGTGAGCCAGGCCGAAGCCAAGCTCGGCGAACTGGAACGCTTTCGCGGCGACTACCAGCAGCAGTGGATCAGCGAGGGCAGCAAGGGTGTTTCCGGGCAGTGGCTGATGAACTACCAACGCTTTCTGGCGCAGCTAGAAACCGCCATCGGCCAGCAGAACCAGAGCCTGGATTGGCACCGCGCCAATCTGGACAAGGCTCGTGGCATCTGGCAGCAGCGCTATGCGCGACTCGAAGGGCTGCGCAAGCTGGTGCAGCGCTACCGCGACGAGGCCCGCCAGGCCGAGGATCGGCGTGAGCAGAAGTTGCTCGACGAGCTGGCGCAACGCCTGCTCGATGGCCGCGAGCGCTGAGCCTAGCAGGCTGTTGAAAAACTACCTCGGCTTGGGCTTCCTGCGTCGCTCTACCTCCTGCATCCATGCAGTCGTGCGTTGGTAATACTGCGTTAAAAACAGGTTCATCGCACTTTCAGTGGGGAATGCCTGGTTGACACCGGACTGGCAAGTTTGTGTGAGTATGCTTTCGTTTTCGGTGTAAAGCTGCTTATCGGCGTTTAGTTGATATCTCCCGTTTCGCCCCCCGGCGACCTTCTTTTGTCAAACGCCACAAAAGAAGGCAAAAAGGCTTGGCCCCGCCATCCGGCCCCGGCTTCGCCGGGATTCGTTCGCTCCATCGTTACTCCGAGGGCCCGCCGCGAAGGGCCATCCCTGGCCAATCGCGGCTCTCGCGGCATCCATGCCGCTCAACCCTCTACGCAACGATTCCACTCACCCTCCTGAAGGGGCCATTCGCGCGACTGAACGAATGGGTATTTCAAGGTATAGACGGAGTGTTCTGGTAGCGGTGAAGTGTCGGGTTAAATCAAAACTTTCATTCGCGTAGTTTCAGCCGGCATCCTGGTCAGCCCTACGGCTGACCCATGTTCAAGCACTCCACGCTAATTCTGGGTTACCGCAGGTTCAGGCGCGTGCAGAGCCCGCCCAGGAGGGCGAACGGAATCGTCGTGGAAGAGGTCGAGCGACATGGATGTCGCGAGAGCCACGATGGGCCAGGGATGGCCCACCGTGGCGGGCCTCTGGAGCGGCGATGGAGTGAGCGAACCCTCGCGCAGCGAGGGCCGGATGATCGGGCGGAGGGTTTTGGTTACTTTTGCCCTACAAAAGTGACTCGCCCGGGAGGGCGAAACCAGAGACATCAACAAAAACGCGGCAATCCGGAACAAGCACCCGAACAAGCAATAAGCCCCCACACAAACTTGCCAGTCCGGTATCAAGACTGACTTTCCCGAGATTCCGTGAAGAACCTCAAAAATGCTCATTTACAGCACGTAACCCCGAGTGCGGGCCCAGTGCTTTTTGATTCACTGCGCTCGCCCTTCGGGCCAGCCTGCCTCGGCTTGGGCTTCCTGCGTCGCTCTACCTCCTGCATCCATACAGTCGCCGCCTACGTTATTCAACGGTCTGCTAGGGTCTGTTGCCGTTTCGCGCTGCGAGGCCTGGAGGCTGTCAAACAAAACGCTTGCCTGTCATCCTCTCCAGCCGATAAACCGGCTAAGCTGAGAACAGTTTTGTGATAAGGAACCCGGTATGAGCATTACCTCGCAAGCATCGGCCGACGGCCAGGAGCTGACCATCACCATTCGCGGGCGTTTCGATTTCGCCTCGCATCAGGAGTTTCGCGATGCCTACGAGCGCGTCAGCATTACGCCTAAACGCTATCTGGTGGATCTGAAGGAAACCAGCTATCTGGATAGCTCCGCGCTTGGCATGCTGCTGCTGTTGCGCGATCACGCCGGTGGCGACTCGGCGCAGATCCGCCTGCTCAACTGCAGCGGCGACGTGCGCAAGATCCTCGCCATCTCCAATTTCGAGCAACTCTTCCAGATCGGCTGACCATGCCTGAGCGTCTGTCCATCCTGATCGCTGAGGACAACGCAGCCGATCGCATGCTGCTGTCGACCATCATCAGCCGTCAGGGGCATCGCGCGCTCACCGCCAGCAACGGCCTGGAGGCCGTCGCGTTGTTCGAGCAGGAGCGTCCGCAGCTCGTCCTGATGGACGCGCTGATGCCGGTGATGGACGGTTTCGAGGCGGCGCGGCGGATCAAGCAGCAGGCCGGCGACGCGCTGGTGCCGATCATCTTCCTCACCTCTCTGACCGAGAACGAGGCCCTGGTGCGTTGCCTGGAGGCAGGCGGCGACGATTTTCTCGCCAAGCCCTACAATCGGGTGATTCTCGAAGCCAAGATCAAGGCCATGGATCGTCTGCGGCGCCTGCAGGCCACCGTGCTTGAGCAGCGCGACATGATCGCCAGGCACAACGAGCAGCTCCTGCACGAGCAGCGCGTGGCCAAGGAGGTCTTCGATCGGGTGGCGCATGCCGGTTGCCTCAACGCCCCCAATATTCGTTACCTGCAATCGCCCTATGCGCTGTTCAACGGCGACTTGCTGCTGGCCGCCTATACGCCCTCCGGGGGCATGCATGTGATGCTCGGCGATTTCACCGGGCATGGGCTGCCGGCAGCTATCGGCGCCATGCCGCTGGCCGAAGTCTTCTATGGCATGACGGCCAAGGGCCATGCCCTGGCCGAAGTGCTCCGCGAGATCAATGCCAAGCTCAAGCGCATCCTGCCTGTCGGCGTGTTCTGTTGCGCCACGCTGCTGCATATCGGCAGTCAGCGCAGGATGCTGGAGGTATGGAACGGCGGTCTGCCGGATGGTTATCTGCTGCATGGCGATGGGCGGCCGCATCAGGTGCTGGCATCACGTCACCTGCCGCTGGGCATTCTCGAACCAGCGGCTTTCATCGACCGCTGCGAGGTGTACCCGCTGCAGCCGGACGATCGCATCTTCCTGCTCACCGATGGTGTGCTGGAGGCCAGTGATCGCCAAGGGCAACTGTTCGGTGAAAGCCGTTTGCTCGGGGTGCTGGAGGCCAACCGGCAGCCCGATGCCCTGTTCGAGGAAATCCAGGAGGCCCTGGCCGCCTTCCGCGGCGAGCAGCGCGATGACGTCAGCATGCTGCAGGTCGGCCTCGACGAGGACGAAGCGCGGCCGCATTCGCTGGCCTTTGCCGATTCCGGGCAGAGCAGCCCGCTGAACTGGTCGGCCCGCTTCGAGTTTCGTGCACAGAGTCTACGTCATTCCAATCCCTTGCCTTACCTCTTGCAGCTGCTGATGGAAGTGCAGGCGCTACGGCCGCGCGGCGGGGAAATCTACACGGTGCTGACCGAACTCTATTCCAACGCCCTGGAGCATGGCGTGATGGGCCTGGATTCGGCGCTCAAGCGTGACGCCAGCGGTTTTGCCGAGTATTACCGTGAGCGCCGCCTGCGCCTGATGCAACTGCAGGAAGGCTATGTGCGTTTCCACCTGCAGTTGTGCCCGCAGGACGGCGGTGGGCGCCTGATCGTGCGGGTCGAGGACAGTGGGCCGGGTTTGCCTGACATGCTGCCGCCAGCGAGCCCGGATTCTGCGCTATGTGGGCGTGGTCTGGCGCTGGTGCGCGAGTTGAGCGATGTCTGCTACTGGGATCGGCAGGGGATCAGCGTGGAGTTTTGCTGGGTCGCTGAGGCATAATCCGCCGGGCTGTCGTTCATGGAGTGACTCAGTAGTGTCCGATATTCATCTAGATGACGCGGTGCTTGCGTCCCTGCAGGACATCATGGAAGGCGAATATCCCTCGTTGCTCGATACCTTCGTGGTCGACTCCGAAGAGCGCCTGCGCCTGATCCGTCAGGCCGAGCAGCGTGCCGATGCCCAGGCATTGCGCCTGGCTGCCCATAGCTTCAAGGGAAGCTGTAGCAACATGGGGGCGCCCATGCTGGCGGGGCTGTGCAAGCAGCTCGAAGATGCCGGCCGGCGCGAGGCGTTGGAGCTGGCGCCGGAGCTGATCGAGCAGATCGAGCGTGAATTCGCCATCGTGCGCATCCTGCTCAAGCGCGAACGTCAACGTTATCGTCCCTGATCCCCGAAGCGGCCGAGAGGCCCATGTGCGCCTGTTCATGCGCAGTTGGCCCGTCCTTTGCTCTGATACCGTCACGACCCAACAGACGGAGAGCGTCCATGCCTGTGATGCCCGAACCACTCCTGCAGGCTGCGCCTGAGGTAAAGAACAGAGCCAAGCCCCCGGCGAGAGCGCCGGAGCCCAGCAAGAACGAGCCTTCTAGCTTCGACAAGGTGTATGCCAAGGAGCGCCAGACGCAAGCCGGCGAGCGCAACGTCGAGGCCAGGAAGTCCTCCGATGCGCGCGCGCCATCCAGCAAGGATGAGGCTGAACCGGCAAAAGCCAGCGATGCTGAGCAGCCCGAGGTTGCCGCCGACGGCAAGACCTTGCCGGCCGAGGACGAGTCGAAGGAGACGCTCGATCCGTTGCTGGCCATGGCCCTCACCGGCACGGCGCCGCAGCCCAGCGAAGAGCCGTTGCCCACTGCGGACGCAGAGGGCGATGCCTTGCCGACCCTGCTGATCGATGGCACCAAGGAGGCCAAGGTGAGCACCGACATCACGGCCCAGGCCGCCGCCGAGTCCGAAACCGACGGCGAGACGCTCGATGCCATGGTTCGCTTGCAGCCGCAACTGGAAGAGCAGGCCAAGACGCAGGCGACGGCGCAACCCGATACCCAGGCCAAGGCCGCGCGTACGGCCAGCAGCACGGATTTCGCGGCTGCCATGGCCAGCATGGGCAAGCAGCAGGCCGAGACGAGCCCGGAAGGGGAGGAGCCGGCCCTGGAGGTCGGTCTCGAGAAGAGCGCCAGCGATCTGCTGGAAAGCCTCAAGGAGAGCGCCCAGCCCAATCGCCCGGATCAGTTCGTCAGCAAGCTCTCGGCGCTGACCCAGGCGATCAATCAGCAGAGCGGGGTGGCCACGCGCGTGCCGGTGGTGCCGGGTCAGCCGGTGGCGATGAACCAGGGCGGCTGGAGCGAGGCGGTGGTGGACAAGGTGATGTGGATGTCCAGCCAGAACCTCAAGTCGGCGGAGATCCAGCTCGATCCTGCCGATCTCGGGCGTCTCGAGGTGCGCGTGCACATGTCTCAGGACGCCGCTCAGGTCACCTTCGCCAGCCCCAACGCGGCTGTGAGGGAAACTCTGGAAGGGCAGATGCATCGCCTGCGTGACATGTTTGCTCAGCAAGGCATGAACCTGGCAGACGCCAACGTTTCCGATCAGTCGCTCAACCGTGGCTGGCAGGGGCAGGCGCAAGGCGACGAGCGTTCAGGGTCGAGGCGAGGGGACGGCCTCATGGGCGGCGGTGACGAGCTGATCTCAGGCGTGCCGCAGGAGATTCGTAGCGAGCGTACGAGCATGGGCCGCGGGCTGGTGGACTACTACGCCTGAAGACCAGGCGGCCCCTGCCGGCTGGATTACACGGCCGCACGGAACCGTCGTTGTGAAGACGCGCCGTGCGTGAAGCGGCAACAGACCCTAGACTGACAAGCGCCCGAGTGTTCGCAAGATCACTCGGGCGCATGCATTTTGGATGACAGCAAGCCGCTGGCGCTGTTAAATCCGCAGCCCAAGGTTGGACAACAGGCCTCACAGGCTGGCATAACACTTGCTCCCAACCCATTGATTGCAGAAAGAACCTCGATAGCGACGGATTATTGGCATGGCTAAGAAAGAAGCAGCACCAGCCGAGGACGGGCAACCCGGCGGCAAGAGCAAGCTCAAGCTCATCATTCTCATCGTCGTGGTTCTGCTGCTGGCCGTTGGCCTTTCCATCGGGGGTACCTGGTTCTTCCTGAGCAAGGACAAGAAGGCCGAGGAGCCCGCGCACGAGGATGCGGCCGCTGCGGCTGCGCCGGTGCATCAGCCGGCGATCTATCAGGATCTGCAGCCGGCGTTCGTGGTGAACTACAACGTCGATGGGCGCACCCGCTATCTGCAGGTGAGCATGGCCCTGATGGGGCGCGATGCCGCCGGCATGGAGAAGCTCAAGGGCAATGTGCCGGTGTTGCGCAACCGCCTGGTGATGCTGCTGTCCGGCCAGGACTTCAAGGCCCTGCAGACGCCGCTGGGCAAGGAGATGCTCCTGCAGCAGGCACTGGCCAGCGTGCAGGAAGTGGCGCAGAAGGAAACCGGCAGCACCGTGGTCGAACAGGTGCTGTTCACCAATTTCGTATTGCAGTAAGCGGGAGTCATCATGGCCGTTCAGGATCTGCTTTCCCAGGACGAGATCGACGCGCTACTCCACGGTGTGGACGATGGCCTGGTCGATACCGAGGATGCAGCCGAACCGGGCAGCGTCAAACAGTACGACCTGACCAGCCAGGATCGCATCGTCCGTGGGCGCATGCCGACTCTGGAGATGATCAACGAGCGCTTCGCTCGCTACACCCGCATCAGCATGTTCAACCTGCTGCGTCGCTCGGCGGATGTCGCCGTCGGCGGGGTACAGGTGATGAAGTTCGGCGAGTACGTGCACTCGCTGTACGTACCCACCAGCCTCAATCTGGTGAAGATGAAGCCGCTGCGTGGCACCGGGCTGTTCATTCTCGACGCCAAGCTGGTGTTCAAGCTGGTGGACAACTTCTTCGGTGGCGACGGCCGCCACGCCAAGATCGAAGGGCGCGAGTTCACCCCCACCGAGCTGCGCGTGGTGCGCATGGTGCTCGATCAGGCCTTCGTCGACCTGCGCGAGGCCTGGCACGCGGTCATGGACATCAACTTCGAGTACGTCAACTCCGAGGTCAACCCGGCGCTGGCCAACATCGTCAGCCCCAGCGAGGTGGTGGTGGTGTCCACCTTCCACATCGAGCTGGACGGCGGCGGTGGCGATCTGCACGTCACCATGCCTTATTCGATGATCGAGCCGATCCGCGAGATGCTCGACGCCGGTTTCCAGTCCGACGTCGACGCTCAGGACGAGCGCTGGATCAAGGCGCTGCGCGAGGACATCCTTGACGTCAGCGTGCCGCTGGGGGCCACCGTGGCGCGACGTCAGTTGAAGCTGCGCGACATCCTGCACATGCAGCCCGGTGACGTGATCCCGGTGGACATGGCGGATAACATCGTGATGCGTGCCAATGGTGTGCCCACCTTCAAGGTCAAGCTGGGCGCGCACCGTGGCAATCTGGCCCTGCAGGTGCTGGAGCCGATCGAACGACCGCGCTGATGGACGCGGTTTCTCAGGCCGGTCTGCATAGGCAGACCTGACCCCGACAGATTTCAAACAGATTCAGGAGCCAGGCGAGGAACTACCATGGCAGACGAAGAAAACACTTCCCCCGAAGAGCAGGCGCTGGCCGACGAGTGGGCAGCAGCCCTGGCCGAAGCCGGCGATGCCGGCCAAGAGGACATCGATGCCATGCTCGCGGCGCAGGCGCCGCAGGAGGCTGCCAAGCCGCAAGCGCCCCGCGCGCCCATGGAAGAATTCGGCAGTGCACCGCCCACCAATCACCTGCCGGTCAATCTGGAAGGGCCGAACCTGGACGTGATCCTGGACATACCGGTGTCCATTTCCATGGAGGTGGGCAACACCGACATCACCATCCGCAACCTGCTGCAGCTCAATCAGGGGTCGGTGATCGAGCTGGATCGCCTGGCCGGCGAGCCGCTCGACGTGCTGGTCAACGGCACCCTGATCGCCCATGGCGAAGTGGTGGTGGTCAACGAGAAGTTCGGCATTCGCCTGACTGATGTGATCAGCCCCAGCGAACGTATCAAGAAGCTGCGCTGACCATGAGCCGCCTACTCGCATTGCTGCTGTGCCTGCCCTGGGTGGCGCAGGCCGCCGAGCCCGCGGCCAAGGCCATGCCGTCGGCGGGCGGTGAGCTGGCCGGGCAATTGGGGCAGATGCTGCTGGGCCTGTTGCTGGTGATCGGCCTGATCTTCGCCCTGGCCTGGTTGCTGCGCCGCGTGCAGCAACTGACGCCGCGCACTGGCCAGGTGATCAAGTTGCTGGCCACCCAGCCCCTGGGCCCACGTGATCGTCTGGTGCTGGTGCAGGTGGGCAGCGAGCAGATCCTGCTGGGCCTGTCGGCCGGGCGCATCACCCCCTTGCATGTGCTCAAGGAGCCGGTGCATCTGGCCGATGCCGAGCCCGCCACCCCGGAATTCGCCCAGCGCCTGATGGAGCTGCTGGGCAAGGATCAGAAGGACAAGTCCTGATGCTGCGTTTCTTGCTGGTGCTGGTGTTGAGCCTGGCCGCTTCACTGGCGTTCGCCGCGGATCCGCCAGGCGCGAGCTCGCTGATCCAGTCAGGCAACAATCCGCTGTCGATCCCGGCCATCACCCTGTCCACCGATGCCGAGGGTCAGCAGGAGTATTCGGTCAGCCTGCAGATTCTGCTGATCATGACGGCGCTGAGCTTCATCCCGGCGTTCGTCATGCTGATGACCAGCTTCACCCGCATCATCATCGTCTTTTCCATCCTGCGCCAGGCGCTTGGGCTGCAGAGCACGCCATCGAACCAGATCCTGGTCGGCCTGGCGCTGTTTCTCACCCTGTTCATCATGGCGCCGGTGTTCGACCGGATAAACACCAATGCCCTGCAGCCCTATCTCAACGAAGAGATCATCGCCCAGGAGGCGCTGAGCCGTGCCGAGGGGCCGATACGCGACTTCATGCTGGCGCAGACCCGCGAAAGCGACCTGGCGCTGTTCGTGCGCCTGTCCAAGCGCACCGACCTCAACGGTGTCGAGGACGTGCCGCTGACCATCCTGGTGCCGGCGTTCGTCACTTCGGAGCTGAAGACCGCCTTCCAGATCGGTTTCATGATCTTCATTCCGTTTCTGATCATCGACATGGTGGTGGCCAGTATCCTCATGGCGATGGGCATGATGATGCTCTCACCTTTGATCATTTCTCTGCCGTTCAAGATCATGCTGTTCGTCCTGGTCGATGGCTGGGCGTTGATCATGGGTACACTGGCCGCCAGTTTCGGCACCATATAGCGAGGCGTGCATGACTCCCGAGGTAGCGGTTGACCTGTTTCGCGAAGCGCTCTGGCTGATCGTGCTGATCGTAGGCCTGGCGGTGGTGCCGAGCCTGGTCGTCGGTCTGATCGTCGCCATGTTCCAGGCGGCCACGCAGATCAACGAACAGACCCTGAGCTTCCTGCCGCGCCTGCTGATCATGCTGCTGACCCTGATCTGGTCCGGCCCCTGGCTGGTCAGCCAGTTGATGGAGTACACCCAGAACCTGATCCAGAACATTCCGTACCTCATAGGCTGATGGGGCGGGCACGATGCTGGAGTTGAGCAACGCGCAGATCAGCGGCTGGATCGCCCAGTTCATGCTGCCGTTGTTTCGCATCGCCTCCATGCTGATGGTCATGCCGATCATCGGTACGCAACTGGTGCCGACCCGCGTGCGCCTGTACCTGGCGCTGGCCATCTGCGTCGTGCTGGTGCCCACCCTGCCGCCGATGCCGCAGGTGGATGCGCTGAGCTTGCGCAGTCTGCTGCTGATCGCCGAGCAGGTCATGATCGGGGTCATGCTCGGTTTCGTCTTGCAGTTGTTCTTCCACGTCTTCACCGTCGCCGGGCAGATCATCGCCATGCAGATGGGTCTGGGCTTCGCTTCCATGGTCGACCCCACCAACGGTGTATCGGTGCCGGTGCTGGGCCAGTTCATGCTGATGCTGGTGACCCTGCTGTTTCTGGCCATCAATGGCCATCTGGTGGTGCTGGAAGTGCTCGCCGAGAGCTTCGTCAGCTTGCCACCAGGGCAGGGCCTGATGGTGCAGCACTACTGGGAGCTGGCCGGCAAGCTTAGCTGGGTGATCGGCGCCGGGCTGTTGCTCACCCTGCCGGCCGTTACCGCGCTGCTGGTAATCAACCTGGCCTTCGGCGTGATGACACGGGCGGCGCCGCAACTGAACATCTTCTCCATCGGCTTTCCGCTGACCCTGGCCATGGGCCTGGTGATCTTCTGGATCAGCCTCTCCGACTTCGGCAGCCTGTTCCAGGCCATTGCCAGTGATGCCCTGCAGCAATTGGGCGAATTCGCCCAGACGAGGTAGCCATGGCGGAAAGCGAGAGCGGCGCCGACAAGAGCGAGGAACCCACAGGCAAGCGGCTCGAAGAGTCGCGGAAAAAAGGCCAGATCGCGCGTTCCAAGGAGCTCAACACCCTGGCGGTGACCTTTGCCGGCACGGCGGCCCTGATCCTGTTCGGCGCCCAGATTGGCGGCGCCTTGCTGGATCTGATGCGCGGCACCTTCAGCCTGCCGCGCGAGGTGCTGATGCGCGAAGACAGCATGGCTCTCTACCTGCTGGCCTACGGCAAGCAGACCCTGCTGGCCCTGCAGCCCTTCTTCATCGTCCTGCTGATCGCGTCGGTGATCGGCCCCATCGGCCTGGGCGGCTGGTTGTTCTCCAGCGAGGCACTGTTGCCCAAGGGCAGTCGGATGAACCCGCTGGCGGGCCTCAAGCGCATGTTCTCGGTACAGGCGCTGGTGGAACTGCTCAAGGCCTTTGCCAAGTTCCTGGTGATCCTGGCGGTGGCCCTGCTGGTGCTGGCCACGGATCAGGACGACCTGCTGGCCATCGCCAACGAGCCGGTGGAGCCGGCGATCCTGCACAGCCTCACCGTGGTCGGCTGGAGCGCCTTCTGGTTGTCCTGCGGGCTGATCCTGATTGCGGCGGTGGATGTGCCGTTCCAGCTCTGGAGCCACAAGCAGAAGCTGATGATGACCAAGCAGGAGGTCAAGGACGAATACAAGGACTCCGAGGGCAAGCCAGAGGTCAAGGGGCGCATTCGTCAGTTGCAGCGCGAGATGGCCGAACGGCGCATGATGCAGGCCGTGCCGCAGGCCGACGTGGTGATCACCAACCCGACCCACTTCGCCGTGGCGCTGAAGTACGACCCCAACTCGGGCGGTGCCCCGGTACTGCTGGCCAAGGGCAACGATTTCATCGCCCTGAAGATTCGCGAGATCGCCAATGAGCACAAGGTCATGGTGCTCGAGTCGCCGGCTCTGGCGCGGGCGGTCTACTACTCCACCGAACTGGAGCAGGAAATTCCCGCCGGTCTTTACCTGGCCGTGGCCCAGGTGCTGGCCTATGTCTACCAGCTCCGCCAGTTCCAGGCGGGCAAGGCCAAACGCCCCGGCCCGTTGCCGGACTTGCCGATTCCCCAGGATCTGCGCCGGGATGATTGAGCCGCAAGCTGCAAGCAAGACCCGCTTTGAGGGCGGGCGCTTTTGCTCTTTCTTGCTTGCAGCTTGAGGCTTGCAACTTGTAGCTGCTTTTCTGGAACACTTCTTGCCCTTAGCCAATCAGGACGCAGTTTCGCGTCAAAAGTTTGATTCGGCTGGGGTAGGCAAGTGGCAGTAGATCGCGCACAAATCATCGGTGATGTTCGCAGCAACCTGGCGGGGCTGCGCCAGGGCAACCTGGGTATTCCATTGCTGCTGCTGGTGATGCTCGGCATGGTGATGCTGCCGGTGCCGGCATTTCTGCTCGACGTGCTGTTCACCTTCAGTATCGCGCTCTCGATCGTGGTGCTGTTGGTCAGTATCTATGCGCTGCGGCCGCTGGATTTCGCCGTGTTTCCCACCATCCTGCTGGCCGCCACGCTGCTGCGCCTGGCGCTGAACGTGGCCTCGACCCGGGTGGTGCTGCTCAACGGCCACGAGGGGCATGGCGCGGCGGGGCAGGTGATCCAGGCCTTCGGCGAGGTGGTGATCGGCGGCAACTACGTGGTTGGTATCGTGGTCTTCGCCATCCTCATGATCATCAACTTCGTGGTGGTCACCAAGGGTGCCGGGCGTATCTCCGAAGTCAGTGCGCGCTTCACCCTCGACGCCATGCCCGGCAAGCAGATGGCCATCGACGCCGACCTCAACGCCGGCCTGATCGACCAGGTCGAAGCCAAGAAACGTCGTAGCGAGGTAGCCCAGGAGGCCGACTTCTACGGCTCCATGGACGGTGCCAGCAAGTTCGTCCGTGGCGATGCCATCGCCGGCCTGCTGATCCTCTTCATCAACCTCATCGGCGGTATCGCCATCGGTGTCTTGCAGCACAGCCTGCCGTTCGCCGAAGCGGGCAAGGTCTATACCCTGCTGACCATCGGTGACGGCCTGGTGGCGCAGATCCCCTCGCTGCTGCTGTCCACCGCCGCCGCAGTGATGGTGACCCGCGTCTCCACCTCCGAAGACATGGGCGCGCAGGTCAATCGGCAGATGTTCGCCTCGCCCAAGGCGCTGGCGGTGGCTGCGGCCATCCTCATCGCCATGGGCCTGGTGCCGGGCATGCCGCACTTTTCCTTCATCAGCCTGGGCCTGGTAGCGGCAGGCGGCGCCTACTGGATTGCGCACAAGAACCGCAAGGTCAAGGAAGAGGAAGTCAAGGAAGTGCAGCGTCAGCAGGAACTGCTGCCGGCGCAGAAGGCCCAGGAGGTCAAGGAGCTGGGCTGGGATGACGTCACCCCGGTGGATATGGTTGGCCTGGAGGTGGGCTACCGCCTGATCCCGCTGGTCGACCGCAACCAGGGCGGGCAGTTGCTGGCGCGGATCAAGGGGGTTCGCAAGAAGCTGTCGCAGGAGATGGGCTTTCTCATGCCCTCGGTGCATATCCGCGACAACCTCGACCTGGCGCCCAACGCCTACCGTCTGACCCTGATGGGCGTCAGCGTCGCCGAAGCCGAGGTCTACCCGGATCGCGAACTGGCGATCAACCCAGGGCAGGTGTTCGGTCCGCTCAATGGCGTTGCCGCCAAGGATCCGGCATTCGGTCTGGAGGCGGTATGGATCGACCCCAGCCAGCGTGACCAGGCGCAGTCGCTCGGCTACACCGTGGTCGATGCCAGCACTGTGGTCGCCACTCACCTCAACCAGATCCTGCACAAACATGCCCACGAGCTGCTGGGCCACGAGGAAGTGCAACAGCTCATGCAACTGCTGGCCAAGAGCTCGCCGAAGCTGGCCGAAGAGCTGGTGCCGGGGCTGGTGTCGCTGTCCACGCTGCTCAAGGTGCTGCAGGCGCTGCTGCAGGAACAGGTGCCGGTACGGGATATCCGCACCATCGCCGAGGCCATCGCCAACGTCGCACCGAAGAGTCAAGATCCCGCCGCGATGGTGGCGGCAGTGCGCGTCTCGCTGGCCCGCGCAATCGTCCAAGGCATCGTCGGGCTTGAGCCCGAGCTGCCTGTGATCACCCTCGAGCCCAGGTTGGAACAGATATTGCTGAACAGTATGCAGAAGGCCGGTCAGGGCAGTGAGGATGGCATCCTCCTCGAACCTGGCATGGCCGACAAGCTGCAGCGTTCCCTGGTGGATGCGGCGCAGCGCCAGGAAATGCTCGGCAAACCGGTGATCCTGCTGGTGGCCGGCCCGATCCGGGCGATGCTGTCGCGCTTCGCGCGGCTGGCAGTACCCAGCATCCACGTGCTGGCTTATCAGGAAATTCCGGACAACAAGCAGGTCACCATAGTCGCCACTGTGGGCCAGAACTGAGGTAAAGGGTCATGCAGGTCAAACGCTTCTTCGCTGCCGATATGCGAACCGCCATGAAACTGGTGCGCGATGAGCTGGGCGCCGACGCTGCCATCATCGGCAACCGTCGCGTGGCCGGTGGCGTCGAGCTGACCGCTGCGCTGGACTATCAGGTTGCGCCCACGCCGGTGCGGCCGAACCCGGCCCTGGAGGCCGAGCTGCGCAAGACCCAGGCACGCATCGCCAACGCCCAGGCCGAACTGGCCACCCGTGCCGAAGAGGATGCCCTGAAAGACCGTCAACTTTTTGCCAATGATTCGCTGGTGGCGCCGGAATTGCCGGTCACTCCGGTCAAACCGCAGCGCCCGGTGGCAGAGAAGCCTGCCCCCGTCCCGAGTGTCGATCCGCGCGCGCTGGACGCCATGCGCTTCGAGCTGCACGGCCTGCGTGAGCTGATCGAAGTGCAGTTGGGCAGCATCGCCTGGGGGCAGATGCAGAACCGTCGTCCGCAGCAGGCCAATCTGTGGCGCCGCCTGCAACGCATGGGCTTGTCGGCCGACCTGGCGCAACTGCTGCTCGAGCGCGTGAACACCATCAACGAGCCGCGCCAGGCCTGGCGCATGATGCTGGCGCACCTGGCCCATGCGATCAAGACGCCCAAGGTCGAGCCGTTGGAAGAGGGCGGAGTGATCGCCCTGGTCGGCCCTGCCGGCATGGGCAAGACCACCACGCTGGCCAAGCTGGCGGCGCGCTACGTGCTCAAGCATGGCGCCCAGCAGGTCGCCCTGGTGAGCATGGACAGTTACCGCATCGGCGCGCAGGAGCAGCTCAAGACCCTCGGGCGCATCCTTGGCGTCTCGGTGACTCAGGTCGACCCAGGGCAGTCTCTGCTGCAAGCCCTGGCGCCTGTGGCGAAGAAACGCGTGGTGCTGATCGATACCGCCGGCCTGCCAAGCAATGACCCGGCCCTGCGCCTGCAGCTCGAGAGCCTGGCCGCACGTGGGCTGAAGGCAAAAAATTATCTGGTTCTGGCTGCTACCAGTCAAAACCAAGTGCTGAAAGCGGCCTACCATAGTTATAAGCGCTGCGGTCTTGCCGGCTGCATACTGACCAAGCTGGACGAGGCGGCGAGCCTGGGCGAGGTTTTGGGCCTGGCCATAGGCCAGCGTCTGCCGGTAGCCTATGTCACTGATGGGCCACGTATTCCGGATGACCTGCAGGTGCCGCGTAGCCATCAGTTGGTCAGCCGCGCCGTGAGTCTGCAAGCCGCCGAAGAGCCGAGCGAGGATGCCATGGCGCAATTGTTCGCCGGTCTTTATCAAGGAACCGCGCGGCGAGTCGGCTGACGCGCTAAAGTGTTGCAAGCCCTGCGTTTTTTCCGCAGGGACTAACGGCCGCTAGGCCAAGTCGAAGTTAGACAAGGTGTGTAGAGAACATGGGTATGCATCCCGTACAGGTGATCGCGGTGACCGGCGGCAAGGGTGGCGTCGGCAAGACCAACGTGTCGGTGAATCTGTCCATGGCCCTGGCCGATCTCGGTCGCCGAGTCATGCTCATGGACGCCGACCTGGGTCTGGCCAATGTCGACGTGTTGCTTGGACTGACCCCCAAGCGCACCTTGGCCGACGTGATTGCCGGTGAGTGCGAGCTGCGTGAAGTGCTGCTGCAAGGGCCTGGTGGCATCCGCATCGTGCCGGCAGCGTCCGGTACGCAGAGCATGGTCAACCTGTCACCGATGCAGCATGCCGGCCTGATCCAGGCCTTCAGCGACATCAGCGAGAACCTCGACGTGCTGGTGATCGATACCGCTGCCGGCATCGGCGATGCGGTGGTCAGCTTCGTTCGCGCGGCTCAGGAGATTCTCGTCGTCGTGTGCGACGAGCCCACCTCGATCACCGACGCCTACGCCCTGATCAAGCTGCTCAACCGTGACCATGGCATCAGCCGTTTCCGCGTTCTGGCCAACATGGCGCACAGTCCGCAGGAAGGACGCAATCTCTTTGCTAAGCTGACCAAGGTGACGGATCGTTTTCTCGATGTCGCCTTGCAGTACGTCGGTGCCGTGCCCTACGACGAATGCGTACGCAAGGCGGTGCAGAAACAACGCGCCGTCTACGAGGCCTTTCCACGCTCCAAGTGTGCGCTGGCGTTCAAGGCGATCGCGCAGAAGGTCGACACCTGGCCCTTGCCAGCCAACCCGCGCGGTCATCTGGAGTTCTTCGTCGAGCGCCTGGTGAAACAACCGACTGCAGATTCGGCCGTATGACAGCAGCCTCTGGACTTCGTATGTACAACAAGGCTCAGGCGCAGGATTCCCAGTATCAGTTGATCGAGCGCTACGCGCCGCTGGTCAAGCGCATCGCCTATCACCTGTTGGCGCGCTTGCCGTCCAGCGTTCAGGTCGACGACCTGATTCAGGCCGGCATGATCGGCCTGCTCGAAGCCTCACGCAAATACGACTCCAGCAAGGGCGCCAGTTTCGAGACGTTCGCCGGTATTCGCATCCGTGGCGCCATGCTCGACGAGGTGCGCAAGGGGGATTGGGCGCCGCGTTCGGTGCACCGCAACAGCCGCATGGTCAGCGATGCGATCCGCGCCGTGGAGGCCAGAACGGGGCGAGACGCTAAAGATCACGAGGTTGCGGCCGAACTCCAATTGAGTCTGGA
Organism: Pseudomonas sp. GOM7; assembly: GCF_026723825.1. Classification (NCBI taxonomy): domain Bacteria; kingdom Pseudomonadati; phylum Pseudomonadota; class Gammaproteobacteria; order Pseudomonadales; family Pseudomonadaceae; genus Pseudomonas; species Pseudomonas sp. GOM7. The sequence goes on along the minus strand of NZ_CP113519.1, from coordinate 3,556,754 downwards.
AGATTACTACGGCATCCTTGGCGACACTTTGGGCAGCCGCCTGTTCAGTTTCGACGACCTGCTGCAGGACGGCGAACACGGCGGGTTGCATGAAGAAGCCGGGCACACCCACCTCGAACCTTCGCGGGATCTCGAAGATGAACGTTTCCAGGCGGCTTTGGCCAACGCCATTGCCGGCTTGCCGGAGCGTGAACGTCTGGTGCTGGCGCTGTATTACGATGAAGAACTGAACCTGAAGGAAATCGGTGAAGTGCTTGGCGTCAGTGAGTCGCGAGTCAGTCAGATTCATAGTCAGTGTGCGGCGCGTTTGCGCTCGCGCCTGATGGAATGGCGGGCGGGTTGAGGCAGAAGCAACGATATTGCTGGGCCGGTTTCACGATTAGAAGGCGTATTTGCAAGCGCAATACGTTTGGGACTGTACGGAGGTCGACTTGGACAAGAACATGAAAATCCTCATCGTTGACGATTTCTCGACGATGCGACGGATCATCAAGAACCTCTTGCGTGATTTGGGCTTTACCAACACGGCGGAGGCTGATGACGGTACGTCGGCGTTGCCCATGCTGCAAAGCGGCAGCTTCGACTTTCTGGTGACCGACTGGAACATGCCCGGCATGACCGGCATCGACCTGCTGCGCGCGGTGCGCGCCGACGAGCGCCTCAAGCATCTGCCGGTGTTGATGGTCACGGCCGAGGCCAAGCGTGACCAGATCATCGAAGCCGCTCAGGCCGGTGTGAACGGCTACGTGGTCAAACCCTTCACCGCCCAGGTGCTGAAGGAAAAGATCGAGAAGATCTTCGAGCGGGTCAACGGCTGATGTCGGCCGCGAGGGTGCTATGGAACACGATGATTCCACACTGGGCGAACTCGAGTCGTCCCTGAAGAAAAATGCCCGCGAATTGGTCGATAGCCTCGAAAGAGGCAATTTCGGCAATGCGGTGCAACTGATCAACGAACTGAACAAGGTTCGTGACCGTGGCTTGTATCACGAAGTCGGCAAGCTGACCCGCGAACTGCACAATGCCATCGTCAATTTCCAGCTCGATCCACGCATGCCGCATGCCAAGGAGCTGTCGCAGATCGCCGACGCCACCGAGCGCCTGAACTACGTGGTCACCATGACCGAGCGGGCGGCCAACCGCACCATGGATCTGGTCGAGCAGAGCGCGCCTCTGGTCAATGACCTGGCCGATGAAGCGCAGAGCCTGGGTGCCGAGTGGGGCCGCTTCATGCGCCGTGAAATCGGTGCCGACGGTTTCCGTGAGCTGGCCAAGCGCATCGAGTTGTTCCTCGCGCGTAGCGAGCGTGATGGCAACAAGTTGTCCAGCCATCTCAACGACATCCTGCTGGCGCAGGACTACCAGGATCTCACTGGTCAGGTGATCAAGCGTGTCACTCAACTGGTTACCGAGGTCGAGAGCAATCTGCTCAAGCTGGTACTGATGGCCAGCTCGGTGGATCGCTTCGCCGGCATCGAGCATGACCACGAAGTACTGCGTGCCGAACAACAGAAACAGAAAGCGCCATCTCATGGTGAAGGTCCGCAGATTCATGCCGATAAGCGTGATGATGTCGCCTCCAGTCAGGACGATGTCGACGACCTGCTGTCCAGTCTTGGATTCTAAGGAGCACCCCCATGAGCTTCGGCGCCGATGAAGAGATTCTCCAGGACTTCCTGGTAGAGGCCGGAGAGATTCTCGAGCAGTTGTCCGAGCAGTTGGTCGAACTGGAAAGTCGACCGGATGACATGAGCCTGCTCAATGCCATCTTCCGTGGCTTCCACACCGTCAAGGGTGGCGCGGGCTTCCTCCAGCTCCATGAGCTGGTGGAGTGCTGCCACATTGCCGAGAACGTTTTCGACATCATGCGCAAGGGCGAGCGCCGCGTCGATGCCGAGCTGATGGACGTGGTGCTGGCTGCGCTGGATGCGGTCAACGGCATGTTCAACCAGGTACGTGAGCGTACCGAGCTGACCCCGGCCTCGCCCGAGCTGTTGGCGGCACTGGCACGCCTGGCCGAGCCAGCCGGTGCCGAGCAGGCGGCCGGCCCCGCTGCTGCCGTCGAAGAGGTGACGCAACCTGAGCCGGAACCCGAGCCCGAGCCTGTCGCAGCGGCGCCGGCCTCTTCCGATATCACCGACAGCGAGTTCGCCCAGTTGCTCGATGCCCTGGGCGAGGAGGCGGCTGCCGAGTCGCCGGCAGCCGCCTCGAGTGCCAGCGATGAAATCACCGACGACGAGTTCGAGTCGCTGCTCGATCAGTTGCACGGCAAGGGCCAGTTCTCCGCACCGGCAGCCGCAACTGCGCCAGCCGCCGCGGCTGCCAGTGCGCCAGCAAACGAGCCTGCCGGTGATGAAATCACCGACGACGAGTTCGAGGCACTGCTCGATCAGTTGCACGGCAAGGGGCAGTTCGCTGCGCCAGCCGCACCGGCCAGTGGTTCTGCGGCTCCGGCCAGCGAGGCTGTGCCGGCAGCCCCAGCCAGCGACGAGATCACCGACAGTGAATTCGAGTCGCTACTCGACGAGCTGCATGGCAAGGGCAAGTTCGTGCCGCCCCCCGTATCGGCGCCTGCTCCTGCGGCAAGCAAGCCAGAACCGGCCAAGCCTGCCCCGATAACGCCTGTGGCGCCCGTGGCCAAGCCTGCTGCCAAGGTCGAGCCCGCCGCCAAGAGTGAGCCCGCCGCTGCTCGTGCGTCGGCAGCGCCCGCTGCTGCCGAGAAACCCGCCAGTGAGGCCGAAACCACCGTGCGGGTCGATACCGCGCGCCTGGACGAGATCATGAACATGGTCGGCGAACTGGTGCTGGTGCGTAACCGCCTGGTGCGCCTGGGGCTCAACAGTGGCGACGAGGCCATGTCCAAGGCGGTGTCCAACCTCGATGTGGTCACGGCGGATCTGCAGACCTCGGTGATGAAGACCCGCATGCAGCCGATCAAGAAGGTGTTCGGCCGCTTCCCGCGCCTGGTGCGCGACTTGGCGCGTAACCTGAAGAAGGAAATCAACCTCGAGCTGGTAGGCGAGGAAACCGACCTCGACAAGAACCTGGTCGAGGCCCTGGCCGACCCGCTGGTGCACTTGGTGCGCAACGCTGTCGACCATGGCGTGGAAACCCCGGAAGAGCGCGAGAAGGCGGGCAAGGCCCGTGCTGGTCGCGTGGTGCTGTCGGCCGAGCAGGAAGGCGACCACATCCTGTTGTCGATCACCGATGACGGCAAGGGCATGGATGCCGACATTCTGCGTGCCAAGGCCGTGGAGAAAGGGCTGCTGGACAAGGATGCGGCCGATCGCCTCAACGAGTTCGAGTGCTACAACCTGATCTTCGCCCCGGGGTTCTCGACCAAGACCGAGATCTCCGACGTGTCCGGCCGTGGTGTCGGCATGGACGTGGTCAAGACCAAGATTTCCCAGCTCAACGGCACGGTCAACGTGTTCTCGCAGAAGGGCCAGGGCTCGAAGATCATCATCAAGGTGCCGCTGACCCTGGCGATCATGCCGACGCTGATGGTCATGCTGGACAACCAGGCCTTCGCCTTCCCGCTGGTCAACGTCAACGAAATCTTCCACCTCGACCTGTCGCGCACCAACGTGGTCGACGGTCAGGAAGTGGTGATCGTGCGCGACAAGGCTCTGCCACTGTTCTACCTCAAGCGCTGGCTGGTACCGCAGGCGTTCCAGGAGGAGCAGCGTGAGGGCCATGTGGTGATCCTCACCGTGGGCAGCCAACGCATCGGCTTCGTCGTCGACCAGTTGGTCGGCCAGGAAGAGGTGGTGATCAAGCCGCTGGGCAAGATGCTCCAGGGCACCCCGGGTATGTCCGGTGCCACGATCACGGGCGATGGCCGCATCGCGTTGATTCTCGACGTTCCGAGCATGCTCAAGCGCTACGCTCGACGTTTCTGATGGTTCGCGGCGCGGGCCGTGCCCGCGTCGTCTAGGAGAGTGTATGGCTGTCAAGGTTCTGGTGGTGGACGACTCCGGCTTCTTTCGCCGGCGTGTTACGGAAATTCTGTCCGCCGACCCCAGCATTCAGGTAGTGGGTACGGCCACCAACGGGCGTGAAGCGATCGATCAGGCGCTGGCTCTCAAGCCGGACGTGATTACCATGGATTACGAGATGCCGATGATGGATGGCATCACGGCCGTGCGTAACATCATGCAGCGTTGCCCGACCCCGGTGTTGATGTTCTCTTCGCTGACTCATGAAGGCGCGCGGGTCACCCTCGATGCGCTGGATGCGGGGGCGGTGGACTTCTTGCCGAAGAATTTCGAGGACATCTCGCGCAACCCGCAGAAGGTTCAGCAGATGCTCTGCGAGAAGGTGCACACCATCGCGCGCAGCAATCGTCGTTTCAGCTCCGCAGCCGTGGCGCCGACAGCCGTTGCTACACCCGCACCGGCCCAGCCGCGCCCAGCCGCGCCTGCCCGGCCGGTACCGGCACCGGCTCCCACAGCGCCCGTGCGTACCTCGGCAACTGGTGGGCATTCTGCTGCGCCCAAGCGCAAGGCCTACAGGCTGGTGGCCATTGGCACCTCCACCGGCGGGCCGGTGGCCCTGCAGCGGGTGCTGACTCAATTGCCCGCCAATTTTCCGGCCCCCATCGTGCTGATCCAGCACATGCCGGCGGCCTTCACCAAGGCCTTCGCCGAGCGCCTGGACAAGCTGTGCCGGATCCAGGTCAAGGAGGCCGAGGATGGCGACATCATGCGCCCTGGCCTGGCGCTGCTGGCGCCAGGCGGCAAGCAGATGATGGTCGATGCCCGCGGCGCGGTGAGAATCCTGCCAGGTGACGAGCGTCTTAACTACAAGCCTTGCGTCGACATCACCTTCGGTTCGGCTGCCAAGTCCTTCCATGACAAGGTGCTGGCCGTGGTGCTCACCGGCATGGGTGCCGATGGTCGCGAGGGCGCGCGTCTGCTCAAGCAGAGTGGCAGTCAGGTCTGGGCTCAGGACGAGGCCAGTTGCGTGATCTATGGCATGCCGATGGCGGTGGTCAAGGCCGATCTGGCCGATGCGGTTTACGACCTCGACGAGATCGGTCGCCACCTGACCGAGGCCTGTCAGTGATGATGCTTGATGCGGGCGAGCCTGCATGGATGTTCTGAGCCTCATTGGCGTCATCCTGGCGTTCGTCGCCATTCTCGGCGGCAACTACCTCGAAGGCGGGCATGCTTCGGCGCTGCTCAATGGCCCGGCAGCGCTGATCGTCATTGGCGGTACCCTGGGGGCGGCCTTCCTGCAGACGCCGATCAATGTGTTCAAGCGCTCGATGAGCGTGCTGCGCTGGATCTTCTTCCCGCCGCGCATCGACCTGCTCGGCGGTATCGAGCGCGTGGTCGGCTGGAGCACGGTGGCGCGCAAGGAGGGGTTGCTCGGCCTGGAGGCGGTGGCTGACGCCGAGCCCGATGCTTACGCGCGCAAGGGCTTGCAACTGCTGGTCGATGGCGCCGAGCCGGAGGCCATTCGCAGCATTCTCGAAGTCGATCTCTACACCCAGGAAGCACGCGACATGCAGGCGGCCAAGGTGTTCGAGAGCATGGGCGGCTACGCGCCGACTATCGGCATCATCGGTGCGGTGATGGGGCTGATTCACGTCATGGGCAACCTGGCTGATCCCGCTATGCTCGGCAGCGGCATTGCCGTGGCGTTCGTGGCGACCATCTACGGCGTCGGCTTCGCCAACCTGCTGCTGTTGCCAGCGGGCAACAAGCTCAAGTCCATTGCGCTGCGCCAGTCGCGTTATCGCGAGATGCTCCTGGAGGGCATCCTGTCGATTGCCGAAGGCGAGAACCCGCGTTCCATCGAGCTGAAGCTGCAAGGCTTCATGGACTGATGGAGGCATGGCATGGCGCGCAGACGGCATCAGGAAGAACACGAGAATCACGAACGCTGGTTGGTGTCCTACGCCGACTTCATCACCTTGCTGTTCGCCTTCTTCGTGGTGATGTATTCGATCTCCTCGATCAACGAAGGCAAGTACAAGATTCTGTCGGACTCCCTGACCGGGGTGTTCAACCAGCCGGATCGTTCGGTCAAGCCTATCCCCGTCGGCGAGGAGCGCCCGCGCAGTTCCCAGGCGCAGGACGACACGCCGGACGACGACAGCGAGATGACCGACACCACCTTGCGCAGCATCGCCTCCAGCGTGCGCAGCGCCTTTGGCGATCTGCTGCAGAGCGATCAGTTGACCATTCGCGGCAACGAGATGTGGATCGAGATCGAGTTGAGCTCTAGCCTGCTGTTTCCCAGTGGCGATGCCTTGCCCAACGACAAGGCGTTCGACATCATCGAAAAGGTTGCCAAGATTCTGGCGCCCTACGAGAACCCGGTGAAGGTGGAAGGCTTCACCGACAACCTGCCGATTCAGACCAGCCAGTTCCCTACCAACTGGGAGCTGTCTGCGGCACGCGCTGCCAGCATCGTGCGCATGCTGGCCATGGATGGCGTCAACCCTGCACGGTTGTCCGCAGTGGGGTATGGTGAGTACCAACCGGTAGCCGACAACGCCACGCCCGAGGGGCGTGCGCGCAACCGTCGTGTGGTATTGGTAATCTCGCGTGATCTGGACAATCGCCGCAACAGCGGCAGTACGGCGGCTCAGCAAGGCGGAGCTGGCACGCAACCTGCTACAGCGCCAGGGCAGGGGGCCTCGCAACCGTGAGCCGTCAATTTATCGGTCGCCGTGCAGCAGCGGCGACAGCCATTCTCGGCTTCAACGCGTCGCGCCGGGAGGATGAGAGAACATGAAAGTCTGGGCAGTAGCCAATCAGAAAGGTGGTGTCGGCAAGACCACCACGTCCATCGCCCTGGCTGGCCTGTTGGCCGATGCCGGCAAGCGTGTGATCGTCGTCGACCTCGACCCGCATGGATCCATGACCAGTTACTTCGGGCACGATCCCGATGCGCTGGAGCACAGTTGCTTCGACCTGTTCCTGCATCAGGGCAACGTGCCGCAGGGCTTGCCCAGGCAACTGCTGCATGGCACCAGCCACGAAAACATTTCCCTGTTGCCGTCGAGCACCGCCCTGGCCACGCTGGAGCGCCAGTCGCCTGGACAGAGTGGCCTCGGCCTGGTCATCGCCAAGAGTCTGGCGCAGCTCTGGGAAGACTTCGACCACGCCATCATCGACAGCCCGCCGCTGCTCGGCGTGCTGATGGTCAACGCCCTGGCCGCCAGTCAGCAACTGGTGATCCCGGTGCAGACCGAGTTTCTCGCGGTCAAGGGCCTGGAACGGATGATCACCACCCTGACCATGATCAACCGTTCGCGCAAGCAGGCGCTGCCCTATACCATCGTGCCGACCCTGTTCGACCGGCGTACCCAGGCCTCGATGAGCACCCTGAAGCTGTTGCGCAACACCTATCCCGACAACCTCTGGCCGGCTTACGTGCCGGTGGATACCCGTCTGCGTGATGCCAGCCGTGCAGGCCGCACGCCGTCGCAGTTCGACCCCACCAGTCGTGGCGTGATCGCCTATCGCGCGCTGCTCAAGCATCTGCTGAACCATCAGCCCGCCGCGCAGGTAGCCTGAAATGCCGGTCTATGCTGAACTGCACTCAAGCCGGGTCACTGTGCGGCCGATAAGCTGTACAGCTTTTCATCACGGGATCCATCCATGAGTCGTCCCCTCGCCACCGCTACGCGCTCGCAACTGGCCCTGCAGTCCTACCTCGACGGTTTGCTGCAGGAAGCCGCCGTCGAGCTGGAAATGTCCGTCAGCCTCGACGAGTTCGAGGCTGCCGTGCTCGAAGAACAGATACGCGATGCCCGCATGGTGCCGCCCGTGGCCAAGCCCGTGCTGGTCGAACCGCTGGCGAAGCCGGCGCCCGTCGAGCCACTGGCGCAGCCAGCAGCGGTCGTGCCCGAGGTGCGCTCGGTACCCGTGGAGCCCGAGGTGCAGGCGCCTGCGCGAGTGATCGAGTTGGCACCGCCGGTGAGTGCGGCTCAAGGCGAAGCTCCCACGCCGCCGCTTGGCCCTTCACTCGATGGCAGGCCGGCCTGGGCCGAGGAACCGTTCGAGTGCCTGCTGTTCGATGTCGCTGGTCTGACCCTGGCTGTGCCGCTGGTGTGCCTGGGTTCGATCTACCCGCTCGAGGGCCAGGAGCTGACCCCGTTGTTCGGCCAGCCGGACTGGTTTCTCGGGCTACTGCCCGGCCAGTCCGGCAACCTCAAGGTGCTGGATACGGCGCGCTGGGTAATGCCTGACCGCTATCGTGACGACTTCCGTGAAGGCCTGCAGTACGTGATTTCGGTGGGTGGCTATGAGTGGGGGTTGGCGGTGCATCAGGTCAGCCGCTCGATCCGCCTCGACCCCAGCGAGGTGAAGTGGCGCAGTCAGCGCACGCAACGCCCCTGGCTGGCGGGCACGGTGATCGAGCAGATGTGCGCCTTGCTCGACGTCGAGGCCCTAGCCGAATTGATCGCCAGTGGTGCCGTCAAAAGCATGGCCGGCACAAAAGCACACTGAGAATTGGTGAGTCCGGGCAAACGGGCTCTATAGTTAATGACAAGCGGGTTCAACCGCGCGTGCCGCACTGAGCGGTTTTTGACGAGGCTAGGGACATGAAGAAAAGTTCTGCACAAGGTGCCGAAGATCCGATTCTGCAGTGGGTGACCTTTCGCCTGGACAACGAGACCTACGGCATCAATGTGATGCAGGTGCAGGAAGTCCTGCGCTACACCGAGATCGCGCCGGTTCCGGGTGCGCCGAGCTACGTGCTGGGCATCATCAACCTGCGCGGCAACGTGGTCACCGTGATCGATACCCGCCAGCGCTTCGGCCTGGGCTCGGCGCCGGTCACCGATAACACCCGTATCGTCATCATCGAGGCCGACAAGCAGGTGGTGGGCATCCTGGTCGACAGCGTCGCCGAGGTGGTCTACCTGCGCCAATCGGAAGTCGAGACGGCGCCGAACGTTGGCAACGACGAGACGGCCAAGTTCATCCAGGGCGTGTGCAACAAGAACGGCGAACTGCTGATTCTGGTCGAGCTGGACAAGATGATGTCCGAGGAAGAGTGGTCGGAGCTGGAGAGCATCTGAGCCATGTCCGAGTTCGCCATGCTCGCTGCGGCCCTGGCCTTGGTGGCGCTGCTATGTGTGGCATTGGGCATCGTCTGCAACGGCCTGTACCGCAGTCAGCAGCGTTTGCTGGCGGAGCAGGCCAAGCGTGACGCCGTGCGCGATGCGCGGATTCGCGAGCTGACCAAGCGCCTGGACGCCTACCTGACCGGCAGCATCCGCATGGGTGAGGAACTGCACGAGCTGCGTCGTGTGGTGGCGCCGCTGCCGGACAAGGTCAGCCAGATCGAACAGCGCGACCCCAACAGCTTGTCCTTCACCCAGGCGGCGCGCCTGGTGGGGATGGGCGCCAGCGTCGATGACCTGACCCAGTCCTGTGGCCTGAGCAAGGCCGAGGCCGAGCTGATCAGCCGCTTGCATCAGCCGCGCAGCAAACAGGTGTAACTCCCAATATTCAGGTTCTTCGCGGAATCTCGGGAAAAATAGTATTGACACTGGACTGGCAATACGGGTGTTGGTTGTTCTTGTGTCTGTTCTGAATTGCCGCGTTTTTGTTGATGTTTTTGGTTTCGCCCTCCCGGGCGAGTCACTTTTGCAGGGCAAAAGTAACCAAAACCCTCCGCCCGGTCATCCGGCCCTGGCTGCGCCAGGGTTCGTTCGCTCCATCGCCGCTCCAGAGGCCCGCCGCGGTGGGCCATCCATGGCCATCGCGGCTCTCGCGACATCCATGTCGCTCGACCTCTTCCACGACGATTCCGCTCACCCTCCTGGGCGGGCTCTGCACGCGCCTGAACCTCCGGTAACTCTTTGGGACTCTGCGTGCTTGAACATAAGGTCAGCCTTAGGGCTGACCGGGATGCCGGCTGGAAGCCGGCAAGATGAAACTACGCGAATGAAAGTATCGGTTTAATTCGACGGCCACATCGCGACTTCACAGCTACCAGAACATGCCGGGCACACCATGGAGTTTCGGTTCGTTCAGGCGCGCTAACTCCCCCTTCAGGAGGCCGAACGTAGGCATTGCGCAGGGGGGCGAGCGGCATGGATGCCGCGAGATACCGATGGCGGCCCCGCGTAATGGGCCATGGATGGCCCATGTACGCCGACCCCGGAGCAATGCCGGAGTGAGGGGAGTCGAGCGAAGCGAGACCCGGATGGCGGGGGTGCGTTTCTTTTGCTTACTTTTCTTTGCGCTGGGCGGCAATCCGAGTTCAAAGAAAAGTGAGTCGCCCGAGGGGGCGAAACAAGGAGTTTCCGAACACACCGAAGCGGCGCGCAGAACATCAAACAACACACAAACTCGCCAGCCCGGTGTCAACCAAGCATTCCCCCAAAAATGCGAAGAACCAATATTCACTTATTCGGGCGCCGGGCCAGAAAGGCGGGGCAGGGGCGGGGTGACGTCGCGCTCGTCCTCTGGCGCCTGGAAACCTGGTGGCGTCTTGCCCTTGAGGTGCCAGGCGAAGGCGATGATCTCGGCGATGCAGCGGTACAGCGATTCGGGGATGGCATCGCCCAGCTCCAGGCGTGCCAGCAGACGCACCAGCTCGGCATTCTCGTAGATCGGCACTTCGTATTCGCGGGCGATGGCGAGGATAGCCTCGGCCAGTTCGTCGTCACCCTTGGCGCTGAGCAAAGGCGCGCTCTGCCCGTCGTAGTTGAGGGCAATGGCCTGGCGCGCTGCGGGTTGTTGTTTGCGGCTCATGCGGTTTCATCCACCCAGCGTTGTTCCAGCGAGGTCTTCGGCCCCTGAGGCGGCATGCCCTGGCTGCAGGCCAGTTCACCGACCTCCAGGCCGGCAGCCTGCAGGCGCTCACGCAGGTTGCCCAGCTCGGCGTTGATCAGCGCCGTGGTCTCGGCCCGCTCGGCCCATAGCTGGCTGGACAGGCTGCCGCGCAACAATTGCGCACGTACCTGCAGCGGGCCCAGATGTTCCAGGTCGAAGGCCAGGTCGATGCGCCAGAGGGTTTCCTTCTGTTCGTTCTTCTGCCCCTTGGCATTGCCTTCTTCGCGTTGCAGCTTGATCTGCAGCGGGATGATCTCCTGCTGGTGGCGCATGGGCAGTTCCAGTTGCCAGGTGGTCAGCAGGTTGCCGTTGGCATCCACCTGGGTCTGCGCCAGGCTCGACAACTGGTGGGTCTGCAAGCGGGAAATGGCGGCGGCGGCCAATTTCAGCAGAGCCTCCAGGTCGGCTTCGCCTTCTTCCATGTTCTGCAGCAGGCGCGAGGGCAGGGGGAAGCTCAGCGCCTGTTGGCGCGCCGAGCTGCCGCTGCTGTTGATTCCCAGCATCTGTCGCGCCATGGCGGGCAGGTTCTGGGTGATGGCGCCCTGCAGCCCGGCCAGGGTGGCGGCGCCGCCCGGCGTTTGCGGCAGCATCTGCGCGATCAGGCGCAGCAGGTTGGCCTTCAGATCCTGTGGCAGGGCGCTGGTCTGGCCATGCAGCAGTTTGGCTTCGAGCAGCGCGCCGCTGCTTTCCAGGGCCTTGGCCAGGCCTTTGGCGGTGCTGAGTTGGTCGCTGCTGGGCAGGGCGCCGAGCAGTTTGTCGATGCTGGTGCGCAGGCTTTCGTCGCCACCGGCCAGATTCTGCAAGCCTTTGAACAGGCCCTCCAGAGAGCCCTGACGGTTCTGCTGGGCGGCCAGTTGCTGGCCCAGCACCAGTTGATCGAGGCGGCCGCTCAGGGGCAGGAAGGCGAGGCTCTGGCTGCCTTGCACCTGAGCGCTGAGCAGGCTGCCCAGCGGCAATGGCATGAGGCTGTCGACGGCCAGCTTGTTGCCGGCCAACGGTGTGTTGAGCAAGTTGACCAGCAGGCGATAGACCTGCTGGGCGTTCTGCGCGGGCAGAGGTAAGGGCTCACGGCTGATCACCTTGCCCTGCACCAGGGTGCCGAGAGGCAGTTGTTGCAGGTCGAGGCTGGTCAGCGCCTTGTCGCCCCCGGCTTGCAGCGCCAGGGCCAGACGGGTATCGGACAGCGCGGTGACCACCAGAGCGCTGCCCTGGGCCAGCGGGCGTGGGCTCTCGGCTTGCAGGGTGGTCTGCTTGCCACCTTCCAGGGTCAGTTTCAGCAGCAACTGGAAGCTCTGCGCCTGTTCGCGCACGGCCACCACTTCGGCCTTGGCGCTTTCCCCGGCGGCGAGCATGCCCTCCAACGGCTGCAGCAGGCGCACGGCCATGTCCGCCGCCGTCGCGCTGCTGCGAATCGGTGGCGGGGAGGGGGGAAGCGGGCGTGGGCTGCTGATCTCGCTCATGGGCTCTCAGGTGTCGGGTGGCGTACTGCTACGCAAGTACGCTCTGCGGCTGGTTCGTCTGTTTGCGGGGGGGGCACGATACCGGGTTCACCCTACTCGATTCACACCCTGTCGAAAATGCTGACTGCGGGTGCCGTGCCGTGACATGTATAATGCCGTCCCGTTGCGCACAGCGCTTCCGGCACGCCTCAGTATAGCGGCCGAACCATCGCCGACTTGAACCCTGCCAGGTATCGATGACCTCTTCCGTTCCTCTTCTCGAAGCCGTGGCGCTCTCTTGTGAGCGGGATTGGCGCATGCTCTTCGAGCACCTGGCGTTCCGTCTCGAGCCCGGTGACATGCTGCAGATCAGTGGCCCCAACGGCAGTGGCAAGACCAGCCTGCTGCGCCTGATCGCCGGGCTGCGCCAGCCGACTGCCGGGGACATCCTGCTGCAGGGACGGGCGCTCACCGAGCAGCGCAGCGAACTGGCGCGCAACCTGTTGTGGATTGGCCATGCCGCTGGCATCAAGAGCTTGCTGACGGCCGAGGAGAACCTGGCCTGGCTCTGCGCGCTGCATCGCCCAGCCAGCCGTGAGGCGATCTGGCAGGCACTGGAGGCCGTCGGCCTGCGCGGTTTCGAGGACGTGCCCTGTCACACCCTGTCCGCTGGCCAACAGCGCCGTGTGGCCCTGGCGCGCTTGTATCTGGCCGACACGCCGCCGCTGTGGGTGCTCGACGAACCCTTCACCGCGTTGGATAAACATGGCGTGGCGCAACTCGAAGCGCACCTGGCCAGCCATTGCCAGCGTGGCGGCGTGGTGGTGCTGACCACCCATCACAGCCTGCAGCACAAGCCGGCCACCTATCGCGAACTCGATCTGGGGCAGCACGCCGCATGAGCAACGTCTTCACGCAATTGCTCAGCCGAGAGATGCGCCTGCTGGCCCGTCGCCCATCCGACTTGGCCAACCCGCTGGTGTTCTTCGCTATCGTCATCGCCCTGTTCCCCTTGGCGGTGGGGCCGGAGACGCAATTGTTGCAAACCCTTTCCCCTGGCCTGGTCTGGGTGGCGGCGCTATTGGCCGTGCTGCTCTCGCTGGATGGGCTTTTTCGCAGTGATTTCGAGGATGGCTCGCTGGAACAGTGGGTCCTTTCGTCGCACCCCCTGCCTCTTCTGGTGTTGGCCAAGGTGCTGGCACACTGGTTGTTCAGCGGCCTGGCCCTGGTATTGCTGGCGCCCCTGCTGGCCTTGATGCTCGGCTTGCCCGGGCGTTGCTTGCCGGTGCTGCTGATCTCCCTGCTGCTCGGCACCCCGGTGCTGAGCCTGCTTGGCGCGGTGGGCGCGGCGCTCACCGTCGGTCTCAAGCGCGGCGGTTTGCTGCTGGCGCTGCTGATTCTGCCGCTGTACATCCCGGTGCTGATTCTCGGCAGTGGGGCGTTGCAGGCGGCCCTGCAAGGATTGCCGGCGAGCGGCCACCTGTTGTGGCTGGCGAGCCTCACTGCCCTGGCGGTGACCCTGACACCTTTTGCGATTGCCGCCGGCCTGACCATCAGCGTCGGTGAATAAGAACGAACCGTGATGTAGCCCGGATGCAATCCGGGAGCTCTCGATAGCCTCCCCGGAGTTCCTCCGGGCTACGTGTAGATGATGAGTCGAGCGAATGAACTGGACGTGGTTTCACAAATGGGGTTCGCCCAAGTGGTTCTATGAGATGAGCGGTCGTTGGCTGCCCTGGCTCAGCGTCGCCGCCGTGCTGTTGATCATCACAGGCCTGGTCTGGGGCCTGGCCTTCGCGCCACCGGACTACCAGCAGGGCAACAGCTTCCGCATCATCTACATCCATGTGCCGGCCGCGTTCCTGGCGCAATCGATCTACGTCATGCTCGCCGTCGCCGGCCTGGTGGGGCTGGTATGGAAGATGAAGCTGGCCGACGTCGCCCTGCAGCAGGCTGCGCCGATTGGCGCCTGGATGACCTTCATCGCGTTGATCACCGGCGCCATCTGGGGCAAGCCGACCTGGGGCACCTACTGGGTGTGGGACGCGCGCCTGACCTCCATGCTGATCCTGCTGTTCCTCTACTTCGGCGTCATCGCCCTGGGCAACGCCATCAGCAACCGCGACAGCGCCGCCAAGGCCTGCGCCGTGCTGGCCATCGTCGGCGTGGTCAACATCCCGATCATCAAGTACTCGGTGGAATGGTGGAACTCGCTGCACCAGACCGCCACCTTCAAGATCACCGAGAAGCCGGCCATGCCGGTGGAAATGTGGCTGCCGCTGCTGCTCGCGGTATTGGGCTTCTACTGCTTCTTCGGCGCCGTGCTGCTCTATCGCATGCGTCTTGAAGTGCTCAAGCGCGAATCGCGCAGCAGTTGGGTGAAGAGCGAAGTGCAGAACCTGGTGGAGGGCCGCGCATGAGCTTTTCCTCGTTTGCCGAGTTCCTCGCCATGGGCACCCATGGTGCCTATGTGTGGAGCGCCTATGGCATCAGCCTGGTGGTTCTGTTGCTGAATGTGGCGCTGCCGATCCTGGCGCGCCGCCGTTATCTGCAAGACGAGGCGCGTCGTTTGCGCCGGGAGAAGTCCAAGTGAATCCGGTTCGCAAGAAACGCCTGTACATCGTTCTGGCCATCCTCTGCGGCGTAGGTATCGCCGTGGCGCTGGCGCTCAGTGCGTTGCAGCAGAACATCAACCTGTTCTACACCCCGACGCAGATCGCCAATGGCGAAGCGCCGGAAGGCGCCCGCATCCGTGCCGGTGGCCTGGTCGAGGAGGGCTCGGTGAAGCGCTCGGCCGATTCGTTGGAAGTGGACTTCGTGGTCACCGATGGCGCCCATGAGGTGACCATCCGCTACCACGGCATCCTCCCGGATCTGTTCCGTGAAGGGCAGGGCATCGTCGCCCTCGGCCGGGTCAATGAGCAGGGTGTGCTGGTGGCCGACGAGGTGCTGGCCAAGCACGACGAGAACTACATGCCGCCGGAAGTGATGCAGGCGCTGGAAAAGAGCGGGATGAAGCAGAAACACGATGCTGCGACCGCCGGCAAGCAGGGTTACCAGCAGGAGAACGCGCAATGATCCCTGAACTGGGCCAACTGGCAATGATTCTGGCCCTGTGCCTGGCGTTGGTGCAGGCCACCTTGCCGCTGATCGGCGCCTGGCGCGGTGACCACCAGTGGATGAGCCTGGCGCAACCGGCGGCCTGGGGGCAGTTCGCCTTCCTGGCGTTCTCCTTCGGCTGTCTGACCTACGCCTTCATGGTCGACGATTTCTCCGTGGCCTACGTGGCGCACAACTCCAACACGGCGCTGCCCTGGTTCTACAAGTTCAGTGCCGTATGGGGCGCGCACGAGGGCTCCTTGCTGCTCTGGGCACTGATCCTCGGCGGCTGGACCTTCGCCGTGGCGATCTTCTCGCGCCACCTTCCGGAGGAAATGCTCGCTCGCGTGCTGGCGGTGATGGGCATGATCAGCGTCGGCTTCCTGCTGTTTCTGATCATCACCTCCAACCCTTTCGCGCGCCTGCTGCCCAACGTGCCGGTCGACGGTCGCGACCTCAACCCGCTGCTGCAGGACTTCGGCCTGATCGTGCATCCGCCGATGCTGTACATGGGCTATGTCGGTTTCTCCGTCGCTTTCGCCTTCGCCATCGCCGCGTTGCTCGGCGGCAAGCTGGACGCCGCCTGGGCGCGCTGGTCGCGGCCCTGGACCATTGTCGCCTGGGCCTTCCTCGGCATCGGCATTGCCCTCGGTTCCTGGTGGGCCTACTACGAGCTGGGCTGGGGCGGCTGGTGGTTCTGGGATCCGGTGGAAAATGCCTCGTTCATGCCCTGGCTGGTGGGCACCGCGCTGATCCACTCGCTGGCGGTCACCGAGAAGCGTGGCGTGTTCAAGAGCTGGACGGTGCTGCTGGCCATCGCTGCCTTCTCCCTCAGCCTGCTCGGCACCTTCCTGGTGCGCTCCGGCGTGCTGACCTCGGTGCATGCCTTCGCCACTGACCCGGAGCGTGGCGTGTTCATCCTCGCCTTCCTGCTGCTGGTAGTGGGCGGTTCGCTGGCGCTATTCGCGCTGCGTGCGCCAGTGGTCAGGAGCCAGGTGGGCTTCGGCCTGTGGTCGCGCGAGACACTGCTGCTGGTCAACAACATCGTGCTGGTGGTATCGGCGGCGATGATCCTGCTCGGCACCCTCTATCCGCTGGTGCTCGATGCCCTGACCGGCGCCAAGCTGTCGGTCGGCCCGCCTTACTTCAACGCCTTGTTCCTGCCGCTGATGGGTTTGCTGATGGCGGTGATCGCCGTTGGCGTGATCGTGCGCTGGAAGGACACTCCGTTGAAATGGCTGGTTGGCATGCTGACGCCGGTACTGGTGGCCAGCGTGGTGCTGGCCGTGATCGCCACCTTCCTCCACGGCGATTTCCACTGGGCGGTGCTGGCGGTCTGCCTGTTGGCCTTCTGGGTGGTTCTGGCTGGCGTGCGCGACGTGCTCGACAAGACCCGTCACAAGGGCCTGCTCAAGGGCTTGCCGAGCCTGGGCCGCAGCTACTGGGGCATGCAACTGGCACATTTCGGCTTCGCCTTCTGCGCCCTCGGCGTGGTGCTCACCAGCCTGGGCAGCTACGAGCGTGACCTGCGCATGGCGCCGGGCGATTCGGTGGAGCTGGGCGGCTATCGCTTCCAGTTCGACGGTGCCGTGCACCACGAAGGCCCCAACTTCATTTCCGACAAGGGCACGGTGCGTGTCTTCGACGGCGAGCGGCAGATCAAGGTGCTGCACCCGGAAAAACGCCTGTACACCGTGCAGCAGGCCACCATGACCGAAGCGGGGATCGACGCCGGCTTCACCCGTGATCTCTTCGTCGCCCTCGGCGAGCCGTTGGAGCAGGGCGCCTGGGCCGTGCGCATCCATATCAAGCCCTTCGTGCGCTGGATCTGGCTCGGCGGCCTGCTGATGGCCTTCGGCGGTTTCCTCGCCGCGGCCGACAAGCGTTATCGGATCAAGGTCAGAACCCGAGTGCGTGAAGCGCTGGGCATGGAGGCTACTGCATGAGACGCCTGTTATTGCTGCTGCCGCTGCTGGCTTTTCTGGCGATGGCCGTATTCCTCTATCGCGGCTTGTTCCTCGATCCCTCCGAGCTGCCGTCGGCGCTGATCGGCAAGCCGTTCCCGGCGTTCAGTCTGCCGTCGGTGACCGATCCATCGCGCACCCTGACCCAGGACGACCTCAAGGGCAAGCCGGCTCTGGTCAATGTCTGGGGCACCTGGTGCCCATCCTGCCGCCATGAGCATCCGGTGCTGAACAAGCTGGCCGAAGCTGGCGTGGTCATTCATGGCATCAACTACAAGGATGAACGTGAGCCTGCGCAGAAGTGGCTGCGCGACTTGCACAACCCATATCAGCTCAACATCGAGGATGCCAAGGGTACCTTGGGCCTGGATCTGGGGGTTTACGGCGCGCCGGAAACCTTCTTCATCGATGCCAAGGGCATCATCCGCCACAAATACGTCGGCGCCATCGACGAGCGCATCTGGCGCGAACAATTGGCGCCGATCTATCGAGAGCTGGTCGACGAGGCACAGGCACCATGAAAACTACTGCGCTCGATCATGCTGCGTTGAAAACAGGCTCAGAATGCTCATTTACAACTTGTAAACTCCGCTTCTTCGCCTGCTTTCGCCTTGCCTGCTCTTCGCTCGCGACGTTTTCATGGCGCCTGCCTAAACGTCTGCTGATTGCCACCGGCCTGGCGCTGGGCCTGTTGGCCAGCGCCCATGCCGCCATCGACACCTACGAGTTCGCCAACGAAGCGGAGCGTGAGCGCTATCGCACCCTGGTCGAGGAACTGCGTTGCCCCAAGTGCCAGAACCAGAACATCGCCGACTCCAATGCGCCGATCGCCATGGATCTGCGCAACGAGGTCTACCAGATGCTCGAAGCGGGCAAGACGGACGCGCAGATCATCGATTTTCTCGTCGCCCGCTACGGTGACTTCGTCCTCTACAACCCGCCCGTGACCAGCCGCACGCTGCTGCTCTGGTACGGCCCGGCCGGCCTGCTGCTGATCGGTTTCGGCGTGCTCGGGGTGATCGTCCTGCGCCGCCGTGGCCAGAAGGCGCGCCCGGACAATGGCCTCAGCACTGACGAACAGCAGCGCCTCGCCGCACTGCTCGAACAAGCCTCTCAGGACAAGAAAGACCGATGATCGATTTCTGGTTGCCCGCCGGGCTGCTGTTGCTCACTGCCCTGGCGTTCCTGCTGATCCCCGTGCTGCGCGTGCGCAAGCTGCAGGCCGAGGAAGACCGTACCGCGCTCAACGTCACCCTTTATCAGGAGCGCCTGCAGGAGCTGCAGACGCAGCACCAGCGCGGCGTGCTCGACGATGCCGGGCTGGAAGCCGGCCGTGCCGAGGCTGCACGCGAGCTGCTCACCGACACCGAAGGCGTGCAGCGCCGTAGCAGCGTGCTGGGCAGCAAGATTCCGCTGCTGGCGGCGATCCTGGTGCCGGTGCTCGGCGTGGGTCTGTACATGCACTGGGGCGCCCTGGAGCAATTGCAGCAGGCCCGCGAAATGGCTGCGCAGCAACCGCAGAGCATCGAGGAAATGACCGCCCGCCTGGAGCGTACGGTGCAGGAGCAGCCGGAGTCCGCCGAGGCCTGGTACTTCCTCGGCCGTACCTACATGGCGCAGGATCGTGCCGCCGACGCCGCCAAGGCCTTCGAGAAAGCGGTGGGCCTGGCAGGCCGCGCGCCCGAGCTGCTCGGGCAGTGGGCCCAGGCGCTGTACTTCGCCAATGGCAAGCAGTGGAACGCGCAGTTGCAGGCGCTGACCGACGAGGCGCTGAAGGCGGATGCGGAAGAAGTCACCAGCCTCGGCCTGCTCGGTATCGCCGCCTATGAAAGCCAGCGCTATGCCGATGCCGTGCGCTACTGGGAGCGCCTGGTCGCGGTATTGCCCGAGCAGGATCCGTCGCGTGCCGCCATCGCCAGCGGCATCGAGCGTGCCCGTCAGCAGATGGGCGAAGGCGAGCAGGCCAGCGCCGCCGCCGCCGAGCCCGCGGCCAAGGTACAGGCCCTGGAGGTCGCCGTCTCGCTGGCGCCCCAGGTGCAGGCCCAGGTCAAGCCAGACGATGCCGTGTTCATCTTCGCCCGTGCCCTCAGTGGCCCACCGATGCCGCTGGCGGTCAAGCGCCTGAAGGTGTCCGACCTGCCGGCGCAGGTCAGCCTGTCCGATGTCGATGCGATGATGCCGGAGCTGAAGCTGTCGCGTTTCCAGCAGGTGCAACTGGTCGCTCGTGTTTCGCGCGCTGGCAATGCCACCCAGGGCGAGTGGACGGGGCAGGTCGGGCCGGTTTCCAGCACCGCTCGTGATGTGCAGAAGCTGCTGATCGACAGCCCCGAGGCCAAGGCACAATGAAACGGCTGGCGCTGCTGTGCGCGCTGAGCCTGGCGCTGGTTGGCTGTGCCGGCCTGCAGCCAGGGGCGCCGGGTTCTTCCGTGCCTGAAGTGCAGCAACCGGCGCACCCGCGCTACGCACCGCCGCCCGGGGTCAAGAGCCACTGGAGCCCGGCGCTGGGCGTCTATGTGGTGGAGGGTGCGCATGATCTGTTCTACCGCGAGCGCATCTTCTATCGCTGGGATGGCGGCTGGAGCTGGTCGCCGCAAGCCGCTGGCCCCTGGACGGAAACCGATAGCTCGGGTATTCCGCCGGGCTTGTTTCGGCACTACCAGAATCGTTGAGGCGAAACCCGGCAAACACCCGATATGACAACGGCGCCCGCAGGCGCCGCTTTTTATGGGCAGAGCCCCCTGTTCAATGTGCCCAGATCAGTCCCACCAGCAGATAGCTGATCACCGTCACCAGCAGCACCCCGAACAGGTTGAGGGCGAAGCCGGCCTTGATCATCGACTGGATGCGCATGTGCCCGGTGCCGAACACGATGGCATTGGGCGGCGTCGCCACCGGCATCATGAAGGCGCAGCTTGCAGCGATGGCGGCGGGAATCGCCAGCAGCTCGGCAGGCATGCCCTGCGATACCGCCAGTGCGCCCAGCAGGGGCAAGAAGGCGGCCGCAGTGGCGGTGTTGGAGGTCACCTCGGTGAGGAAGATGATCACCAGCACCACCACGCCGATCATCGCGATTACCGGCAGCGCCCCGAGGGCGCCGAGGCTCTGCGCGATCCACTCGGCCAGGCCGGTGCTGCGGATCACTCCGGCCAGGGACAGGCCGCCACCGAACAGCAACAACACGCCCCAGGGCAGTTTGCTGGCGCTTTCCCAGTTCATCAGGAACACGCGCTGCTTGCTGTCCACCGGAATGATGAACAAGGCCAGCGCCGCGGCGATGGCGATGCTGGTGTCATTGACCCCTGACACCCACTCGCCGATCAGCGGCTGGAATACCCAGGCCAGTGCGGTGATCACGAATACCAAGGCCACCAGTTTCTCGCCACGGCTCAAGGGGCCGAGCTCGGCCAGCTCGCTGCGGATCAGTTGCGTGCTGTCGTGCCCGGCCAGGTTGAAACCGCCACGGGTCAGCCACCACCAGATGAATACCAGCATCAGGCTCGCCACCGGCAGGCCGAGCAGCATCCATTGGCCGAAGCCGATCTGCACGTCGTAGTTCTCTGCCAGGAAGGCTGCCAGCAGGGCATTGGGCGGCGTACCGATAAGGGTGGCGATACCGCCGACGCTGGCGGCATAGGCGATGGCCAGCAGCAGGGCGGTGGCGAAACGTTCACGCTCGGCGTTGCTGGCAGCCTGTTCGCCCGCCAGCAGGCCGATCACCGACAGGCCGATGGGCAGCATCATGATGGTGGTGGCGGTGTTGCTCACCCACATGCTGAGAAAGGCGGTGGCCAGCATGAAACCGGCGATCTGTCGGCTCGGCTTGCTGCCCATGGCCAGCAGGGTCATCAGGGCGATGCGCTTGTGCAGGTTCCAGCGCTCCATGGCCAGGCCGAGGATGAAGCCGCCGAGGAACAGGTAGATGGTCGGGCTGGCATAGGGGGCGGTGGCAGCATTGAGGCTGTCGATGCCCAGGGCGGGCACCAGCAGGATCGGCAACAGCGAGGTGGCCGGAATCGGAATGGCCTCGGTCGACCACCACGTGGCCATCAGCAACGTCAGGCCAACGGTGGCCCAGGCGGTGGCGGACAATCCGCCGGGCGGGTCGGTGATCAAGCACACCAGCAGGAGCAAGGGCCCCAGGATCAGACCGATCCAGGCAGCCTTGGCCGGTGCCGTGGCATTGTTGGTGGTGACTGCCATCAGGCGCATCCTTCAGCTAAAAAGGCGGTGTTATAGCTCAGTGAGCGCCTTTCAGACCACGCATGGAGCCCATGGTTTTACTTCAAGCTGTGTCCACGTCCTCGTGCTTGCGACTGAACAGCGGCCCACCGCAACGGTTGCAGAAGGCTGCGCTGTGTTCGTGAAAGGGTTTGCGGCAGTGCGGGCAGTCATGCTCCATCGAGCCGTCCTGGCGCATGGCGTTGGCCAGCTCGGCGGTGAAGATGCCGGTGGGCACGGCGATGATCGAATAGCCGGTGATCATCACCATGGTCGCCAGCATCTGGCCCACGGGTGTCTGTGGGGTGATGTCGCCAAAGCCCACCGTGGTCAGCGTCACCACCGCCCAGTAGATGCTGATGGGAATGCTGGTAAAGCCGTTGCTCGGCCCCTCGATCACATACATCAGCGCGCCGAACACCGTGACCAGGGTGGACACCGTGACCAGGAACACCACGATCTTCTGCCGACTGCCGCGTAACGCCACCAGCAGGAAATTGGCCTGGTTCAGGTACTGGCGCAGCTTGAGCACGCGGAAGATACGGATCATGCGGATGGCGCGAACGATCATCAGGTACTGCGCATCGGCGAACACCAGCGCCAGGATGGCCGGCAGCACGGCGAGCAGATCCACCAGGCCGAAGAAGCTGAAGGCATAGCGCATGGGCTTGGGTGAGCAGTACAGGCGCAAACCATATTCGATGGCGAACAGCGCGGTGAAGAACCACTCCAGCGCGCTGAACAGCTCGGCGTGCTGGCTATGGAAGCGCTCGACGCTATCGAGCATCACCACCACCAGGCTGGCCAGGATGGTCACCAGCAGCCAGTTGTCGAAGCGCTGCGCCGCCGGCGTACTGGTCTCGAAAATGATGATGTAGAGGCGTTGGCGCCAGCTCTGCTGCTTGTCCATGGCCATGTCCTGAGTGAGCGAAGGGGCACAGCCTAGGCAGGAAGCGGCTGGCTGAGCAAGGGAGGTCATGCCTGGTGGCTATATGCCATTCGTCGGGTTGAACGAATCCTGAACGGGAAAATGTGAACTGGCTCACTCAATGTTGGTTTGATGGCCAGGTGCCATGCTGTTTAATCGACGCCAGTTTTCCGCCGTTGTTTTTTTCGCTATCAAAGGACTGAAAGCATGCCTTTCCGTAGTAGCCCTTTGGCCGTATGGCTATGTGCGTTATCCCTGTCCACCACTGCGCTGGCGCAGACGCCAGGCGACCGTGAGCTGATTCGCGAGCGTCAGGAGCGTGTGCTGCAGGAGCAGCAGCAGCGCCTCGATGAGTTGCGCCAACTGCCTGGCAATACTCCTCAGCTTGCAAGCCCGCCTGTCGAGGACGAGCGCTGTTTCGATATCTCGCAGATTCGCCTAGAGGGCGCGACGCTGCTCGATAAGGCCGAGCAGCAGAAGGTGCTGCAGCCCTTTGCTGGCCAGTGCCTGGGGGTGGGCAAGCTCAACGAGCTGCTCAAGGCCATCACCCAGTTCTATATCGATCACGGCTATGTCACCTCGCGGGCCTACCTGCCGCAGCAGGATCTGTCTTCCGGTGAGTTACGGGTCATAGTGGTGGAAGGCCATCTGGAGGGGCTGGATAGCTCCGAGCTGGCCTCCGACCGCGAACTGGCCATGGGCTTTCCCGGGCAGACTGGCGAGGTGCTCAACCTGCGCGAGCTGGAGCAGTTGGTCGATCAGCTCAATCGCCTGCCGTCGCGCCAGGCCCAGCTAGAACTGGTGCCAGGGCAAGCGGTGGGCGGCAGCCGCGTGCGCTTGCAGGGCCAGCGCAGCAAGCCCTGGCGTGCCGGCCTGAGCCGCAGCAACGAGGGGCAGGAAAGCACCGGCGAACAGCAATGGGGCGTGAATTTCGACTGGGACAGCCCGTTGGGCCTGGC
This sequence comes from Pseudomonas sp. GOM7, assembly GCF_026723825.1. Classification (NCBI taxonomy): domain Bacteria; kingdom Pseudomonadati; phylum Pseudomonadota; class Gammaproteobacteria; order Pseudomonadales; family Pseudomonadaceae; genus Pseudomonas; species Pseudomonas sp. GOM7. The sequence goes on along the minus strand of NZ_CP113519.1, from coordinate 3,533,339 downwards.
CGATCAGCTCAGCCTGCGCGCCACGCGCGATGCGGTGAGCGACAGCTATCGCCATTCTCACAGCCAGAGCCTGATCTACCAGGTGCCCTACGGCTGGTGGAACTTCAGTTACAGCTTCAGCCAGAGCTACTACCGCACGCAGAGCGAGGGCAATGGCTTCCTCTTCGATCAGGACGGCGACAGCCAGACCCACGCCCTGCGTGGCGAGCGCGTGCTGCATCGCGATGCCGTGAGCAAGACGGCCTTCAACCTGGGCGTCAGCCACCTGCGCAGCAACAACTTCATCCTCGGCAACCGCATCGACACTTCCAGTACACGCCTGTCCGAAGCGCAACTGGGCTTTAACCATGGCCGCCGCATCGGCACGGCCTTCGTCAACGCCGATATCGGCTGGCAGCGTGGCATCGGCGCCTTCGACGCCCAGCGTGCCGGCGATCCGCAGGGCAGCCAGCCGGTGGCGCGCTACAACAAGTACAGCCTGACCCTGAGCTACTTGCAGCCCTTCGAGCTATGGGGCGAGTCCTTCACTTTCGACAGCCTGGCCTACGGGCAGAAGAGCGAGGACGTGCTGTTCAGCCCACAGCGCATCAGCATCGGCGGGCTCAGCTCGGTGCGGGGGTTCAAGGAGGAGTCGCTGTCCGGCGACACCGGCGGCTACTGGCGTAACCAGTTGCGCTGGCGCCGCCCGGTGACCTGGGAGGTGCTACGTCCCTTGGTTCACGAGTACAGCCTGGCCTTCGCTTATGACGTCGGGGTGATCCACGGTGGCCGCTACAACCCCGAGCAACGCGGGCGCATGAGCGGCAACGCCGTCGAATTCGCCCTGCGCGGCCAGCACCTGGCCGCGTCGCTGAGTTTTGCCCATTCCCTGGAGCGCCCGGATGCCATCGAGCATGGCGAGCGCCCGGTTTATTTCCGCCTCGATCTGTTCTTCTGATTTCCGCCCTTGTGGCCGGTAGGAGTATCGACATGGACGTACGCAGTCCCCTGTATCAGAACATTGCCCTCATCCTCGCGGGCGTGCTGTTTCTCAACCCCATCGTGGCCACGGCGGCGCAACTGGCGGTGGACCAGGCCGCAGGCGGCAACACGGCCGTGACCCAGGCGCAGAACGGCGTGCCGATGGTCAATATCGCCACGCCCAATGGCAGTGGCCTGTCGCACAACAAGTTCACCGACTACAACGTCGACCCGCAGGGGCTGATCCTCAACAACAGCGCGCAGAACGTGGTGCAGACCCAGTTGGGCGGCTACGTGGTCGGCAACCCGAATCTCAAGAACGGCGCCGCCGGGCTGATCCTCAACGAAGTTACCGGCGGCAATGCCAGTCTGCTCAAGGGTTACACGGAAGTGGCCGGGAGTTCGGCGGCGGTCATCGTCGCCAACCCGCACGGCATCACCTGCGATGGCTGTGGCTTCATCAACACCCCGCGGGTCACCCTCAGCACCGGCACGCCGGTGGTGGAAGGCGGTCGCCTGCAACGCTTCGACGTCGACGGCGGGCAAATCAGCATCGAGGGGCAGGGCCTCAATGCCGCCAATGTCGATCAGTTCGACCTGATCACCCGCAGCGCCAAGATCAACGCCGAGCTGTACGCGAAAAAACTCAATATCGTCACTGGCCGCAACCAGGTGGACGCTACCACCCTGGCTGCCACCGCCAAGGCAGATGACGGCTCGGACAAGCCCCTGCTGGCCATCGACAGCTCGGCCCTGGGCGGCATGTACGCCGGGGCCATTCGCTTGGTGGGCACCGAGCAGGGCGTGGGGGTGAAACTGGCCGGCGACATGGCCGCCAGTGCCGGGGATATCCAGATCGATGCCAACGGCAAGCTGAGCCTGGCGCGCACCGCAGCCAGCCAGGATGTGAAGCTCGCGGCCAGCGAGATCGAGCTGGGCGCCGATACCTATGCCGGGCGTAATGCCACGGTCACCGCCACCGACAAGACCCTGGTCAAGGCAAGCCTGGCGGCCGGCAATCGCGTCGAAGTCGGCGGCGGTGAGCTGGATAACCAGGGCGTCGTCGAGGCTGGGGTCAAGGCCGATGGCACGCTGGTTACCGACAGCAAGCTGGTACTGAACAGCCAACGCGTCAGCAACCGGGGCGAACTCATCGCCCGTGGCAGCCTGGAGGCGGATGTCGAGGTGCTGGACAACAGTAACGGCAAGCTGCTCAGCGCCGGCGATGCCAAGATCCAGGCGGCGCAGCTCAGCAACAGCCAGGGCCAGCTTATCGGGCAGAAGAACCTCGAACTCAAAGGCGGCGCCCTGAGCAACCAGAACGGTGAACTGCTGGCCGCTAACCAACTGCTGATCGATGCTGCCTCGCTGGACAACCGCAGCGGCATCCTGGCCGCTGATGCCGTCGACGTGAAGCTGACGGGCGCACTGAACAACGACCAGGGCCTGATCGAGTCCAGCCAGACGCTCAAGCTGGCCGCAGGCAGCGCGCAGAACCACGATGGCCGCCTGCGTGCCCTGGCCAGTACTGGCAAGAGCGAGTTCCAGATCGGCAACCTGTTCGACAACGACCAGGGCCTGGTGGAAATCGGCAACGCCGCTTTCGCCCTTGCCAGTGGTTCGCTGAGCAACCTGGGCGGCACGGTGCGCCATCTGGGCACGCAAGGCTTCGAGCTGGATCTGGCCGACATGGGCGGCGCCGGTGGGCGCTTCAGCACCAATGGCGAACTGACCCTGAGCGCCACTGACTGGACCAACACCAGCGAACTGCAGGCCGAGCGCCTGACGTTGAACATCGGCCAGTTCACCCAGACCTCCAGTGGCCAGTTGATCTCTCGGCAGAGCATCGTCGCCACCGGCGACGACTGGGTGAACGATGGCGTCATCGCCACTGATGGTGCGCTCGATCTGACCCTCAGTGGGCGTTATCAGGGCAATGGTGCCCTGCGCAGCCTGGGCGACCTGACCTTCAAGGCTGCCAGCGCCGAGTTCGGCAGCGACGCCCAGGCCAAGAGCGGCGGCATCGCGCGCTTCGAGTTGAGCGGCCAGTTGCTCAACCGTGGTCGCCTGACCGCCGCGCAGAACATGTCCCTCGCCCTGGGCAGTCTCGACAACCGTGGCACCTTGGGTGGCAGTGGGCTGCTGCGTATCGAGGGTGACTCGTTGCATAACGAGCGTGGGTTGATTTTCAGTGGCGCGGACATGACGCTGCGCACTGCCAGCCTGGTCAACCTGCTGGGTGATATCTACAGCCTGGGCCAACTGGATGTTGCCAAAGACGAGCAGGGCAGCAACCTCGACCTGCTGGAAAACCGCTCCGCCAGCATCGAATCAGCGGGTGACATGACCCTGCGGGCAGCGCTGCTGCGCAACCGCAAGGAGGTCTTCGACTGGCAGCTATCGCAGACCTACGGCAGCATCAGCGTTCACTGCTATGACTGCAGTGGTGATCACCACAACGTCGACTACATCGCCACCGAGCGCTTCGAGGCCAGTGTGCAGGCTGACTCCGCCGCCTCGCGCATCCACAGTGGCGCGAATCTGCTGCTCAAGGGTGGCGACGTAGCCAACCGCTACAGCACCCTGAGTGCGGCGGGTGATATCGACATCCAGGCTACCAGCCTGGAGAACAAGGGGGCCACGCTGGCCTCGGTCGAGCGGGTGCGCCGTTTCAACACGGGGCGGGTCACCGATGGCACGGATCATCGTTTCCGTGGCCGCGTGCTGGATCCTTACAACGCGCAGCCACTGCCCAAGGACATGCCCTCTGCGCTGTATGAGTGGAATCTGACCAGCGATATTCAGACCGAAACCCCCATCGGTGTCGCGGCGCCTGGCATCATCCAGGCCGGAGGCAATGTGCGCATCCAGGCCAGCCAGCCGATCAGCAACGAATCCGCGCTGGCCCATAACGCTCCCCAGACCGATACCACGCAAACGCCGCAAACGCCGCAAACGTCGGTGAGCGAAGTGGCGCAACCGCTGGTGGTGCGCCTCAACCCGCAACTGCCTGCCGACACCGCACAGCAGGCAGTCGACCCCATCAGCCTGCCGGGTTTCAGCTTGCCGCAAGGGCAGAACGGCCTGTTCCGCGCCAACACCACGCCGGGCCACCGCTACCTGATCGAAACCAATCCGGCCTTCGCTGACCTCAAGCAGTTCGTCAGCTCCGACTACATGCTCGGTCTGCTTGGTTTCGATAGCGACACGGCACAGAAACGCCTGGGCGACGGCCTGTACGAACAGCGCCTGCTCGAGCAGGCCGTGGCTGCGCGTACCGGCAAACGCTACCTCGAGGGCTTCACCAACAACGACGCGCAATTTCGCTATCTGATGGACAACGCCATCGCCAGCAAGGATGCGCTGAACCTGTCGGTGGGGGTGGGGCTCTCCTCGGCTCAGGTGGCGGCCTTGACCCACGACATCGTCTGGCTCGAAGAGCGTGAGGTCAATGGCGAAAAAGTCCTGGTGCCGGTGCTCTACCTGGCCCAGGTCGGTGATCGCCTGGCGCCCAGCGGTGCCTTGATCCAGGGTCAGGATGTCGCGCTGATCAGCGGCGGCAGCCTGAACAATAGCGGCACCTTGCGCGCCACCAAGAGCTTCAATGCTAGCGCCGCGAACATTAGCAACAGCGGCCTGATGCAGGCCAACCAGCGCCTGAGTCTGCTGGCCACCAACAGCATCCACAACGCCCAGGGCGGCCTCATCAATGGTCAGGACGTGTCCCTGGTCGCCACCCACGATATCAGCAACGAACGCACCATCAGCCAGCAAAGCAAGGAGGGCAAGGGCTTCAGCCAACTGACCAGCGTGGTGGACAAGGCCGCGGGTATCGAAGCCGGCAACGACCTGCAACTGCGCGCCGGGGGGGATATCCAGAACATCGGTGGTAGCCTCAAGGCTGGTGGTGATGCCCAACTCAACGCGGGCGGCGACGTGATCATCGCCTCGGCTGCCGAAGAAAACGGCAGCATGCGCCAGGACAAGCACCACTTCTGGAGCACCAGTAGCACGACTCAGCATGGCAGTGACGTGCAGGTCGGTGGGAATCTGGCCGTGACCGCTGGGCAGGATATTGCGGTGGTGGCCAGTACGGTGAAGGCGGAGGGTGATCTGGCGCTTTCTGCTGAGCGTGATGTGCTCGTGGGCTCGGCAGCCAATGAGCAGAGCAGCGAGTACCGCTACAGAACCAGCAAGAAGCGCATCACCCAGGAAAATGCGTCGGTCCGTCAGCAGGCCTCGGTGCTCGAGGCTGGCGGTGACCTGAGCGTGGCTGCCGGTAATGACCTGACATTGAGCGCCAGCAAGCTCAAGGCCGAAGAAGGTGTCAGCCTGGAGGCGGATAACGATCTACGCATGCTCGCCGAAGCCGACCAGGACTACAGCTACTACGAGAAATTTCAGAAAAAGAAAGGGCGCTTCGGCAAGAGCAGCAGCAAACATACGATTCAGGAAGCGCAGAGCGTGCGCCAGCAAGGCGTCGAGGTGGACGCGGGGGCTGATCTGCTGGCCACTGCTGGCAGGGACATGACCCTGGTTGCCAGTGAGGTGCGTGCAGAAGGGGAAGCCTATCTCTACGCCGGCAATGATCTGAACCTGATCACCGCTGAAAACATCACCTCGCAGTCGTCTTACAGCCAGAAGAAAAAGAAGGGGATGCTCTCGGGCTCCAGCAAGACCAAGTTCCAGTCGACGGTAGCCAGTGAAGCCCAGGGGAGTCTGGTCAGCGCCGATAGCGTGGAGCTGTTGGCCAAAAACGATATGCGCATTCACGGCAGCGATGTGGTATCCACCGACGGCACTTCCCTGCTGGCGGGCAACGATATCGATATCCGTGGCGTGACCGAGAGTACGTCCCGCGAGAGCTTCGAGGCGAAGAAGAAATCCGGCCTGATGGGCAGTGGCGGCATAGGCATCACCCTGGGCTCCTCCAGCCTCAAGGGCAGCCAGAAGAGCACCAGTGAAACCACCAGGGCCAGCACCGTCGGTAGCGTCCAAGGCGATGTCGAAGCTGAGGCTGGCAAGAAACTGAGCGTGATCGGCTCGGATGTCGTGGCCGGGCGCGATATCGCGCTCAAAGGCCAGGAGGTTGTCATCAGTGCCGCACAGAACCGCAATCGCAGCGAGCAGAGGCAAGAGAGCAAGAAGAGCGGCCTGACCCTGGCTCTCTCTGGTAGCGTGGGTTCGGCCCTGAATAGTAGCTATGAAAGTGCCCAGGCTGCACGTGATTCCGAGCAGGGTGGTGACAGCCGCATGGCGGCGCTGCAAGGCGTCAAGGCGGGGCTGAGTGGTTATCAAGCCATGCAGGCAGCCGAAATGGGCGGTGGCATCACGGCGGAGAATGCCAGTCAGTTCTTCGGTATCAGCGTGTCGCTGGGCACGCAGAAATCCAGCTCCAAGCAAGTGCAAGAGCAACAGCTCAGCCAGGGAAGCAACGTCAATGCCGGACGTGACCTGAGTGTAGAGGCCACGGGCTCGCAAGAGGGCGGTGGTGATCTTCGTGTGACTGGCAGCCGCCTGCAGGCTGGGCGCGATCTGGGTCTGAAGGCTGCGCAGGATATTCAGCTAGAGGCCGCCGCCGATACCCAGAAACTGACCGGCTCGAACAAGAGCGGCGGCGGTAGCGTTGGTGCCAGCATCGGCGCGAGCGCTGATGGCATCGGCCTGAGCATCTTTGCCAACGCCAATGCAGGTAAAGGCTCGGAGAAAGGCAACGGTACGACCTGGAGTGAAACCACGGTCGATGCCGGCCGGCAAGTCAGCTTGGACAGTGGCCGTGACACCAGCCTTGCGGGTAGCCAGGTCAGCGGTGAAAGCATCACCGCCAAGGTGGGCCGTGATCTGGAATTGCGCAGTCTGCAGGACAGCGACAAGTACGACGCCAAGCAGCAGAACATCTCAGCAGGGGCGAGTGTTGCCATTATCGGCACTGGCGGTGGTGCCAACCTCAGCTATAGCCAGAACAAGCTCGAATCCGACTACCGAAGCGTGCAGGAACAGACCGGCCTGTTCGCGGGACAGGGCGGCTACCAGATCGACGTGGGTAAACACACGCAGCTCGATGGCGCGGTTATCGGCAGCACCGCCGAGGCCGATAAGAACCGCCTGAGCACCGGCACGCTGGGCTGGAGCGATATCCGCAACAAGGCCGAGTTCAGCAGCCAGCAGCAAAGTGTGAGTCTTAGTTCCAGCGGCAGCGTGGGTAGTCAGTTCCTGGGCAACATGGCCGGTGGCGTGCTCAGTGGCTTGAGCCGTGGTGGCAAGGACAGCAGTTCCACATTGGCAGCGGTATCCGAAGGCACCGTCGAAATCCGCGACACGCAGAACCAGCAGCAGGATGTCGCCAGCCTCAATCGCGACGTCGAGCATGCCCACGAAGCGCTCAGCCCCATCTTCGACAAGGAGAAGGAACAGCGCCGGCTGCGCGAAGTGCAGGCCATTGCCGAGATCGGCGGTCAGGTCATGGATGTGGTGCGTACCGAGGGCCAGATCAAGGCCAACCGCGCAGGCAAGGCAGAGCTGGAGCGAAAGGGCATCCCTGAGCCAGGCGCTGGAGCCTCCCCAAAAGAGCGCAAGGCGTATCAAACGGCACTCATGAACACCAAGGCCTATAAGGACGCGATGGCGCCTTATGGCACAGGTGGTGAATACCAGCGAGTGGCACAGGCTGTCACCGCAGCCCTGCAGGGGTTGGCAGGCGGCAATATCAACGGCGCGATAGCTGGGGCGGCGACGCCTTATGTGGCTAACACCATCAAGCAGGTTGCGGGTGACAACGATACCGCCCGCATCATGGCGCATGCCGTACTGGGCGCCGTAGTGGCTCAAGCCCAGGGTAATTCGGCTGGGGCAGGTGCTGCTGGGGCTGTGACTGGCGAGCTGATTGCCGGGGTGATTATCAAGCAGCTATATGGTGACGTTGACTCGCAGGACTTGACTGAAGAGCAGAAGCAGACCGTTTCGGCACTTTCTACCCTTGCATCTGGCTTGGCCGGTACTGTGGTGGGTGGGGATGCTGCTAATGCGGTGGCAGGGGCTGAGTCTGGGAAGAATGCGGTAGAGAATAATTGGCTTAGCTCTGAGGAGGCGGAAAGAAAAGTCGTTCTGGAGCGTAAGGACAAAGCAGGTACCATCACCCTAGATGAACAGAGGGAGTTGTCTGATATTAATCAGGTAGATAAAGAGCGTGATCAAGCTATCAAGGATATCTGCACTCAGGGTAATAAATCAGGCTCGGCTTGTTTGGCGCTGATTGCAGCGGCAAGAGATGCTCAAGAAAGTTATGAGGAAAGTGCTGCTGGCTACAGGTTGATATATAAAGATTTATATCCGGATGATGCTGCAAATGTTGAGAGTATTCTTAAGGGGCTCGATCAAGATAGTATTACTCGTGATGCAGTTATAAAGGGCATAGTGGACGCTAATGGCGGAAAGTTAAGCTGGGAGGACGCATCTGAAAGATACGATGCCATGACGGTGTCTGTTGAGATAGTTCGTGCGCTTGTAGGTGGAAATGGCAAACCACCTAGTGCATCGGGAATCTCTGGTAGGCTGCCGACTAATCGTATTGAACAAATACTTAAGCCCGAAAAAAATTGGGAAACTGCTAGAAATAAAGCATTAGATATTGTTGGTGATTTGGGGGCTGGTTCTAAACCTGTTGTCGGGCGGTTAGAGGTGAGTGCTGGAAACGGTAGGGTTATTGGAAGGCAGTCGAGCGATGGAAAAGTTGGGTGGCGTGTCGATTACGACCCTGAGAAAGGTACGCACATAAATATATGGGATTATACTCAGGGTAAGGGGCCTGGTAAGGCAGTGAAGCAAGTTGTACCGTTTGCGGGGAATGAAAAAGATTTTCAGTCAATTTTGAATCTACTGAATAGGTGATTTCTATGGGGTTGTTTGAAGAATGTAAATATTTGCTTCGCGCTGATTTTAGTTTGGTTGAACATTGTGATTTGGATGCTGTTATCGGTCTTTTGCATGAATTTCCATTTGAAAATGGTAATATTTTGTGGGGGGGGGTTGAGTATGTGGATTATAAAAATATAGATGAGTTGTTGAGGTTTAATGTTTTTGAAGATGGTGGTGTGTTTGTTTTGGCTGATGATTTGGATGTTCCGGTTTTTAAGACTAATATAAATTTGATTGCTGATAATATTTATGATGTTTTGGCATTGTCTCCCAAGTTGTTTATCTTTAATGCTGATGTAGTGATGCAGTCTTTGTTTCCTGGTGAGGCCATTCGGTTGTCTAAAACGAAAAAGGGGGCAGATTCTGAGGAATCCCCACAAAATATCCATGAAGATTAGGCGGATAGCTTGAAGATGCCTGCATGAGTCGGGCAGTTTGGTAGTCGCCAAACAAACCAACCCCCGAAAGAGAAAAAGGGGACATACGAGAAAAAGGGGGCCGAGAAAAAGGGGACAGATTTATTTTTCACCTGATCGGCTAAGCTGAAGTGCCCATATGTTGGTGAGCAGCTAATTCATGCGAGAGTCGGGCAGGTCTGTTGTTCAATTTATGACGCTATGCAGATGAGACGGAGTTTTGCGATGCAAGGTGGTACTGCTGGAGTTGAGCATACCCAGAATGGTGTTTTCTGGATGCGTAGTCTTGCCTTCCTGTTGTTTGCATTGCTGATTGGCGGGTGTGCCGGCAAAAGCACCGAAGTGCCGAAGCAAGCGATAAACCCGTTGCAGGGTACGAACAAACTCTTCCTTTCTCTGGCTGTGCGGATGGAGGAACGCGCAACCAATGATGCTGAGTTGGCTCGCGCGCTCAAGAGCAAGGCCGCTTCACTGGATACACTTGGCCAATCGCAGGCCGCGCTGGAGGCCATCGACCGAGCGCTGGCTCTGACGCCGGAAGTGGAGCAGCAGGAGTTGCTTTCGACCAAGGCATCGATTCTGTTCAGCCTGGATCGGGCGCCTGATGCGCTGGCGATTCTGGTTCCCATGCTCAAGCTGGAGCATCCTGCTGCGCCCAAACAGGCACCGGCCGCTGAAGATGATCTCTCCCATGAGTACATCGTGGCTGCGTTCTGCTACATGAGGCTGGAGCGCTGGCCCGATGCGGTGCGGGCTCTTTCCCTTATCCAGCCATCGGGGCCAGAGGATGATCTCGCTGCCTATGCGGCACTGACCTATGCCTATATCAAAGCCAGAGCTGCCGGGCCGGTGGCCGATGAATGGCTGGATGCGCAGATTGAGTTCTCGGCGGCCAAGCATACCGGGCATTACGGCGCCTTGATCCGCATGTGGCAGGGGCATTTCGATAGCGCCGAACTGGCCGCCAGTTTGAAAGCCCTGAAGGGCACGGCGCAGCAGGACGCTTTTGGCGAGGCTCTGTTTCACCGAATGGCTTACGTCAGGTATGTGGAGCGGGATCCGAACGCTGCCAAGGCTCTGTTCGAGAGCCTGAACGAACTGGCTCCGTACGGCAACATGGAGTGGATCTACGCGAGGCAAGTTTTGGCTGCAACGCGTTGAGATTGAAGTTCGCGTATCCGTCGCCTATGCAGCTTGCCAGTGGCTGCGCTCACGCAGTGCCGCTGTAAGAACTGTTATTGAGCCAGCCACTTCGCCCGGTCACTGACCTATGCGTGGCTTGCTGCTTGGCGCGTCTGGGCTGTATCACCCCCCACCACGACCTTATCTGGGGCGACTTGCGGCTCAACATTTATGGAAAAGGGGACAGATTCATTTTTGGTCGATAGTGTTAGCCAATAAATAAATCTGTCCCCTTTTCGCTCTTGTGGGGAAAAAGCGAATCCTAAGGCTCCAGCAGGTGGCTTTGGGCCAACTTACCGGCCGGCAGATAGTAAGCAGCTTGAGTCTATTCTTGAGTCTTATTATGGTGTTGATAAAACTGGCGAAAATAGAGTCGGTAATGGTGGTCTAGCTGATGCGGTAAGGTATGAGAAGGCTACTAAGGAGTCCTTGTCGCAGACAGCCGCAGGGCACTCTATAAAGGCCGTGGAAATGAAAAGTAGACTTGAGAAGTTCATTAGAAAGGCAGGGGGTAATCCAAGTAACTCATACAGCAAGAGGGATGTAGAGTTTGCTAAAGAGTTGGTGAGGGATCTTGATGATGCTATCGGACGTTGATTTTTTTAAAGAGTTCATTGATTGGTTGATGGGTTTGTCTATTGTTTCTTCAGAAGAAATTGATGATTTTTTGAGTTGTCTTGATGGTGTGGATGGCGTTATTGAGGATGGCTTCTATATATCTGCTTTTGAAGAGCTAGGAAGAGGGCTTGCCAAGAATAGAGATTTGCATTTTCTTGAGGGTTTTCTAAAGATTAACTCCTCTTTTCTCTCTTTGAGGTCAGATTTTTTATACTATTTTGTAGAGTCTATTGTGGATGTACGCTCGGCTTTAGGAGACGATGTGAGGAGTTTAATTTCAGCATCTCCTGAGTCATATAAGCCATTTCTCACGAAACGCTTTATAAAATTTCCTGAATAGCTGCAAAAAGTGATATTCGGGGGCAGATATTCGGGGACAGATCACGAATATCTCCCGCTCTTTAAAAGCATTATGAAAGCGCCCAGGCCGCCCGCGAGTCCGAGCAGGGGGGGCAGCCGCATGGCGGCGCTGCAAGGCGTCAAGGCAGGGCTGAGTGATTATCAAGCCATGCAGGCAGCCGCAGGCAGCCGAAATGAAGGAAAAAGGGAAGGTGGCTTTGCATGAAGGTCAGGCTGCCGTGCAGTTGGAGAATACGTTAGGCGGAACCCTAAAGAGAACAGAGCCGGTACAAGGACTGAAAAATCCAGACTTCGTATTTGTTGATGGCCCCTATGCAGGTAAAACTGTGGATTTTATGTGGACTGACAGTGCAAAGTCGGCGCAGATAAATAAATTTTTCTCGAATAATGCTGTGCAAAACCAACGTCAGTTAATTTTTCATATCGAAAAGGCTGATATTGTTCCGTTGGATTATAGAAATTTGACGCCGGCGAACCAGGCTATGGTTAATTTGTGGATTAAGGGCCTAGCACCCGAGCAGCAGAGTAAGATTATTATTTTGAGGTAGGTTATGGTGATGTTTATTTCTGTTGGTAAAGGTGATGGGGCGCTAGGGGCAGGGTTATCCATATCTGGTGGGGTGTTTGATTGTGTTGTTGAGGAGACACGGAGGAAATTTAAGGATGATGAATGCTTCTGTATGAAAGAAATTTACAGGCCGCTTGATGAGCAGGGGCAGAATTTCATAGTTTTGGACTATGTGGATGAGTGTTGCTTTAACCTATTTTATGCTCATTGTAAAAAGGCAATGGAGGAATTTTCGCTTTCAGAAAGAGCGAAGCTTGTACCTGAAAGGCATATTCCAGGGATTTTATGGAATTGGTCTGAGGTTCTAAGGGGCATGAGAGAGGATGCGCGATACAGAGCATGAGAACAGAGCAATAGGGGACAGACCCTGAGGAATCCCCACAAAATGCCCATGAAGATCAAACAGATAGCTTGAAGATACCTGCATGAGTCGGGCAGTTTGGTAGTCGCCAAACAAACCAACCCCCGAGACTCATGTAGGCAGTACGATTCTTACACAAGGCATTTTCCCAAGCACTCCCCCACGATCCACAGCAAGCGGCTGAACGCCGAAAAGGGGACGGACGGAAAAGGGGACAGATTTATTTTTCACCTGAAAGGCGTCGTATCCGTTATATGGATACTCTTGCGCCAAGCCGTGCCATCAAGTGAGATTGATTTGATTCGTGCAGCACTGCAGAGGGGCCAGCTAACCGGGAGTGCTCGTTTCGTGGGTGAAATAGAAAGAATCCTAGGGCAGCGAGTTGAATTACGAGGTCAGGGCAGGCCGAGGCGTAATTCCGGAAAATAAGTCTGTCCCCTTTTTCTTAATAAGATACGGAAAGAGAATTAATGAAAAATAGTTTGCCTAAGGAAATGCGCCGTGGCGGTTTTTTTGATGTCTCGACTGTAAAGGGGAATTTACTCGTATTGGTTGTTGTTTTGTCGTGTTGTTTTGCTATTTGGAATTTTCACTATTCATCTTTTTGGTTGGATTCATTGCTGGGATTTGGAACAATAGGGGACAGACCACGTTTATTAGTCTAGGGTTATGGAATTCCATGGAAGGAGGTCTGTATGCCACGTCGAGCGCGCATATCACTGGCAGGCGTTTCAGTTCATCTGATTCAGAGAGGGAACAATCGCTCAGCCTGTTTTTACGCTGACGAGGACTATCTTTTTTATCTGGATGTCTTGATGGAGCAAGCAAAGAAGCATGGATGTGCGATCCATGCCTGGTGTCTGATGACCAACCATGTTCATTTGTTGGCCACGCCCGAAAGCCCTGATAGTGCAGGACTCATGATGAAGGGGCTAGGGCAGCGTTACGTGCAGTATGTGAATCGGACATACCGCCGTAGCGGGACGCTGTGGGAAGGTCGTTTCCGCTCTTGCCTCATGCAGGAGGAGGCTTATGTGTTGGCTTGTTACCGTTACATTGAGATGAATCCTATCCGCGCAGGCATGGTTGAGCACCCGGCTGAATATCGCTGGTCGAGCTACCGGGCCAACGCGCAAGGTGAGTCCTCAGTGCTGCGCTGTCCACACCCTCTCTATCAGACCCTGGGTCGAGATGAGGTGCTCAGGGCTGAGGCTTATAGAGAATTGTTCCGTTATCAGCTAGATCCAGGGCTTGTTGATCAGATACGTGCCGCGACAAATGGAAACTACGCACTGGGAAGTCCGAAGTTTTCTGCCGAAGTTGAGGCAGCGTTGGGGAGGCGAGTCACAAGAGGCAAGCCAGGGCGTCCCAAGAATGCGCCGGATATTTAGTAAAACGTGGTCTGTCCCCTATTGTTCCTCGCTTACGTTTTTAGAGGCGCCCTTATGAAGGGGGGCACTGTCCGGTCATCTTGTCAGCGCCCGGTTTCCTAGCGCCCGACGCGGTGCTCGGTAAAGCGGTAGTCGGCCTGGCAGTCGGCAGTCGGATCGGCCTGGACGTTGACGTATTCGACCATGTCCGCATCGATGAAACGATAGTCGTACACTTCCGTGGTCTTCACGCCTTCGGTGGTCAGGTAGTTCTTGCCGTCCCGAGCCGTCCAGGTGCCGCGCTCGGTCTGGATCAGCCGTGTTCTCCCTTCGTCAGCGAAGAAGCTGATGGCAAAGCGGCCGTCGGCATGAAAGCTGGTATTCCAGGTGAAGAACTGGCAAGGGCCGTTCCTGTCGCGCGTACCCTGCCATTCGCCGAGCAGGCGTTGATCTAGGGGTTGGGGGGAGTGGCTGGAGCAGCCAGCGAGGATAGCGGCAAGGCTGGCGCCGAGCAGAAGTGGTTTAAGCATGGTGACATTCCTTGATCCAGAGACTTACAGGGTGCGATGCGTTGAGTTGCCGCCTGGTTTGCGGCACTGCATGGTAGCGAAAAGCTTGCATGATGGCTCACCTGCACAGCTCTGCCAGTACCTGCTGGTAGATCGCCAGATCGCTGGCCGAGAAGCAGCAGAACAGCACTTCGTCGATCCCTGGATGGCGGGGCAGTTCCTCGTGAACCCTGGTCACGGCCAGGTGGGCCGCAGCTTCGATGGGGTAGCCGTAGATGCCGGTGCTGATGCTGGGAAAGGCAATGGAGCGTGCGTTGCATTCGGCAGCCAGGCGCAATGCGTTGCGATAGCAGGCTTCGAGCAGGGCGGGTTCGCCCTCGCTGCCGCCGCGCCAGACTGGGCCGACGGTATGGATGATGAACGCGGCGGGCAAGCGATAACCGCGTGTGCGCTTGGCTTCCCCTGTTTTGCAACCGCCGAGTAGCCGACATTCGTGCAGCAGTTCGCCGCCGGCCGCGCGGTGGATGGCGCCGTCCACGCCACCGCCACCCAGCAGCGATGAATTGGCGGCATTGACGATGGCATCGACCTTCAGCGTGGTGATATCCGCTTGGATAGCCAGCATTCGAGCGCTCATTGACGAACTCCTGCTGTCGTTCAGCGGTGGTGAGCATCAGTGTGCATGTGCCGAAAGTCGGTATGCAGCTAGCAGGCGGTTGAAAAACTACCTGCGTTGCCATTGCTGCGTTAAAAGCAGCCTCGCGTGCGAGCCCAGTCAAAATGCTCATTTACAACACGTAAACTGCGCTTTTTCGACTGTTTTTGCCTTGCACTGGCTGCCTCGCCTACGTTTTTCAACGGCCTGCTAGTGCCGCGGGTTCAGCCACGCAGGCCATGGCAATGTTACACGGAGCCCCCATTGCTCCCTGGCGTTCGCGCGCTCCGATGCGCCCTGTTGTCCCCCTCACGAAAATTTGACAAGGCACCGTCCATTTCATAATTTCTGCCTCTCGCAAACGTTTGCGTATCGATAAGAACGACAATAACCACGGAGTACTCCCTCATGTCCGGTTTCCGTCCTGCCCGTCTCTGCGCTGCCATCGCCCTTGGTGCCGCTGCCCTTGTCAGTTTTTCCACCGTGCATGCAGCCGAAGGCGAGCCGCCGCGTGTGGCTCTGGTGATGAAGTCCCTGGCCAACGAGTTCTTCCGCACCATGGAGGACGGCGCCAAGGCCTATCAGAAGGAACATCCCGATCAGTTCGAGCTGGTCGCCAATGGCATCAAGGATGAAACCGACACCTCGGCGCAAATTCGCATCGTCGAGCAGATGATCGTGTCCAAGGTCGATGCCCTGGTCATTGCGCCGGCCGACTCCAAGGCCCTGGTGCCGGTGATCAAGAAGGCCAGCGACGCGGGCATCAAGGTGGTCAACATCGATAACCGCCTCGACCCCGAAGTGGTCAAGAGCAAAGGCCTGGACGTGCCGTTCGTAGGCCCGGACAACCGCAAGGGCGCGCGCCTGGTGGGTGAATACCTGGCCAAGGAAAAGCTCAAGGCCGGTGACGAGGTCGGCATCATCGAAGGCGTTTCCACCACCACCAATGCCCAGCAGCGCACTGCTGGTTTCAAGGATGCGATGGAAGCGGCTGGCATGAAGATCGTCAGCGTGCAGTCCGGTAACTGGGAGATCGACCGCGGCAACGCCGTGGCCTCGGCCATGCTCAACGAATACCCGAACCTCAAGGCGCTGCTGGCCGGTAACGACAGCATGGCCCTCGGCGCGGTGTCCGCCGTGCGTGCGGCGGGCAAGAAGGGCCAGGTGCAGGTGGTGGGTTACGACAACATCAACGCCATCAAACCGATGCTTGAGGACGGCCGCGTGCTAGCCACAGCCGACCAGTTCGCCGCGCGCCAGGCGGTGTTCGGCATTCAGGCAGCACTCAAGCTGGTCAAGGGTGAGCCCACCGGCGCGAAAGACGGCGTGATCGAAACTCCGGTCGAACTCGTGACCAAACCGTGACCCACGCGGTAGTGGCCGGCGAGACCGTTCTCGCCGCCCGCAATATCGGCAAGACCTACGCTCAGCCCGTGCTGGGCGGGGTCGAGCTGGAGCTGCGCGCCGGTGAAGTGCTGGCGCTGACCGGCGAGAACGGCGCCGGCAAAAGTACCCTTTCCAAGATTTTCTGCGGGCTGGAGCAGCCGACCACCGGCTCTTTGAGCTTTCTCGGCCAGCCCTACGCGCCGGCCAGCCGCCGCGAGGCCGAGCGCCTCGGCGTGCGCATGGTGCTGCAGGAACTCAACCTGCTGCCCACCCTGACCGTGGCCGAGAACCTGTTTCTTGACAACCTGCCCAGCCGCGCTGGCTGGATTGCCCGTGGTCGCCTGCGCGAGATGGCGCGCGAGGCCATGGCCCGGGTCGGCCTGGAGGCCATCGACCCGGACACACCGGTGTCGGCGCTGGGCGTCGGCCATCAGCAGATGGTGGAGATCGCCCGCAACCTGATCGGTGACTGCCGCGTGCTGGTGCTCGATGAGCCCACGGCCATGCTCACCGCCCGCGAGGTGGATCTGCTGTTCGAGCAGATCCAGCGCCTGCGTGCCGCCGGTGTGGCCATCGTCTACATCTCCCATCGCCTGGAAGAGCTGGCCAAGGTGGCGCAGCGCGTGGCCGTGCTGCGCGATGGGCAACTGGTGGCGGTGGAGGCCATCGACCGCTACAGCAGCGACGAGCTGGTCACCCTGATGGTGGGCCGTGAGGTCGGCGACGTCATCGACCTGGGTGAGCGGCAGATCGGCGCGCCACTGTTGCAGGTGAGCCAGCTCAGCCGGCGCGGCAAGGTGGACGAGGTGTCGTTCAGCGTGCGGGCAGGGGAGATCTACGGCATTTCCGGGCTGATTGGCGCCGGTCGTACTGAACTGCTGCGTCTGATCTACGGCGCCGACCGTGCCGACAGCGGCCAGGTGGCCATCGGTAACCCTCCTGTGCCGGTGCAGGTGCGTTCGCCCGCCGAAGCGGTGCGCAACGGCATCGCCCTGATCACCGAAGACCGCAAGGGCGAAGGTCTGCTTCTCGGCCAGCCGATTGCCGCCAACCTGGCGCTGGGCAACATGCCGGCGGTTTCCCGGCACGGCGTGCTGCGCCCGGCGGCGGAGCAGGCGCTGGCGCAGCGGCAGATCGATGCCATGCGCATCCGTTGCAATGGTGGCCAGCAAGCCGTGGTCGAGCTGTCCGGTGGCAACCAGCAGAAGGTGGTGATTGGCCGCTGGCTGGAGCGCGACTGCCAGGTGTTGCTGTTCGACGAGCCGACCCGTGGTATCGACGTTGGCGCCAAGTTCGAGATCTACGGCCTGCTTGGCGAGCTGGCGCGCCAGGGCAAGGCACTGGTGGTGGTGTCCAGCGATCTGCGTGAGCTGATGCTGATTTGCGACCGTATCGGCGTGATGTCGGCCGGTCGCCTGATTGAAACCTTCGACCGCGATGACTGGAGCCAGGATCGTCTGCTGGCTGCCGCATTTGCCGGCTATCGCAGCCGCGAGGCCTTGCTCGGCGAGGCCGTTCCCCCGTTACAGGAGCTTTCCCGATGACCACTTCGTCCGCCACTGCCAGCAAGCGCAGTGGTACTCACCAGGGGCTGGGCACTTATTTGGGCCTGGCTGGCGCGTTGCTGGCGATGATCGTGCTGTTCTCGACCCTGAGCAGCCACTTTCTCTCTTACGCCACCTTCACCACCCTGGCCAACCAGATTCCCGACCTGATGGTGCTGGCGGTGGGTATGACCCTGGTGCTGATCATCGGCGGCATCGACCTGTCGGTGGGCTCGGTGCTGGCCCTGGCGGCAGCCGTGGTCAGCGTCGCCACCCTTGGCCTCGGCTGGGGCATCCTGCCCGCCGCGCTGCTGGGCATGGCCTGCGCGGCATTGGCCGGCAGCGTGACCGGCATCATTACCGTGGCCTGGGGCATTCCCTCGTTCATCGTCTCCCTCGGCGTACTGGAGATGGCGCGCGGTGTGGCCTATCAGCTCACCGACTCGCGCACCGCCTATATCGGCGATGCCTATGCCTGGTTGTCGACGCCATTTGCGGCGGGTATCTCGCCGTCGTTCGTGATCGCCTTGCTGGTGATCGCGGCCGCCCACCTGCTGCTGACGCGCACCGTGTTCGGCCGTTACCTGGTGGCCATCGGCACCAACGAAGAGGCCGTACGCCTGGCCGGCATCAACCCCAAACCCTACAAGATTTCCGTATTCGCCCTGATGGGCCTGCTCGCCGGCCTGGCTGCGCTGTTTCAGATTTCCCGTCTGGAAGCGGCTGACCCGAACGCCGGTTCTGGCCTGGAATTGCAAGTGATCGCCGCCGTGGTGATCGGCGGCACCAGCCTGATGGGCGGCCGTGGCTCGGTGATCAGCACCTTCTTCGGCGTGCTGATCATTTCCGTGCTGGCCGCCGGCCTGGCGCAGATCGGCGCCAGCGAGCCGACCAAGCGCATCATCACCGGGGCAGTGATCGTGGTGGCGGTGATCCTCGACACCTATCGCAGCTACCGCGCCAAGCGTCGGGCCTGAGCGCGCATGGCCACCATCAAGGACGTCGCCGCACTGGCCGGTATTTCCTTCACCACGGTGTCCCACGTGGTCAACGGCACCCGCCCGGTGAGCGATCAGGTGCGGCGCAAGGTGGAGGCGGCCATCGCCGAACTGGGCTACGTGCCCAGCGGCGTGGCGCGCTCGCTGCGCGTGCGCGCCACCGGCACCATCGGTCTGCTGGTGCCCAACGCCAGCAACCCCTATTTCGCCGAGCTGGCGCGGGGCATCGAAGACCACGCCGAGCGCAACGGTTACAGCGTGATCCTGTGCAACTCCGACGATGACGGCGACAAGCAACTGCGTTACCTGCGGGTGCTGCTGGAGCGACGTATCGACGGGCTGATCGTCGCCACCGTGGCCAGCGACCCGGCCTTCGTCCAGGCGCTGGCGGCGGTAAAGGTGCCGCTGATGCTGGTCGACCGTTCCCTGGACGGGGTGCAGGCCGATCGCGTGCAGGTCGACCATGAACTCGGCGGTTATCTGGCGACCCGGCATCTGCTGGAACTGGGGCACCGGCGTATCGCCTGCATCGGCGGGCCCGCCAGTACCCAGGTGGTGCAGTTGCGCGCGGCCGGTTACCGACGCGCCCTGAACGAGGCGGACATCGAGGCGTTGCCGGTGGTGGACTGCGCCTTCACCAGCCCGGGTGGGCACGCCGCTGCGCAGGCGCTGCTGAACAGCGCCGATGCACCCACGGCGATCTTCGCCGGCAACGACATGATCGCCCTCGGCGTGCTGCGCGCCGCTGCCGAACGTGGGGTGAGGGTGCCGCAGCAGCTCTCGCTGGTGGGCTTCGACGATATCGAGGTCAGCCGTTACCTGCATCCGGCGCTGACCACCGTTGGCCAGCGCATCGGCCAACTTGGCGAGCAGGCCGCCGAGCGGTTGCTGGCGCGGGTGCGCGAGCCTGGGCTGCCGGCCGAACAGCATGTGGTCGAACCGACCCTGATCGTCCGCGAGTCCAGCGCTGAACATTATTCCAGTGGGCGCAAGGCGCCCTGAGGCAGAGGCAGATGCAAGGCAAAGTGCTGGTGGTCGGCAGCTTGAACATGGACCTGATCGTGCGGGCGCCACGCCTGCCGCGTGGCGGCGAGACCCTGGCCGGGCACGATTTCTCCACCGCCGCTGGCGGCAAGGGGGCCAACCAGGCCGTGGCCGCCGCGCGGCTTGGCGCGCAGGTGGCGATGATCGGTTGCGTCGGGGCTGACGCCTACGGGCAGCAACTGCGCAGCGGGCTGATCGAAGAGGGTATCGATTGCGCGGGTGTCGAAACGGTTGATGGCGTGCCCACGGGTATCGCCTCGATTCTGGTGGATGATGCCGGGCAGAACGCCATCGTCATCGTCGCCGGTGGCAATGGCGCGCTGACGCCTGCGCATCTGGAGGCCCAGCAGCACTTGCTGGCCGCAGCGCAGGTATTGATCGTGCAACTGGAGGTGCCAGATGCTTGCGTCGAGGCCGCCATGCGCATGGGCCGCGAGGCCGGCTGTACGGTCATCCTCAACCCGGCGCCCGTGGCCGGGCCGTTGCCGGCGCACTGGTACGCCATGGCCGATTACCTGATCCCCAATGAAAGCGAGGCCGCCGCCCTGACCGGCATGCCGGTGGATTCGCCGCAGTCGGCGCAGCTTGCCGCGCATAGCCTGTTGCAGGCCGGCGCTTGCCGCGTGCTGATCACCCTTGGCGCGCAGGGCGTGCTTTATGCCGATGCCGAGCAACATAGGCATTTCAGCGTGACGCCGGTGCAGGCCGTGGACACCACGGCAGCCGGCGACACCTTCGTCGGCGGTTTCGCCGCTGCCCTGGCGGCCGGCCAACCGCTGTCGGCGGCCATCGCTCTGGGCCAGCAAGCCGCAGCTCTGGCGGTGACCCGGCCAGGTGCCCAGCCTTCGATCCCTTATCGTCACGAGTTGCCCGCATGAAGAAGACCCCGCTGCTCAACGCCGAACTCTCCGCCGCCATCGCCCGTCTCGGCCATGGCGATGTCATCGTCATCGGCGACGCCGGTATGCCGGTGCCGCCTGGCACGCCCTGCATCGACCTGGCGCTGACCGCCGGCGTGCCGGATTTCGTCACCACCCTGAAGGTGCTGCTCAGCGAAATGCAGGTGCAGGGCCATCTGCTGGCCCACGAGACACTGGAGGTGGCGCCACCGGCGCTGGCGGAGATCGAGGCGTTGACGGCAGGTGGCGAGCTGGGCGCGCGGCAACTACTCAGCCACGACGAACTCAAGGCGGCCTGCCGCACGGCGCGCGTGCAGATCCGCACGGGTGAGTGCCAGCCCTACAGCAATATCGCCCTGATCGCTGGCGTGACTTTCTGAAGCCTTTGGGGGATTGAGCGGGGCAGCGGCCCGAAGCCTGTGTTTACAGGGTTTCTTCTGCGATGAAATCCGTGGGTACATGGTTGGTCAGCCACACCCCGTTCTCCGCCTGATAGAAGCAGAAACCCTGCGCATGCATGCGTTGCGCCGCAACCTTCAGCACCACAGGTTTTCCATAACGCTGGCCGACCGCAACGGCGGTGGGGATGTCTTGCGACAGGTGGACATGGTGGCGCGAGCCCGGGATCAGGCCCTGTTGTCGAGTCGATTGGAGAAAACGGGTTGCCGTGCCGTGGTAGAGAAACTCCGGTGGCGTCCTTTCGACATGTTGCAGGCTCACGCTGCTGGTTGAGTGGCCCTGGACTGCACGGATGCGCAGGCCATCGGCGGAAATGCTGAAGCGCTTCTTGTCGCTGCTGTCGACCACCGCCTGGATCAGGGCCTTGTCCAGGGCTCGCCCAGCCTTGGCTGCCCCGCTTATCAGCGATTCGAGATCGGCCCAACCTTCGCTGTCGAGTCGCAGACCGATGGCTTGTGGCTCATGCCTGAGCACGTAGCTGAGAAACTTGCTGGTTTCGTTGAGTCGTTTGCTATCCATACGCTTTGTCATCTCCAGGGTGAGACGGGGCTGCTCGTCAGGCCATCAATCGCCGCTTACCCGCTCGCTGGACGCCGGCGCAGGTGCGACCTCGCAGCCCTTGAGCACCAGGCGGATGATGGTCTGCGCGGCGGCTTCGTAATCGGCATCGTCGAGCTTGGCCTTGCCGGTGACCACGGAAATCTGCCAGTCGAAATCGGCGTAGGTCTGGGTAGCCGCCCAGATGCTGAACAGCAGGTGGTGCGGATCCACACTGGCCATCAGGCCCTGGTCGATCCAGCGCTGGATGCAGGCGATGTTGTGGCTGGCCTGGGCGTTGAGCTGTTCGGTCTGCTGAGGCGACAGGTGCGGTGCGCCATGCATGATCTCGCTGGCGAATACCTTGGAGGCATGCGGCAGTTCGCGGGAAATGCGGATCTTCGAGCGGATGTAGGCGGTGAGCACTTCGCCAGGCTGGCCCGGCTGGTTGAACGGGGCCGAGGCGGCGAGCAGGGGCTCGACGATGCTTTCCAGCACCTCGCGGTAGAGGTTTTCCTTGGACTTGAAGTAGTAGTAGACGTTGGGCTTGGGCAGCCCGGCCTTGGCGGCGATGTCGCTGGTCTTGGCGGCGGCGAAGCCCTTGTCGGCGAATTCCTCGCTGGCGGCGCGCAGGATCAGCTCTTTGTTACGCTCGCGAATGCTGGTCATAAACCCTTGATTTCCCTGGCCACCGAAGGGCACCTCTAAAAACTACCTGCGTTGCCATCGCGGCGTTAAAAACAGGCTCGTGCGCGAGTCCGATCAGAATGCTCATTTACAACACGTAAACCCGAATGCGGGCCCAGTGCTTTCTTCGCCTGTTTTTGCCTTGCGCTGACTGCCTCGGCTCGGGCTTCCTGCTTCGCTCTACCTCCTGCATCCATGCAGTCGTCGCCTACGTTTTTAGAGGCGCCCCGAAGGGTGGTCGGGCATGGTAGCACTGGCCTTTGCGCCGCCTCAAGGCGAGGGGGCGTGCGGCAGCTTAGGCCGCATTCGGTCAACCGCCGCAGAGGCTTTGCGTTTTCCTCGAGATGCCGTTTCGGCTATGGCCGAGTGCCGTTGCCGGCTCGCCACGATGGGGCGATAGCCTCTAAACTCTGTGCTTTCTACCTCGCATTCTCTGGAGTCCGGCTTTGTCCAGCACCCAGCTCGTCGACCCCTTCGGTCGTCGCATCACCTATCTGCGTCTGTCGGTGACCGACCGTTGCGATTTTCGCTGCACCTACTGCATGAGCGAGGACATGGTCTTCGCCCCGCGCGCGCAGATCCTCACCCTGGAGGAGCTGTACACGGTGGCCGACGCCTTCATCGGCCTGGGGGTGAAGCGCATCCGCATCACCGGGGGCGAGCCGCTGGTGCGCAAGAACCTGCTCAGCCTGCTGCAACGCCTGGGGCAACGCGAGGAGCTGGAAGACCTGGCCATCACCAGCAATGGTTCGCAGCTCAGCGAGTTGGCGCCGCAGTTGCGTGCGGCCGGGGTCAAGCGCCTGAACATCAGCCTGGATTCGCTGCAACGCGAGCGCTTCGCCGCCTTCACTCGGCGTGACCGCCTGCCACAGGTGCTGGCGGGCATCGAGGCGGCGCGTGCGGCAGGCTTCGCGCGGATCAAGCTCAACTGCGTGGTGCAGCTTGGGCGCAACGACGACGAAGTGCAGGACATGGTCGAGTTCGCCATGGCCCGTGGCCTGGATATCAGCTTCATCGAGGAGATGCCGCTGGGCAGCGTGGTCAGCCATAGCCGCGAGCAGACCTTCTGCAGCAGCGACGAGGTGCGCCAGCGTATCGAACAGCGCCATGCCCTGGTGCGCAGCAGCGCCAGCACCGGCGGGCCGTCGCGCTATTGGCAGGTGGCGGGCAGCGATACGCGCATCGGTTTCATCTCGCCGCACAGCCACAACTTCTGTGGCGACTGCAATCGCGTGCGGGTCACCGCCGAAGGCAAGCTGGTGCTCTGCCTGGGGCATGACGATGCGCTGGATCTCAAGCGCCTGCTGCGCAGCCATCCGGGCGACAGCGAGCGCCTGCGTCAGGCCTTGATCGATGCCTTGCGCCTCAAGCCGCAGCAGCACCACTTCGCCAGCGACGAGCAGGTGCAGGTGGTGCGCTTCATGAGCGTCACCGGCGGCTAAGGGGCACCTCTAAAAACTACCTACGTTGCCATCGCGGCGTTAAAAACAGGCTCGTGCGCGAGTCCGATCTAGGCGCCCCCATCAGAATGCTCATTTACAACACGTAAACCCGAATGCGGGCCCAGTGCTTTCTTCGCCTGTTTTTGCGGGGCCGCCATCGGTATTGCGCTGCCTGCCTCGGCTCGGGCTTCCTGCTTCGCTCTACCTCCTGCATCCATGCAGTCGTCGCCTAAGTTTTTAGAGGTGCCCTGAGGCGCCGGGTCGCCAGACCCGGCGCAGGCCTGCTTCAGCTACGGAAGCGAGCGCAGGCGGGCAGGTACTGCATCATCAGGTAGTAGCTCAGCCCGGCGGGCAGCAGGCTGGCGTACCAGGACACCGCCGGCAGGCTCAGGGCGACGCCGGCGCCGAGTAGCGAGGCGGCGATGGCCGCGTAGTTCACCCCGCGGTAGGGGCCGTTCTCGTCGTACAGCTTGGCGATGTCCAGTTGCCGGCGGCGCAGGATGAAGTAATCCACCACCATCACCGCGAAGATCGGGCCGAGAAACGCCGAGTAGGTCTGCACGAAGATCTGCAGGCCCGCCGAGGACTCATCCTTGACCAGCTCCCAGGGGAAGGTGGCGAAGGCGAGCAGGCCGACGATGACGGTGGCGCTGCGAAACGGCAGCTTGAACACGTCCATCAGGATGTAGGTGGGTGGCACCACGTTGTTCAGCACGTTGGTGGTCACCTGGGCGAAGGCGATGAACAGCAGGGTGATGATCAGCAGGGGCGTGTTGTCCACCGCGTTGGCGAACACCTGGATCGGGTCGTTGACCCCGGTGGCGCCGGACACCATCAGGCCGATCAGGCCCATGAACAGGGTGCAGGGCAGGATCGACATGGCGTAGAGGGTGGTCAGTAGGCCCGGGCCGCTGCCTTTCTTCAGCTCGCGGGAATAGTCGCTGACGTTGAGCATCATGGTGCTGTAGATGCCCAGAAAGAGCATGGTGGCACCCCAGAAGGGCAGGCCCCAGGTGCCCTCGATGTTCACCAGATTGACCATGATCTCGTCGCCATAGCGGTTGATCACGCTGTAGAACATGTACACCAGGGAGAACAGGATGAACACGCTACCGACATTCTCCAGCCACTTGATGCCCTGGAAGCCGAAGATCGACAGGCCGATCTGCAGGAACTGGAAGACGATGAAGTAGAACACCAGATTGTCGAAGCCGAACATGGAGGCCGACACGGTGTTGATCGCTGCGGCGCCGATCCAGCTCTGGAAGCCGTACCAGACGATGGCCGGCACCGCCCGTACCAGGCCGGGAAAGCGCGTACCGGCAAAGCCGAAGGCGCTGCGCGCCTGCACCATGAAGGGGATGCCGTACTTGTAGCCGGCGGCGCCGTTGATGGCCAGGGCGATGCCGATGATGAAGCAGCCGATGGCGATGGCCAGGGTCGCCTGCAGCAGGTTGAGGGTGCCGACGATGCTCGAGCCCATGGCGAAGGTGCCGATGGACACACAGCCGCCGAACCAGGCCAGCAGGTAGGACATCCGGCCCATGATGCGGGTCTGCTGTGGTGCCAGGGACTCCGCGCCAGCAGCCTTGCTGGCGATTGGTTGCTCAGGGCAATCGAGTGCTTGCGAGACGACGTTTTCACTGTTCATTGCAGGAGCCTCTCAGGAGGGATCAGAACCGTTTTTTCTTGTAGTTGTCTTGTCGTGCCCTATCTCGGCAGGGGCCATGCGCCTGCGGCTCGATGAGCCGAGGCGCGTGTCTGTCATCAACTGCCCGAGAGGTACTCGAACTGCCCGCTGAAGGCCTTCGGCCGTGGGAAGTCCAGGTCGCCATGCTTGCTGGTGCCCAGGCCCAGGCTGACCAGCGATTCGGCCAGCTTCACCGCCGCCGTCACGCCCTCGACCACCGGCAGGCCGACGGCGTCGCTGATCTGTGCGGTCAGGTCGGCCATGCCGCCGCAACCGAGGACGATGGCGCCGATGTTGTCTTCGGCCTTGGCCCGCAGGCATTCATCGATGATCCGCTGCAGCGCGCTGTCACCGTCATCTTCCAGATCCAGCACCGGAATCTCGGCGGCGCGCACGCGTCGGCAGTGATGGGCAAAGCCGTAGTTCTGCAGCAGGTGCTCGGCGATGATGCCGGTACGGCCCAGGGTGGTGACGATGGAGAAGCGCGTGCTGATCAGGGTGGCCATGTGGAAGGCCGCCTCGGCAATGCCGATCACCGGGGCACGGGTCAGCTCGCGCGCGGCGAGCAGGCCGGGGTCGCCGAAACAGGCGAGGATGTACGCGTCGGTACCCTCGCGCTCGCCGATGCGCACCTCCTCGAGCACACCGACGGCACTGATGGCCTCATCGAAATGGCTTTCTATCGAGACCGGCCCGCTGACCGGGTTGCTCGCCACGATCTGCGTGCCCGGTGCGGCGATACGGCTGGCCGCCTCGCCGATCTTCTCGGTCATGCTGGCGGTGGTGTTGGGGTTGATGACGCGAATCTTCATGAGGGCTCTCGTTTCGGTGAGTGGGCGTGCGGCGCCGGTTTCAGACCGGGGCGTCGGCGTTTTTCAGGGCGCGTGCCTGGCCGTGCATCAGGCCGTAGTGCAGCAGGGCTCCGAGCAGGGCGCCGAGCAGCCAGGCATAGCCCGAGAGCTGCGCCAGTGCCGGCAGCCAGACGGTGGAGACGGAGAACAGCGAGGCGGCGGCGAAGGCGATCAGCGCCTTGCGGTTCCAGCCGCCATCGAAGTGGTAGGCGCTGTCGGCATCGGCGCTGAATAGCTGTTGCAGGTCGAGCTTGCGCCGACGCACCAGGTAGTAGTCGGCGACGATGATGCCGTACAGCGGCGCCAGCACCGCGCCCAGGGTGTCGACGAAGGCGGCGATGCCGACATTGCTGATGAAGGCTACCCACAGCGCGCCGATGAAGAAGGCGATGGCGGCGGTGATGAAGCCGCCGGTGCGCGCGCTGATGTGGGCCGGTGCCAGGTTGGCCAGGTCGTAGGCTGGCGGGATGAAGTTGGCCACCAGGTTGATGCCCACGGTGGCGGCGAAGAAGGTCAGCGCGGCGATGATGGTCAGGGTCAGGTTGTCCACCCGCGCGACGATGTCGGTGGGGTTGGTCAGCGTCTCGCCGAACACCACCACGGTGCCGGCGGTGATCACCAGGGCGATCAGCGAGAAGAACGCCAGGCTCACCGGCAGGCCGAGGAAGTTGCCCAGGGTCATCTGTTTCTCGCTTCTGACGAAGCGGGCGAAGTCACCGTAGTTGATCACCACTGCGGCGAAGTAGGCGACCATGGTGCCGACCACGGCGAAGAACGCCGCCACCGGACCCGCCTTGTACTCACCGGTACCGGCGAAGATGTTGCCCAGTTCACTGAGCAGGCTCGGCCCGGCCTTGTACCAGATCAGCAGCATCAGCGCGATCATGACCACGTACACCAGCGGCCCGGCCCAGTTGAGGAAGCGGGTGATCCAGCTCATGCCGCAGACGAACAAGCCAACCTGGAACAGGCAGACGATCACGTAGGACAGCCAGCCGATGGCGGTCAGGCCCAGGTACATGGCCGGTGCTTCGGGTTGCAGCAGCGAGTTGAGCAGCAGCGCCACGGCGGTGGAGGCGAAATAGGTCTGCACGCCATACCAGAAGATGGCGACGATGCCACGGATCAGCGCGGGGAAGTTGGCGCCGCGCACGCCCATGCTGGCGCGGGCGAACACCGGGAAGGGAATGCCGTACTTGACGCTGGGCTTGCCGGTGAGTTGCACCAGGCCCATGACGATGAAGCCGGCGAGCACGATGCCGGCCAGCACCGCCCAGCCATTGAGCCCGTAGGAGATGAACAGGGTGGCGGCCAGGGTGTAGCCGAACAGGCTCTGAATGTCGTTGGACCAGACGTTGAAGATCTCGAACCAGCCCCAGGTGCGTTTCTCCGGGGCGAGCGGGGCGAGATCCTCATTGTGCAGCGTCGGGTCGATGTGCTGGATGCGGAACTCTTCGGCGGTGGACATGGCAGCTCCCTGATTATTGTTGTGCCCAAGGGCGTTTAGGCCACCTCAAAAAACTACCTGCGTTGCCATCGCTGCGTTAAAAACAGGCTCAGAATGCTCATTTACAACACGTAAACTGCGCTTCTTCGCCTGTTTTTGCCTTGCGCTGCCTGCCTCGCCTACGTTTTTAGAGGTGCCCTTAGGAGGTTTGTCTGCAGTTTCCGTTCCGTTTTGTCGCTTCCGGCTGAAAAGGTTGCTGTATACAGGCGGTCGACTAACTGAAAGGATTTTTATGAGTGAATTTGTACACATAAATGCTGCTTATGAACATGTTTTGTTTGTGTTTTGTGTACAAAATGAATTTTTATTGAGCACATGAATGCCGCCGGATTGACCGGGCGGCATGGGCTAGAGGAAGGAGAATAAGGCGCTGGCTGCGCCTTTTAAGGGCGCAGAGCAGGCTTGCGCCTTGTCTTGGTGCGGTGTTTGGCCGTGAGGCTTGCCGTCAGCGTGGGTAGAGGGGTGGCAGGGCGCTGTTCTCCGGTGTTGCGCTGCTCGGCTCTTGGGCGGCGGGCAGGCTGCGGATGGCTTTCCACAGTTCCTCGCCCTGCCATTGCTGGCTGGTTTCGCTGTACAGCGCAGCATTCAAGCCATCGAGGGCGTCGGACAGCGGCACGTCGCGCGCGGCCATGTCCGCCAGGGTTTCCGGTTGCTGGCGTGCCCAGGCGTCGAGGGCATGCCGGGTGGCCTGGGCATCGCCCATCAGGCAGGCGCGCTTGAGATCGTCGAGCAGGGTACGTGGGCTCGGGCCGCTCTGCGCCGCCCGCTGGATCGCCGGCTGGCGACGCGCGTGCCACCACAGGCCGAAACCGAGCAGGGTGGTCAGGGCGAGCAGGGCGCAGGCCAGTTGCCAGGGCCACAACGGGGCACCTTCCATGCGCTGTACTTCGCTGGGAATCGGCGTGACCGGCTCGTCCACCTGCAGCGCCGGGTTCTCCGCTACCTGCAGGGTGCGCGCCGGCAGGGTGGTGCGTTCCAGGCTGTCGGTCTTGGTGTTCCACCACACCACTTGCAGGGCCGGCAGCTCGAAGCTGCCGCTGCGGCTCGGCACCAGCGCTTCGCGATCCTCGCGGCTGCCGAGCATGCCATTTTCGCTGGGCTGGTCGCTGAGCTGGGGCTGATCCGGGTAGCGGCGCAGGCCGTCGACCTGGGTGGCGGGTAGTGGCGGCAACTGGGCGCTGGACAGGCCATCTACCTTCAGGGTCAGGCTACGGGTCAGGGATTCGCCCACCTTGGCCTGCTCCGGCTGCGGATTCCAGCTTTCCGCCAGGCCCAGGGCGCGTGCCGGTAGCCAGGGCACGTCGGCCGGGTAATCGGCGGGCTTGGGGCGCACCTGCAAGGGGATGTCGGGTGACTTCACCCGCGTCACGCGCCCAGGGCGCGGGCCGAAGGGGTTGAAGTCGCTACCGCTGCGCTCGACCAGGGTGGCGCTGAATACCTGGCCGGGGATGATGAGCTGGCCGCTGCGCTGCGGGTAGATGGCATAGCGCACTTCGATCACGCCATGACGCACGCCGCCGATGTCCTTCTCGTAAGTGCGCGGCTCGCCCAGGCGCTCGACGCGGGCATCGTCGATCTGCAGGGGCGTCAGGCTGCTGTCGTCATACAGCGAGACCGAGTGGTAGATGCGCAGGGTGAGCATGGCCTGGGCCTGCACGTAGACGCTTTCCTGATCGAGGCTGGCATCGATGAACACGGGCGCCAGCTTCTCGCTCTTGCCGCTTTGCCTGGCTGGCTCGACGTGCAGGGTGATGGGCAGGCTGGCGGCGTCTTCCAGGCGGATCGGTGGAATCTCGACCTGGCCGCTACGTTTGGGTTGCAGGGTGAGAATCCAGCGCGTCGTGGTGCGTGGGGTGTCGCCGAGGGTGGTCAGACGATTGACCTGACTGCTGCCGAGAATCTCGAAGTCGGCATCCAGCGGGCTGAAGTCGGGGCGACCGAAGCGGGTGGGGTCGGTGGACTCCAGGGTCAGCACTACGGTCTCGCCTTCGCTCAGGTGCGTGCGGTCGACGCTGGCGACGAAGGCGTCGGCGTGGGCCAGGCCGCCCAGGAGCAAGAGAAAAAGCAGGCTGACGAGACGCTTCATCGGGATCGTTCCTGACGCTGTTGCTGTTCGTACCAGAATTTACGCCGCAGCAGCTCGCCCGGGTCATCGGGAATCTGCCGCAGCCATTGTTCCAGCGCCTGCCGGCGCTCCTGGGTGGTGCCCAGGTTGGCATCGCTCATGGGCGTTTGCGGGGTGGCTTGGCCATCGGCCTGGGCCTCGCCATCGGCGCTCTGGTCGCTGTCGGGGGTATCTTCGTTCGGCGCGGGCTGGGGCTGGTCAGCGCCGGCCCTGGCGTCATCGCTGGGCTTGGCGGCGTTGTCTGCAGATTCACCCGACTGCGCGGGCTGGCTCTGATTGGCCTGCTCACCGGCTTGCGCCTGGTCGTTGTTTGACTGCTGCGGTTTCTGCGTCTGCCCGCCGTCCTTCTGTTCGGCCTGTCGCTGGCGCAAGGCCTCTTCCACCAGGGCCTTGTTGTGCTGCGCGGCGGCCAGATCGGGTTGCCGTTCCAGCGCCTGTTCATAGGCGTCCAGTGCGGCTTCCAGTTCACCGGCCTTGGCCAGGGCATTGCCGCGGTTGTAGTGGTCGCGGGCCTCGTCGCCCTGGGCGAAGCGCTCGGCGGCGGCGCCATATTCACCGGCTTCGTAGAGCGCCTTGCCTTGCCACTGTGGGTTCTCGAAGCGTTGCGCCGCCTCGGCCGGGCGCTGCGCCTCGAGCAGGCGCTGGCCTTGCTGATCCGGGCGCAGCCAGAGGTCGTCGAAGCCGAAGGCGTAGCTGTTCTGCGCCGGCAGTATCAGCAGCAGGGGCAGCACCAGCAGCCAGCCGCGCCGGCCGGCGCAGGCGGCCAGCAGCAACAGCGGCAGGAGCAGCCAGTAGCCCTGGTCGATACGCGCGTCGAGCTGGGTGGGTTCACCGGCATCACGCATCACCACGGGGGCGTCGAGCAGGCCGAGGCGCTTGAGGTCGCCGTCGTCCAGGCGAATCTGGGCGTAGCGCCCGCCCTGCGCCTCGGCGAACTGGCGCAGGCCCTGGGCGTCCAGGCGCGGAATGACGATGCCGCCGTCGCGATCCTTGAGGAAGCTGCCGTCCTCCTGAGTGACCGGCGCACCTTCGCGGGTGCCGACGCCGAGGATCAGCAAGGGGGTGGCGCGGCGTGCCAGGGCCTGGGCGATGCCGCTGCGCTCCTGTTCGTCCAGGCTGCTGGTGATCAGCAGCAGGCGGCCCTGGCCCAGTTGCGCTTGCTCCAGCAGTTGCAGAGCGCGTTGCACGGCGAGGTCGGCACGCTGCCCGGCCTCGGGCATCAATGAGGGTTTGAGCGCCTCCAGCAGGTTGCGGCTGGTGGCCAGGTCGTCGGACAGCGGCACCAGGCTGTGGGCGCTGCCGGCGTAAACGACGATGGCGGTCTGTGCATCGCGACGCGCTTCGAGCAGGTCGAGCAGCTTGCGTCGGGCCTGTTCCAGGCGCGTCGGCGGTGTGTCACCGGCGAGCATGCGCGGGGTGAGTTCGAGCATCACCACCAGCGGGTCGGCCGGCTTCTGGCTGCTCTGCTGCACCTGCTGCCAACTGGGGCCGAGCAGCGCCAGCACGGCCAGCAGCCAGGCCAGGGCCAGCGCCAGCAGGGGCAGGCGGTTGCTGCGCTGACCGCTGCCACTGAGCAGTACGGCATGGAAGGCCGGTGGCAGCAGTTGCTGCCAGCGCCCGCTCTGCCGTTCGCGGTGCCACAGGCGCCACAGCAGCCAGGCCAGCAGGGGCAGCGCCAGCAGCCACCAGGGCCGCAACCAGTCGGGCCAGAGCAGGCTCATCCTTGCCTCCGCAGGCGTTGCGGCCACTGCGGCCAGAGCGTGTGGCCGGCCAGCAGCAGGCTGCCGAGCAGGGCCAGGCTCAGCGGCCAGGCGTACAGGGCCTGGGCCGGGCGGGCGAGAATGGGCTGCTGGCTGACCGGTTCGAGAC
The DNA here is from genome assembly GCF_026723825.1 of Pseudomonas sp. GOM7. Classification (NCBI taxonomy): domain Bacteria; kingdom Pseudomonadati; phylum Pseudomonadota; class Gammaproteobacteria; order Pseudomonadales; family Pseudomonadaceae; genus Pseudomonas; species Pseudomonas sp. GOM7. Next base: position 3,501,388 of record NZ_CP113519.1, on the reverse strand, counting down.
GATCCAGGGTCGCTTCGATCTGCTGCAGCTCGGCCTGGTCGCGCGCGCGGAAGTATTCGCCACCGGTGGTGTCGGCGATACCACGCAGGGTCGGTTCATCCAGATCCAGCCCGCTGCTGAAGCCGAACAACCCCAGCACATCGCTTTGCTGCGGATCGGCGCCGATGCCGATGGTATAGATGCGCACGCCTTCCTCGGCAGCCAGGCGTGCCGCGGTCATCGGCTCCAGTGTGCCGCCGTTGCTGGCGCCGTCGGTGACCAGCACCAGCACGCGGCTGTCGGCTGGGCGCTGGCGCAGGCGCTTGACGGCCAGGCCAATGGCATCGCCGATGGCGGTGTTCTTGCCGGCAATGCCGATCAGCGCTTCGTCCAGCCAGGTGCGCACGGTGTGGCGGTCGAAGGTCAGCGGCGCCTGCAGGTAGGCCTGGCTGCCGAACAGGATCAGGCCGACGCGGTCACCCCGGCGGCCTTCGATGAAGTCGCCGAGCAGGCGCTTGACCAGCTCCAGGCGGCTGATGGGCTCGTCATCCCACTGCATGTCGGCGTAATCCATGGAGCCGGAGACATCCACCGCCAGCAGCAGGTCACGGCCGGTGGCCGGCAGCGGCAGGGGCTCGCCGACCCATTGCGGGCGTGCCGCCGCGCACAGCAGCAACAGCCAGATGCACGCCAGCGGTACCTGCTGGCGCCAACCGGGCAGGGCAGCACGGGCGCGGCGACCGCTGAGCGCCTGCAACTCGTCGAGAAAGCCGACGCGCAGCGCCGCATCTCCGCTGTCGGCGGGCGGCAGCAGCAGGCGCAGCAGCCAGGGCAGCGGCGCGAAGGCGAAGACCCACCACCAGGCGAACTCAAACATGCTTGCGAATCCAGGTGGCGATGGCCTGCTCGAGTTCCTCGATGGCCTTGTCGCTGAGGCTGCACTGCGGTTTGTAGGCGCCTTCGACCAGGATCATCCAGCGCGTCAGCCCGGCAGCCGGGCAGCGGTTGTCGAGGAAGGCCAGCCAGGCACGGCTGCTCAGGGTGTGGCTGGCGCTGTCCGGGTAGTGCTCGCGGCACAGGCGCTTGAGCAGGGCGTTGAGCTGTTGCAGCCAGGGGCCGGCCAGCGCGCCGTCATAGGGTTTGCGTAAGGTGGCCAGCTCATCCAGGGCAGCCTGGCGCAGGGCATCGAGCGGCTGCTCGGCGGCCACCTGGCGGGGCCGGCGGCGCCAGCGGCGCAGCAGCCGCCAGAGGCCCCAGAGCAGCAGCGGCAGCAGAGCGGCCAGCAGCCACCAGCCAGGCGCCGGCGGCCACCAGGGCACCGGTGGCGGGTCGATCAGCGGCTGCAACTGATCGAGGGGATTCATGGCGCCTTCCTCGGGTGCAGGGCGCTGAGTTGCTCCTGCAACTGCGTCACCAGCTCGAACTGGGTGCTCAGTGGCAGCAGGGGCACACCGAGTTTCTGTGCCAGGCGCTGCCAGCGCGCTTCACGGGCTTGTCCCTGGCTGCGGTAAGCCTGGCGCAAGGCGTCGTTGTGGCTGTCGAGCTCGAGCCGGGCGCCGCCCTGGGTGAAGCGCAGCAGGCCGGCTGCCGGCAGGGCATGGTCGAGCGGATCGGACAGCGGCAACAGCAGAAGGTCGGTATGCCGGGCGAGCAGGGTCAGTTGCTGTTCGGCGTTGTCGTTCAGCGCGCGCTCGTCGCACAGCACGATCACCAGGCTGCCGGGGCGCAGCACCTCGCGGGCGCGGCGCAGGGCCAGGCCGAGGGTATCGCGGGTGCTGGCGGCGGCGACCTCGGCAGTCAGCGCCTGGTTGGCGCGGGCCAGCAGGTTGAGCAGTTGCAACAGGCTCTGCTTGCTGCGCCTGGGTTTGACCTCATGGTGCTCCTGATCGGCGAACACCAGGCCGCCGATGCGGTCGTTGTGATCCAGGGCGGCCCAGCCGACCAAGGCGGCGGCCTGGGCGGCGAGCACCGACTTGAAGCACTGTTCGCTGCCGAAGAACAGGCGCTGGCTCTGCTCGACGATGATGAAGATGGGCCGCTCGCGTTCTTCGTGGAACAGCTTGGTGTGCGGCTCCTGGGTGCGCGCGGTGACGCGCCAGTCGATGGTGCGCACGTCGTCGCCGGGCTGGTACACGCGCACCTGATCGAAGTCCACACCACGCCCGCGCAGACGCGAGTGGTGCAGGCCGATCAGTGGGCTGCGCCGTGCTGGAGTGGAGAACAGCGGCACTTCATGCACCTTGTGGCGCATGTCGATCAGCTCGCCGAGGGCGATATGGATGCCGGGGGTGGGGTGTAGGTGCATGGCGACCTCAGACTGCCATGCCGTGCGCCCTCTCCCATTCATGGGAGAGGGTTGGGGAGAGGATTGGACGTTTCGTTGCCCTCTCCCCCGGCCCCTCTCCCGCAAGCGGGAGAGGGGAGACATGCGTGCAGCTCGTAAGGAACTGCGCGCGAGCTTTCCCGGATCGCATCCGGGCTACGCGGGGCTGAATGCCAGCTTGCAGCTTGTGGCTTGCAGCTTGCGGCTGCATCTAGGCCACCGCGACCACATCGAGGATGCGCTGGATCACGCGATCCTGGTCGACCCCCGAGGCTTCGGCCTCGAAGGAGAGAATGATGCGGTGGCGCAGCACGTCGAACAGCACCGCCTGGATGTCCTCGGGGCTGACGAAGTCGCGCCCGGCCAGCCAGGCGTGGGCACGCGCGCAGCGGTCGAGGGAGATGGAGCCACGGGGGCTGGCGCCGTAGGCGATCCACTCGGCCAGTTCGGCGTCGAACTTGGCCGGGGTGCGGCTGGCCATCACCAGTTGCACCAGGTACTCCTCCACGGCATCGGCCATGTACAGGCCGAGGATTTCCTTGCGTGCGGCGAAGATCGCGTGCTGGCTGACCCGGTGCTCGGGCTTGGCTTCGCCGTTGAGCGCATCGCCACGGGCCTGGGCGAGAATCTTGCGCTCCACGGCAGCATCGGGAAAGCCGATCTTCACGTGCATCAGGAAACGGTCGAGCTGGGCCTCGGGCAGCGGGTAAGTGCCTTCCTGCTCGATGGGGTTCTGCGTGGCCATCACCAGGAACAGTGGTGACAGGTCATAGGTGGAGCGGCCTACCGACACCTGGCGCTCGGCCATGGCTTCAAGCAGTGCCGATTGCACCTTGGCCGGTGCGCGGTTGATCTCGTCGGCCAGCACCAGGTTGTGGAAGATCGGCCCCTGCTGGAACACGAAACTGCCGGTTTCCGGGCGGTAGATCTCGGTACCGGTGATGTCCGCCGGGAGCAGGTCGGGGGTGAACTGGATGCGGTGGAACTCGCCCTCGATGCCTTCGGCCAGTTCCTTGATCGCCTTGGTCTTGGCCAGGCCGGGCGCACCCTCCACCAGCAGATGGCCGTCGGCGAGCAGGGCCACCAGCAGACGGTCGATCAGGCGATCCTGGCCGAGAATCTGAGTGGAGAGAAATTGGCGTAACGCGACCAGCGCTTCACGGTGTTCCATCGGCGGACTCTTAATGGCGGTAGGCGAGTGCGGTTGCCCGGCGTGGGCAGGTCGTCGACTTTAATCCATTTGCCGTGTCAGCTGCTATGTCGGGCATCACGGCGATGGCCGCAAGCCGCCGAGGTTCGACTGCAGTGACGAGCGAGGGTCGACACTGGATGGGCAACGCCAGAACAGAACTTGCACCGTAACGGTGCGCCCTTGAAAGAAAATGTCGCAGCTCCGCAAGCCGCAGAGGGGCAAGCCTCGTTAAGCTGGCCCGCCAAGCGTGACCCATCGGTCGCCAGTTTCCGCCATGATCGTCCGGCTTCAGCCCGTGTCATCGTCGTTTCATGGGCTAACGTTGAACTAACGGGTGGATGGCACGATCAAGTCTCGCGACTGCCTCTACCAGAGACGCCAATGAAAAACCGCTGGTTTTTCCGGGCGCCATCTGTCGAACCACCAGCCCAATGGAGCAAAACCATGGCGTTCTTTACGGCGGCCAGCAAAGCCGACTTCCAGCAGCAACTGCAAGCGGCCCTGGCGCAGCACGTGAGTGAGCAGGCGTTAGCACAAGTTTCCCTCTTCGCCGAACAGTTCTTCGGTATCGTCGCCCTTGATGAGTTGACCCAGCGGCGCCTGTCCGATCTGGTCGGCTGCACCTTGTCGGCCTGGCGCATGCTCGAGCGCTTCGACCAGGCCAGGCCGCAGGTGCGGGCGTTCAACCCCGACTACGAGAAGCACGGCTGGCAATCGACCCATACGGCCGTGGAGATCCTCCATGGCGACATTCCGTTTCTGGTCGACTCGGTGCGCATGGAGCTCAACCGTCGCGGCTACAGCATCCATACCCTGCAGAACAGCGTATTCAGCGTGCGCCGTGACAAGAACGGCGACCTCAAGGAAATCCTGCCCAAGGGCACCCAGGGCGACGGCGTGCTGCAGGAAGCGCTGATGTTCCTGGAGATCGACCGCTGCTCCAGCACCAGCGAACTCAAGACGCTGGAGAAGGCCATCGACGAGGTATTCAGCGACGTGCGCCTGGCGGTCACCGACTTCCAGCCGATGAAGGCCAAGGCCCGCGAGCTGCTGGCCTGGCTCGACCGCGCCAAGCTCAAGGTGGACAAGAGCGAGCTGGAAGAGATCAAGGTGTTCCTCGGCTGGCTGCTGGACAACCATTTCACCTTCCTCGGCTACGAGGAGTTCACCGTGGCCGACAACGCCGAGGGCGGCCAACTGCAGTATGACGAGAAGTCCCTGCTGGGGCTGTCCAAGCGCCTGCGCCCGGGGCTGAGCGCCGAAGAACTGCAGATCGAGCCGGACGCGGTGGCCTACCTGCGCGAGCCGCAACTGCTGTCCTTCGCCAAGGCCGCCGTGCCCAGTCGCGTGCATCGCCCGGCCTACCCGGACTTCGTTTCCATCCGCGAGCTCGACGCCAAGGGCCGCGTGGTCAAGGAATGCCGCTTCATGGGCCTGTACACCTCGGCGGTGTACGCCGAGAGCGTGTGGAACATCCCCTACATCCGCCGCAAGGTGGCGGTGATCAAGCAGCATTCCGGCTTCGAGAGCAGCGCGCACCTAGGCAAGGAACTGGCCCAGGTATTGGAAGTGCTGCCGCGCGATGACCTGTTCCAGACCCCGGTGGACGACCTGCTCAGCACCGCCATCGCCATCGTGCAGATCCAGGAGCGCAACAAGATCCGCGTGTTCCTGCGGCGCGACCCTTATGGCCGCTTCTGCTACTGCCTGGCCTACGTGCCGCGTGACGTGTATTCCACGGAAACCCGCGTGAAGATCCAACAGGTGCTGATGGAGCGCCTGCAGGCGACCGACTGCGAGTTCTGGACCTTCTTCTCCGAATCGGTGCTGGCGCGGGTGCAGTTCATCCTGCGCGTCGACCCGAAGAACAAGTCGCACATCGATCCCGTGCGCCTGGAGAAGGAAGTCATCCAGGCCTGCCGTTCGTGGAAGGACGACTACGTCAGCCTGATGGTGGAAAGCCTCGGCGAAGCCCAGGGCACCAACGTGCTGGCCGAGTTCCCGGAAGGCTTCCCGGCCGGCTACCGCGAGCGCTTCGCCGCCCATTCAGCGGTGGTGGACATGCAGCACCTGCTCAGCCTGAGCGCGGAAAAGCCGCTGGTGATGAGCTTCTACCAGCCGCTGGCGCAGAACGAGCAGCAACTGCACTGCAAGCTGTATCACGCCGACACGCCGCTGCCGCTGTCTGACGTCTTGCCGATCCTGGAGAACCTGGGCCTGCGCGTGCTCGGCGAGTTCCCCTACAAGCTGCGCCGTGCCGACGGCCGCGAGTTCTGGATTCACGATTTCGCCTTCACCTATGCCGAAGGCCTGGACGTCGACATCCAGCAGCTCAACGACACCTTGCAGGATGCCTTTATCCATATCGTTGGCGGCGATGCCGAGAACGACGCCTTCAACCGCCTGGTGCTGACCGCTGCCATGCCCTGGCGCGACGTGGCGCTGCTGCGGGCCTATGCGCGCTATCTCAAACAGATTCGTCTGGGCTTCTCGCTCAGCTACATCGCCGCCACCCTGGTCAACCACGCGGATATTGCCAAGGAGCTGGTGCGCCTGTTCCGCACCCGTTTCTACCTGGCGCGCAAGCTCAGCGCCGAAGACCTGGAAGACAAGCAGCAGAAGCTCGAGCAGGCCATTCTCGCCGCCCTCGACGACGTTGCCGTGCTCAACGAGGATCGCATCCTGCGGCGCTACCTGGATCTGATCAAGGCGACTCTGCGCACCAACTTCTACCAGCCGGGCGAGAACGGTCAGGGCAAGAGCTATTTCAGCTTCAAGCTCAGCCCACGGCTGATCCCGGACATCCCGCGCCCGGTGCCGAAGTTCGAGATCTTCGTTTACAGCCCGCGCGTCGAGGGCGTGCACCTGCGTTTCGGCGACGTCGCCCGGGGCGGCCTGCGCTGGTCGGATCGCGAAGAGGACTTCCGCACCGAAGTGCTCGGCCTGGTCAAGGCACAGCAGGTGAAGAACGCAGTGATCGTGCCGATGGGCGCCAAGGGTGGCTTCGTGCCGCGCAAGATGCCGGTTGGCGGCTCGCGTGACGAGGTGATGGCCGAGGGCATCGCCTGCTACCGCATCTTCATCAGCGGCCTGCTGGACATCACCGACAACCTCAAGGATGGCGAAGTGCTGCCGCCGGTGGGCGTGGTGCGCCATGACGCCGATGACCCCTACCTGGTGGTGGCGGCGGACAAGGGCACCGCGACCTTCTCCGATATCGCCAACGGCATCGCCGCCGAATACGGCTTCTGGCTCGGCGACGCCTTCGCCTCCGGCGGCTCGGCCGGCTACGACCACAAGGGCATGGGCATCACCGCCAAGGGCGGCTGGGTTTCCGTGCAGCGGCATTTCCGCGAACGCGGCATCGACGTGCAGAAGGACAACGTCACCGTCATCGGCGTCGGCGACATGGCCGGCGACGTGTTCGGCAACGGCATGCTGCTGTCGGACAAGCTGCAACTGGTGGCCGCCTTCAACCACCTGCACATCTTTATCGACCCGAATCCGGATGCGGCCAAGAGCTTCGCCGAGCGCAAGCGCCTGTTCGAGCTGCCGCGCTCGAGCTGGGCCGACTACGACAGCAAGCTGATCTCCGAGGGTGGCGGCATCTTCCTGCGCAGCGCCAAGAGCATCGCCATCAGTCCGCAGATGAAGGCGCGCTTCGACATCGCCGCCGACAGGCTGGCGCCCACCGAGCTGCTCAATGCGCTGCTCAAGGCACCGGTCGACCTGCTGTGGAACGGTGGCATCGGCACCTACGTCAAATCCAGCCAGGAGAGCCACGGCGACGTCGGCGACAAGGCCAACGACGCCCTGCGCGTGGATGGCCGCGAGTTGCGTGCCAAGGTGGTGGGCGAGGGCGGCAACCTGGGCATGACCCAGCTCGGCCGCGTCGAGTTCGGCCTGCATGGCGGTGCCAGCAACACCGACTTCATCGATAACGCCGGTGGTGTGGACTGCTCCGACCATGAAGTGAACATCAAGATCCTGCTCGGCGAGATCGTCGCCGCTGGCGACATGACCGAGAAGCAGCGCAACAAGCTGCTGGCCGAGATGACCGATGACGTCTCCGAACTGGTGCTGGCCAACAACTACAAGCAGACCCAGGCGCTGTCGCTGGCCGAGCGCCGCGCGCGCGAGCGCATCGGCGAGTACAAGCGCCTGATGAATGCTCTGGAAAGCGCCGGCAAGCTGGATCGGGCCCTGGAGTTCCTGCCTTCGGACGAGGCGCTCAACGAGCGTGTCACCAGCGGCCAGGGCCTGACCCGGCCGGAACTGTCGGTGCTGATCTCCTATAGCAAGATCGACCTCAAGGAGTCGCTGCTCAAGTCCCAGGTGCCGGACGACGACTACCTGGCGCGCGAGATGGAAACCGCCTTCCCGGCCATCCTCACCGAGAAGTTCGGCGACGCCATGCGCCGTCACCGCCTCAAGCGCGAGATCGTCAGCACGCAGATCGCCAACGATCTGGTCAACCACATGGGCATCACCTTCGTGCAGCGCCTGAAGGAGTCCACCGGCATGAGTGCGGCCAACGTCGCCGGTGCCTACGTCATCGTTCGTGACCTGTTCCGCCTGCCGCACTGGTGGGCGCAGATCGAGGCGCTGGATTACCAGGTGCCGGCCGAGCTGCAACTGCAACTGATGGACGAACTGATGCGCCTGGGCCGCCGTGCCACCCGCTGGTTCCTGCGCAGCCGGCGCAACGACCTGGACGCCGCGCGTGATGTGGCGCACTTCGCACCGCGTATCGAGGCGTTGGTAGGGCGTTTGGACGAATTGCTCGAAGGGCCGGCCCGCGAGCAATGGCTGGCGCGTTATCAGAGCTATGTCGAAGCTGGCGCGCCGGAAGAGCTGGCCCGTGTGGTCGCCGGTACCAGTCATCTGTACACGCTGTTGCCGATCATCGAGGCGGCGGACGTCACCGGAAAGGACGCCAGCGAAGTGGCTGCGGTCTACTTCGCCGTCGGCAGTGCGCTGGATCTGTCCTGGTATCTGCAGCAGATCACCAACCTGGCGGTGGAGAGCAACTGGCAGGCGCTGGCCCGCGAGGCTTTCCGCGACGATCTGGACTGGCAGCAGCGTGCCGTTACCGTGTCGGTGCTGCAGATGGCCGACGGCCCGCAGGAACTGGAAGCACGTCTGGCCCTATGGCTGGAGCAGCACCAGCGCCTGGTGGATCGCTGGAAGGCCATGCTCACCGAGCTGCGTGCCGCCACTGGCAGCGACTATGCCATGTACGCCGTGGCCAACCGCGAGCTGATGGATCTGGCGCAGAGCGCCTGATGCGAGGATCGCGAAGCTGAAACGACCAGGCCCCGCGATTGCGGGGCCTGGTCGTTTTTAATGCGGAGCGTTGCTGCGACTCAGCTTGGATGCATGCTCCGCGCTAGGCATGAGAGGGGAGAGTCCCCATAATCGCCCCCTGAAAATAGATTTCGCTGTACTGATACTGTATTTTTGAACAGTATTTGCTGGCTGTTGGTGAGGAACAGATGGGATACGAGCTTACGCAGGAACAACGAGAGCGCTACCGGGCGACCTCGATTCGCTCCCAGAAGCGCAAGCTGGCGCTGCTCGCAGACCCTAGCCAATCGCTGCCGTCGCCTATTGAGGACTGGAGACTCAATACTCTGGATTTGATGCCAGAGTGCCCGAGCCATGGTTTGACTTGCCTCTCCCTGTTCTCGGGTGGTGGCGGCTTGGATGTTGGTTTCGAGAGAGCAGGTTTCCAACATGTCGCATCCTTTGAAATTCTCGAGGTATGCGGTGAAACACTGCGCAGCAATCGTCCGGCGTGGGACATCCGCTCAGGCGTTCTCGCGGGAGACGTCTGTAACGCCTCCTTCTCTGCCTTTCGGGGGGTGGACATCGTCCACGGTGGGCCGCCTTGTCAGCCGTTTTCCGTTGCCGGTAAGCAAGCGGGCGCTGATGACCCCAGGAACATGTGGGGTGAGTTCGTTCGTTGTGTGAGGCAGACGCGACCACGTGCTTTCATCGCTGAGAACGTCGTGGGGCTGCTGGACAAGAAGTTCGAGTCATTCGTGCGCGAGACGATCCTCGATCCATTGAGCGATCAGTACGTAATCTTCAAGTTCAAGTTGGCAGCTCATGATTTCGGTGTGCCGCAGGCGCGCCGCCGGGTTTTCTTCGTCGGGTTCAGAGCAGCACGCGATGCTGTACGGTTTCACGAGCCGCAGCCGACTCACGGCGATACGGGCGAGCTGCTACCGCACAACACGGCACGGCGGAGTCTGGGTTTGCCCGATATCGGGTTCGATGTTGTCGCACCGACGCTGCGTTCTGGCTTCACCGGACCGAGAAATACCACAGGGGTGGTCAATAGCAAGGCGTCGTTGAAGGTCTGGAACGAGTTGCAGCTCTGGCCCAATGGGGTTCAGCTAACGCATGAGTTGGCCATGGCCTATCCACCTGAAAACAACCATTTTCGGCTGTGCGTGGCCGACTGCGCGTTACTGCAGGGCTTCCCCGCTGATTGGCGTTTTTCCGGTGCGGTCTATCAGGCGCTTGGGCAGATTGGCAATAGCGTGTGCCCGCCGGTCGCCTATGCCGTGGCACGGCAAGTCGCATTGGCATTGGGAGTGCTGCGGTGACGGTTCAGGATGATGAGCGCGAACGTGAGCTGTCCGCTTTGTTCGGTTTGGAGTGGGACGCTGCGCACGAACGCCATGGGGTAGATGCGCTGCTGACCGATATCCAGGTAAATGGCGTGACCTATCAGCTTGAGGTGGAGGTTAAATCCTCCACGAGTCTCGATGTCGGTACGGCGCGTGACTTCGGCATGGCGCACATTGAGCGCTGGCGGAAAATGTTTTTCGTGTTCGGTTTCTACTCCAGGGAGCGCGGCAGGCCTGAGTTGCAACGCAGCTTGTGCCTGACTCCGGTGGATATGGAGCCCTGGTTGCAGGCGAAGGAAGAGCAGATGCAGATCGACTTCCGTTTGGCTGCAAGAGTATCGAGTCATCTGCAGTTAGCGGATTTGTTTGCCGTTTGTGGAGAGCAGGCCCACTATTCCATCGAAGACGCCAAGCGTTTGCACAAGTTGCAGTACAGCGCCCAGCAATACAGTGAGGCCGCTGATCTGCTGGTGGATGGTTTGCCACGCATCTCTCAGGGCCGCATGTTGGAGATTCTCAAGCGGCGCGCGCAATACATTGCCGAGCGAGGCTCTACGATCAACAACCCGCATATCACCAAGACCTTCCTCAGGGACTTTCTTGGCACGAGTAGAGAAATTACCAGCCGAACCCAGTGCGCATCGCGCATTCGAGCGATCGCTACCGAGTTCTTGCAGACCTACCCTAATCATCCTGCGGCATTGGTGGCCGAGTGATCGACCTGTGCATTGGCTGAGTTCCGCTGACTCAGCCATACCCTGACTATGCCTTCTAGCGCGCTATATGCGCACCCTCTGCTATCCAGCGGCCGATCAGGTCACGTTCGTCCTGGGTCATCTGGGTGATGTTGCCCAGCGGCATGATCTGCGAGGCCACGGCCTGAGCCTGGATCTTCGCCGCCTGTGCCTGCATCTGCGCGGGCGTATCGAGCATGAAGCCGGCCGGTGCGGCGCTGAACATCGGGCTGCTCGGGTTGGCCGAGTGGCACACGGTGCAGCGCTCGTGGATGACCTTTTCGACCTGGGCGAAGCGGGTGCCGTCGGCCTGCGTGGCAGCGGGCCGTTCGGTGGCTGCGGTGCTTGGTGCTTGCTCGCTTGCCGTGGCGGTTTGCTCGGCCTGAGCCAGTGGCGTGGCGACGACAGCAGGTGGCTTCGGCGCAGTGACATAGGCCAGGCAGATCATGCCCAGGGCGGCGACCGGCAGCGTCCAGGCGAAGCGCTGGCTGGCATGGCGGGTGTTGAAGTAGTGACGCACCAGCACCGCCAGAACCGCGATGCCGGCGAGGATCAGCCAGTTGTAGTGGCTGCCGTAGGTGCTGGGGAAGTGGTTGCTGATCATGATGAACAGCACCGGCAGGGTGAAATAATTGTTGTGTCGCGAGCGCAGCAGGCCCTTGGCCGGCAGCAGTGGGTCGGGCGTGGTGTTGGTTTCGATGGCCTTAACCAGAGCACGCTGCGCCGGCATGATGGTGAAGAATACGTTGCCGACCATGATGGTGCCGATGATGGCGCCGACATGGATATAGGCCGCGCGGCCGCTGAACACCTGGGAGAAGCCCCAGGCTGCGGCAATGATCAGCACGAACAATACGGCACCGAGCAGGGCCGGGCGCTTGCCCAGTGGCGAGTCGCAGAGGAGGTGATAGATCAGGTAGCTGACAGCCATGGAGCCGAGGCCGATGGCGATGGCGGCGGCCGGTGCCAGATCGACACCCGGTTTGACCAGATACAGGCTGGGGTTGAGGTAGTACACCACCAGCAGCAGGGCCACACCCGAGAGCCAGGTGAAGTAGGCCTCCCATTTGAACCAGTGCAGGTTCTCCGGCATTTTCGGCGGTGCCAGCTTGTACTTTTCCAGGTGGTAGATGCCGCCGCCGTGAATGGCCCAGAGATCGCCCGCCAGCCCCTCGCGCGGGTTGCGCCGGTCGAGGTTGTTCTCCAGCCAGACGAAATAGAAGGATGCGCCGATCCAGGCGATGCCGGTGATCATGTGGATCCAGCGGATGCCCAGGTTTAGCCATTCGGTGAAATGTGCTTCCACGTTCCGTACCTCTCCCTGCAACCAGCAGAGCGGCTGCAGGCTTCTCTTATTGGTGGGGATCGAGGAGAAGAAGCTCGTCCTCGGCGAAGAAATGTTCGTCGCAGTTGTTACCCGAACCACTGCGATCAACCACCAGGAAGTCATCCCGCTTTTCGATCGTCAGCACCGGATGGTGCCAGACGCCGCGATGGTAATTGACGCCCTGCCTGCCATTGCTGAGGAAGGCACGGACGGAGCCTGATACAGGTACATCGCCAAGTGGCGCGACCACGATCAGAAAGGGGTTGCCGAGCAGCGGCATGAAGGCCTGGCTGCCCAGCGGATGGCGTTCCAGCATGCGGATGGTCAGCGGCATCTGCAGCGCCTCGGCGCGAAAGATGCTGATGATGGCCCGATCCTCCGGCTGTGCGGTCTCCACGCTGGCCAGCTTGTGATAGCGGCGGGTGGAGCCGTTGTTGATCATGAAGAAGTCGCTGCCTTCGGTTTCGATCACGTCACCGAAAGGGGCGAAGGCTTCCTTGCTCAAGGGCTCGATGGTCAGGCTACGCATGGCTGTTCTACTTGTTCTCGAATGGGTGGTGCGGCATCAGAGCTGCTGCAGGCGGAACAGGGCGATCTGGTTGATCTCCGCCAGGGCGGTGGCGAACTCCTGCTCCGGGGTATTGTGAATGCGCTGCTCGAAGGCAGCGAGGATCTGGTGGCGGTTGCTGCCCTTGACCGCCTTGATGAAGGGGAAGCCGAACCGGGCCTTGTAGGCGTCGTTGAGTTCGGTGAAGCGGGTGAACTCCTCGGCGCTGCATTCGTGGATGCCGGCGCCGGCCTGCTCCGAGGTGCTGGAGGCGGTCAGCTCGCCACGGATGGCGGCCTTGCCGGCCAGGTCCGGGTGGGCCTTGATCAGCGCGAGCTGGGCCTCGCGGCTCGCATCCAGGAGGATCGCGGCCATGCGCTGGTGCAGCGTCTCGACCTCGTCGAGCGAAGCATCCAGGCCCTGGTCATAGGCCTGCTCGGCGACCCAGGGCGAGTGTTCGTAGATATCGGCGAAGGCCTCGACGAAGGCGTCGCGGCTCAGCGAGGAGGGCGTCAGGGTCTGGAAACGGCTCATGAACGGTTCTCTCACTCGCTCGCGCGGAAGGGATGGGTGGCATGCCAGTGGCGGGCGATATCGACGCGGCGGGCGCACCAGACCTTGTCGTGGCGCTTCACGTATTCGATGAAACGTGCCAGCGAGGCCAGGCGTGCCGGGCGCCCCAGCAGGCGGCAGTGCATGCCGATCGAGAGCATCTTCGGTGCGCCGGCCTCGCCCTCGGCATAGAGCACGTCGAAGGCGTCCTTGAGGTACTCGAAGAAGTCGTCGCCCTTGTTGAAGCCCTGCACCTGGGTGAAGCGCATGTCGTTGGTGTCCAGGGTGTAGGGGATCACCAGATGGGGCTTCTCCGCCGTGCTGGCCGGATCCCAGTAGGGCAGATCGTCGTCGTAGGTGTCGCTGTCGTAGAGGAAACCGCCTTCCTCGCGCACGATGCGCCGGGTGTTCGGGCCGAGGCGGCCGGTGTACCAGCCCAATGGGCGTTCGCCAGTGATCTCGCTGAGGATGCGGATGGCTTCGAGCATGTGCTCGCGCTCGGTGGCCTCGTCGACGTTCTGGTAGTCGATCCAGCGCAGCCCGTGGCTGCAGATCTCGTGACCGGCAGCAGCCATCTGGCGGATCACCTCGGGGTGACGCTGGGCGGCCATGGCCACGGCGAAGATGGTCAGCGGAATGTCGTGCTTCTTAAACAGATCGAGAAGGCGCCAGACGCCAGCGCGGCTGCCATATTCGTAGAGCGACTCCATGCACAGGTTGCGCTGGCCTTGCAGCGGCTGGGCGGCGACCATCTCAGAAAGGAAGGCCTCCGACTCCTTGTCGCCATGCAGGATGTTGCGCTCGCCGCCTTCCTCGTAATTGAGCACGAAGGACAGCGCGATGCGGGCGTCGTCCGGCCAGTGCGGATGGGGAGGGTTGGCGCCGTAGCCGATCAAGTCGCGTGGGTAATCAGCGTTCACTGCAGTCTTCCTGTCTGGATTGTGGTGGTCATGGCATGAAGCTACGCAAGCGAGACCAGGTAAGGAATTGTATACAAAGTTTTTATCGCTTTGTCAGTCGGCACTGCATCATGTTCTGGCCTTTTTGAACAGGCAAGAAACTTGCCCATTTGGTCAGTTTATTTCTTCTTGAAGCGCTTGCTCAGGGCATTTCTGCCACGCCAATCTTTCTATGTGAACGAAGGGGCGCCCAGCCTTTCTTCGCGATGGGGTTTCTCAGTGGCCAAGCATGATCGCGAATACATTCTCTTCTACAGCGGAAAACCTTATCTGGTCGGCATTACTGCGGCGCTGGTGAAAAATTCATTTCAGTATTCTTGTGTACAGTTTTTTGCATGATTGTTTCGTGGTTTGCGGGGCATGCTATTCTGCGCCCGGGTTCGCTGCGTTGCTGCCAACCCCTGACAGGCCCCAGGGGCCGGTGAACTCAATCAACGAGGTGATCATGGGACGTTTGACTACCCACGTACTGGATGCTGCTCATGGCTGCCCCGGAAGTGACATCGAGGTCGAGCTGTATCGTGTCGAAGGCACTCAACTGACGCTGATCAACCGGTTCAGAACCAATCACGATGGCCGTTGCGATGCGCCGGTGCTACAGGGCGACGATTATCGCAACGGCGTCTATCAGCTACATTTCCATGCCGGGGACTATTACCGGGCGCGCGGTGTCGCATTACCCGAGCCGGCCTTCCTCGACGTGGTGGTGTTGCGCTTCGGTATCGACGCCGGGCAGGAGCACTACCACGTACCGCTGTTGCTTTCCCCTTACAGCTACTCCACCTATCGTGGTAGCTGAGCATCTCCTTTCTGCTCCTTGCCCGCACTGGTTGCGGGCTTTTTCATGTCTCTTTGCACTGTTTCTGGCCCAAGCGCCTCGCGATTCAGAGGAAGGCGAACTTGGCGATGAAGATGGCGCAGAGCACATACAAGCTCAATGACACCTTGTCGCGTTGGCCGGTCAGCAGCTTCAGCGTGGCGTAGGTGAGAAAGCCCAGAGCGATGCCATTGGCGATGGAGAAGGTCAGCGGCATCATCACCACGGTGACGATGGCGGGAATGGTGTCGGTATGATCCTGCCAGTCGATGTGCGCCAGGCCGCTCATCATCAGCATGGCCACGTAGATCAGCGCGCCAGCCGTGGCATAGGCCGGAATCATGCCGGCCAGCGGGGCGAAGAACATCGCGGCGAGGAACAGCAGGCCGACGGTGACGGCGGTCAGGCCGGTGCGCCCGCCTGCGGCGACGCCGGAGGCGCTCTCCACGTAACTGGTCACCGGCGGGCAACCGACCACGGCACCGACCACGCTGGAGGTGCTGTCGGCTTTCAGTGCCCGTGACAGGTTCTGAATCCTGCCGTCATCGTCCACCAGGTTGGCGCGATGGGCCACGCCCATCAGCGTGCCGGCCGTGTCGAACATGTTGACGAAGAGAAAGGCGAGGATGACGCTGACCATGGCCAGGTTGCAGGCCCCGGCGATATCCATGGCCATGAAGGTCGGTGCCAGGCTCGGCGGCATCGACACCAGTCCTTGGTAGTGCACCAGGCCGAGCGCCCAGCCGAGCGCGGTGACGCCGAGCATGCTCAGCAGGATGGCGCCGAACACCTGGCGATGGCTGAGCACAGCGATCAGCAGGAAGCACACTGCGGCCAGCAGCGTCGAAGGGTCGCTGAACGAGCCCATGGTCAGCAGGGTGGCTGGGCTGTCGACCACGATACCGGCGGTCTTCAGGCCGATCAGGCCGAGGAACAGGCCGACCCCCGCACCCATGGCGAAGCGCAGGCTCATGGGGATGCTGTTGAGCAACCATTCGCGGATTCTCGACAGGCTCATGATCATGAACAGCACGCCGGAGATGAATACCGCGCCCAGCGCCACCTGCCAGCTATAGCCCATCTCGCCGACCACCGTGTAGGTGAAGAAAGCATTGAGTCCCATGCCCGGCGCCAGGCCCACCGGCCAGTTGGCGTACAACCCCATGAGAAAGCAGCCCAGCGCGGCGCCGAGGCAGGTGGCGACGAAGGCCGCCCCGTGGTCGATGCCGGCGCCGGCCATGATGTTGGGGTTGACGAAGATGATGTAGGCCATAGTGACGAAGGTGGTCAGGCCGGCGAGCAATTCGGTCTTGATGCTGGTGCGATGCTCGCTGAGCTTGAAGAAACGATCGAGCAGGCCGCTCGGTGCCTGGCCCGTCACGTGCGCAGCCTGTCGTTCTTGTTCGATGCTTTCCACAGGAGGCTCCCATTGTTTTTCTTGTATGTGGCCGAGAGGCGGCGCTGGCCGATCTGCAAGGCTGGCTGCATGCGAAGCTGAGACAGATTCTTGATCTTTCGGTCAGGAATTGCCTGGCTGCGATTATGGGGGTGTATACAAAAAATGCAATTCATGTTTTGCCGTGGCGCTTATCGCCCTCTGCTATGGGCGGACTCGTGGTGCTGCGAGCTGCGCATGGCAGTACTGGCGATGGCATCGGTGGTGCCTTCGTCCAGGGAGGAGATGGACAGATGTTGGGGTTGTATGGCTTGTGTACAATCAGAACGACATTTTCCGGGAAAAGGCCTGTCACCCCTGCCTCTTTCCCGACAGAACGCAGTAGAGTCGCGCCATCGCGCCTCTCATTCATACGAGCCAGCATGAACGATCAATTGCAGCCCCTAAAGAAGCAGCCGCGTGCGAGCAAGGGCACCCGCAGCGGGACTCAGGACGATATCGTCTATGTGCACATCTTCGATGCCATTCTCGAGCAGCGCCTGGCGCCCGGCACCAAGCTGAGCGAAGAGGCGTTGGGGGAGATCTTCGGCGTCAGCCGCACCATCATCCGCCGCGCGCTGTCGCGCCTGGCGCATGAAGGCGTGGTGCTGTTGCGGCCCAACCGTGGTGCGGTGGTGGCCAGCCCCAGCGTCGAGGAGGCGCGACAGACCTTTTATGCGCGGCGTCTGGTGGAGCGTGCCATTACCGAGCTGGCGGTCAAACATGCCAGCGCCGAGCAACTCAACGAGCTGCGGCAGATGGTCAAGGAGGAGCGCGACAGTTTCGCCCGTGGCGACCGTGGCGCGGGCATTCGCCTGTCCGGCGAGTTCCATCTCAAGCTGGCCGAGGCGGCGGGTAACGCACCGCTGGTGAGCTTCCAGCGCAGCCTGGTGTCACAGACCTCGCTGATCATCGCCCAGTACGAGAATGGCAACCGCTCGCACTGTTCCTACGACGAGCACAACGAGCTGATCGATGCCGTCGAGGCACGCGATGTCGACAAGGCCGTGGAGCTGATGATGCACCACATGGATCATATCGACAGCAAGCTCAATCTCGACGAGGACGGTGCTTCGGACGATCTGCACGCGGTGTTCTCGCACCTGCTGCAAGCCAAGAAGAAACCTGCCTGACGCCGAACGTTCCTGGTAGGAGCGAATTCATTCGCGATAGGGGGCGGGCGCGGAGCCCAAACGCTATCGCGCCGCACGGGGAAATCAGCCTTAACACAGGACTGGCAAGTTTGTGTGCTGATGGGTGTTCTGGACGCCGCTTCGGTGTATTCAGAAACTCCTTGTTTCGCCCCCTCGGGCGACTCACTTTTCTTTGAACTGCGCAAAGAAAAGTAAGCAAAAGAAACGCACCCCCGCCATCCGGGTCTCGCTTCGCTCGACTCCCCTCACTTCGGCACCGCTCCGGGGTCGGCTTGCAAGGGCCATCCCTGGCCCTTCAAGCCTCTCGCGGCATCCATGCCGCTCGCCCCCTGCGCAATGCCTACGTTCGGCCTCCTGAAGGGGGAGTTAGCGCGCCTGAACGTACATCAGTTCCGGGCATGCCCGGCGTGCTCTGGTAGCAGTGGAACCATGACGTGGCCGCTGGGTTAAACCAAAACTTTCATTCGCGTAGTTTCATTCGCTTGAATAGCTTGCCGGCCTGCAGCCGGCATTCCGGTCAGCCCTAAGGCTGACTTCATGTGCAACCACTCCGCACTACTTCTGGGTTACCTCGGGTTCAGGCGCGTGCAGAGCCCGCCCAGGAGGGCGAACGGAATCGTCGTGGAAGAGGTTGAGCGGCATGGATGCCGCGAAAGCCACGATGGGCCAGGGATGGCCCACCGTGGCGGGCCTCTGGAGCGGCGATGGAGTGAGCGAACCCTCGCGCAGCGAGGGCCGGATGACCGGGCGGAGGGTTTTGGTTACTTTTGCCCGTCAAAAGTGACTCGCCCGGGAGGGCGAAACCAGAAACATCAGCAAAAACGCGGCAATTCGGAACAAACACCAGAAAAACACAAACTTGCCACTCCGGTGCCAATACTGATTTCCCCGAGATTCCGCGAAGAACCAATAAATAGGGGGGGGCAGGGCGATCCGCCCGTCACCACGCCAGTGATGTCTGGCTCGTCTGCAACGCGCCTTCGAGTTCCAGCAGAAGCTGCTTGCGTGGCAGGCCGCCGGCATAGCCGGTAAGGCTGCCGTCACGGCCAATCACCCGATGGCAGGGCACGATGATCGAGATGGGGTTGGCCCCGTTGGCCGTACCCACCGCGCGCACCGCCTGGGGCCGACCGATGCGCTCGGCCAGCTCTGAATAACTGCAGGTGCGCCCGTAGGGCACGGCCAGCAGCGCCTGCCAGACCTGCTGCTGGAACGCCGTGCCGCGCGGCGCCAGGCGCAGCTCGAAGTGGCGCCGGGTGCCGGCGAAGTATTGATCCAGTTGCTGGCAGGCAGCGTCCAGCTCGCGCCCGGCCGGCTGCCAGTGCGGCTCGATGCGCCAGGGCCGGCTATCCAGCTCCATCAGCAGCAGTTGCAGGCCATCGTCGTCGGCGGCCAGCAACAGCGGGCCGACCGGGCTGTCGTGAAAGCGATAGTGCATGCCTCTAATCTCCTGCGTAGTTGTGCCACAGATGCGCCGCCGCATAGGCCCGCCAGGGGCGCCAGGCTTCGGCACGGGCGGTCAGGCGCCGCGCATCGATGCCCGCCGTGCCCCATACGGGGGCCTTGAGCAGGCCCAGGTCGCTGGCGGGAAAGGCATCGGCCTCGCCAAAGGCGCGCAGGGCGATGTACTCGGCCGTCCACGGGCCGATGCCGGGCAGTCTGCACAGGCGCTCGATCAGACTCGCGCTGCCGTCGGTGAGGTCGAGTTGCAGACTGCCGTCGGCGACCCGCGCGGCGAAGTGCTGCAGGCACTGCACGCGCTTGCCGGGCATGCCAATGCCGGTCAGATCGGCCTCGGCTAGCGCTTGTGGGCTCGGGAACAGATGGCTGATGGCCGGTGCTCCGGGCATCTGCAAAGGCGTACCGACGCGCTGCACCAGGCGCCCGACCAGGGTCACCGCCGCCTTGACCGTCACCTGCTGGCCGACGATGGCGCGCACCGCCTGCTCGAACGGGTCGAAGGCCACCGGCAAGCGCAGGCCCGGATTGCGTTGCACCAGGGGCGCGAGCAACGCGTCGCCGCTCAGGTGTTGGGCGATGGCTTGCGGCTCGGCATCCAGGTCGAACATGCGCCGCACCCGTTGTTCCAGATGATCCAGGTGGCGAGGCGAACCGAGGCTGCAGCGCAGCTCCAGGGCATTCTGACCTGGAAGTGGGGTGACCCTCAGCCAGCCGCTGCTGCCGTCGATGGCGAAGCCGCGGGCGTAGCTGTCCGGCGTCAGCGCTTCCAGGCCAGGAACCGCACGCAAGGCGAAATGCCGCTGAAATTGCTGCCATTGCCAGGGCGACTGGTAGGGCAACAGGAGAGTGAAATTAGCCATGCCTGCAAAATAGCCCCGGAGCCTGTCGTTGTCAGCGCGAAGATGACTTTCAAAGTTCAGCCGTCACCACGCTGGTAGCGCCCCGGTGTGGTGCCCTTCCAGCGCTTGAAGGCGTGGATGAAGTTCGACAGCTCGCCATAGCCCAGGCGTTCGGCGATCTCCTCCAGGCTCAGGCCGCCGGCCTCGAGCATGTCTTCGGCCAGGGCTTGGCGTACCTGATCCTGCAGGGCGCGAAAGCCGATGCCTTCTTCGTTCAGACGACGACGCAGGGTACGGCTGCTCATGTGCAGGTTGGCCGCGACCCGCTCCATGTCGTCGAGCTGCCCTGGCGTGCGCAGCAGCAACTGGCGCACCTGCCCGGTCAGGCCTTCGTCCCACTTGTGGCGGGCCAGTATCGCCTGGCACTGCTGTTCACAGGCTTGTACCAGAGCCGGGTTGGCAAAGGGCAGGGGCTTGTCGAGCAGGGTGGCAGGGAACATGAGCGAGTTGTCGTCGGCTGCGAATTGCACGGCGTGGCCGAACGCCTTGGCGAAGGTCTGGGGCATTCGTGCGGCTGGCTGGCGCATGCGCACCTGTAGCAATGGCAGCTTGTCGCCCAGTAATTCACGGATCACCACTAGGGCGCCGAGCATGTCCCGTTGCACGATGAACGGCAGCAGCGCCGTCGGCGTCTGGCTATCATCGAACAGCAGGCAGGCGTCCTGGCCCTGTTCGGCCAGGCTGATATGGGTGAAGGCAAAGGTCAGGCCCAGGTAGCGCAGGCCGAGCGCGGCAGCTTCGCGCACCGTGGCGCTGCTGAGCAGGGCGTAGCCCCAGGCGCCGTAGCTGATCAGGCGGTAGCGCTCGCCGGCCAGCAGGCCGAGGTGCTCGATGTCGGGCAGGCCCTGAACGAGATTGGCGATCAGCCTCAGCTCGCAGTCGGCGTCGATCTCACCCTGCAGCGTCGGCAAGCGCGCCGGGGTGATGCCCGTACCGGCCAGGCAGGTGGGCAGATCCAGGCCGAGGTCGAGGCCTAGCTGAATCAGCAGTTGCAAGCTGGTGACGCTGCGGCGTTTGGGCCAGGAGGCAGGCATGAGGTTGTCCGAAAAGCACAATCTGCTGGCCGACTATGCCATAACCCGGCGCTGTTTGGCTCGGTAGCATGGCAAGCGTCATCAATGGGTCGGGGAGACCACAATGCGTAACAACCCCCGTACATGGCGAGTGCTGATCATTGGTAGCGGTTTTGCCGGATTGGGCCTGGCCATGCAGTTGCGCAAGCAGGGCGAGGAGGATTTCCTGCTCCTGGAAAAAGCTGCCGAGGTCGGTGGCACCTGGCGGGACAACAGCTACCCGGGCGCAGCCTGCGACGTGCCGTCCTACCTGTATTCCTTTTCTTTCGAGCCCAAGCCGGACTGGTCGCGCAAGTTCGCCCCGCAGGCGGAAATCCAGGCCTATATCCTGAGCTGCGTGGAGAAGTACGACCTGCGCCGGCACATCCGCCTGAACACCGAGGTGCGCGGTGCCGAGTTCGATGAGGTACGCGGCATCTGGCGAGTGGAACTGAGCGACGGTCAATGCCTGGAGACACAGGCGCTGGTCAGTGCCTGCGGCCAGCTCAATCGCCCGGCCTACCCGCAACTGCCGGGGCTGGAGAGTTTTTGCGGTGAGGCCTTTCACTCCGCACGCTGGCGGCACGACATCGACCTGAGCGGCAAGCGTGTGGCGGTGATCGGCACCGGCGCCTCGGCTATCCAGTTCGTCCCGCAGATCCAGCCCAGGGTGGCCAGGCTGAGCCTGTTTCAGCGCTCGGCGGCTTATGTTCTGCCCAAGCCCGACCGTGCCTACCGCGCCTGGGAGATCGCCCTGATGCGCCGCTTGCCACTTCTGCAGCGCGGTGTGCGCCTGTTGCAGTATCTGCATCACGAGGCGCGGGCCCTGGCTTTCGTGCACTGGCCCTGGCTGATGAGATTGCTGCGCGGCATCTTCACCCAGCATCTAGAGCGGCAGATGCCCGATGCCGACAAGCGCGCCCGCTTGCAGCCGGATTATCCCATGGGCTGCAAGCGCATCCTGATCAGCAACGATTACTTCCCGGCACTGGCGCAGGCCAATGTGGAGATCGTCGACTCACCGATTCTCGAAGTGCGTGAACATTCGTTGGTAACGGCCGATGGCCGTGAGCATCCCTGCGATGTGCTGATCTATGGCACGGGCTTCACCGCTAGCGATTTCCTCGCACCGATGCAGATTCGCGGGCTCGGCGGGCTGGAGCTGAACCAGGCCTGGAAGGACGGCGCCGAAGCCTTCAAGGGCATCAGCGTCAGTGGCTTCCCCAACCTGTTTTTGCTTTATGGTCCGAATACCAACCTGGGGCACAACTCCATTCTCTACATGCTGGAGAGCCAGTTCGCCTACGTTCTGGGTTGCCTGCAGGCGCTACGCGAGCAAGGGCTGCGCTACCTCGACCTGAAGGCCGCGCCCCAGCGCCGCTACAACGAGGCGTTGCAGACACAGACCCAGCGCACCATCTGGGCCCAGGGGTGCCAAAGCTGGTATCAGACGGCCGCTGGCAAGCACACCAACAACTGGCCGGGCTTCACCTTCACCTATCGCCAGCAGACCCGTGCCCCGGAGCTTGCCGACTATGACTGCATCCGCTGATTTCGTCGCGCCCGTGCCTGGGCAAAAAGCCCTGCGCCTCTTGCTGCGTGGGCTGTTGCGAGTGCTGTTTCGCGGGCTGATCCGACCGCCCATGCCGGTGGCCGCCCAGCGCCTGATCCTGCGCGCGCTCACTGCCGTCACCCTGGTGCCGCGCGGAGTGCTGCGCAGCCGCGAGACATTGGCCGGAGTGCTCTGCGAATGGCACCGACCACCCGGCCAGAATGAGCGGGTGCTGCTCTATCTGCATGGCGGCGCCTTCATGATCGGCGCGCCGAATACCCATCGCGGTATCTGCGCCAGCCTGGCCAAGCGCGGTGGCTTTGCGGTGTGTGCGCTGGATTATCGCCTGGCACCGGAGCATCCCTTTCCGGCCGCTCGGGATGATGTGCTGGCGGCCTATCGCGCCTTGCTGGAGCGCGGATATCACGCCGCGCAGATTGCCTTCGCCGGCGACTCAGCCGGTGGCAATCTGTGCCTGGTCGCTTGCCTGCAGGCCCAGCAACAGGGGCTGCCCGCACCTGCGGCGCTGCTGTGTCTGTCGCCCGTTGCTGACTTGTCCGGGGCAAGCCGACACGATCCTCCTGCCGGCGACCCGCTGCTGCATCCGCGCTGGCTGGAGCAGGCGGTCGAACTCTATCGGCCGGCCCATCTGTCTGAGCGTGACCCCTCGTTATCACCGTTGTATGCCGACCTGGCCGGGCTGCCGCCATTGTTGCTGCAGGTGGGCGAAGATGAGCTGTTGCGCAATGACAGCCTGCGCCTGGCCGAGCGGGTGCGAGCGACGGGCGGTGATGTGCGTCTGGAGCGCTATCCGCAGCTCTGGCATGTATTCCAGGCCCATGTCGGGCTGTTGCAGGCGGCGGATCAGGCCATAGGCCGAGTCGTCGACTTTCTACGCGTGCGGGGGTGGTGATGAACAACATTCTGATTACCGGAGCGGCGTCCGGCATCGGGGCGGCCACGGCGCGCCTGTTTCATGCGCGCGGCTGGCAGGTCGGGCTGCTCGATGTGGATGGCGTGGCCCTGGCGAGCCTGGCCGCTGAGCTCGGTGGTGCCTGGCATCGTGCCTTGGACGTTACCGATGTGGCAGCCGCCAGCGAGGCCATTGATGCGTTCTGTGCCCTGCAGCAAGGGCGCCTGCGCCTGCTGTTCAATTGCGCGGGCATCCTGCGTACCGGGGCTTTCGAGCAGATCGCGCTGCAAGAGCACCTGCGCCTGGTGCAGATCAACGTGCAGGGGCTGCTGACCTTCACCCATCTGGCCTTTCCCTATCTCAAGGCCACGGCCGATGCCCAGGTGCTCAACATGGGCTCGGCTTCCGGCCTGTACGGCGTGCCGCTGATGGCCAGCTACTCGGCCAGCAAGTTCGCCGTGCGTGGCCTGACCGAAGCCCTGGAGCTGGAGTGGCGGGCCCATGGCATCCGCGTGGGTGACCTCATGCCGCCATTCGTCGACACGCCGATGGTGGCTAGCCAAACCCAGCGCCCGCCGATCATTCGGCGCATGGGGGTGCGCCTGCTGGCCGAGCACATTGCCGAGGCCGCCTGGCAACAGGCGCAGGTCAACCGTGTGCATCGCCCGGTCGGCTTGCAGTTTCGCCTGCTGTATGGCCTCGGGCAGATCACCCCGGCCTTCATCACCCGAGCGTTGATGGCCTGGTTGAGCCGGCCTTGAGCCGCCTGTCGTGCCCTGTGCAAGTAAACGAGCGAAGTGTCACAAAAGCGTCTAGCCTGTAGGTGTTCGCCCCGTTCTTGGGGCGGTCGTCGTTGCGCTTCGGAACACGTATCAAGCTCGCTTGATTCTCGGCGCGGCACCTTGGGTTGCCGTGCCACCGTTCGATAGAAACGGTTGCAATGGGAAAGCGGTTAATCCATCCATCGCAGGAGAGGAGGTCGTTTCATGAGCACAGCCTTGCATGACGATGCCAGCACCTCGGTGCTGCGCCGGATGAAGGAGGGCGGTTTCGACTTCGCCCAATTCCACCCCATCGAGTTCTACGCCATATTCCCCGATGAGGAGCGGGCCAGAATGGCGGCGAGCAACTTTCGTGGCGAATCGCTCAATGCCCAGATCACCCCCCGCGAGGACGGTATCTGGCATTTGCAGGTAAGCAAGGTGATGTACGCCACGCAGGCCGGTATCGGTGCCTTCGAGCAGAGCCTGGAGTCCATCGTCGTACCGCTTGGCGGCATGCTCGATGGCTGGGGCGTCACCCAGGAAGTCCGCCCGACCAAGGCCGACCTACAGGCAGTAGCCAGCTAGCGATATGGCGTGGATCGGCCCTGCCGGTTCACGCCGCCTCGACTTGCCGTCTGGCATCGCGCACACTGCGCGCCATGTCAGACGTGCTCATCCTTACCCATATCGATTACTGCTCGCCCGCGCACCTGGCCGACGTGCTGCACGCGCGGGGCATCGCCCATGACGTGCTGCGCGTCGACCTGGGCGAGCTGCAAGGCTACGACCTGCAGCGCCCCAAGGCCGTGGCAGTGATGGGCGGGCCGATGAGCGTCAACGATGCGTTGCCCTGGGTTGCCGAAGAAGTGGCGGCGCTGCAGTGCCTGATCGCCCGTGACGTCCCCATCATCGGGCACTGCCTGGGTGGTCAGTTGCTTGCCCGGGCGCTGGGCGCGGCGGTTACGCGCATGCCCTACACCGAGTCGGGTTGGCAGGCCATGCAGCGCTTGCCTGGCGCCGGGCAAAGCCCCTGGCTGACGCATCTGCCGGAGCGCTTCGAGATCTTCCAATGGCATGGCGACACCTTCGCGCTTCCGCCAGGGGCTCAGCCGCTGCTGGCCAGCCACTGGTGCGCCAATCAGGCCTTCGCCTGGGGCGACAAGGTGCTGGCGCTGCAGGGCCACCCGGAGATGACCGAGGCGCTGATCGAGCAGTGGCTCGATGACTGGTCGCATCTGCTCGACCCGAGCCAGCCCAGCCAGCAGACACCTGCCGTGATGCGCGAGCAAATCACGCAGAAAGTGAAGGCGCTGAACCAGGTGGCCGACGGCTTCTATACCCATTGGCTAAGGCTGGCCGGGCTTTAGCAGGCTGGACTTGTCGCGATCCGGTAACAAGATGTTATAAAGTAGCGCTTGCGCGGTGCGGGTGGTTCTCATCCGGTCGCCTTACTGCCTCCGCAATTCCGGCTTTGAACTCGCATGGACAGACGAAAATTTCTCCAATTGCTGGTCGCTGGCGTTGCCCTGCCAGCTTCCTTCAGTGCTCAGGCGGCCCAGTCGGTGCGCCGTGTTCGCCTCTCCCAGCAAGGCGGCAAGAGCATTCTCACGCTGGAGCTCAGTGGACCGGTCAAGGCCAACAGCTTCAGCCTGGACGCGCCGCCACGCCTGGTGATCGATTTGCACAATGCCAGGCTGGCTGCCTCGCTCGACGGCCTGTCGCTCGCCGGTACGCCGATCAATGCCATCCGTAGCGGGCTGACGCCGTCGGGTGATCTGCGCATCGTGCTGGATCTGGTCTCGGCCGAACTGCTGGCCAGCATGCCCCCCATGCAGCAGGTCGGACACGACCTGCGCCTGCAGTTGCCCGTGTCGTCAGCACTGGCCTCGGTCGCCGCCGCTGTGCCGCCTGTGCCGGGGCGGCCGAGCAATCGTGACCTGCTGATCGTGATCGACGCCGGCCATGGCGGCAAGGATCCTGGCGCCGTGGGCGCCAAGGGTGAGAAGGAAAAGATCGTCGCCCTGCAGATCGCCACCTTGCTGGCGCGACATATCGATAGGCAGAAGGGCTACAAGGCGCGCCTGACGCGCAGCAGCGACGTGTTCATCCCGCTGCGCAAGCGGGCTGAGCTGGCCCAGCGCCTGAATGCCGACCTGTTCGTCTCGGTGCATGCCGATGCCGCGCCGCGGCGCTCGGCATCCGGCGCTTCGGTGTTCGCCCTGTCCGAGCGTGGCGCCACCTCATCGATGGCGCGCTGGATCGCGCAGCGCGAGAACGAGGCCGATTTCATCGGTGGCGGTTTGCCGGCAGCGATGCAGCAGAGCGACCCAATGCTTGCCGGCGTACTGCTGGACATGTCGATGACGGCCACCATTTCCACCAGCCTGGATCTTGGCCATCAGGTGCTGCAGCACCTGGGCGCGGTGGCAGGCGTGCATCAGTCGCGGGTCGAGCAGGCCGGTTTCGCCGTGCTCAAGTCCGCTGCCGTGCCCTCGATCCTGGTGGAGACCGGTTTCATCTCCAATGCCGGTGACTGCAAGCGTCTGCACGAGGGCCGTCATCAGCGCAAGGTGGCCGAAGCCATCTTCGCCGGTGTCGAGGGCTACTTCCGCGAGCGTCCGCCAGCCGGCAGCCTGATCGCGGCCATGGTAGCCCGGCAGCAGGCCTGACGCTTCAGGGGTGGTTCGGGATCAGCGCCAGCAGATCGGTTACGCCCATGTCCACGCCTGCCTGCATGAGCAGCGTGGTGGCCTGGCCGCGATGGTGGGTCTGGTGGTTGAACAGGTGCATCAGCAGGGCGAAGAAGTTCTTGCGCGCCTCCGCGCCCTGAGTGTTGCGATAGCTCAGCGCCTGATCCAGATGCTCCTCGCGAATCTCCTGGGCCAGGGCTTCCAGGCAGGCATCCAGGCGCGTGCGTAAGTCGGCCAGTTCACGGATATCCGCAGCCAGCGGCTGGTTCAGCCGGCTGGGCCGGGGCAGGCTGTCGAGCGCTTGCAGGGCGGCGAATCCCGCCGGGTGTCCGGTGTAGCGGCCGAGCCAGATCAGGTCGGCCACTGCCAGGTGGTTGAGCGTACCCAGGATCGAACCGAAGAAGGCCCCCCGCTCGACGCTGATCTCGGTATCGGGCAGCGTCTGCGCCGCCTCGTACAGCCGAGCGTTCATCCAGGTGTTGTAGCTGGCCATCTGGCGCAGGTGTTCGAGACGTTGCATGGCGGCTGGCTCGCTGGTAGGGAACCATCAGCATGCCGCGCTTGCCTGGGTGCTGACAGATACAGTTAGGCGCTTATTCTGCGCACGGCTGCGACCAAACCGCGAACTCGTTGCCGCCCGGTTCGATGAAGTGGAAGCGCCGGCCGCCAGGGAAGGAAAAGATCGGCTTGACGATCTTGCCGCCGGCGGCCTCGACCTTGGCCAGGGTTGCCTGCAGATCGTCGCTGTAGAAAACGATCAGTGCGCTGCCGTTTTCCGTACGCGCGGCAACGTCGGCGCTGAAGAAGCCGCCATCCAGGCCTTCGCCATTGAAGGCAGTGTAGTCCGGGCCATAGTCGCTGAAGCGCCAGCCGAAGGCTGCTGCAAAGAAAGCCTTGGTGGCGGGCAGGTCGCGGCTGGGGTATTCGACGTAGTCGATCTTTTCGTGAGTGGGCATGCCGGGCTCCCTGGCGGATAGGGGGAGGGTCAGGCTACTGCCGGGATGCGGCCGGTGCAATGAGCGCCGACAGCGGAAACGAAAAAGGCCACTCGATCGAGTGGCCTTTTTCTGAAGGTGGTTGCGGGAGCAGGATTTGAACCTACGACCTTCGGGTTATGAGCCCGACGAGCTACCAGACTGCTCCATCCCGCGCCGGCAATTCTACGCTTGCTTAAAGCCTTGTCAATCGATTTCTTGCTTTTGATCGAAAAAACTAATTTTCGCCCAAACAAAAAGACCACTCGATCGAGTGGTCTTTTCATGAAGCTGGTTGCGGGAGCAGGATTTGAACCTACGACCTTCGGGTTATGAGCCCGACGAGCTACCAGACTGCTCCATCCCGCGTCTGTGGGGCGACATTCTACAGTCAGCGGCGCATCTGTCAACCGTCGATTGCGATAAAAGTGTTTTCAAGTCAGATGCTTAGCCTCAAACACCTGTTAGACTTCAGTGCTCCAGGCCAGGCCGGGCAAGGCTTTCGAGGGTGTCGTGCGCAAGATTATTCACATTGACTGCGACTGCTTTTACGCCGCAATCGAGATGCGCGATGACCCGAGCCTGGCCAACCGACCGCTGGCGGTGGGAGGCTCGGCCGAGCGGCGCGGGGTGATCGCCACCTGCAACTACGAGGCGCGTGCCTATGGCGTGCGCTCGGCGATGTCGTCGCGGCATGCGCTGAAGCTGTGCCCGGATCTGCTGATCGTCAAACCGCGTTTCGAGGTGTACCGCGCGGTCTCGCGGGAGATTCACGGCATCTTTCGTCAGTTCACCGACCTGATCGAGCCGCTGTCGCTGGACGAGGCCTATCTCGACGTCAGCGAATCGCCGCATTTCGCCGGTAGCGCCACGCGCATCGCTCAGGAGATTCGCCGACGTGTGGCCCAGGAGCTGCGCATCACGGTGTCCGCTGGGGTGGCGCCGAACAAGTTCTTGGCCAAGATCGCCAGTGACTGGCGCAAGCCCGATGGCCTGTTCGTGATCACTCCGGATCAGGTGGAGGATTTCGTCGCGGCCTTGCCGGTTAGCAAGCTGCATGGGGTGGGCAAGGTCACCGCGCAGAAGCTGGCGCGCCTGGGCATACGCACCTGCCTGGATCTGCGTGACTGGAACAAGCTGACTCTGGTGCGTGAGTTCGGCAGTTTCGGCGAGCGCCTGTGGAGCCTGGCACGGGGGCTGGATGAGCGCTCGGTGAAGGTGGACAGCCGCCGTCAGTCGCTGAGTGTCGAGCACACCTACGAGCAGGATCTGCCGGATCTGCAAAGCTGTCTGGACAAGTTGCCAGCGTTGCTGGAGGAGATGAACGAGCGTCTGCAGCGGCTGGATGCTAGCTACCGGCCGGACAAACCCTTCGTCAAGGTCAAGTTCCACGATTTCACCCAGACCACCCTGGAGCAGGCCGGCGCCAGCCGTGACCTGGACAGCTATCGGCAGTTGCTCAGCCTGGCCCATGCCCGCGGCGACAAGCCGGTGCGCCTGCTCGGCGTTGGCGTGCGCCTGCATGATCTGCGGGGGCGGCAGGAGCAACTGGAGTTGTTCGGTTAGCAGGGGCAGGGGGCCTCAAAGGCATAAGTGCGAATTTATGGGGTATCGCATTTCTAGGGGTGATACCGGACTGGCAAGTTTGTGTGTTGGCTTGTTGGTTGTTCTTGGTCTGTTCCGAATTGCCGCGTTTTTGTTGATGTTTTTGGTTTCGCCCTCCCGGGCGAGTCACTTTTGTAGGGCAAAAGTAACCAAAACCCTCCGCCCGGTCATCCGGCCCTCGCTGCGCGAGGGTTCGCTCACTCCATCGCCGCTCCAGAGGCCCGCCACGGTGGGCCATCCCTGGCCCATCGTGGCTTTCGCGGCATCCATGCCGCTCAACCTCTTCCACGACGATTCCGTTCGCCCTCCTGGGCGGGCTCTGCACGCGCCTGAACCCGAGGTAACCCAGAAGTAGTGCGGAGTGGTTGCACATGAAGTCAGCCTTAGGGCTGACCGGAATGCCGGCTGCAGGCCGGCAAGCTATTCAAGCGAATGAAACTACGCGAATGAAAGTTTTGGTTTAACCCAGCGGCCACGTCATGGTTCCACTGCTACCAGAGCACGCCGGGCATGCCCGGAACTGATGTACGTTCAGGCGCGCTAACTCCCCCTTCAGGAGGCCGAACGTAGGCATTGCGCAGGGGGCGAGCGGCATGGATGCCGCGAGAGGCTTGAAGGGCCAGGGATGGCCCTTGCAAGCCGACCCCGGAGCGGTGCCGAAGTGAGGGGAGTCGAGCGAAGCGAGACCCGGATGGCGGGGGTGCGTTTCTTTTGCTTACTTTTCTTTGCGCAGTTCAAAGAAAAGTGAGTCGCCCGAGGGGGCGAAACAAGGAGCTTCTGAATACACCGAAGCGGCGTCCAGAACACCCATCAGCACACAAACTTGCCAGTCCTGTGTTAAGGCTGATTTCCCCGTGCGGCGCGATAGCGTTTGGGCTCCGCGCCCGCCCCCTATCGCGAATGAATTCCTACAGGGGATCAGCAGGGGGCAATCCATTGCGGATTGCCCCCCAGGTTTCAACGTACCTTGCCGCGACCGAGCTTGAGCTCTTCCTTGGCGAAGTCGTCAACGTCGATCACCCGTCGACGTGCCGCTTCGGCAGCTTGCAGGCGCTGGCCCTGTTCGCCGTCGAGGATGCCGGCGGCCACGGCCGCTTCGATGGCATCCTGGCCCGGTGCCGGTTGCAGGCTGCCGTCCTTGAGTGCCTGGTGCAGGCGTTTGCGTGCATCCTGGCTGGCCTGTACCAGGTTGATGGCATGCTGCAGCGCGCCCACGGGATCCTGTTCGTCCTGCGGGCGGTAGCAGCCTTCGAGCACCGATTCCAGCGCCGGGTCGCCGGCCGGGCGGCCGATGATCTCGGCCACTTCGGCGTCCAGGGCGTCGCTGGGGCCGCGATGGCGACGGCCCAGCGGGAATACCAGCACCTTGAGCAGGCAACCGAACAGGCGGTTGGGGAAGTTGCTGAGCAACTCGGCCAGAGCGTTTTCGGCTTGGTGGAGGTTTTCCTCCATGGCCCAGCGCAGCAGCGGACGAACGGCTTCCGGGTAGTCCAGGTCGTGGTAGCGCTTGAGCGCGGCCGAACCCAGGTAGAGGTAGCTGAGCACGTCGCCGAGGCGCGCGGAGAGGCGCTCGCGGCGCTTCAGGTCGCCGCCGAGCAGCATCATGCTGCTGTCGGCGCACAGGGCGAAGGCCGCCGCCAGGCGGTTGAGGGCACGGTAGTAGGGCTGGCTGAGGTCGTCGCCAGGCACGGCACCCAGGCGACCCAGGGTCAACCCGAGGAGGAAGCTGCTGGCGGCATTGCCGACGGCGAAGCCGATATGGCCCATCAGCAACTCGTCGAACTCGGCCAGGGCCTGATCCTTGTCGTCACGGTCGGCCAGGGCCATTTCCTTGAGCACGTACGGATGGCAGCGGATCGCGCCCTGGCCGAAGATCATCAGGTTGCGCGAGAGGATGTTGGCGCCCTCGACCGTGATGAAGATGGGCGCACCTTGCCAGGAGCGGGCCAGGTAGTTGTTCGGGCCCATGATGATGCCCTTGCCGGCATGTACGTCCATGGCGTGGCCAATGCACTCGCGGCCGCGTTCGGTGAGGTGGTACTTGAGGATCGCCGAGAGCACCGAGGGCTTCTCGCCCAGGTCGACGGCATTGGCGGTGAGGATGCGCGCGCTATCCATCAGCCAGGCGTTGCCGCCGATGCGCGCCATGGCTTCCTGAATGCCCTCGAAGGCGGCCAGCGGCACGTTGAACTGTTCGCGCAACTGGGCGTACTGGCCGGTGGTGAGGCTGGTGAACTTGGCGGCGCCGGTGCCGACGGCGGGCAGCGAGATGGAGCGGCCCACCGACAGGCAGTTCATCAGCATCATCCAGCCCTTGCCCAGGTACTCCTGGCCACCGATCAGGTAGTCGAGGGGGATGAACACGTCCTTGCCCCAGTTCGGCCCGTTCATGAAGGCGGCGCCCAGTGGCAGATGGCGGCGGCCGATTTCCACCCCGGGGGTATCGGTGGGAATCAGCGCCAGGCTGATGCCCAGCTCTTCCTTGTCGCCCAGCAGATGGTCGGGGTCATAGGCCTTGAAGGCCAGGCCGAGCAGGGTGGCCACCGGGCCCAGGGTGATGTAGCGCTTTTCCCAGTTCAGGCGCAGGCCGATGACTTCCTCGCCGTTCCACTGGCCCTTGCAGATGATGCCGTTGTCCGGCATGGCACCGGCGTCGGAGCCGGCCAACGGGCCGGTGAGACCGAAGCAGGGAATGTCTTCACCGCTGGCCAGGCGCGGCAGGTAATGCTGGCGCTGTTCGTCGGTGCCGTAGTGCAGCAGCAGTTCGGCCGGGCCGAGGGAGTTGGGCACCATCACGGTGGAGGCCAGGTCACCGCAGCGGGTGGCCAGTTTCATCGCCACCTGTGAGTGGGCATAGGCGGAGAAGCCCTTGCCGCCGTATTCCTTGGGAATGATCAGAGCGAAGAAACCGTGCTGCTTGATGTGCTGCCAGGCCTTTTCCGGCAGGTCCATCTGCTGGCCGACCTGCCAGTCGCTGACCATGGCGCAGAGTTCTTCGGTGGGGCCGTCGAGGAAGGCCTGTTCTTCTTCGGTGAGTCTGGCCTTGGGATAGGCCAGCAGTTTGTCCCAGTCCGGCTTGCCGCTGAACAGCTCGCCATCCCACCACACGGTGCCGGCTTCGATAGCATCGCGCTCGGTGGCCGACATGGGCGGCAGCACGCGCTGAAACCATTTGAACAGGGGGCCGGTGAACCACTGCCGGCGCAGATCGCCGAGCAGGATGAAGGCGGCAACGACACCGGTGACGATCCATAGCAGCAGTTGCAACCAGCCAGGCACCGGGCTGAACAGGGCCATGGCCAGCAGGTAGGCTGCCGTGATGCCGAGGGCGGGGCGGGCCGCGGTACGGCTATGGGCCAGGTAGGCGACTCCGATCAGTAGAACCAGCAACCAGATGACGGGCATGTGCATTTCTCCATGATGCGTGCGGGTGACGTCTTCGAGCATAGTCGTGAATGACGTCGGTAAGTCCAGGATGCAAGCGTTTGGGCTCAATGCAGTGACCGCCGTGTCTGGGGCGAGTTCGCCCCAACCTTTTGCCGGGTGTATCGACGCAGTCGATAATCAAGATCGGTGCGCTGGCCTTTTCTCCGTGCGCCTGGGTCGGTAGGGTGCATGCCAACGCGCAGGGTGTGACACACAGGGTTGCAAACCAAGGTGGCCGCCCTCATTTACGATCACCATACCTTCATGCGGGAACCCCTTTCTTCATGAGCAGCGCTCTGACCATTCGCCAGCTAACCAAAACCTATGGCAACGGCTTCCAGGCTTTGCATGGCATCGATCTGGACGTCGCCGAAGGTGACTTCTTCGCCTTGCTCGGCCCCAATGGCGCCGGCAAGTCCACCACCATCGGCATTCTCTCCACGCTGGTGAACAAGAGCAGCGGTACGGTGGAGGTATTCGGCCATGACCTCGACCGCGAGCCCTACGCACTCAAGCGTTGCCTGGGTGTGGTGCCGCAGGAGTTCAACTTCAACCAGTTCGAGAAGGTGTTCGACATCGTCGTCACTCAGGCTGGCTACTATGGCATTCCGCGTTCGATCGCCAAGGAACGTGCCGAGCAGTACCTGACCCAGCTCGGCCTGTGGGACAAGCGCGACGTGGCCTCGCGCGAGCTGTCCGGCGGCATGAAGCGGCGTCTGATGATCGCCCGCGCCCTGGTGCATCAGCCGCGCCTGCTGATCCTTGACGAACCCACCGCCGGGGTGGACATCGAGCTGCGCCGTTCGATGTGGGGCTTTCTCACCGAGCTGAACCGGCAGGGCATCACCATCATCCTCACCACGCACTACCTGGAGGAGGCCGAGCAGCTCTGCCGCAATATCGGCATCATCGACCACGGTCGCATCGTCGAGCTGAGCAGCATGAAGGATCTGCTGAAGAAGCTGCACGTCGAGACTTTCCTGCTCGATCTCAAGGATTCCTACAGCGAGGCGCCGAACCTGGTCGGTTATCCGGTGCGCCTGGTGGATCATCACACCCTGGAGGTGCAGGTGGAGAAGAGCCAGGGCCTTAATGCGCTGTTCCAGCAACTGGCGCAGCAGCAGGTGCAGGTGCTCAGCCTGCGCAACAAGACCAATCGCCTGGAGGAGCTGTTCGTCTCTCTGGTGGAAAAGAACCTGGCCAAGGTGGCGCAATGAATACCCAGTACCTCAATAGCGAATTCGCCGCCAACCTGGTGGCCCTGCGTACCATCGTCCATCGCGAGGTGCGGCGCTTCGTGCGCATCTGGCCACAGACCCTGCTGCCGCCGGCGATCACCATGGTGCTGTACTTCGTCATCTTCGGTAACCTGATCGGCCGGCAGATCGGCGACATGGGAGGCTTCAGCTACATGGAGTACATCGTGCCGGGGCTGATCATGATGTCGGTGATCACCAACAGCTACGGCAACGTGGTGTCGAGCTTCTTCGGCAGCAAATTCCAGCGCAACGTCGAGGAACTGCTGGTGTCACCGGTGTCGCCGCACACCATCCTCATCGGCTTCGTCATCGGCGGCGTGCTGCGCGGCCTGGCGGTAGGGGTGATCGTCACCTGCCTGTCGCTGTTCTTCACCCATCTGCAGGTGCATCACCTGGGCGTGACGGTGCTGGTGGTGCTGCTGACCGCGACCATCTTTTCCCTTGGCGGTTTCGTCAACGCGGTGTTCGCGCGCAACTTCGATGACATTTCGATCATCCCCACCTTCGTCCTGACGCCGCTGACCTACCTGGGCGGGGTGTTCTATTCCATCACCCTGTTGCCGCCGTTCTGGCAGGCGGTGTCGCTGGGCAACCCCATCCTGCACATGGTCAACGCCTTCCGCTACGGCATTCTCGGCGTGTCCGACATTCGCATCGGCGTGGCCATCGGCTTTATGCTGCTGGCCACCGTGGTGCTCTATACCCTGTGCATCCGCCTGCTGGTCAGCGGCCGGGGCATGCGCCAGTGACGTTTGCCGCTCATGTTGCTGCGGATGTATCCGCGATTTCGCGGCGCAACCGGGCTTGAACGTTCATGCGTAGCCGGATGAAATCCGGGGGATGGCTGCTGTGCTCCCCGGATTTCATCCGGGCTACGGTTGAATGCTCGCGGCTAAAGCCGCTCCTGCAATATGCGGCGGTAAGCGAAAAAACATAGCGAAATAACTTGCACGGCTGGCAGTGGCGCGGCAGCCGGTTAGACTCCGCCTCTACCGAGAAAAAGGGGCTGATCATGACCGTGCTGTTACGTGCTCTTCCATGGTTGTTGCTGGGGTTTTTCGTTTTACCAGCGAGTGCAGCCGAAGGGCCGATGGTCGAGGTCGTCCCCGTGCGGCAAATGGAGGTGCGCGACGAGCTGGTGACCTTCGGTTCGTTGCGCTCCGACGAGTCGGTGATGATCCGGCCGGAAGTGGAGGGGCGCCTGGCCACCCTGCATTTTCGCGAGGGTCAGGCGGTCAGTGCGGGTGATCTGCTGGTCAGTCTCGATGATGCCATCACCCGCGCCGAGTTCGCCCAGGCCCGCGCCAACCTCGATCTCGCCGAGAAGAATCACCAGCGCACGCAGATGCTGTTCCAGCGCGGTGCCAGCAACGCCCAGGCGCTGGATGAGGCGCAGAGTCAGCTACAGGCCGCCCGTGCCAGCCTGGCCCTGGCCCAGGCGCGCCTGGACAAGACCCAGATCAAGGCCCCGCACGACGGTGTGCTCGGCCTGCGCCAGGCCAGCGTCGGCGACTACCTCAGTGCTGGGCAGAACATCGTCAATCTGGAAGTGCTCGACCCGCTCAAGGTGGACTTTCGCATCCCGCAGAAGGCCGTGGCTCAGGTGCGCCTTGGCCAGGCCGTGGAAATCACCCTCGACACCTACCCGGATGAGCGTTTTCGCGGCGAGATCTATGCCCTCAATCCGCGCCTGGACGAAGCCGGACGCAGCCAGGCGATCCGTGCCCATATCGACAATGCCGATCGGCGCCTGCGCCCCGGTCAGTTCGTGCGGGTGTCGGTCATCCTCGAGGAGCGCCCGAACGCTCTGGTGATCCCCGAGGAGGCGGTGATGCCGCAGGGCGACAAGCTGCTGGTCAATCTGCTGGTCGATGGCAAGGTCGAGCGGCGCCAGGTGCTGCTGGGCAAGCGCTTCGACGGCCTGGCGGAAGTGCGCGAAGGCCTGCAGGGCAACGAAACCGTGATCAGCGCTGGTTGGCAGCGCGTGCGTGAGGGGCTGGCCGTGCGCAGCAAGAGCGGAGAGCGCCAGCCGTGACCCTGTCGGACATCTGCATCCGCCGCCCGGTGTTCGCCACCGTTCTGTCGTTGATCGTGGTGCTGCTGGGGCTGATGGCCTACGACCGCCTCAACGTGCGTGAGTACCCCAATATCGACGTGCCCATCGTCACCGTGCAGGTCACCTATCCCGGCGCCAGCCCGGAGATCATGGAGTCGCAGGTAGCGCAGCCGGTGGAGGATGTACTCTCCGGCATCGAGGGGTTGGACTTCGTCACCTCCATCAGCCGCGCGGAGAACACTCAGATCACCGCGCAATTTCGTCTCGGCCGCAGCGCCGACGAGGCGGCCAACGACGTGCGCGATCGCCTGGGACGGGTGCGCAGCCTGCTGCCGGACGAGGTGGACGAACCCATCGTGCAGAAGGTCGAGGCCGACGCCCAGCCGGTGATCTGGATCGCCTTCCACAGCCAGCAGCACAGTGCCATGG
Source organism: Pseudomonas sp. GOM7 (assembly GCF_026723825.1). Lineage (NCBI taxonomy): Bacteria > Pseudomonadati > Pseudomonadota > Gammaproteobacteria > Pseudomonadales > Pseudomonadaceae > Pseudomonas > Pseudomonas sp. GOM7. The sequence continues at coordinate 3,464,651 of NZ_CP113519.1, read as the reverse complement.
AGATCACCGATGTGCTGGAGCGGGTGATCAAGGATCGTCTGCAGACCATTCCCGGCGTATCCGAGGTGCAGGTGCGCGGCGCGCGCACCTTTTCCATGCGCATCTGGCTGGATCCGGAAAAGCTCGCTGCGCACAACCTCACCGTGCAGGACGTGGAGGATGCCCTGCGTCGGCAGAACGTGGAGATCCCGGCCGGGCGCATCGAGTCGCGCGAGCGTGAGTTCAGCGTGCTCTCGGAAACCGATCTGCGCACCCCGGAGCAGTTCAACGAGTTGATCCTGGATGACTCGCAAGGTTATCTGCTGCGCCTGTCCGATGTCGGCCGCGCCGAGATCGGCCCGCGTGACGAGCGTAGCGTAGTACGCTTCAACGGCCTGCCGGCGGTGACCCTGGGCCTGGTCAAGCAGGCCACGGCCAACCCGCTGGATATTTCCGACGGTCTGGCTGCCGCCTGGGATGACGTGCAGAAGCTGTTGCCCGACGGCATGCAGATGACCGTGGCCAACGACAACTCGCAGTTCATCCGCGAATCCATCGACAACGTCTTCACCACCATCTGGGAAGCGGTGGCGCTGGTCATCCTGATCATCTTCATCTTCCTGCGTTCGTTGCGCGCCACGCTGATTCCGCTGGTGACCATCCCGGTGTCGCTGATCGGCGCCTTCGCCCTGATGTCGCTGATGGGCTTTTCCATCAACACCCTGACCTTGCTGGCCATGGTGCTGGCCATCGGCCTGGTGGTGGACGATGCCATCGTCATGCTGGAGAACATCCACCGCCATATCGAGGCGGGGATGAAGCCCATGCAGGCAGCCTTCACCGGCAGCCGTGAGATCGCCTTCGCGGTGATCGCCATGACCCTGACCCTGGCTGCGGTGTTCGCCCCCATCGGCTTCATGCAGGGCACCACCGGCAAGCTGTTCACCGAATTCGCCTGGACCCTGGCCGGTTCGGTATTGGTGTCCGGCTTCGTTGCCCTGACCCTGACGCCGATGATGTGCGCGTTGCTGCTCAAATCGCACCAGCACGAGCCGCGTCATGGCCGCGTGTACAACCTGATCGAAGGTTTTCTCGATGGCCTGACCTATGGCTACAAGGGCAGCCTGCAGCGCGCCCTGCAGGCCTGGCCATTGGTGTTCGGTATATTGCTTGGCGCCTTCGTGCTCTGCGCCTGGCTGTTCGGCGGCCTGCGTTCGGAGCTGGCGCCGACCGAGGACACCGGCACTATCGTGGGTGTGTTCAACGGCCCGGACGGCGCCACCATCGACTACACCGCGCGCTATGCCCGCGAGGTGGAGGCGGCCTACGCCAGCATCCCGGAGACCAACCGCTATCTGGTGGTGGCGGGCTTCCCCACCGTGGCCCAGGGCATTTCCTTCATGAAGCTGGAGGACTGGGGGGAGCGTGCGCGCAATCAGTTCGAGATTCGCAACGAACTGCTACCCAAGCTGCAGGACATCGCCGGCATGCGTGTCACGCCGGTCAACCGTCCGCCGCTGGGGCAGAGCGCGCGCAACCAGCCGATCAACTTCGTCGTCCGTTCCTCCATGGAGTACGCCGAATTGCAGGGGTACGTCGACCAGCTCATGGAGCGCATGCGCGGCTACCCCGGGGTGGAGGGGCTGGACAGCGACCTCAAGCTCAATGCGCCGCAGTTGCAGATCGTGGTCAATCGCGAGCAGGCCGCAGCCGTGGGCACCGACGTTTCGGTGATCGGTCGCAGCCTGGAGAGCCTGTTCGGCAGCCGCCAGGTCACCCGTTTCAAGCAGAATGGTGAGCAGTACGACGTGCTGGTGCAGTTGCAGGAGCTCGACCGCAGCAACCCGCAAGACCTGAACCGCGTCTACGTACGTGATCGGGAAGGGGGCATGGTGCAGCTCTCCAACCTGATCGAAGTGCGCGAGACGGTGGCGCCACGCGAGCTCAACCACTTCAACCAGTTGCGTGCCGTGACCATCAGCGCCAACGTCGGTGCCGGCTACACCCTGGGCGAGGCGTTGACTCATCTGGAGTCGGTGGCGCGCGAGGTATTCCCGCCCGAGACGCAATATGACTACACCGGCACCTCGCGTGACTTCAAGGAATCCAGCTCGGGCATCCTGCTGATCTTCGCCCTGGCGCTGGCCTTCATCTTCCTGGTACTGGCGGCGCAGTTCGAGAGCTTCAGCGACCCGCTGATCATCCTCTTCAGCGTGCCTCTGTCGATGGCTGGCGCCTTGCTGGCGCTGAAGCTGTTCGGCGGCACCTGGAACATCTACTCGCAGATCGGCCTGGTGACCCTGATCGGCCTGATCACCAAGCACGGCATCCTGATCGTCGAGTTCGCCAATCAGCTACTGCGCGAAGGCAAGGCGCTGCGCGAGGCGCTGGTCGAAGCGTCGGTGCAGCGCCTGCGACCGATCCTGATGACCACCGGCGCCATGGTGCTGGGTTCGCTGCCGCTGGCCATCGCCACGGGAGCAGGCGCGGAAAGCCGCCAGCAGATCGGCCTGGTGATCGTCGGCGGCTTGCTGGTCGGCACCTTCTTTACCCTCTACGTGATTCCGACGCTGTACCTGCTGCTGCGCCGCTGGGCGCCGCTGCGTACGGTGGAGGTGTAAAGCCGTAGTCCGGATGCAATCCGGGATGCCGGGTGCAGCCTTCCCGGATTGCATCCGGGCTCCAAAACTGCAGCCTGCGGCCCGTCGGGTTGCTGATCGCTCCTATGAGTGGTCTGCAGGGTGCTTCGCGGGTGCGACGTGGCGGCCAACCGGCTAAACTCGGCCGGTTTTTCGCCACCCTGGATTGCGCACCATGCAGCACCCCGCCGAACACTCCCCGCTGGGCAAGTCCAGCCAGTACATCGCCGAGTACAGCCCCGAGCTGCTGTTTCCCATCGCTCGTACCACCAAGTGGGCGGAGCTGGGCCTCGATGGCGCCAACCTGCCATACCGGGGCGTGGATTACTGGAACTGCTACGAGCTGTCCTGGCTGCTGCCTTCCGGCAAGCCGGTGGTGGCCATCGGCGAGTTCGCCATCCCGGCCGACTCGCCGAACATCATCGAGTCGAAATCCTTCAAGCTCTATCTCAATTCGCTGAATCAGACGGCTTTCGCCACCTGGGACGAGGTACGGGCCACGCTGGCGCGGGATCTCTCGGCCGTGGCCGGCAAGCCGGTGGCGGTGCGTCTGCGTTCGTTGGCGGAGGTAGCGGATGAGGGCGTGGCGAGGCTGCCGGGCCAGTGCATCGACGAGCTGGATATCAGCGTCAGCCAGTACGATCATCCGCAGCCGGAACTCTTGCGTTGCGACATCGGGCGCGTGGTGGAGGAGAGCCTGCACAGCCATCTGCTCAAGTCCAATTGCCCGGTCACCGGCCAGCCGGACTGGGGCAGCCTGGTGGTGCAGTATCGTGGGGCGGCGTTGGATCACGCCAGCCTGCTGGCCTACCTGGTGAGCTTCCGCCAGCATGCCGACTTTCACGAACAATGCGTGGAGCGCATCTTCCTCGATCTGCAGCGTCTGCTGCAGCCGCAGTCATTGACCGTCTACGCCCGTTACGTGCGCCGCGGCGGGCTGGACATCAACCCGTACCGCAGCACCGGGGCGATCACGCCGGAAAACGCCCGCCTGCCCCGCCAGTAGAGGCATGGCCCTTGAGGCTTGCAGCTTGAAGCTTGCCGCTCAAATTCCCATATTGGCCAGACTTTGCATGATGTTGCGCAGGGTGCCGGCGAGGGTAGGGTGGCTGGCCTCGAAACGTTCCACCGCCAGGTTGACACCGTCGACCAGGGTGGCGTCGGGGGCTGCTGCGGCTTCGCGAGCCAGTTGCACCTCGATCTCCTGAGTCAACAGATACAGCGATGCCCGCTCTTCTTCACTGAGCGGCGTGTCCTGGGCCAGGTGTTGGTGAAGGGCTTCCAATTGCTGCTGCAGATCGTTTGCTGGCATAGAGTGCTCCTTGTCCAATGGGCTTAGGCATTGACCCCAGGCGATGCTGGAAGTTTTCAACCTGCCTTTCAAGGGTAATCCAAGCGCGGTAGCTTTGCCTGATTCGGGTCAAGCCTTCAGGGCTTTTCGCCCTTGCTCCGGCGCATGCCGATATCTTCCAGGCTGGCGCCGATTTCGCCCAGGTGATCCACCACCGAATGCACGCCCAGGCGATAGAGCTGCAGGGTGGCTTCGGCGCGCAGGCGCTCCCGCTCGCTGGCCGTCAGCGCCTGCCAGTCGGCCGGGGCCTGGCCGCACAACGGGCCGCAGACGGCCAGGCCGATGGTCCAACAGCCAGCGTTGAGGCCGGCCTGCAGCAGCAACGGGTGGCTAGCGATGAGGATGCAGCCATCCAGGCGTTCGACACCCAGTTGGCTCAGGGCTTGCCAGCAACTGTCCGGCGCCGGCCAGGGTCTTGAGTGGCGCGTCAGCACGGCTCTGATGGAGGTTGGCAGGTGTTCGGCCAGCAACAGGCTGGCATCACCTGGCAGGGCATCTAGCCAGGCGCAGGGGATGCCGCTTCTATCCAGGCCTTGCAGCAGCTCTTGGCTGCCGGGGGTGAGTTGGGCATAGGGGGCAGCCACTTCGCTAAGGGCCTGCTGCAAGGCCTGCAGTTGCGCACTCGTTGGCGCCTGACCGAGCAGCTCGGCCAGAGCCAGCTCTGGCGTGCTGGTAGGGCTGGGTAGTGTGTGCTCCGGGTAGAGGCGCTGCAGCGCGGTTGGCAGGGTGCGTGCGCCGAAGTCGACCAGGCAGCCGGAAAGCTCGAACAACAGAGCGGTAGGGGGGGAATGTGGCATGAGAGCATCCGTGACAGGGGCCAGGATCACTCTAGCCCTGCCGGATGACTGAAAGGTGACGGTCAGATGACAGCGAGCAGGGCGCGCAGATGTTCCGGCAGCGCGATGGGGCGGGCGCTTTCATGATCGACCCACACCAACTTGCAGTAGCCTTCGCCATAGAGCGTATGTGGGTCTTCCAGCGTGCTCAGGCGATGCTCGATGACCAGGCTACTGCGCCCCACCGTGCCGGCGCGCAGTTCCACCAGCACGGTAGCCGGGTGCACCACGGGTTTCAGGTAGGTGTGCTGGGTTTGCAGCACCACCGGGCCTTGCGCCGCGCCACTCATGGGGATGCAGACACGCTCGAACCAGGCGACCCGGGCTTCTTCCAGGTACTGCATGTAGAGGATGTTGTTGACGTGCCCATAGCTGTCCATGTCGCCCCAGCGCACGGGAATCGTGGCGGTGTGTAGCAGTGGCTTATCGGTCATCGCCAATCTCCGCTATGCTGCCCAATCTGGGCTTCAGGTTTTATACTGCGCGGCTTTCAGGCCGCTGGTGCGGCTACCTTTTCCTCAAGGAGAGAATCAATGCATGTGAACGGTGCTCGCTGGATGGCGCGCCTGGGCAGCCTGATGCTGCTGGTCGGTGCGCTGCTGCCTGGCATGGGTCAGGCCGCCACGGAAGAAGACCCCTGGGAGGGCTTCAATCGCGCCATGTTCCGCTTCAACGATACCCTCGACACTTACGCGCTCAAGCCCGTGGCGCAGGGGTATCAGGCCGTCACGCCGCAATTCCTCGAGGATGGGGTGCACAATGTCTTCGGCAATATCGGCGATGTCGGCAATCTGGCCAACAACCTTTTGCAGGGTAAATTGCATGACGCCGGCGTCGATACCAGCCGTCTGATCTTCAACACCACTTTCGGCCTGCTGGGTTTCTTCGATGTGGCCAGGCACATGGGCTTGGCCAAGAGCGACGAGGATTTCGGCCAGACCCTCGGCGTCTGGGGCGTCGACAGCGGCCCGTATCTGGTCATTCCCTTCCTCGGCCCGAGCACCGTGCGCGATGCGGGTGGTCGTGTACCGGATAGCTTCCTCACGCCCTATCCCTACATGGATCACGTCCCCACCCGCAACGTGACGCGTGGCGTGGAGGTGATCGATACCCGCGCCAGCCTGCTGAAGGCCGAGCGTCTGATCAGTGGCGACAAGTACACCTTCATCCGCAACGCCTACTTGCAGACGCGCGAGTTCAAGATCAAGGATGGGCAGGTCGAAGACGATTTCTGATTGCTGTGAACATGAAAAAGGCGGCTTCGAGCCGCCTTTTTCGTTGCCAGGCGTTTCAGCTCATCGAGATGATGGCTAGGCCCAGGGATTGCCGGCCGTCACCCAGGTCGCTGACGCGCACCACTTCGGCCTCGGCATCCAGGCCTGCCAGTTCGTTGTGGTCGGATGGGATGTGCACACGCACCTTGCTGCCCATGGTGAGCTGCACTTCGGCCTCGATTTGCATGCCGGTACTCGACAGATCCAGGCACATTGCCGGTGTTTCACCGCCAGCATGGTGCAGCGTAACCGGTGTTTCCAGCCGCATGCGGATGAAGTCGCGCTTCTCGCTGTACGCTCGATCGTTCTGACTCATGGACGCTGCCCTCTGCTTGTGTTTTGTCCTACCGGCCCTTATAACCCCCGCCGATTTACCCTGTAAAGCCACCGAACGACGACCGGCACCGGCTTGAATCGCCCGGCGGATGGGAGTACCGTCTGCCCCTTGAAATTGCCCTGGCACCCCTTTCGCGGCGCTGCGCCTTGGCTGCAATCCTATTGCTCCGGCGCAGTTTGCCTGGATGACCCATGCACAAAACCAGTGCCACTTTGCTGATCATCGACGACGACGATGTCGTGCGTGCAAGCCTCGCGGCCTATCTCGAAGACAGTGGTTTCGAGGTATTGCAGGCCAACAACGGCCTGCAAGGGCTGGAGGTGTTTCAGCAGGCCAAGCCCGATCTGATGATCTGCGACCTGCGCATGCCGCAGGTCGACGGCCTTGAACTCATTCGCCGAATCAACGCCATGGGCGTCGAGGTACCGGTCATCGTGGTGTCCGGTGCTGGCGTGATGAGCGATGCGGTGGAGGCGCTACGCCTCGGTGCCGCCGATTACCTGATCAAGCCCCTGGAAGACCTGGCCGTGCTTGAGCACTCGGTGCGCCGTGCGCTCGACCGCTATCGCTTGCGCCAGGAGAACCAGCGTTACCGCGAAGAGCTGGAAGCGGCCAACCGTGAGCTGCAGGCCAGCCTGCACCTGCTGCAGGAAGACCAGAACGCCGGTCGTCAGGTGCAGATGAACATGCTGCCGGTAACGCCCTGGCAGGTCGACGACCTGAACTTCGCCCACCAGATCATCCCGTCGCTGTACCTGTCCGGTGATTTCGTCGACTACTTCCGCATCGACGAACGGCGTATCGCCTTCTACCTGGCCGATGTGTCCGGGCATGGCGCTTCCTCGGCCTTCGTCACCGTGCTGCTCAAGTTCATGACCACGCGTCTGCTCTACGAGTGGCGCCGCGGCGGCACCTTGCCCGAGTTCAAGCCCTCCGATGTGCTCGGGCACATCAACCGTGGCCTGATCAACTGCAAGCTGGGCAAGCACGTGACCATGCTTGGCGGGGTGATCGACCAGGAGAAGGGCACCCTGACCTACAGCATCGGTGGACATCTGCCGCTGCCGGTGTTGTTCGAGAAGGGCCAGGCGCGCTACCTGGAGGGTCGTGGCTTGCCGGTGGGCCTGTTCGAGGAGGCCGAGTACGGCGATCTGGTGATGGAGCTGCCGGAGGCGTTCAGCCTGACCTTGCTCTCCGACGGCATCCTCGATCTGTTACCGGGTGCTACGCTGAAAGAGAAGGAACTGGCGCTGCCTCAACTGGTTAGCCAGGCTGGCGGTACCTTGAACGGGCTGCGTCAAGTTCTCGGTCTGGCCAATCTGGGCGAGATGCCGGATGATATTGCCTTGCTGGTGTTGAGCAGGAACCTTGCATGAACCCTGGGATGAGCCCCGGTCGTATCCAATTCGCTGAGCAGGATGGCACGTTCGTCCTCAAGTTCGTCGGGGAAGTTCGTCTGACGCTGTGCTCGGCACTGGATGCCACGATTGAAAAGATTTTTACCGCGTTGAATTTTTCGGCCATCGTCATCGACCTGACCGAAACCCGCAGTATCGATAGCACCACCCTTGGCCTGCTGGCCAAGCTGTCCATCCTGTCGCGGCAGAAAGTTGGCCTGCTGCCCACCGTGGTGACCACTCACGACGACATCACCCGGCTGTTGCAGTCCATGGGCTTCGATCAGGTATTCAATATCGTCGAAGGCCCCGCGCCCTGTCCTGAGTGCCTGGACGATCTGCCCTCGCAAGATCAGTCCGAGGAAGTGGTGAAGGCCAAGGTACTGGAGGCGCACCGTATCCTCATGGGCCTGAACGATTCCAACCGCGCCGCCTTCCACGATCTGGTCAACGCGCTGGAGCGGCACTGAGTTTTTCCCGCGTAGGGTGCGCTGTGCGCACCGATTCTCGTACAGCGAGCGATTGGTGCGCACGGCGCACCCTACGGAGTTGAAAAGGGGCGTCAGCTTGGCTGACGCCCCTTTTCGTTCAAGCCTTGGCGGCCAGCAGCGCTTCGAGCTTTTCCTGATCGCGGGCGAACTGGCGGATGCCTTCGGCCAGCTTTTCGGTGGCCATGGCGTCTTCGTTCAACGCCCAGCGGAAGGCACTTTCATCCAGGCTCTGGCGCGGCTCGCCAGTGGCGCCCGGAGCGAGCTGGCGCTCGAGCGCGCCTTCGTCTTCGGCCAGTTGCTGCAACAGCTCGGGGCTGATGGTCAGGCGATCGCAACCGGCCAGCGCCTCGATCTGGCCGATATTGCGGAAGCTCGCACCCATCACCACGGTGTCGTAGCCATTGGCCTTGTAGTAGTCGTAGATGCGCGTGACCGATTGCACGCCCGGATCCTCGCTGCCTGCGAAGTCACGACCTTCGGCCTTCTTGTACCAGTCGTAGATGCGGCCGACGAACGGCGAGATGAGGAACACCCCGGCATCGGCGCAGGCCTGGGCCTGGGCGAAGGCGAACAGCAGGGTGAGGTTGGTCTGGATGCCGGCTTTCTCCAGTTGCTCGGCAGCGCGGATGCCCTCCCAGGTCGAGGCGATCTTGATCAGCACGCGCTCGCGGCCGATGCCGGCCTTCTCGTACAGGCCGATCAGGCGTTCCGCGCGGTTCAGGGTGGCGGCGGTGTCGAACGACAGGCGCGCATCCACTTCGGTGGAGATACGCCCCGGAATGACCTTGAGGATTTCCTGGCCCACGGCCACGGCGAAATGGTCGCAGGCCAGGCCTAGGTCACCCTGGCTGGCGCCGACGGCCTGGCTCAGCAGGTCGGCGTAGCGGGGCAGGGCCGCGGCCTTGAGCAGCAGCGAGGGGTTGGTGGTGGCGTCCACCGGTTGCAGGCGGGCGATGGCGTCGAGATCGCCGGTATCGGCGACCACGGTGGTGAATTGCTTGAGTCGTTCCAGCTTGGAGGTCATGACGGAGCCTTGTCGTTGCGGATGCACTGACCATACCCGAGGCGCTGCGCGCGCTCAACGGTCAGCCTGCCGAGGAAGTTCATCGGTGCCGATGGTGCTTTTGGCCTGCTCGTTCGTCTTTGTATAAGACGGCGCATGAAATGCGCCTGGGTCGGTGGAGCCGACCTTCAACGAGCAACCCAGGAGCCCGAACATGTCGACCCAGACCCCGCCTTCTCGTTCAATCGCCAGCGTGCCGGACAACCAGCGCTGTCGGCAATGGCTGCAGGCTGCCGGGCTGCGCTTCAGCATGCCGCGCCTGAAGGTGGTGGAGATGCTGCATGGGGCTGGCGAGCAGGGGCTGCCCAGCCGTGAGCTGCACCGCCGCCTGAGCGAGGCGGGCGAGCCGCTGTCGCTGGTCAGCGTGCGCCAGGTGCTGCGGCGCATGCAGACGCACGGCCTGGTCGAGGCTACCGGGCGTAGCCGCTATCGCCTGAGCGTCGAGGGTCAGTGCCCGCGCAGCAGCTCGGCGGCCTGATCGAACAGGCCCAGTGGATCCTGCACCTTGTTCAGGTCGGTCGACAGCAACTGACGAAAGCGCCGCGCGCCTGGAAAGCCCTGGGCAAGGCCCAGCACATGACGGCTGATATGGTGCAGGTTGCCGCCCTCGCGCAGGTGCTGCTCCACGTATGGGCGCATGGCGAGCAGGGCGTCCAGGCGGGTGATGCCGTTGCCTGCCGCGCCGAACAGGCGCTGATCCACCTGCACCAGCAGGTAGGGGTTGTGGTAGGCCTCGCGGCCGAGCATCACGCCATCGAAGGTCTGCAGGTGCTGCTCGCATTCCTCCAGGGTCTTGATGCCGCCATTGAGGATGATCTCCAGGTCGGGGAAGTCCTGCTTGAGCTGTGCCGCCACGTCGTAGCGCAGCGGCGGAATCTCGCGGTTTTCCTTGGGCGACAGCCCTTCGAGGATGGCGATGCGCGCATGCACGGTGAAGCTGCGGCAGCCGGCCTCGCGCACCTGGCCGACGAAGTCGCACAGCTCGGTATAGCTGTCGCGGCCATTGATACCGATGCGGTGCTTGACCGTCACCGGGATGCTCACGGCGTCCTGCATGGCCTTCACGCAGTCGGCCACCAGCGCCGGATGGCCCATCAGGCAGGCACCGATCATGTTGTTCTGCACCCGGTCACTGGGGCAGCCGACGTTCAGATTGACCTCGTCGTAACCCTGTTCCTCGGCCATCTTCGCGCAGGTCGCCAGGTCCTGCGGGTTGCTGCCGCCCAGTTGCAGCGCCAGCGGGTGTTCGCACTCGTTGTAACGCAGGAAGCGCTCACGGTCGCCATGGATCAGCGCGCCGGTGGTGACCATCTCGGTGTAGAGCAGGGCATGGCGTGACAACTGGCGCAGGAAGTAGCGGCAGTGGCGATCCGTCCAGTCCATCATCGGCGCTACGGAAAAGCGGCGGGACAGGGCAGGGCGCGTGGTAACGGGGAGGGTGGCTGATTCTGGGAACATTCTGGTACGTCTGATGTAAGGCAGTCTGCGCCCGTTTTGCTTTTCCTGCCTGCGTCAGGCCAGGTGGCGATGGTCAGGAAGCGCGAGCGCAGAGGGCGTAGACCCGCATGAGGTGCGATGGCGTGCAAGTCTATCAGGAAAGCCTGGCATGCGATCGGCAGCAGAGGGCCGGGGCCTCTATGCTGCCGACCAGATGTACTCCCATGACCGTTTCGGCCTTGCCGCGGCGATGGTCATGGACTCCCTTCACCCTGTGCTGATGGAGGTAGAACTCTTGCCGTTTTCGGCTGGCTCGGTGCTGCTGCCGCCCTGTGGGTAGATGCGTGCCACGCAGAAGGCACATAGCGCCAGTACAGCCGGGCACAGGGCCAGTATGGCGAAGCTTCTGACCACCGGCAGACCGCTGTTGAGTACATAGGCGCCCAGCAAGGGGCCGAGGATCGAACCGATCTTGCCCACCGAGGCGGCCCAACCCGCGCCATTGGCGCGAATCGCGCTGGGGTAGAAGATCCCGGCGATACTGGTGATCCCGTAGTGGCTGCCTTTGACGAAGATCGCTCCGATCAGGCTGAGTGCGATGAAGGCGTTACCCTGCAATCCGGCAACCCCCAGTACCAGCAGGAAGGGCAGTGACAACAATGGGTAGACCATCACCGCATAGGGCCCCTTGCGGTCGACGAAGCGCATCAATACCAGGCCGGCCATGGCTCCGCTGAAGGATGCGAAGGAACTCACCCAGAAGGCTGTGCCACGATCGAAACCGGCGTAGGTGTAGACCAGCGGACTCCACGAGGCAAGAAAGTACATGGCCATGGAGCTGACCCCGAAGCCGATCCAGAGCATCGGGGTGACCCATTTCAGTTTCCCGGCGAATAACTGGCCGACCCGGAAGGAGCGCTGGCCGAGATCGACTTCGTCGCTAAGGGTGTAACGGTCATCCGCGCGCAGCTCCAGGTCGGGATCGAGACGCTTGAGGATGTTCGCGACCTTCTCCGGCTGTCGCTGCTTGCTAACCAGAAACCGGACTGACTCGGGCAGGGTAAACAGAAGCAGTACGGCAGAGGCCAGGGTGGCGCCACCGCCGAGCAGGAACACGCTTTGCCAGCCGAACCGCGGTGCCAGCCAGACGCTTAGCGGGCCAGCCATGGCGCCGCCCAGGCTGAAACCGACCATGATGATGGTCACCACCGTGGCGCGATAGCGTCTGGGCACGAACTCGATGTTCAGTGCCCAGCACAGCGGCAGCATGGCACCGAGCGCGAAGCCATTGCAAAAGCGCAGAGCCAGCAATGCCTCATAGCTGTTGGCCAGCGCGAACAGCAGCGTCAGGAAGCCGAAGGAAAAGGCCGAGAGGATGATGGTGGGGCGGCGACCGATACGGTCGCCCAGATAACCGAAGAAGAAACCGCCGAGCATCATGCCGAACAGGCCAATGGAAAACACATTGCCCAGTTGCAGCTTGCTCAGCCCGATGTCATCGGCCATGTAGGACGCGGTGTGCGACAGCATCAGCAGGTCGAAGCCATCCAGAAAGGTGATCAGTATCGAGACGGCAATCACCCCGTAATTGAAGCGCGTGAGTGTGCGGCCCTCGATCAGGGCGGCGACATCGAGGGTGCGTGGAGTTGTCATTGTTGTTCTCCTTGAGTAACTGGCCCCGTGCAGGCGGGGCCAGGCGCATCGATCACCAGAATTTCAGGGTGTAGGCGACGATCAGGCGGTTCTCGTCCAGGTCCTGGGTCAGGCCGTTGCCGGAGCGGAAGGTGACATTGCGCCAGCGCATGTTGACCCCCTTGAGCGGGCCGCTCTGGATGACGTAGCCGATGTCGGTGTCGCGTTCCCATTCCCGGCCGTTGCGAACCGCGCCGCTATGGATGTCGCTGCCGGCAACGTAGCGCGTCATGAAGTACAGGCCGGGAATTCCCATGCCGACGAAGTCGTACTCGTAGCGCAGTTGCCAGGATTTTTCGTTGATCTTGGTGAAGGGGTTGTAGGTCACCAGATTGGCGACGTAAGGCGTGCCGGTATCGATGACCGGGAATGCGCTGTCACCGGAGAGCCGTTGGAAGGCGGCAGCAAAACGGTGGAAGCCGACGCTGAGGGTGAACATGCCATTGATGTTGCGGTTATCGATCCTGCCTGCCTTGCCGGCGCCGATGTCGCGGCTGTCGAAGTAGCGCAGGTCGGTTCGCAGGCTCAGGTCGTCGCCCAGTGGCAGGGTATGCACGAGCCCGGCGAACTGCTGGCGATAGATGTCGTCGAGTTCGCCGTGGTGGTAGCGCAGGGTCAGGTTCGGCTTCAGTTGGTAGTCACCGCCGAACATGTCCAGGTGTGAGCTGCTCTGGCCCGCATAACTGATGTCATCGTTCCCCGATGAGTCGCGGCCATTGGCATGGGTCAGGCGGCCAGCCGTGAAGGTCAGCTTGTCGATTTCCTGGGAGGTCAGCAGTGTGCCGGTGAAGGTCGAGGGCAGCAGGCGGGTGTCGCTGTAGTAGGCCAATGGCAATACTGGCAGCAGGGTGCCGACGCGTAGTTCGGTTACCGAGAAGCGCATCTTGCCGGTCAGGCCCAGTTCACTGTAATCGTCTACCGGCTCCTGGTTGTTCGGCCCGAAGGGCAGCAGTCCGGTGCCTCGTCGTCCACGACCGGAGTCGAGCTTGATGCCCAGCTCGGCCAGCGCATCGACCCCAAAACCGATGCGTCCTTCGCTGTAACCCGAGTTGAATTGCGCGATGAAGCCTTGCGTCCATTCTTCGGCTTTTGCCTGGGCTGCACCGCTTTGTCGGAAGTCGCGGTTCAGATAGAAGTTGCGCGTGGTCAGACTGGCCGTGCTGTCTTCGATGAAGTCGGCGTTGGCCGGCAGCGCGATGCTGAGCAGAGCGCTGGTAGCAAGGCTCAGAGCGGGGGCTGAGAGCATCATCTTCCTGATCATTGTTGTTGGTCTCCAGGAGTTGTCGGGGTGAAACACGGGCATGAGCGCTCCCGCTCGCGCCGTGGCGACGCGATGGGAGAACGAACTTGGGTTTGCCGGAAGAGGCCGGCGTGGGATTCAGGTGTGCGAGGCTGCCGAGAGCGGCTGGGCAGGGGGATGCCTGTCGACGATGCGTCCGACGATGAAGGCGCACAGGGCCAGGATGGCTGGGCAGATCGCCAGGATCAGGAAGCTCTTGACCACCGGCAGGCCACTGTTGAGCACATAGGCACCGAGCAATGGGCCGAGGATCGAACCGATCTTGGCGATCGATGTGGCCCAGCCGGCGCCATTGGCACGGATGGCGCTGGGGTAGAAGATCCCCGCGATGCTGAGAATGCCGTAATGGCTGCCTTTGACGAACACCGCGCCGACCATGCTGAGGGCCAGGAACGCGCTGCCCTGCATGCCCGTGATGCCGAGCACCAGCAGAAAGGGCAGGGCCAGCAGTGGGTAGATCATCACCGCGTAGGGGCCACGGGTGTCCACGAAGCGCATCATGACCAGGCCTGCGAGGGCGCCGGTGAACGAGGCGATGGAGCTGACCCAGGAGGCGGTCGCCCGGTCGAAACCCGCGTAGGTGTAGACCAGCGGGCTCCAGGAAGCGAGGAAGTACATGGCCATGGAGCTGGCCGAGTAGCCGATCCAGATCATCGGCGTGATCCATTTCAGCTTGCCCAGGAACAACTGGCTCACGCGGAAGTTCTTGCTGCCCACGTCGACTTCGTCGAGCAATACGAAGCGATCGTCAGGACGCACGTCAACGTCTGGATCCAGACGCTTGAGAATGCCTGCGATCTTTGCCGGGTCGCGGCGCTTGATTGTCAGGAAACGCACCGACTCGGGCAGGGTGAACAGCAGCAGGACGCTGGCCAGCAGGGTCATGACGCAGCCGAAGACGAACACCCCCTGCCAGTCGATGTGGGGCACCAGCCAGACCGTGAGCGGCCCGGCCATGGCGCTGCCAAGGCTGAAGCCGACCATGATGATGGTGACCACCGTGGAACGATAGCGTTTGGGCACGAACTCGATGTTCAACGCCCAGCACAAGGGCAGCATGGCGCCCAGTGCGAAGCCATTGAAAAAGCGCAGCACCATCAGGGACTCGTAGCTGTTGGCCAGCGCGAACAGGAGGGTCAGCACGCCGAAGGAGAACGTGGAGAAGATGATGGTCGGGCGGCGCCCGATACGGTCGCCCAGATAACCGAAGAAGAAGCCGCCGAGCATCATGCCGAACAGGCCCACGGAGAAGATCTCGCCGAGTTGCAGCCTGTCCAGACCGACTTCATCGGCGATGTAGGAGGCGGTATGCGACAGTACCAGCAGGTCGAAGCCATCCAGAAAGGTGATCAGTACCGATACGGCGATCACCACGTAGTTGTAACGCGTCAGCTTGCGGCCCTCGATCAGGGCGGCGACATCGATTGTGCGTGGTTGTGACATTGTTATTCTCCACAGCGCTGCGATTTTGTTGTTTTTAAGGCCCGGCAGCCAGGCCGCCGGGCGTCAGCCGTTACTGCAGGTTGAAACTGAGGCGCTCGCGCAAGGCCGCCGTTGGTACATCGCTGACCTTGCCGTGGCGGCCCGCCAGATCCAGGGCATGCGCGGCAGCCGCCCCCATGGCGATGCAGGGGCCCATGACCCGTATGCTGGACAACGCAGCGGCATCGGCGTCGACACAGCGCCCGGCCACCACCAGGTTTTCACTGCCTTCTGGCAGCAGGCTACGCAGCGGCACGCTATGCACGTGATCATCGCCGAAAGGCTCCCACTGATAGCCGCTGGCATCGCCATGCAGCTCCACAGGCCAGGAGGTCAGCGCAACCGCATCGGGGAAGCGCGTGGCAGCCCGCACCTCATCGCAGGTCAGATGATGCTGGCCGACGATCCAGCGGGTCTGGCGGATGCCCGGCAGCGCGTATGCGCGAACCCGCGCCTGGCCATAAACCTCGGGGTATTCGGCCTTGAGAAAGTCGATCACCTTGTCCACCTGCCGGCGCCCCTCGATGGCCACATGGGAGGCGGCCACCGGGTCGAGCGGCGTTTCGATGTGGGTCATGTTGAAGGCGGCCGTGCCGCGCCCGGGGAACTGGAAGAACAGGCCATCGTCGCGTTCGATGCCATAGGCCCTGGCGCGTGCCTTGACCCGCTCGGTGAAGGCTTCACGGCTGGGCAGATGAGTTTCGTCGATGTGCTCCATGACGAACATCTGCGTGCCGTAAATGGGGGTGTCGGGCTCGCGGCAGGCGAACCCTGCGTTCCAGGTCAGGGCGGCATCGCCACTGGCATCGACGAAGCCGTCGGCATCCACCTGAACATCGCCATAGCGTGTGGCTAGCTGTACCTGGCACAGGCGATTGCCTTCGCGCACCACATCGCGCAGCACCGCCCCCAGCACCACGGTGATGCCGGCATCGAGGATCTGCTGGCCGATCCAGCGGCCCAGCGCCACCTCATCGTAGTAAACCACGGTGGTCAGCGGGCCGACCTTGTGGTGCAGGTCACCACTGGCGCCGAGGTCACGGAGGATGCCATCGGCAATGCCGTGAGTCAGTTGCCGACGATTCGGGCCATTGGAAAACAGGCCGCAGAAGGTGCCGATGATCGAGCCGACAGCCTGGCCGCCGAGCATGGGCAGGGCATCGAACAGGACGACGCGCTTGCCCAGGCTGGCCGCTTCGAGCGCGGCGGAAACCCCGGAAATCCCGGCGCCGGCGATGCAGATGTCGGCCTTGAGGCGTTGCGCCTGCGGGGCCTGGTCACGGCGAACCGTGCGAATGATATGAGTCATGAATACCTACCTTGCACTGAAAAAAGAGCAGCCGAATCCACCGCCTGCACCAAGCAGGTGAAAAGAAGGAGAGGCTGTTTGAAGTGGAGCCTTCAGGGCTCCGAACTGGCGCCTTCAGGCGCCTGGGGTGTTCGTCGGGCGGCGAGGTGTCGCGGCGTGACCTCGACGGTGCCGGCGTCGGCGTCTACCCGGACCCAATCGCCGGTGCGGATGCGGCGTAGCGGGTCGTCATCGAAATCGGTCAGGGCAGGGGCGTGTACCACCACCGCGCCCAGGGCCATCTTCGCGGTCATCTCGTTGAACAGCATGGCGCCAGGCGCCATGCCGGCGAGGCGGGCGATGTGAAACTGCGACGACCAGCCCGACGAGCCCTTGGCCCCGGGAAACACCAGCACCTTACCGGCAAAGCTGATGCCCTTGAGTTCATGCCGGGTCTCTATCACCGTGCCGCTGCGTGGGTCGATGCCACCCCAGCCAGAAATCCGGTCACGGGTCACCAGGGCCTCGCCCTCGAAGATGCCGCCGACCACCTTGCGGCCCTTGAGCGTGAAGGAATCGGTCATTGCAGAACTCCTCTCCAGCGCCCTTCGATGGCGGCCTGTACGCAC
Organism: Pseudomonas sp. GOM7; assembly: GCF_026723825.1. Lineage (NCBI taxonomy): Bacteria > Pseudomonadati > Pseudomonadota > Gammaproteobacteria > Pseudomonadales > Pseudomonadaceae > Pseudomonas > Pseudomonas sp. GOM7. The sequence goes on along the minus strand of NZ_CP113519.1, from coordinate 3,447,456 downwards.
TCCGCCGTGCTGCCGAACCAGGTCTCGATGCCCATGATCGCCGGCAGGTAATGCGCCTGCTTGGCCGAGTCCACCGCCGCCACCCGGGTGCCTTGAGGGATCACCCGACCGATGGCCGAGCAGGTATCGGTCATCAGGTGGCCGCCGGCGGCTTCGATGGTGGCTGTGTAGCCAGCCTGATCGGCGAGCTGCTTGATCGAGGCAGCGGTGAAGATCCAGAGCTCGGTGTTGGCGCTCAGGCGCTGGCCTTCGAGCAACTGACAGACTTCCCAGATCTGCTCCAGGCTGTAGTGCGGGCAGCCGAGCATGACGAAGTCCACCTGCGCATTGCGTGCGGTGATATTGACCTGCTCATAAGCCCAGCGCCGCTCCGCTTCACCGAAGCGCAGCACCGACTCGATCCGGCGCGTGCCGAAGGCCTCCTCGCGGGTGCGCGCTTCCGGGGTGACGCCGACCAGGTGATACATCTCCACGCCGCCGCTGGAGGCGGCCGCCGCGCCGAAGTGCTTGAGCCGTGCCAGGTTGGGCTGGTGGCGTATCCCTTCGATCACCGGGATCCGATCCTGCACCTGCTCGCCCACCCAGTAGCCGAACAGGCCCCAATCCGCTGTGCTGCTGAGGTCGATGTCGAGCTGGATCAGGTGGCTGCCACGACGATTCGCATCGATGTGCAGGCCCCAGTAGGGAATCTTGCCGGTGAGCATGGCCGCGCCGGTGCTTTCGCGGCCCTCGGCATTGGTACGCGCGCCGAGCACCGAGTTGATGTAGATCACCGCCGAGGATTCCATCCAGGCGCAATGCTCGCCTTTGACCGGCACGTTGCCGACCTGATAAGGCGTGCAGGTATTCAGCGGCTGCACGCCCAGGCCGCTGCTGTAGGCCTGGCCTTTTTCATAGATACGCACCACATCCTCGCTGACACCCTGCCGCGCCGCCTGCCGGGGATCGATGCCTTGCTGCAGGTGGCTGCTGAACACCTTGACCTTGGGGATCGGCACGACCTCGGCACTGTCCAGGTTGAACTCGCTGAACACCGCATCCATGCCGCCGTTGCGATCGCCATATTGGCGCAGAAAGGGAGTGGTGGCGCCAATGGTGCCGGCGACGTTGCGGGTGTCCACCAGGCATTCGGCGCCCAGGGCTTCGCCATAACGCAGCAGCAGATCCATGGCCTTGCTCACGGCCGGGCCCTGGGCGCCATCGAGCATGGCCTTTTCATCGTCGCGCAGTCTCATCGGCCAGCCTCCTGCTCGTCGCTGATATCCAGCGGCCTGATCAGGACGGCTCCATGCTCCATGCCTTTCACCGCGCCCCGGTAGATGTCCAGCCAACCGCCACCGAACTGCGCCGGTTGCGCCTGCCAGCGCTCGGCGCGGGCCTGAAGCTCGGCGGAGGCGATACGTGCATCGAGACGGTTGTGGTCCAGGTCGATGTCGATGATGTCGCCATCGACCAGCAGGGCCAGCGGGCCACCGACGGCGGCTTCCGGCGCCACTTCCGCCACCACCAGGCCCTTGCATACCAGGCCGGAAAGGTGGCCGTCGGTGAGCATCGCCACCTTGTCGCCGAGGCCCGCGCCGTCGATGGCGAACACCACGCGCGACGCGCCGCCGCCCATGGCCGGGCCGCCACGGACGCCGGCGCCGCGCATCACCACCACATGGCCGGGTTTGATGCGCCCTTGCTGCAAGGCGGCGAGGGCATCGGCCGAGCGCTCGAAACAGATCGCCGGCCCGCTGAAACGACGCATCTTGCTGGGATCGATGCCGTACTTGACGATGCCCGCCTGGGGCGCGATGTTGCCCTGCAGCATGACGATCGCCGGTTGGGTGGCGAAGGGCCGTTGCAGCGGCCTAATCACCTGATCATCGGCGATGGTCACTTCGCGCAGGTTGTCGGCAAGGGTCTTGCCGGTAACGGTCAGGGCATCACAGTGCAACAGCGGTTCCAGACTCTTGAGCAAGGCACGGCCGCCTCCCGCTGCTTCCATCTGTTCGATGCTGTGCTCACCCACGGGCCTGACGCCCACCAGTACCGGCACGCGCTTGCCCAGCTCGCGGAACAGGTCGTAGACATCGACATCGATGCCACCTTCGGCTGCGACCGCCTGCATGTGCTTGATGCAGTTCACCGAGCCTCCGGCGGCCAGTACGACGCTGACCGCATTGGCAAAGGCGCCGGGGCTGAGGATGTCGCGCGGCTTGAGGTCTTCTTCGACCATGGCCACGATGCGCTGCCCGGCCTGGCGCACGAAATCGAACATCTGCGGGCTGTTGGCGGCGATGGGCGAGCTGCCCGGCAAGGCCATGCCCAAAGCCTCGCAGACCAGATGCATGGAGTTGGCCGTGCCCATGCCCGAGCACACGCCTGGCCCCTTGATCGCGTTGCGCGCCATGCCCACCAGTTCTTCCACCGGCAGCTTGCCGGTGAGCGTATGCATGGAGCCGATGAAGACGTCCTCGATATCGACGTGCTGGCCGTTGTACTCACCACTGGGCTGGTAGCCACAGACCACCACCAGCGTCGGGATGTTCAGGCGGGCGGCGGCCATCAGTTGACCGGGCACCGTCTTGTCGCAAGAGGCCAGGCAGATCATGCCGTCGAGCTGGGCGCCTTCCACCGCCACCTCGATGTCGTTGGTGATCAGGTCACGCGCCGCCAGCATGTAGGCGCCGCCGGCACCGGCGCCGGTGATGAAATCGCTCGGCGCGGCGGTGCGAATCTCGAAGGGCAGGGCGCCGGCAGCGCGGATTGCCTGCTTGAGCTCGGCAGCGATGCCATCCAGGTGACTGAAGCAGATGGCCAGGTTGGAGGAGGAATTGACGATGGCGATTTTTGGTTTTTCCAGTTCGCTTTCGTCGATCCCCAAGGCTTGCCACTGTGCGGCGCGTACGGCCCACAGGTAAGAGCCATAGGGGAAATTGCTTCGCAGCTTCTTGGGCATTGTGTGCTCCGTTGTTCTTATTCTTGCAGCCAGGCCGTGGGTCACGGATGTCTTGTGGCGAGTCTAGGAGGATGCATAGAATCCGAAAACCTAATTTCTCTTATATGTGAAATCCAAAATATGGATATCAGGGACGTCGACCTGAACCTGCTGAAAGTCTTCGATGCGCTGCGCCGCAAGCAGAGCGTGACCCAGGCCGGTGACCTGATGGGGCTCAGCCAGCCGGCCATGAGCTTTGCGCTGTCCAAGTTGCGCACACTCTTCGATGACCCCTTGTTCGTGCGCACCTCGCGGGGGATGCAGCCGACGGCCAGGGCCTTGCAGATCGCCGAGCCGGTGCAGCGCATTCTGGAGCTGGTGAGCAATGAGGTGCTGCCGTCCTCTGGATTCGTCGCCGAGCACTCGGAGCGTCAACTGGTGCTGTGCATGTCCGACATCGGTGAGATGGTGTTCTTGCCCAAGTTGATGCGGGTACTCGACGAGCGTGCGCCAGGCTTGCGTATTCGCACGCTGGCGCTATCTCCCGAGCAACTGGAGGAGGGACTGGATGCCGGAGACGTGGATGCGGCCATCGGCTACTTCCCGCGCCTGCTCAATTCGTCGATCCGCAATCGCGCCCTGTACAGCCACAGTTTCGTCTGCATCGTGCGGGAGGATCATCCGCATATCGCCGAGGGTTTGAGTGCAGAGCAGTACCAGGCGGCCGATCATGTCGCCGTGCAGGCCGATGGCCGTGGCATGGGCATCCTCGATCGCGAGCTGGCGCTGCGTGGTGTCACCCGTCGCATACGCTTCAGTCTGCCGCGCTTCATGGGCGTGCCGTTTCTGGTGGCCGAATCCGACATGATTGCCACCGTTCCTTTGGCGGTGGGGCGCCGCTTCGCCGAGATCGCCCAGGTTCGCCTGCTGCCTCTGCCCTGGGACATCACCGGCTACGACATCCATCTGCACTGGCACACCCGCTTCCATCACGATTCGGCCAACCGATGGCTGCGGGAAACCCTGATCGAACTGCTCGCCGACTTTCCGTCGTTACGCACCCTCGAATAGCGAGCCAGGGCGAGCGCCTGGCGAATGTGCCAGCAGGCCTATTGCTCGGCGCTCAACTGGTACGGGGCCAGCAAGGCTCTTTCGTGCTCGGGAACGCGTATCGGTTTGCGCGTCTCGCTATCCAGGGTGACCACTGTGGTGCGGGCCTGCACGCAGCGCTGGTCGTTCTGCCACAGCTCCTGAACGAAGCGGATGGAGCTGTTGCCGATTCGTTCGACGGCCGTGCGAACCGTCACCGGGGAGCCCCAGTGCAGCTCGCGAGTGAAATCGACGTTGAGGTTGACCACCATGGTCGGCACCCGGGAGCCCAGCTCTTCGCGAAACAGTGCCGCACGGCCGTCGGCCAGCCAGACGGGAATCACGGTGTTGTTGATATGCCCGCGCATGTCGGTTTCGCTGAAGCGAGGCTTGATCGAGGCTTCGAAGAAATAGCTCATGATCCCATCCTGGAATGGCCTGAAGGACCCGGCTGCAAGCACCTTGTCAGCCGGATTGCAGAGGGCTCGTCGGCGGCTTCAGAGCCGCTCGATGATCAGGGCCACGCCCTGGCCGACCCCGACGCACATGCTGCACAGCGCATAACGGCCCTGCTGGCGCTCCAACTGGTTCAGCGCGGTGGTGACCAGCCGCGCCCCGGAGGCGCCCAGGGGGTGGCCGATGGCGATGGCGCCCCCGTTGGGGTTGACCCGCGGGTCGTCGTCCTGCAGCCCCAGGCGCCGGCACACGGCGATGGCCTGCGCGGCGAAGGCCTCGTTGAACTCGATCACGTCCATCTGCTCGATGTTCAGTCCGCTCAGGCCCATGACCTTTTCCACCGCCGGTACCGGGCCCATGCCCATCAGGCGTGGGGCGACACCGGCAGTGGCCATGGCCACAACCCGGGCGCGTGGCTTGAGGCCATGCCGGTCGACGGCTGCGCCATTGGCCAGCAGCAGCGCACAGGCGCCATCGTTGATGCCCGAGGAGTTGCCGGCGGTCACCGTGCCATCGGCCTTGACCACGCCCTTCAGGCCGCTGAGCGCGTCGAGCGTGCTGTCCGGGCGCGGGTGTTCGTCCTGGCTGACGATGCGCTCCGGCTTGCGCGGCTGGGCGATGGTCACCGGCATGATTTCCCGGTCGAAGAAGCCTGCTTCCTGGGCGCGTTGCCAGCGCTGCTGGCTGCGCAGGGCAAAGGCGTCCTGGTCGGCACGCGACACACCTTCTTCCTCGGCCACGTTCTCGGCGGTCAGGGTCAGGGCATCGACGCCATATAGCGCCTTCATCTTCGGGTTGACCAGGCGCCAGCCGATGGTGGTGTCTTCCAGTTGCTGGCCGCGGGCGAAGGCCTGTTCCGCCTTGGCCATCACATAAGGGGAGCGGCTCATGCTTTCGACGCCGCCGGCGATCATCAGCTGCGCCTCACCACAGCGTAGGGCGCGGGCGGCGCTGCCCACCGCATCGAGGCCGGAGCCGCACAGGCGGTTGAGGGTCGCACCGGGCACCGACATCGGCAGGCCCGCCAGCAGCGCGGCCATGCGCGCGACGTTGCGGTTGTCTTCGCCGGCCTGGTTGGCGCAGCCGTAGATCACGTCATCGATCAGGCTCCAGTCCAGGCCAGGGTTGCGCGCCATCAGCTCGGCGATGGGCAGGGCGGCCAGGTCATCGGTGCGAACCGAGGCCAGGGCGCCATTGAAACGGCCGAACGGCGTGCGAATCGCATCGCAGATATAGGCTTCTGACATTTTCCTCATTCCTCCTCTGCTTGGGTGCCAGCGTCCAGCAGAGTGGCATCGCCACGCTCCTGGCCTTTGCCGGAGGCTTCGACGAAGCCATCTAGGGCGGCATTCAACTCACGCGAACCCATGCTGCGGGCAATGAACACCGGCCCGCCGCGCCAGCGCGGGAAGCCGTAGCCGTGGACGAGAGCGATATCGATATCCTCCGGGCGCTGGCAGACCCCTTGCGCGAGCAGCAGCAGGGCTTCGTTGATCAGTGCCAGCACGGCGCGCTGCTGGATTTCCTGGTCACTGAAGGCTTTGGCTGCGATGCCTTGTTCACGGCGATAGCCGGCGATGATCTCGGCGACTGCGCTGTCGATCTGGGGCTTGTTGTCCTCGCCATAGCGGTAGTAGCCCTTGGCCGTCTTGCGGCCGAGGCGACCGGCTTCGCAGAGCAGGTCGGGGATACCGACGTAGCGACGCAGGTGCCGTGTGGCGGCGGTCTGCTGGCGCATCCGCCAGGCGATGTCCAGGCCCGACATGTCGGCCACCTTGAACGGGCCCATGGCGAAACCGTAGTGCTCCAGCGCCGCGTCGATCTGCTCGGGGCTGGCGCCTTCTTCGAGCATGAACTCGCACTGGCGGCGATAGGCCGCGTACAGACGGTTGCCGACGAAGCCCCAGGCGTTGCCAACGACGATGGCTTTCTTCTTCAGGCGTTCGGCGAATTTCAGCGCCGCGCACAGCGCTTGCTCGCCGGTCGAACGGCCGCGCACCACTTCCAGCAGGGCCATGCGGTGTGCCGGGCTGAAGAAATGCAGGCCGAGTACGCGCTCGGGGTGAGGAATGCCTTCGGCGATCGCGTCGATGTCGAGGTAGGAGGTGTTGGTCGCCAGCAGGGTGTCGCTGCTCACCTGTGCGGCGAGTTGCTGGAACAGCGCCTGCTTGGCCGCCATGTCTTCGATGATCGCTTCGATCACCAGGTCGGCCTTGGCGACGGTCTGGATGTCCTGACTGGCGGTGAGGCGAGCGAGGATGGCATCGCGCTTGTCGGCGCTCAGACGTTGGCGCTCGACGTCGCGCGCCAGCTCGTCTTCGATGCGCTTGACGCCTGCGGCGAGTGCTTGCGCATTGAGTTCGAGCAGCTCCACCGTGCAGCCGGCCTGCAGCGCGCACAGGGCGATACCGCTGCCCATGGTGCCGGCACCGATGACCGCGACCCGCTCCAGCACCCGTGCTTCTGTCGGCTGCGCCGGGACATAGGGCTCGGCGCGTTCGGCGAAGAACAGGTAGCGCAGGGCCTGGGCCGCCTGGCTGCCGCGCAGGGCGAGAAAGGCCGCGCGCTCTTTGCCGATGGCCTGGGCGAAGCTCATCTCATCGGCGGCCAGAACCACTTCGGCGGCAACCGCTGCCGCCGGCAGACCGCGCGCGGCGGCGATCAGTTTCTGGGCTCGCGTGCGCAGGGCGGCCTTGTCCTCGGCGGCCACCGGGCGCGCGCTCAGTGGTCGTTTGCCGCCCTGGTATTGGCGGGCAAAGGCCAGGGCTTCGACCTGTTGTTCGGCTTCGTCGCTGGCGCTCAGCAGATGATCCACCAGACCCAGTTCCAGAGCCTTGGCGGCCTTGATCGGTTTGCCGCTGACGATCATCTCCAGCGCCGTGCCCATGCCGACTGCGCGGGGCAGGCGCTGGGTGCCGCCGGCACCGGGGATGATGCCCACCGTGACTTCCGGCAGGCCCAGGTTGGCAGTGGTCGTGGCCAGGCGGGCATCGCAGGCCAGTGCCAGTTCCAGACCACCGCCCAGGGTATGGCCCTTGATCAGCGCGATCACCGGCAGGGGGCAGGCTTCCAGCGCCGCCGTCACCTGGGGCAGGGTGGGCTCGGTCGGCTCGTTCTCCAGCTCGCGCAGGTCGGCGCCGGCCATCAGGTTGCGTCCGGCACCGGTCAACAGCACCGCACGGGTTCGCGCCATATCAAGGCTCGCCAGCGCCTGGAGAATGCCTCGTCTGACGGCATCGGTGCTGCTGTTGACCGGCGGATTGTCGAGGGTGATCACGGCGATCTCGCCCTCGTAGGCCAGGTGAACCTGGCCGTTGCTCAGGGCTTCAGCCATGACGGCGTTCCCCGCTGACTTCTTCGTCGGCCTGCTGCAGCACCAGTACGGCGTCGGCCGCGACTACGCCCTGGCCTTCGGGCAGGACGAACAACGGGTTGATTTCAGACGTCACCAGGCGTTCGCCAAAGGCGGCGACCAGGGCGGAGAAATTGACGATGGCCTGGGCCAGTGCTTCGGTATCACGGCGCTTGGAACCGCGATAGCCGTCGAGCAATGGCCAGGTGATCAGTTGCTGCATCATCGAGTGAGCCTGCTCCAGGGTCAGGCCACCCTGTTCGGGCAGCATGCGCAGCGCGGTGTCCTTGTACAGCTCGGCGGTGACGCCGCCGGCACCCAGGAGAATGGTGGTGCCCAGGGCGTCGCGGTTGGCGCCGAGGATCAGCTCGTGACCGCCAGCGACCATGGCTTCGACCAGGAAGCGGTCCGGGCGATAGCCGACGTGGCCGGCCACTTCCGTGGCCATCTTGTCGAAGCGTGCGCCGATGGTGTCGGCCGTCTGGTGCAGGGCCACGCCGCCGATATCGCTCTTGTGCAGCAGCTTGGCGTCCAGCACCTTGAGCACCACCGGATGTTCCAGTTCGCGAGCGGCCTGCACGGCCTCCTCGCGGCTGGCGACCACGCGGCTCTGCGGTACGCGCAGCCCTACCTGGCTGAACAGCGCCTTGGCGGCGGCCTCATCGAGCGAGCCTGCGGCCTGCTCGACCATCGCCGGCAACTGGATGCGCGGCGCGGCTGCCAGGTTGGGCAGCGGCTGGGCGATGAGATCCAGCGCGCCGAGCACGGCGCTGCAGCTTTCCGGCGAGCTGAAGCCCGGAATGCCGGCGCTGTTCAGGCGCTTGAGGGTATCGGGCGCATAGGGGCTGACGTAGGCCAGCACGGGTTTGTCATTGGTCTCCAGGCAGTCCTGGATGGCGCTGACCACCAGTTCAGGCATGGCCAGGCCGGAGGAGCCGATGATCACCACCAGCGCGTCGTAGCTGTCGCTGGCTAGCAGGGTGCGGATCGCCTGGCGCAGCAGGTCGGGTTGCAGGCCGGCCAGGGTCACGTCGATCGGGTTGCGGTCGAGCGCGGTGGGGGTGTCGCCCTGCAGGGCGCGCAGCTTCTCGGCGGTGGCGGCATCCGGGGCCGGGGTGTCGAAGTGGTTCATGCCCAGGCTGTCGGCGATCAGCGTGCCAGCACCGCCGGTGGAGGTCAGGATGGCCACACGGCGGCCGGCCAGGCGGCGCCCGGCGACCAGTACGGCGGGGATGTCGAGGAATTCGTCGAAGGTGTTGGCACGGATCACCCCCAGCTCGCGGAAGAAGGCATCGTAGACGCGGTCTTCGCCGGCCAGCGCGCCGGTATGGGAGCTGGCGGCGGTGGCACCTGCTTCGGAGCGGCCGATCTTGAACACCACCAGCGGTTTACCCGCCGCGCGGGCGCGCAACGCCACTTCACGAAAACGCTGAGGATTGCGCACGCTTTCCAGATACAGGGCGATGACCTGGGTGTTGTCGTCATCCACCAGATAGTCGATGAAGTCGCTGACTTCCAGATCCACCTCGTTGCTGGTGGAAATCAGCGAGGAGAGACCGATTCCACGACCCGCGGCGCGGGAGAGCAGGGCGCCGAGAATGCCGCCGCTCTGGGAGACCACGGCGACATGGCCGGTGGGCAGGTCGCTGATTTCCAGAGCACCGCTGGCGGACAGCGGGATGCGCGCGGACAGGTTGACCAGGCCGATGGTGTTGGGGCCGAGGATGCGCATCGAACCGGCAGCCGCCTTCAGCTCCTCCTGCAGGTTCAGGCCGCCTTCACCGGCTTCGGCGAAGCCGCTGGCCAGCACCACCGCCGCCTTGCAGCCGAGCTTGGCCAATGAGCGCACGGCATCGATGCTGCGCTTGGCGCTGAGCAGCACCAGACCGACGTCAGGGGCCTGCGGCAGCTCCTCGATGCTGGCGTAGCAGCGCAGCCCCTGGATTTCGCTGGCTTTCGGGTTGACCGGGTAGATGGCGCCCGCGAAGCCGTGCTTGAGCAGATAGGAAACCGGGCGTCCCGAGGTCTTGCTGGCATCCGCCGAGGCACCGATGACGGCAACGCTTTTAGGGTTGAGCAGGGCATCGAGCTGTTTCATTTGGCGGCCTCCTTGGCGTTATCGAGGAAGGCCTGCACCGAGGCGCGGTGTTCCTGCGAGGTGTAGCAGATGCCCTGGGCCTTGCTGCCTTCGGCGAACACTTGGTGTTCGGCCATCTCGTAGCTGCGATTGATGATGGACTTGGTCAGGGCGGTGGCGGTGCGCGAGCCGCGGCTCATCTCATCGGCCATGGCCATGGCGCTGCTCAGCAGATCGTCGGCCTCGCAGAGGCGGTCTGCGATACCCAGTTCCAGCGCTTCTTCGGCGGCGACACGGCGGCCACTGAAGATCAGTGCCTTGGCCCGCGCCAGGCCGACCCGCCGTGGCAGGAAGTACAGACCACCACCATCGGGGATCAGGCCGCGGGCGATGTAGGCCCAGGTGAAGGTGGCCGGGCGCGCGGCGACGACGAAGTCGCAGGACAGCGCCAGATCGGCGCCCAGACCGGCAGCGGCGCCATTGACGGCGGCGATGGTGGGGATGGGCAGGTTGAGCAGCAGGCTGGCGGCATAGTGCACGCCTTGCTGGCGCTCCCAGCCGTTGAAGCCAACGACGGCCGGATCGGCCTCCATGCGCGCCTGCATGCCGGCGATGTCACCGCCGGCGCAAAAGCCCTTGCCGGTGCCGGTGATGATGAGCGCACGGACGCTGCGATCGCTACGCAATTTCTCCAGCAACTGGACCAGCTCGGCGCGCATGGCGTCGCTCATCGCATTGCGTTTTTCTGGCCGGTTCAGGGTCAGGACGGCAATGCCGTTTTCCTGATTGAAGTTGATGAGAGTGTTCTGACTCATTATGGAATCTCTTGTAATTGAAATTGAATGAACCGATTCGAGTTGTGCCTGGAGAAATGGCAGTCCGACGGATAAGTGCCAACTCACTTGCTTGGCGCTTTGAACTTCAGGTCTGCAGTCACCTATGGATCATTCTTGAGTCAACGCGGCAGGCGTTCAAATGACTAAAGATGCCGGTTGGTCTAACAAAACGTTGGGATGTGCTTTTTCTTCGCCCCTCGTCCTCAGGGTGCGCGGGCGCCATGCTGGCCGCTCGGGGCGCGTATCCCAGGCGCAGCGGGCTACTCTTGCCCGATGCCTGGAGGCATGACAAACAACTTGCTGCTCTAGGCCAAATAAATTCTCAGTTCAGGGCCGCGAAGCCTTCGGTCATAGTGGGGCTGCGATAACGAGATGGGTTGAGAACTGCCGGTTATTCAATCCACCGCTGCAACCGCCCAGGTATGCACCTGGCGGCTTTAGTGCGTGGACAACCCCAGACAATAAAAACAACCGCGCACTGGCAGGCGTGGAAAATCCGTGGCCTCAGGTCGCGGTGAGAGGACATGAAGATGAACGCATCGAGTGCGTCGACGACTTCAGCAAGCGCGAAGGCGTCGACAACGGGGCCGTGCAATGCGGAGCCCGTAGTCAAAGTTCCAGCAGGTGTATTGGACATTCTCGCCGGGGTCGTGCTGCTGGGCGTGTTCGGCCTGTATGGCTGGCATGCCCTGCAACTGCCCGGGCCGATGAACCCCAATGGCATAGGTGTCGGTGAGTTTCCCGTGATCATCGCCGTGACCAGCCTCGTCGCGGTGGTGCTGATGCTGGGTGTTGGGGTGCTCAAGTGCTTGCGCCGCTCGGTCCAGCAGATGGTCACGACATGTCGCCCTCTGCCTGTCGTGCTGGCCGTGCTGGTAGTGCTGGGCATCGGCACCTACCTGGACAAGCTGGGCCCCCTGATCGGCGTCGCAGTGCTCTCGGCGCTGACCATGCTGGTCGTGGGTGAGCGTCGACCCATGCAGATCATTGCCGTTTCCCTGGGCCTGAGCCTGGGGTTGTATGCGGTGTTCGTCCTGGCTCTCGGCGTCAGCTTTTCTTGAGGTAACAATCCCATGTTGGAAAATATCCTGATCGGGTTTTCGGCCTTTGCCGACCCCCTGGTGCTGGTCGGTCTGATCGTCGGTGCGCTGCTGGGCTACATGATCGGTGCGCTGCCCGGCTTGGGCCCGAGTCTCGGCGTCGCCTTGCTTATTCCCTTCACCTACACGCTCGACCCGCTCGTGTCGATCGTGACCTTGGTCTCTCTCTATGCGGCTGCCGAATATGGCGGCGCCATTTCCGCCATCCTGATCAATTCACCCGGAACGGCGGCTGCAGTGGCCACCTCCTGGGATGGCTTTCCGCTGACCCAGCAAGGCAAGGCCGGCGTTGCCCTGAACATCTCCATCGTTTCCTCGGGCATCGGTATCTTCGTCAGCGCACTGCTGTTGCTGCTGACGGCGGTTCCGCTTTCGGAGTTCGCGCTGAACTTCGGGCCTACCGCCTATTTCGCCCTGGCCGTTCTGGGCTTGAGCCTCGTCTCGACACTCTCCAACGGTTCGGCGGCCAAGGGCGCCATCGCCATGGGCATCGGCCTGGCCCTGGCCACGGTCGGGCTCGATACGCAGACCGGCATTCCCCGCTTCAGCCCCAACCCCGAGTTCTTCGAGGGCTTCCCCCTGGTGCCGGTGCTGCTGGGTTTGTTCGCGCTTTCCGAAGTGCTGTTCATGGTCGAAGCCGGGCCTTCTGGCAAGGTCAAGAGCCATCCGATGACAGGGATTCTCGCGGTACCGTTGAAAACCTTCGGCAAGTTGAAGGGCAATCTGCTGAGAAGCTCCGTGCTCGGTTACATCATCGGTGTGGTGCCAGGGGCCGGGGCTTCCATCGCCTCCTTCGTCGCCTATGCCGTATCGAAGAAGGCCTCGAAAACGCCCGAGCAGTTCGGCAAGGGTAGCATCGAGGGGATCGCGGCATCGGAGTCGGCCAACAACGCCGCCGTATCGGGCGCGCTGGCCCCCTTGTTCGCGCTGGGTATCCCCGGTTCGCCGACCACTGCCATCATGATCGGCGCGCTGATGATCCATGGCATTCAGCCTGGACCGTTGCTGTTCACCACCAACCCGGAGATTCCTTACACCGTCATCGCGGCGCTGTGGGTCAGCGTGCCGGTGATGATCTTCATTGGCCTGGCCGGGGCGAAGTACTGGGCGAAGGTGGCGGACATTCCACGCCCGGCCGTCGCCGCTACGGTAACCGCCATCTGCCTGATGGGTGCATACGCTTCCGAGAACTCGATGTTCCCCGTTTATGTCGCTCTGGCCTTCGGTGTGCTCGGTTATGTGCTGCGCAAGCTGGATATTCCGCTCGCGCCCATCATTCTGGCGCTGGTTCTCGGTGAAATGCTCGAAACCAACTTCCGCCGGGCGTTGGTCATTTCCAACGGCGACTATTCGGTGTTCTACAGCAGCCCGCTGACCCTGATCCTGCTGGGGGTAGCCGTGCTCTCCTTCGCTATGCCTGCCTTTAAGTTCCTGCGCGGCAGGTTCACCCGTCAGCGCCTCGCCTGAGGGCGTATTGCACTGACTTCAGGGCCCGCAACGGCAAGCCAGCGATGGCGTGTCATTGCGGGCCGTTTCATGTGTGGCATGGGCTTTCGCCGGGTCTTGCCGAGCCTGGCGCGTCCATGTGCAGAGGTACCCTGAAAGAGGAGCGTGATGGTTATGGATTTTTCCGGCCTTGCCCGGTTGCTTGCGCTGTACGGGCTCTGCTTCGCCATGGGGCGGTTGTTCGCGGCAATCGGCATGCCCTTGCCGTACATGATCGGGCCATTGCTGCTGACGGCCACCCTGTACATCAGCGGGTTGATGAAAACGCCCATTTCGGCCAGAACCCGGCCCTATGGGCAAATGATCATTGCCTCCACCGTAGGCCTGGCATTCACCCCGGCCGCCTTGCTGGTCATCCTCGAAATGGGCCTCGAGATCGTGGCCCTGGCCATTCTGACCGGCGTGTGCGCGCTATTCGTATCCGTGCTGCTCAAGCGCTTCAGTCGTCTCGACTATTCCACCGCGTTGCTCTGCACCATACCTACCAGCCCGGTAGAGGCGGCCGTGATCGCTGAACGGTTCGGCCTCGACAAGGGGGTGGTGGTGCTGTCGCAGACCATCCGCATCGCCAGCGTCGTGGTGATCATCCCCATTGCACTCTATGTGGCCGACGGTTGGCCGGGCAATGCGGGGCGCACCCTGGGGGCTACCGGCGCCCTGGATCTCGGCGGTATCGGGCTGTTGGCCGTTTCCGCTTTGGCCGGTGCCATGCTGTTCAAATGGCTGAGGCTGCCGAATCCCTATTTCTTCGGGGCCTTGCTGATTTCCGCCGCGGCCTCCAGCAGTGGTTTGCACGTGGCGCCTTATCCTTCGCTGGTGCTGGCCATCGCGCAGGTGGTGCTGGGTACCTGGCTGGGTTCGGTGTTCACCAGGGAGCTGTTCCTGGAGATGAAGCTCACGCTCACCATCATCCTGTCCATGCTCCTGTTCCTGTTCATGAGCAGCATGATGGCGGTGGTCTTCGCTGGGCTGACCGAACTGCCCTGGGAGGTCATGGTGCTCAGCGCAGCGCCGGGAGGCGTCACGGAAATGGCACTGACCGCGCAGTTCCTTGGCTACAGCGTGGCCATCATCGTGTCCTTTCAGATCGTGCGGATCTGCATATTCATGCCGGGCGTTCACTGGTTCATTGCCGCGGCGCGGCGCTTCGAGTCGAGGGGCGCATCCTGAGCATCAACGCCTGAGCATGGCCATTGGCGGTCATGAAGCATCTTTGCGGTTCAGCTCGCGCCTGATGCTCTCGGTCAGCTCGAGCAGCGGCTGCGCATAGCGCGCTGTCACTGCCTCGATGCTTTCGCGGGTCGACAGGCTGATATTCAGCGCATGGGCGCGATAGCTGGGGAGGTCGAGGGGGGCGGCTATCGACACCACTTGCGGTTGCCAGGAAGCGGTGCAATAGCCATGGCATCCGACACTGCGCATGGCCGCTTCGATCTCTCTGCTCAGCTCTGCCCAGCGCGAGGCGCAGCGCCGTGCCTGGAAATGTTGCAGCAGCGCTTGGCGGTGCACCTCGTCCTGCACCGCCAGACAGGCGCGGCCCAGTGCGGTCAGCTCCATGGGTAGACGCTGCCCCGTGCCGACGTTGCGCGGCGATTTGCGCGCGCTCAGCCTGATCGACTCCAGGTAGACCATCTCGTCGCCATCGGCAGCGGCCAGGCCAACGTTCACCTGGAGTTGCCGGGCGACCTGGCGCATCAAGGGTTCCGCTATTTGCACCAGCGTACTGCCGTGATGCAGGGTGTGGGCCAGGCTGAGCAGGGAGGCGGCGAGCCGATAGGCACCACTGACCGGGTCGTAATCGAGGAAGCCGCTGCGAACCAGCGTTTGCGTCAGGCGGCTGACGGTCGACTTGGACAGGCCCGTTCTTTCGCTCAGCTCCCCATTGCTCAGGTACTCGCAGCCCGGACGAAAGGCCCGCAACAGGCCCAGGCCACGTTCCAGGGAGCGATTCGGGGTCGACTTGCCCTGGCCGGGAAGGCCCGAAGGCGTCGTTGTGTCGGCGGCCTGTTCCAGTGCGTGAAGGTGAGGGCTGAACATCGCCTTGGCTCTCTGAGTGCTCGGTTACATGACATGAACTCGAATCCGAGTTCATCAAATTCTGTGAGTGATGCTCTCGGATCGTCCTTAGGCTAACGCAACAAGCCGCAAGCCAGTGTCAGTATGGCCTTGATGTTCCATGCAATGGAATTGCTCGGTTGAACATCAGGATCACGATTGCATAATCGATGGGCGTTTCATTCAAGACTCATAACAACAAGTAGGTCTCTATGAACATTCCCTCTCTTGCCGCTTCATTGGCGCATGTCTCGGTAGCCGTGCTCCGGCATTGCAATGCAGTGCATGTCAGTTCAGGTCGAATACGCGGTATTCAATCCCACTCCGGATGAATGACTGCAAATAGCGCCATCGCTATTTGAATCGAACCCGCTTGGGTCACCTCTCCTTGTCTATCCCGCTTGCGCAGAGTCGATGCGTCGGGTTTCGGCTTGCCTGGTGATGCCCAAGTTCGGCTTCGCCCACCCTCGACCGGCTCCGCCCTGGTTGCGGCGTCCGGTCCTTCGTCAGGTACTTACGATGAACACGATGAAACTCATGCCCCTGTGCGTGGCAGGGACGGGGCTTGCCCTCATGCTGCCTTCGGCCTTCGCGGAAGGTTTTCTGGAAGACAGCAAAGCCTCACTGGATCTGCGCAATTTCTACATGAACCGCGACTTCAGGGAGGGAAGCGGGCAGTCACAGCGCGAAGAGTGGGCGCAGGGCTTCATCCTGCGCTACCAATCCGGCTATACCCCCGGCGCCATCGGTGTCGGCTTCGACGCCATCGGCATGCTGGGTATCAAGCTCGATTCCGGCCGCGGTCGGGCCGGCACGGGGCTGCTGCCGGTGGAAGACGACAGGGATGTGTCGGATGACTACTCGAAGGCTGGCGGCACGCTCAAGCTGCGGGCGTCCAGCAGCGAGTTCAAGCTGGGCACGCTGCTGCCCAAGTGGCCAACCTTGCAGGCCAATGATGGCCGTCTGCTGCCACAGACCTTCGAGGGCATGCAACTGCAGGTTCGCGAGCTGAAAGGCCTGGAGCTCACCGGCGCACAGATCCAGCGCGTCGTGCAACGCGACCAGACGAGCGATGAAGGCCTGGCGCTGAACAACAAGAACCGTCGCTTCAGCGGCTCTCTGGACGGTGGTGACTTCGAGCTGCTCGGGCTCAGCTACAGGGTTCTGGAAAACACCGACTTCAGTTACCAGTACGCTCGCTTCGAGAACATCTATCGCCAGCAGTTCGTGGGGCTCAGCGATCGACGCAAGGGCGAGTGGGGCGCTTTCAACACGGATATCCGCCTGTTCCTGAGCGACGATGAAGGCAATGCCCATGGCGGTGACATCGATAACCGCGCATTCAGCGCCATGGGCACCTACAAGCTGAACGGCCATTCGCTGGGGGTTGGTTATCAGGTCATGTCGGGGGACTCGGCCTTCCCCTATGTCGCAGGCGCAAACCCCTACCTGGTCAACTTCGTCCAGATCGGCGATTTCGCCGAGAAGGACGAGCGCTCCTGGCAACTGCGCTACGACTATGACCTCGCCAAGGTGGGCATCCCTGGCCTGACCTTCATGACCCGTTACCTGCGCGGCAGTGGCGCGGATGTGCGAGGGGCTGACGGTGGCGGTGAGCGCGAACTGGATGTCGAGCTGCAGTACGTGTTCCAGAGCGGCAGCTTAAAGGGGATGGGTGTGCGCTTGCGCAGCGCCACCTACAGATCCGACTTCGCTCGTGATGCCAACGACGCTCGCGTTATCATCAGTTACCCGCTCAGTCTTCTCTGAGTCCGATGCACCAGTCGCGCGGCCATTGCCTGGCAGCGACTGGTGCTTTTTGTTTGATCACGGTGGCCCCATGAAATATCCCCTGCCTCCCTTGAACCCCTTGAGAGCCTTCGAGGCCGCGGCCCGGCTCTGCAGCCTGACCAGTGCCGCAGAAGAGATGAACGTCTCGCAAGTGGCCGTCAGTCGTCAGGTACGGGTACTCGAGGAATACTTCGGGGTGGCCCTGTTCCGGCGTTTGCACAGGGGCATCGAGCTGACGCGCGAGGGCAAGGAGCTGTACGAGGGCGTTACCCAGGCGTTTCAGGACATCAGCAGTGCGGCACGTAAAGTGTCGCGCAGGGGCCGGCGGGATATCCTTTCCATTCAGTCCTACACGACCTTTTCGCAGCGTTGGCTGATTCCCCGGCTGGCCAATTTTCACGATGCCCATGAATCGATTGAAATCAGGTTGTCCTCGTCATTGGCGCCAGTGGATTTCGACACCCAGAACATCGATGCCTCGATTCGCTCGGGGCGTGGCGACTGGCCCGATCTGCATGCGGAAAAACTCGTCGATATCGAACTCATCCCCATCTGTTCGCCAACCCTGATGGAGTCGGCGAAACTCGAGGCGCCGCAGGACCTTTCCCGAGTGCGCTTGCTGCATTCCATGGCGCGGCCCAACGACTGGGCAAGCTGGCTGTCAGCCACCGCTACCCGGGTCGATGCCGATAGCGGTGTCCGCTTCGATAACTCGGCACTGGCTTACGAGGCCGCCTCGATGAACATGGGCGTGGCCATCGCGGTCAAGGCCTTCGTCGAGCGTCAACTGAAGAATGGCAGTTTCATCGCGCCTTTCGAGCACACCTGCAAGACCGGCGAAGGCTATTACCTGACCTGGCCGCGCAACATGAAGCCATCGGAACCGCTGCTGAAATTCCTCTCCTGGATGCGTGAGCTGCTGGCGCAAACCGATTGATCGCCGTTGCCGTTACCGCTTTTCGCCGCTGCCCGCCGGGCAGGGGCGTATAACCTGTCGCGCCGTATCCCCCCGAGCCCCGCGCGCCGCTGCGCGGGCATGCGCCTGTGCTCAATCGCCTGGCGCGCTGCCCAATATAAAGGCACGCTTTGGCTGACAAATCGTCAGTACCGCCTCCGATGGATATTTGGGAGCCTTGTTTCAGGGGCTGACCCCATAGCGAATTAAAAAAATAACATCCGTCGGAGATCGTCAGAACATGCTAAGCAAAGCTGGAAACAAAGCCCGTCACTGCCTGGGTGCAAGCGTACTGGCTGCCATGACAATGCTCGGTGCGGTCGATGCCGCGCTGGCCGAAGGCGAGTGGCGCCCCACCGGGCCCGTGAACATGGTCATGCACACGGCAGCGGGCGGAACCGCGGATGTGTTCATCAGAACCCTGGCCAAGACCCTGGAGCCGGAAATCGGCCAGAAGGTGATCGTCATCAACGCCCCGGGTGGTGGTGGCGCCGCGCAGATGACGCGGATTCGCGCCGCCCGCCCGGATGGCCTGACGCTGGGGATCAATACCCTGTCGCACTTCACCAGCATGTTGACCAACCTCAAGGGTACTTACGCCATCGATGACTTCTCCTGGATCGCCTCGACCCAGGAGGACGCCATCCTGCTGTTCGTCAAATCCGGTTCCGATATCAAGAACCTGGATGGCCTGATCGCCAAGGCCAAAGCCAGCAATGGCCAGGTCAATGTCGGCGGCTTCGGCCCGGCGGGCTCGATGCAGAGCCTCGGCATCTCGATGCTGGAGAAGGCTGCTGGGGTCAAGTTCAACTGGGTCGCCTTCAACTCCACCCCGGATATCACCGCGGCCCTGCTCGGCGGGCATGTCGATGTCGGGGTCTCCAACCTCGGCGCCGTCAGCTCCTTCTTCGACGCCGAGCGCATCGAAGGCCTGGGCGTGCTGGGCAAGGATCGGCTCACCGGTCTGCCCGAGGTGCCCACTTTCGCCGAACAGGGTTATGAGGTGGACACCAGTTGGCTGCAGGTTCGCGGGGTATTCGGGCCGGCGGACATGCCCAAGGAACTGCAGCAGCAGATCGCCGATGCCATCCACAAGGCGATGCGCTCGGAGGAATACCAGAACTACGCGCGCAACGCTGGCGTGGTGGATTCCTGGATGGGGCCGGACGAGTACACGAAATTCGTCAAGCGTGTAACGGCAGTGGCGGAAGTCCAGCTCAAGGAAGCCGGTTACATCCAGTGAAGTAGCTGGGCCAGCGAGATGGCAGGTCAAGGATCTGGCGAACGCCAGGTCATGCCAGGCCAGCGATCGCGAATGGGGCGGTTTCCCTTCGTTCACCGCCATCTCAGGGCTTGGCCCACAGACGTCCGTGGTTACAGGGTAAGACATTCATGTCCAAAGCATTCGAGGGAATTCGCGTCGTCGACACGACGCATGTACTGGCTGGCCCCTTCGCCAGTTATCAGATGGCGGTGCTGGGCGCCGAGGTGATCAAGGTCGAGTCGCCTGATGATCCCGACCAGGCACGCATGCAGGGCTCCGATCGTGCCTTGAACGATATGGGTATGGGCACTGCGTTCATGGCCCAGGCCTCGAACAAGAAGGCCCTGGCACTGGACCTCAAGAGCGCCGAGGGCCGCGAGGCGATGAAGCGGCTTATCGCCACCGCCGACGTGTTCGTGGAGAACTACCGCCCCGGTGCCTTCGATGAGCTGGGGCTGGGCTACGAGGAAATGTCGAAACTCAACCCCAGGCTGATCTACTGCTCCATCTCGGCCTTCGGCTCGAACGGCCCGCGCCGTGAGCAGACCGCCTACGACAACGTGATCCAGGCCTTTTCCGGGATGATGGCGATGACCGGCCATGGCGATGGCCGGCCCCTGAAGTCAGGTGCTCCGGTGGTGGACTACGCCACTGGTACTTCGGCGGCCTATGCCATCGCCACCGCGCTGTTCCAGCGCGAACGCAATGGCGGCAAGGGCCAGTTCATCGATGTCTCGATGCTCGACGTCGCGCTGATCCTCAGCAGCTCGCACCTCACCGGGCTGCTCTGGAACGGCAAGCACCCGGAGCAGAAGGGCAATACCTTCCCCTTCGCCACCATCGGCTGCTACCAGGCTAGCGATGTGCCGCTGATGATCGGCGCCTCCAACCTGGTGCAACAACGCCGCTTGTGGACGGCGCTTGGTCGTGAGGACATGATCAAGACCGACAACAACCAGCGTCTCGATGCGCATGCCGAAGAAGCGCAGGTGTTGACGAAAATCATCGGCACCATGTCGGCGGACTACTGGGAGCAGTTTCTGCAAGCCAGGCGCATCCCCGCTGCGCGCATTCGCCGCCTGGAGGAGGCCATTGCCGACGACCAGGTGGCATGCCGGCAGGTGCTGCAGCAGCACGCGAGTTCGGGCAGCGTCGTGGATGGGTTGAGGGTTCCGGTGGCGGCCTTCAACCTGTCGGACAGCCCTCCCGAACTCACCCTGGCGCCGCAACCCATGGGGGCGCAGAGCGCCGAGATCCTCGCCGAGCTGGGCTACGGGGCGCAAGAGATCGAAACGCTGCGCGCGGCCGGTGTCGTCAATTGATCTTCAGGAACCCACGATGAGCAATCCCACCCTGGTGCTGGCCGAGGCTGCGGCCAATTGGCACCACCGCGACCTGGACGACGACCTGCGCTGGGCTACCCGGCGGGTCATCCTCGACTGGTTCGCCACGACCCTGCCGGGCTGTACATTGCCCCCGTCTACCCTGTTGGCCGAGGCCCTGGCTGCCTGCCGTGGCGCGGGCAACGCCATCTGCTACGTGGACGGCCAGCCCACCTCGGCACGGCATGCCGCGTTGCTCAATGCCTGCGCCAGCCATACGGTGGAATTCGACGATATCTTCAAGGACGGTGGCTATCACCCCGGCAGCCCGACCATATCCGCCGCCCTGGCCGTGGCCCAGGATCGGGGCGCCTCGCTGGAGCAACTGCACCGTGCGATCATCGCCGGTTACGAGATGGGCTGCCGGGTTTCCCTGGCCATTCAGCCCAGCCATTATCGTTACTGGCATACCACTTCCACGGTGGGCACCATCGGCGCCGCGGTGGCGACCGCGATGCTGCTCGGCGCGGATGCCGAGCGAATCGCCCATGCCATCGCGCTCTCGAGCAGTTTCGCCGGGGGCCACCAGCAGAACCTGCAGGGCGACGGCATGGCCAAGGCCTTGCATCCTGGCCATGCCGCCGATGCCGGCATCCTCGCGGGCATGGCCGCGGCCCATGGCGTGACGGCGTCCCTCGACAGCCTGCATGGCGACAACGGCTTCGCCGCTGCCACCAGCGCTTCCAGCGGTGACTGGGCCGCGGCGCTCGAAGGCCTGGGGGCGTGGACGCCCATCATGCACATGACGGTGAAGAATCATGGTTGTTGCGGGCATATTTTCCCGGCACTCGATGGCTTGAGGCTATTGCAGGAACGAGAGGGCTTCGCCGCCGAGGCCATCGAATCGATCCATGTGGCGGGCTACGGCGCGACCTACCAGATGTGCAACCGGGCCAATCCCGGATCGGCCCAGGAGGCGCGCTTCAGTCTGCAATACTGCGTCGCTGCGCAGATGGTGCTCGGCGCTGTGCGCCTGGCGGCATTCGCCCCCGAGGCGCTGGCGCACTCGGCGATTCGCGCCTTGATGGCCAGGGTGAGCGTTAGCGAGGATCAGGAACTGGCGGCGGCTTATCCGAAAAAGCGCATGGCCAGGCTGCTCGTGAGGCTGAAAGATGGGCGTCAGCTCGAGCATTTCCAGCAAACCCGCAAGGGTGACCCGGAGGATCCGCTATCGGATGCGGAGCTGGTGGCCAAGTTCGATGAGCTGGCCGGTAGCGTTCTCTCTTCGGCGCAACTGAACGCGCTACGCCAGACGGTACTCCACGGGAACGAACTGCCAGGCATGCTCAGGCTGAGTGTCTGACGGCCGAATATCCATGAAGCCCATTCCGAGAGGGCTCAAGGAAATGCCTTGGCCAGGAAGTCGGCTATTTCCGCGCGGGCGCCCGCGAGGTCGTGCCGTGCCGCTCGCTGCAACGCGTTGGCCTGGGCTCGCTCCTGAGCGATGACATGGTTCCAGAATTGCGCCTCCGGGCCCGGTGGCGTAACGGCCTGCAACTCGGTGAGATAGCGCTGCGTTGCCTGCGCCAGTTTGTCGAGGAAGGTCGCGGGGAAGAGCCGGGCGAACATGATCGATGCCCTGGCCTTGAGCGAGAGCATCCAGCCGCCCGGTTCCAGCCCGTACTGTTCGGCCTGCCGGGCATAAAGCGGCCACTGCCTGGCTTCCAATTGACTGTACGCCTGCCAGAAATCGCCCTGGGGCGTCCCTTGGTGAGCATCGGCCAGAGCCGTGACCACTCGCCCTGCCAGGACTCTGTTGTTCAGTTCCTTGAGCAGCGCTTCACGGTAGAGGGCGTCGTCATCACCTGCGAAGGCGTTGAAGGACTGGCTGAGAAACAGCAGCGTGGCGCTGATTAGATTTTTCATCATGAGGCCGCTCAGAAAAAGCGGCTCTATTGGAGAGCCGCAAGCAGGGTGAGGGTTGGCATCAACCGATGCCCAGGCACATGTACTTCTGCTCGATGTAGTCGTCGATGCCGTAGTGCGAGCCTTCGCGGCCGAGGCCGGATTGCTTGATGCCGCCGAAGGGCGCGACTTCGGTGGAAATCAGCCCTTCGTTGACGCCGACCATGCCGTATTCCAGCGCCTCGCTGACGCGCCAGACACGGCCCAGGTCGCGGGTGTAGAGGTAGGAGGCGAGGCCGAACTCGGTGTCGTTGGCCATGGCGATGGCTTCGGCCTCGCTGTCGAAGCGGAAGATCGGCGCCAGCGGGCCGAAGGTTTCGTCACGCGCCACCAGCATCTCTGGGGTGACATCGCCGAGCACGGTCGGCTCGAAGAAGCTACCGCCCAGGGCATGGGGTTTGCCACCGGCCAGCACCTTGGCACCCTTGCTCAGGGCGTCGGCGATATGTTCCTCGACCTTGGCCACGGCCTGGGCGTTGATCAGCGGGCCTTGCTGGGCGCCGTCCTCGTCGGCCGGCGCGACCTTCAGCGCATTGACGGCCGCGACCAGGCGTTTGCTGAATTCGTCGTACACGCCGTTCTGCACCAGCAGGCGGTTGGTGCACACGCAGGTCTGCCCGCTGTTGCGGAACTTGGAACCCAGCGCGCCCTGCACGGCGGCATCCAGGTCGGCGTCATCGAAGACGATGAAGGGGGCGTTACCGCCCAGCTCCAGGGACACCTTCTTGATGGTTTCCGCGCACTGCGCCATCAGCAGCTTGCCGATGCCGGTGGAGCCGGTGAAGGACAGCTTCTGCACGTCCGGGTTGCCGGTCAGCTCGCCGCCGATGGCGCGTGAGTTCTTGCCCGTCACGATGTTCAGCACGCCAGCCGGAATACCGGCGCGCTCGCCGAGCACCGCCAGGGCCAGGGCCGACAGCGGCGTTTCCGAGGCGGGCTTGAGCACCACGGTGCAGCCGGCGGCCAGGGCCGGGCCGACCTTGCGGGTGATCATGGCGTTGGGGAAGTTCCACGGGGTGATGGCTGCGACCACACCGATGGCCTGCTTGATCACCACCAGGCGACGGCCCTGCTTGTCATGCGGGATGACGTCGCCGTAGATGCGCTTGGCTTCCTCGGCGAACCATTCGATGAAGCTGGCGCCGTAGGCGATCTCGCCACGGCTTTCGACCAGCGGTTTGCCTTGTTCCCAACTGAGCAGGCGGGCCAGGTCTTCCTGGTTTTCCATGATCAGGTTGAACCAGGTGCGCAGGATGGCGCTGCGCTCCTTGGCGGTCTTCTCGCGCCAGGCGGGCAGGGCGGCCTTGGCGGCGGCGATGGCGCGGGCGGTTTCCGCCTGGCCGAGGGAAGCCACTTCGGCGATCAGCTCGCCATTGGCCGGGTTGGTCACGGCGAAGCGCGACGCGTCGTCGGCCTCAACCCACTGACCGTCGATGAAAGCCTGTTCGCGCAGCAGATTCAGATCGGAGAGTTTCATGTCGTTCTCTTGCTCAGGTCAGTACACGCCGCCGCCACTGGTGGGGGCCGGCGCGTTCTTGAAGGCCGCTGCCAGGGTTTGCAGGCCGCGCATCAGCACGGTGGTGTCGACGCCGACGGCGACGAACCTGGCACCCAGTTCCAGGTAGCGCCGTGCCAGGCTCTGGTCGGCGCTGAGGATGCCGGCGGCCTTGCCGGCCTTGCCGATCCGCACGATGGCGTCTTCGATGGCGGCCTGCACGTCCGGATGGCCCGGGTTGCCGCGATGGCCCATGGCGGCGCTGAGGTCGGCCGGGCCGATGAACACGCCGTCGACGCCTTCGACCGCGACGATTTCATCCAGCTTGGCCAGGCCTTCGAGATTCTCGATCTGCACCAGCAGGCACATCTGCGCGTCGGCCTTGTCCAGATAGCCGGGGATGCTGTTCCAGCGCGAGGCACGTGCCAGGGCGCTGCCGACGCCACGTATGCCGTGCGGCGGGTAGTGCATGGCGCGCACCAGTTCACGGGCCTGCTCGGCGCTTTCCACCATGGGCACCAGCAGGGTCTGCGCGCCGATATCCAATAGTTGCTTGATCAGCGCGGTGTCGCCGATTACCGGGCGAATCACCGGTTGGCTCGGGTAAGGTGCGACAGCCTGCAACTGGCCGAGCAGGCCGCGCAGATCGTTGGGCGCGTGCTCGCCGTCGATCAGCAGCCAGTCGAAACCGGCATTGGCCGCCAGCTCGGCGCAGTACGGGTCGGCCAGACCGAGCCACAGGCCGATCTGCGCTGGGCCGGACTGCAGGCGCTGCTTGAAGAGGTTGATGGGCATGTCCATGGGGGCTCCTTCGCAGAGCTGCAAGCCGCAAGCTGCAAGCGGCAAGCAAGCGCCGCTTTTCTTGTGGCTTGAAGCTTGCCGCTTGCGGCTTAGATAAACCGGCAGGCGATGCTGCCGAGCATGTCGTAGTCGACGTGGAAGGTATCGCCGGGGCTGGCCGCCACCGGGCGGGTGAAGGAGCCGCCGAGGATGATCTGCCCGGGCTGCAGGGTGACGTCGTAGGGCGCCAGTTTGTTGGCCAGCCAGGCCACGCCCTTGGCGGGGTGGTTGAGCACGGCGGCGGAGACGCCGGATTCCTCGATCACACCATTGCGGTAGAGCACCGCCGGCACCTTGCGCAGGTCGATGTCGCTGGGGCGCACGGCGCGGCCGCCCATCACCACGCCCGCGTTGGCGGCGTTGTCGGAGATGGTGTCGAACACCTTGCGGGTGACCTTGGTTTCCGGGTCGACCTGCTGGATGCGCGCGTCGATGATTTCCAGCGCCGGGATCACCCATTCGGTGGCCTCGAGCACGTCGAAGATCGTCACGTTCGGGCCTTTCAGCGGCTTGCCGAGGATGAACGCCAGCTCCACTTCCACACGCGGCACGATGAAGCGCTCGAAGGGGATGTCACTGCCTTCCTCGAACAGCATGTCGTCGAGCAGGGCACCGTAGTCCGGCTCGGTGATGTTGGACGACACCTGCATGGCGCGCGAGGTCAGGCCGATCTTGTGGCCGACCAGCTTGCGCCCGTCCTTGATCTTCTGCTCGACCCAGGCGCGCTGGATGGCGTAGGCGTCTTCGATGGTGATGCTGGGGTAATCCAGGGAGAACTGGCGAATCTGCTGGCGCGAACGCTCGGCGGTGTCCAGGCGCGCGGCGGCCTGCTGAATGATGCTGGCATCGAGCATGGTCAATGAACCTCAGGAAGTCTTGTTGAACAGCGGGTGCAGGCTGCTGTGCTTGGCGTCGAAGACCTGGCCGGGGCTTTCGTCGATCTGCAGGGTGACGCCGGTGGGGCGTTTGACCAGCAAGGCGTCGAGGTGCGCGCGCAGCACGTGCATCAGGTTGTCGCCGACCTGCTGGTGCACTGCCTGGCTGCGCCCGGCGCCCATGCGCAGGTTGGCGTAGAGAAAGCCGTAATCCCCCTTGCCATCGGCCACCGCCGAGTGCGCGGCGGGATAGGCCAGCACGCGCGTGCCGCCGGTGGGGAACACCGCCTTGCCGGCCTCGTCGCGTTGTTCGAGCATGCAGTCGGCCAGGGCGCGACACAGTGCCCCGACGTCCACGTCACGTTCGACGTCAGGGGTATAGAGCAGTACCAGGTGGGGCATGACGAACTCCTACAGGCGGCTGGTGGACTGCACGCCAGCCGGGTTGGAGGCCTGGGCGGCGGGAATGGCGGAGCCGTCCTGTGGTGTGACCGGGAAGATGGCGTTGATCTGGCCGGTGCCGGAGGAGCCGAAGTAGGGGGTCACCACCTCGGCCTTGGCGTCGTATTTCGACCAGCCCAGCGCGCCGAGGAGCATGGCGGTGTCATGCATGAAGCCTTCGCCGTGGCCCTTGACGGCGTACTCCGGGAGCATGTCGCAGAAGGCCTCCCACTCGCCGTCCTGCCACATCTGCACCACGCGGTGGTCGAGGGTTTCCAGGAACGGGCTCCAGACCTTGGTGGCGAAATCCGGTGCCTGGCCGTTCTGGGCGAAGCGGTGTGACAGCGAGCCGCTGGCGAAGAACGCCACGGTACCGTCGTAGTGCTCTTCCACGGCCTTGCGCATGGCCCAGCCGAGGCGCGCGCTGTCGGCCAGGTAGTGCGAGGTGCACAGGGCCGAGACCGAGACCACCTTGAAGTGCTGATCCTGGTTCATGTAGCGCATGGGCACCAGGGTGCCGTACTCCGGGCCGAGGGTGGTGGCGTCGTGGGCCATGGTCTCGACGCCCATGCGGTTGCACTCGGCGGCGAGGATCTTGCCCAGCGCCGGGTTGCCGGGGAACTCGTACTCCATGTTGCTGATGAAGTGCGGCAGCTCGTTGCTGGTGTACAGCCCCTTGAAGTGCGGGCCGCAGAGTACGTGGTAGTTGGCGTTGACCAGCCAGTGGGTGTCGAACACGACGATGGTGTCGACGCCCAGTTCGCGGCAGCGCTTGCTGATTTCGATATGGCCGTCGATGGCCGCCTGGCGAAAGCCCTGGCGCGGGCCGGGCAGTTCCGACAGGTACATCGAGGGTACGTGGGTGATCTTGGCGGCGAGAGCGAGCTTACCCATGGTGATCTCCGGATTGTTCTTGTTGACGATGGGCTGCAAGGCGAAAGCAATGCTCCGGCTTGCAGCCTGCCGCTTGAAGCTTGTAGCTGCTTTATATGCCCCAGCGTGGGATGTGGTGGCTGCCCATGGAGATGCACACGTTCTTGATCTCGGCAAACACCTCGAAGCTGTACTCGCCGCCTTCGCGACCAGTGCCCGAGCCCTTCACGCCGCCGAATGGCTGGCGCAGGTCACGCACGTTCTGGCTGTTGATGAACACCATGCCGGCTTCGATGCCACGGGCCAGGCGGTGTGCCTTGCCGATGTCCTGCGTCCAGATGTAGGAGGCCAGGCCGTATTCGGTGTCGTTGGCCAGACGCAGCGCTTCGGCTTCGTCCTTGAACTTGATCAGGCACACCACCGGGCCGAAGATCTCTTCCTGGGCGATACGCATGCGGTTGTCGACGTTGGCGAACACGGTGGGCTGGATGAACTGCCCCTTGGCCAGGTGCGCCGGCAGATTGGCCGGGCGCTCCAGGCCGCCAGCGAGCAGCTCGGCACCTTCTTCGATACCGATCCTGATGTAGCCGGTGACCTTGTTGTAATGCGCCTGGGTGATCATCGAGCCGACCTGGGTCTTCGGGTCGGTCGGGTCGCCAACGATCAGGCGTTTGGCACGGGCGGCGAACTCGGCGACGAACTGGTCGTAGACGGTTTCCTGGATGAAGATACGGCTGCCTGCGGTGCAGCGCTCACCATTGAGCGAGAAGATGGTGAACAGCGCAGCATCGAGGGCGCGATCGAGGTCGGCATCGTCGAAGATCAGCACCGGGCTCTTGCCGCCGAGCTCCATCGAATACTTCTTCAGGCCGGCGGTCTGCATGATCTTCTTGCCGGTGGCAGTGCCGCCGGTGAAGGAGATCGCGCGCACGTCCGGGTGACGCACCAGGGCGTCGCCAGCTGTGGCGCCGTAACCCTGCACCACGTTGAGCACGCCCGGCGGAATGCCGGCTTCCAGGGCCAGGCGGCCCAGCTCGTTGGCGGTCAAGGGCGATAGCTCGCTCATCTTCAGCACCGCGGTGTTGCCCAGCGCCAGGCAGGGCGCGGTCTTCCAGGTGGCGGTCATGAACGGCACGTTCCACGGCGACACCAGGCCACACACACCGACCGGCTGATACAGGGTGTAGTTGAGCATCTGGTCGTCGACCGGGTAGCTGTGGCCATCCATGCGCGTGCAGACTTCGGCAAAGAAATCGAAGTTGTGCGAGGCGCGCGGGATCAGCACGTTCTTGGTCTGGTGGATCGGCAAGCCGGTGTCGAGGGTTTCCAGCTCGGCCAGATTCGGCACGTTCTGGTCGATCAGCTCACCCAGCTTGCGCATCAGCTTGGCGCGCTCCTTGGCCGGGGTATTGGCCCACTTCGGGAAGGCTTCCTTGGCGGCGGCCACGGCGCGGTTGATTTCCTCGGCGCCGCCGCTGGCGACTTCACCGATGGCTTCGCCGGTGGCCGGGTTGTAGTTGGTGAAAGTCTCGTTGCTCTCGACTTCCTGGCCATTGATCCAGTGCTTGATCATGTGTTCTGCCTCGTGTTGGTCACTTGCCGTGGGCGGCGAAGAATTCGGATTCGCTGACGATGCGGTTGACCAGACGGCCAACGCCTTCCACTTCCACCACTACTTCATCGCCCGGCACCACGTCGGCCAGGCCTTCCGGCGTGCCGGTGGCGATCATGTCGCCCGGCTGTAGGGTCATGAAGCTGGAGAAGTATTCGATGAGGTAGGGGATGTCGAAGATCATGTCCGCCGTCGTGCCTTCCTGTTTCAACTCGCCGTTGATCCAGGTGCGCAGCTTGAGCTTGGACGGGTCCGCCACGTCGGCGGCATCGACCATCCACGGGCCGACCGGGGTGGTGCAGTCGCGATTCTTCACCCGCAGGTTGGGGCGGTAGTAGTTTTCCAGGTAGTCGCGGATGGCGTAGTCGTTGCAAACGGTGTAGCCGGCCAGATATTCGAGGGCGTCATCGCGCTTGACGTTCTTCGCCGGCTTGCCGATCACCGCCACCAGTTCGCACTCGTAGTGCATGTACTTGACGTTGTCCGGGCGCCAGGTCACCTGGTTGTGGCCGGTGTAGGTGCCGGGCGACTTGATGAAGGCCAGCGGCTCGGTCGGCGCCTTGAAGGCCAGTTCGGCGGCGTGGTCGGCGTAGTTCAGGCCGAGGGCGAACATGCTGCCTTCGGCAGGCGGCAGCCACTCGACCTCGGTTTCGGCGAGCAGGCGACCATCGGCCAGGCGCACCGCGTTGTCCGCCTCGACGGTGACGGTGTGAACCTGGTTCTCGTAGCGAATACGGGCGTGTTTCATCTTGCTCTCCTTACTGCGCCACGATGTGGTTGGTCAGGCGGCCCAGGCCGCTGATTTCCACGCTCACTTCATCGCCTGGCTGTACGTCGACGCGACCTTCCGGGGTGCCGGTGATCAGCACGTCGCCTGCATGCAGGGTCATGAACTCGCTGAGTTCGGCGATCAGGCGCGGCACGCTGCGCACGAAGTTGGCGGTGGTGTTTTCCTGGCGCACTTCGCCGTTGACCAGCAGCTTGAGGGTCAGCGCGTGTGGGTCGGCCAGCTCGATCACTTCGCTGCTGAGCGCGCAGAAACCATCGCGGCACTTGGCCTTGACGGCGGGGCGGTAGTAGCTCTCTTCCGGCAGGCTGAATTCATTGACGATCACGTAGCCAGCGACATGGCTCAGGGCATCCTGCTCGGTCACGCGGCTGGCGCTCTTGCCGATCACCACGCCCAGAGCCGGACCCGGTTGCAGGCGCTCGCCGGCTGGCATCACCACCGGCTGGCCGTCGCCATTGCGGGTATTGGGCGTCTTGATGAACAGCACCGGCTTGAGCGGTGGCTGCTGGTAAGGCGGTTCGTTGAACTCGGCCAGGCGGCTGCGCAGCAGGCCTTGATAGTTCAGCGCAACGCCGAAAAGCGTTCCGGTGGCGGCCTGTTCGGTGGGGCGGCTCATTTCTTGTTCTCCTGCTCGGGGCGTTTGGCATCGCCGGTTCGGCATCTGCTTTCGTTAATATATTAATTTTAAAGTTAATATGTAAACGAAATTCTGGCCCGCTTCGAGTCTGATCGTGTCGTGTTGATATTGATGGCGCCGGATGCAGGCTTTAATGGCTGTTTCGGCGAATCAATTGCACTTTTGCCGGTGTGCAAGACGACGGCGTTGCCTTGGGCATGCCGCCGCCGCTCGTTGTCATCAATAGGTGATGCACACCGATTTGATTTCGGTGAAGCCCTCGATGGCGCTGCGGCCGAACTCACGGCCCATGCCCGACTGCTTGTAGCCGCCGAAGGGCAGGTTGGGGTCGACCGGGACATGGTTGTTGACCCAGACGGTGCCGGCCTCGATCTGCGGGATCAGCTCCATCACCCGGCCCAGGTCATTGCTCCAGAGGCTGGCGGTCAGGCCGTAGCGGCTGTCGTTGACCATCTGCAGCCCTTGTTCGAGGTTGTCGTAGGGCACCACGGACAGCACCGGGCCGAAGATCTCTTCCTGCACGCAGGTCATGCGCTGCTGCATGTCGGCCAGTACGGTCGGGGCGACGAAGTAGCCGGGCAGATCCACGGGCTGGCCGCCAGCGGCGAAGCGCGCGCCTTCGCGGCGGGCGATCTCCAGGTAATTGAGCACGCTGCTTTGCTGTTTCTTCGACACCAGCGGGCCGACCTGGGCGGTGGCGTCCATGCCGGCACCGATGCTCAGTGCGCCGACCTGGGCGCTGAGCGCCTCGACGAAGCGCTCGTACTGACGCGCCTGAACATAGATGCGCGAAGCGGCTGCGCATACCTGGCCCTGATTGAGCAGCCCGCCGCCGATCGCGCCGGCCACGGCCTTGTCGAGGTCGGCGTCCTCCAGCAGCAGCATGGGGTTCTTGCCGCCCAGTTCGAGGATGAAGCGCGTCATGTTCTGCAGCGCGGCGATGCCCACCTGCTTGCCGACCGCCGTGGAGCCGGTGAAGGACACCTTGTTCACCAGCGGATGCGCCACCAGCGCCGGGCCGACCTCGGCGCCACGGCCGATCAGCACGTTGAACACACCGGCCGGGATGCCGGCCTCGACCGCCAGTTCGGCCAGGCGCAGGGCGGTCAGCGGGGTTTCGTCGGCTGGCTTGATGATCACGGTGCAGCCGCAGGCCAGCGCCGGGATGACCTTCCACAGGGCAATCATCATCGGGAAGTTCCACGGCACGATACCCGCCACCACGCCCGCCGGCTCGCGCCGGGTGTAGGCATTGAAGCGCGCGTGTTCCGGCATGGGGATGGACACGTCGAGCGTCTGGCCTTCGATCTTGGTGGCCCAGCCGGCCATGTAGCGCATGTAGTTGAGCGAGGCGCCGACTTCGATGGCGCGCGACAGGTGGATCGACTTGCCCTGGTTGAGGGTTTCCAGTTGGGCCAGCTCTTCGCCATGGGCTTCGACCAGATCGGCGAAGCGCAGCAGGATGCGTTCACGCGCGGCAGGCGCCAGCTTGCTCCAGCAGCCCGAGGTAAAGGCGCGATGGGCCGAGGCGACGACGGCGTCCACCTCTTCCAGATCGGCGAGTTGCACCCGGGTCAGCACGCCAGCGGTTGCCGGGTCGAGAATGTCCATGCTCCGCTCATGTTGAGTGCGGCACTGGCCACCATCGAGGAAGGAGCGATGGCGCTTGTCCAGAAATCCTTCGACGGCGGGGAGGGTAGATACGAGAGAGGTGGCCATGGGCGCGGAGCTCCTGCTGCGAATGAGTTGCCGGCATCGCGCGGTTGCACGAGTCAGTTGGGGCTCAGCATAAGAGCGGGCAGGCCGGCGAGCTTGACCGAGGCTGCCGCAGGCCATGTATGAGCATGCCAGTCACGCAGGCAGTGATTGACGGTAGGGCGCCATCTGCTTTATTTCGTTAAGCTATTTACTAATTTCGTTCTGTGAACCTTGCCATGCCAACACCTCGACCCTCCCTGACCCTTACCCTGCTGCAGGCCCGTGAGGCGGCCATGAGTTTCTTCCGCCCGTTGCTCAACGAGCATGGCCTGACCGAACAGCAATGGCGGGTCATCCGCATCCTGCGTCAACAGGGGGAAATGGAGAGTTTTCGCCTGGCCGAGCTGGCCTGCATCCTCAAGCCGAGCATGACCGGCGTGCTCAGCCGCCTGGAGCGCGACGGCATCGTCGTGCGGCGCAAGTCCACCACCGACCAGCGCCGCGTACACATCAACCTCACCGAGAAGGGCCACGCCTGCTTCCTCTCCATGAGTGACGGCATGGAGCGCAACTACCAGCGCATTCAGCAACAGTTCGGCGAAGAGAAGCTGCAGCAACTGCTTGGCCTGCTCAACGAACTCAAGCAGATCAAGCCCTGAGCCTGCTAGGGGCGCTAATGCACGATCCGCAACCCATCCCCAACATCAACATCGGCCAGGTCTACGATCAGCGCTATGCCGATGCGGACGTGCATTACGAAGCGCTCGGCAAGCTGGCCGACTTCTTTGGCCGCAACATGCCGGTGCATCGGCATGACCGCTTCTTTCAGGTGCACTACGTCAAGAGCGGTGTGGTGCGGGTGTACCTGGACGACCAGCGCTACCAGCAACAGGGGCCGATGTTCTTCCTCACCCCGCCGACTTTCCCCCATGCCTTCGTCACCGACGCCGACAGCGACGGCCATGTGCTCACCGTGCGCCAGGAACTGGTCTGGCCGCTGCTGGAGAGCCGCCAGGGCTTGGCCCAGGGGCCGCAGATCGCGCCCCTGTGCGTGGCGGTAGGCGAGCTGGACGGGCAATACGACGGCGAGGTGGCGCGGTTGAACCTGCTGTTCGACGAGCTGCGCAGTGAGTTCGCCGACGCCCGCCCTGGCCGCGAACTCAGCCTGGCAGCGCTGACCCGGCTGATCTTCGTCAGCCTGCTGCGCCTGTCGGCCCGCAGCATCCAGGCACAGCCGGCGCGCGGCGAGGATCTGCACATCTTCCAGCGCTTCAACGCCCTGATCGAAACCCACTATCAGGAACACTGGTCGCTGAGCCGCTACGCCACGCAACTGGGCGTCACCGAAGCGCGCCTCAACGACATCTGCCGGCGCATCGCCGACCTGCCGTCCAAACGCCTGGTATTCGACCGCTTGATGCAGGAAGCCAAGCGCCTGCTGCTGTTCACCGGCAGCTCGGTCAACGAAATCTGCTACCAGCTTGGCTTCAAGGACCCGGCTTATTTCAGCCGGTTCTTCACCCGCAATGCAGGCGTGACGCCGGGGGAGTATCGGGTGGCGAAGGGAGTGGTGGAGTAGGGGCTTTGTGCGCCCTGCGTGGTGATGAAGGGCGCTTTCGGCCAGGAGCGGTCAGCCGAGGCTATAAATAAATCCGTATCCTTATTCTGGTTGTATCAGTGCTTTGAGTCTTTCGATCACCTTCAAGGTCATGGTTGGGTTCATATTATTGGCTTGTTGTTATTGCTCTAAGTTTTTGTGTTATTCAAGGTTTCTGTCCATTCACTGTTGCGCAAAAAAGAAGATGTCCTAAGAATGGCTGGTTGAATTTCTTTGCTGTCGCCCTTTATGATTTTATGAAGCTCAGCGATGAATGCACGATAAGCAGTCTTTCCGTGGCATTGGGAGATTTCTAAGGGGTGTCTTCCATCTGGCGGCAGAAAAGATTTTTCTTTTGGCGGTGTGTTGGGTATTCCGGAAATACGCCTTTCGGTTAGCTTGCTTTTCATTCGAGTACAGTCGTAAAGGTTTCTTTTTATCACGTCTCTGGCGGAGCGTATTTTTCCTGTCAGGTCGTCACGCTTGATTGCTAGGGCATTGGATAATGCTTCTCTGATCTGTTCTCTGGTTGCAATATCTTTTAAAGAGAATTGAAGGTGGCGCGGGTTTAGAAAAGAATGTTCGATATCGTTGAGTGGTGTAAATATCTCGGAAACTTTGTCGCATCCCTCAAGCTTTAGGCGTGCTTTGGTTAGCTCAAGCT
Source organism: Pseudomonas sp. GOM7 (assembly GCF_026723825.1). NCBI lineage: Bacteria > Pseudomonadati > Pseudomonadota > Gammaproteobacteria > Pseudomonadales > Pseudomonadaceae > Pseudomonas > Pseudomonas sp. GOM7. The sequence goes on along the minus strand of NZ_CP113519.1, from coordinate 3,413,243 downwards.
CGAAAGATATTTCTTCGTCCGTTCTAAAGTCTCTATCTCTATGTATTACTATTTTGGCGTCTGGCCTTAGTTCGCTCAGAAGAGTAGCTAGTTGTCGTGCGCCGGAAAGATTTCCACAGCCGTGGTATGACAAGCAAGCAAATTTTCCTTTGTAGTTTGCTCTGGTAAATGCCTTGATGAAATCGGTATCTTTGTCCTCTGTTAGGAGGATAAGCTTGTTCTTGCTGTCAAATGCTTCAGCGCCAAGGTTAAGTGCACCTAGCTCCATAAGTAGAGGAATAGCCGGTCTCTGGCCTGGAGGCACTGCAACTTGCTCACCTGAGTCTAGCCATATCATTTGAACATTCTCATCATCCATCATGAGCTGCATTAATTGCGGGGAGTGAGTCGCCAAAACAACGCGGGTATTCGTACTGGTAGTGAGAGTTTTCAGTGCCTGATGTAACCTGGCCTGGCTATCTGCATGCAAATGTGTATCTGGCTCATCTAGCATCAAAAGAGGAGGGGCATAAAAGCATGCGTAGGCAAGAATCTGAATAATCTGCAACATTCCGGTTGAGGCGGAGTCTAGTGTGAAAAATTGCTCCTTATACTCCACGCTTACGTCAATGTAGCGATCTTTCTTACTGTTGTGGTTTATATATACGCGTGCGCCAGGATAGCAGGCATCGAGAAAAGTGCAAAATGAGCGCCAGGGCGAGTGTTCTGGCAAGCCATCTATTTGTAGGTATCCATTGCACCAGTCGGAAACATTTTCCGGGGCCATTTCTTTATGTAGTAAGTGGTCTAATAATGTGCGCAGGTATAAGTTTGCATCACCATGCATCGCAGCAGCGTCAAGAGCGCCTCTGGTTCTCCACTCTTCTCTTAATGGTATTCCTGAAAGTCCAGGATTCAAAATGGAAAATGGCTGGTCTTGATCTCCGAGAATGGGCATCAGCTCTATGTCGCCAGAGTAGTTTAGAGCTAAGTTTGCGTTTTTACCTCTGGTGACTACAACTGATAATGCCAGGGTTTGATTGTTGTCTGGGTGGGTTAATGTACATTCATACCCGAGGGTAAAGCCTCTTGTTTGGCTTGCAGGCTCACCGTTGCGAAGGTTGAGAAGTTTTTCGGTGGGGCGGTATAGTACTTCGTCTGGTGCGAGTGTTTTAAGTTTTTTAATAGTGCGCCCGGTGCTCTCGATAAAGGCTGCTTGTATTAGTGATGTGCATAGTTGTGCGGCTTGGAGGATGCTGCTTTTCCCGCTAGTGTTTCCTCCAACAATTGCTGTGATTGGTTTTAGTTCAATTGTCTCTTTTTTAATTTTTTTGAAGCTTTCAATGAATATCTTTTCGACGCGAACTTCTTGCACTATTTTTTCCTTTTCTGAAAGCAGTCTGTCATTTATAAGCTGGGACTCAGGAGGCCTGTCTGTATTAACTTGGTTTCTCAGTCTAAGATGGCATGCTGATGTCCGGTCAGGGTAGTCTTATCGACAATATCGACATCACGAGTAGGCAAGTTTCTACGGCAAAGCATGAATCTGGTATCGAGTTGACGTGTATCAGCGAAACTGAGATTACCCGCGCCCGCTCCTCAATCCAACCCACCCGCAATAGACCAACAACACCCCTCCAGCCAGCGCCATCACCCATGGCGCGCCGAGGTGGGCGGCGAGTAGCCCGACCAGCAGGCCGCCGAGGGCGTCGAAGCCGAAGCGGGTGGAGGTGTAGAGGGAGACGATGCGCCCGCGCAGGGCTTCCGGGGCTTCGCTTTGCAGCACGATATTGGTACCGACATTGCTCACCGTGATGCCGAAGCCGATCAGCGCCATGGCGGCGAGCGATAGCGGCAGCATGTCGCTACCGGCGAAGACCAGCAGGGCCAGGGCGGTGACGGCGCTGGCGGCGAGGATGGTGCGCGGCAGCGAGTCCACGGATAGGCGCGAGGCCAGCAGCACGGTCGACAGCAGCGAGCCGAGCCCGGCAGCGCCCCAGAGCCAGCCGAGGGTGGTGGCGTCGCCAGCGAAGATATCCTTGGCGAACACCGGCAGTAGCACGGCGTAGCTCGACGCCGTGAAGTTGATCACCAGCACGCTGAGCATCATCGCCCGGATGCGCGGGTTGTGCCGGGCGTAGCGCAGGCCTTCACCGAGCAGGTGGCGGTAGGAGCCGGCCGCCCGTTCGGCGGGGCGCAGGTGGATCAGCAGTAGGCCAATCACCAGCGCCAGGTAGGACAAACCATTGAGGAAAAAGCACAGCGCCTCGCTGGATACGCCCAGCAGCAGCCCCGCCAGGGGCGGGCCGATGAAGCGCGAGGCGGTGAACAGCATGGCGTTGAGGGCCAGGGCGTTGGGCAGGTCGGCGCGGTCGTCGATGAACTGGCTGAGCAGCGACTGTCGCAAGGGCGTGTCGAAGGCGTTGAGCACGCCCATCAGTGCGGCCATGGCGACTATCAGTACCGGGTTTATCCAGCCGAGCCAGGTGAGCAGGGCCAGCACCAGCGCCTGCACGCCGAGCAGAGCCTCGACCAGGATGAGCAGGCGGCGTTTGTCGTGGCGGTCGATCCAGGCGCCGGCCAGGGGGCCGACGAATAGTTGTGGCAATAGGGCGACACAGGTGGTTAGGCCGAGCAAGGCCGCTGATCCGCTCAGGCGATAGATCAGCCAGGCCAGTGCCACCTGCTGGATCCAGGTGCCCAATGTCGAAATGGCATGGCCGATGAAGTACAGGCGAAAGTTACGGTGACGCAGGGCGCGCAGCAGGTGGTGTTGGGGCGCGAGGGGAAGGGCGGGCATCGGGGTGCGTCCGGGCAGAGGTCGCCAGTGGGGTGGTCGTTAATAGATTAACGTTGTTGCGAGGTAATGCTGCAAATCTCTATGAAAAGTGCAATTTAGTCCCCGGAAGATGCATTTTTAGCCCGCCTACCAGTACCCATAATGAGCGCGTCCCTCGGCCGGAATCGCACTTGATGCGCAGGCTGACGGGCTGCACGAGCAGCCTGTCAGTGTCGTCAACGAGTCACCTGCCGCGATCTACAGCTAACAATAATCAGGGCTCGTACTCAGATGAAAAAGCCAAATCCACTCCTCGAAGACCTCAAAGCCATCCTCCCCGCCATTGCCGCCAATGCTTCGCGTGCCGAGCAGGCGCGCAAGGTGCCGGACGAGAATATCGCCTTGCTCAAGGGCATCGGCATGCACCGCGCCTTCCAGCCCAAGGCCTATGGCGGCATGGAGATTTCCCTGCCGGAGTTCGCCGACTGCGTCGCCGCGCTGGCCGGTGCCTGCGCCAGCACGGCCTGGGCCTTCAGCCTGTTGTGCACCCACAGCCACCAGTTGGCGCTGTTTTCCAAGCAGTTGCAGAACGAGGTCTGGGGCGACAATCCCGATGCCACCGCGAGCAGCAGCATCGCGCCGTTCGGCAAGGTGGAAGAGGTGGAAGGCGGCGTCATCTTCAACGGTGAGATGGGCTGGAGCAGCGGCAGCGATCATGCCGAATGGGCCATCGTCGGCTGCCGTCGACAGAACGGCGAGGGCGGTCAGGATTATTGCTTCGCCGTGCTGCCGCGCAGCGACTACGAGATTCGCGATGACTGGTTCGCCGCCGGCATGAAGGGCAGCGGCACCAAGACCCTGCTGATCAAGGATGCCTTCGTACCCAACTACCGCATCCAGAAAGCCAAGGACATGATGGAGGGCAAGTCCGCCGGGTTCGGGCTGTACCCCGACAGCAAGATTTTCTACGCGCCTTATCGCCCGTACTTCGCCAGCGGCTTCGCCGCCATCGGCCTGGGTGTGGCCGAGCGCATGCTGGATGCCTACAAGGAAAAGACCAGGAACCGCGTGCGTGCCTACACGGGCGTCAATGTCGGCACCGCCACGCCGGCGCTGATGCGCCTGGCCGAGTCCACTCACCAAGTCGGCGCCGCGCGTGCCTTTCTGGAAAAGACCTGGGCCGAGCACGCCGAGCATGCCGAGCGTCATCAGTACCCAAGCCGCGAGACCCTGGCGTTCTGGCGCACCAATCAGGCCTATGCGGTGAAGATGTGCATTCAGGCGGTCGATCGCCTGTTCGAGGCGGCCGGTGGTACGTCCTGGTTCGAGAGCAACGAGATGCAGCGCCTGTTCCGTGATTCGCACATGACCGGCGCCCATGCCTACACCGACTATGACGTCTGTGCGCAGATCCTCGGCCGTGAGCTGATGGGCCTGGAGCCGGACCCAAGCATGGTCTGAGCCCGGCTGCACCTTGCGTTGGGGCCGCTGGCGGCCCCGCTACTCGAACAATAAGCCGCATCACCGCGGCCAGGGAGAATCCCATGACTACGTGCATCGACCCGCGCGCCTTTCGCCGTGCGCTGGGCAATTTCGCCACGGGCGTCACCGTCATCACCGCTGCCACGCCCGATGGGGAGAGGGTCGGCGTGACCGCCAACAGTTTCAACTCGGTATCGCTCGACCCAGCCCTGGTGCTGTGGAGCATCGACAAGCGCTCCGGCAGCTACGAGGTGTTCCAGCGCGCCACGCACTATGCGGTGAACGTGCTGGCCGCCGACCAGATCGACATTTCCAACCAGTTCGCCCGCCCGCGTGACGACAAGTTCGAGGGCATCGTGCACGAGGCCGGGGCGGGCGGTGCGCCGCTGCTGGCCGATTGCGCGGCGCGCTTTCAGTGCGAGATGCACCAGCAGGTCGATGGTGGTGATCACTGGATCCTGATCGGCAAGGTGGTGGCCTTCGATGATCTGGGGCGCTCGCCGCTGCTCTACCACCAGGGCGCCTATTCCATGGTGCTGCCGCACACGCGCATGACCCAGAAAAGCGAAGGCCAGCCGCCCAGCAGTGCCTTCCAGGGGCGGCTGAGCCATAACCTCTATTACCTGATGACCCAGGCCGTGCGCAGCTACCAGAGCAGCTACCAGCCGCGCCAGCTTTCCACCGGCCTGCGTACCAGTGAGGCGCGCATGCTGATGGTGCTGGAGAACGACGCTGGCCTGAGCATGGGTGACCTGCTGCGCGAGGTGGCCATGCCGGTGCGCGAGATCGAGCAGGCGGTGGAGATTCTCAAGCGCAAGGGCATGGTGGCCGATGCCGACGAGCGCTACGTGCTGACCGCCGCAGGCGTGGAGCAGGCCGAAGCACTCTGGCGCATTGCCGGTGAGCAGCAGGACAAGGTATTCGGCGCCTTCAGTGTCGAGCAGGTCGAAACCTTCAAGAGCATGCTCAAGGCCGTTATCGCCCAGGGCTGATCGGCTGCACAAGGCTTTCTCTGACCGGCCCCGGGCATGCTCCCGAGGGCCGGTTTTTTGTATGTGTTCATGGCCTTGCTCCGTGTGAAATGTGCTGCCCTGACACGCGGGGGCAAGGCTACGGCAGCCTGGTGCAAGCATTCACCTTCACGCAGTAGCACAGTGATAGCCGACGAGGCACGCGCCCGACGTCATATCCATGGGCACCACTGGGCTGCAAGGCCCGAGCGGGAGAACAAGAGAATGAACAAGACCAACGCCCCTGACATTGCCGCGATGCCGGCGGGGAGCAGCACTTTCATGCAGCACAAGAAACTCGGTTTCATCACCATGATGGCGATCTGCGTCGGCCTGGTGATCGTGCAGGGCTCGATGATCACTGCCACGCAAGGCATCGGTATCGGCGGCATGGGCTTCATCGCCGCGCTTATCGTCGCTTTCGTCCTGGCGCAATTCAACGCCATGAGCTTTGCCGAATTGTCCTTGATGTTTCCCCAGGAAGGGACGCTGGCGACCTATACGCAAAAGGCCATCGGCCACTTCCCGGCCATCGTCGCGGTGTTCGCCGGCTACGTGGTGGTGGCCATGCTGGCCCTGCCGGTGGAGATGTTTCTGGTCGATGCCATCATCGGCGAGCTGCTGCCCGGCATGTTCCCGCCGCTGCTGCTGCCATTTCTGGTGCTTGGCGTGCTGGTGGTGACCAACATCCTCGGCGCAGACGTGTTCGCCAGGGTGCAGAACCTGCTGTCGTTCATCCTGGTGACGGCGCTGATCCTGATCGGTCTGTGCGCGGTCAGCGGCGCGGTGGAGCCCCATGTCGCAGTCAGCGGCACGCCGGTGAGCCTGAGCCTCGAACCGATCCTCGATGGCAGCTTCATCGGCCTGATCGCCATGGCCATGTGGCTGATGGTGGGGGTGGAGTTCATCTGCCCGATGATCAACGAAGTGGACAACCCACAGCGCAATATCCCGCGCGCGATGATGCTGTCGCTGTGCGCCATGCTGGGGATCTTCCTGCTGTTCGTCTGGGGTGCGACCTACTACCTGAATGTGGAAACGCTCACCGGCTCGCCGCTGCCTTACCTGGACTATGCCAATGCGGTATTCGGCAAGGCTGGCCTGATCATCGCCGCCGTGATGGCGGTGACCGCCACCTGCAGTACCGTCAACACTGTACTGGCGGCCGTGCCGCGCATGCTGCAGGGCATGGCCGAGAACGGGCAGGCCTTTCCGCAGATGAAGATCACCAGCCAGCGCTTCGGCACGCCTTGGGTGGGCATCCTGTTCATGGCCGTGATCATTGCCATCCCGTTGGTGCTGATGGACATCGACTCGCTGATTCCGCTGGTGATCGCCGCATCGACCAGTTGGCTGCTCGCCTACGTGGTGGCGCATATCGACGTGCTGGTACTGCGCCGCCGCCTGCCGCACCAGCCGCGCCCCTTCAAGACGCCGTTCTACCCGCTGCCGCAGATCATCGGCATCGGCGCCATGCTCTACGTTGCGCTGAACAACTCGCCGTCGCCGGAGATGACCGTGCTGGTCTACAAGATCCTCGGCGCCATCCTGCTACTGGTCAGCGTCATCGCGCTGCTCTGGGTCAAGCTCTACATGAAGCGCCCGTTGTTCAAACCCGACCTCGGCTAGATGCTCCGCGCCACGCTTTCGACAAGGCGTGGCGGATGACGCGCCCGCACTACGCAAGGTCAGCGTCAGTTGACCTTGCGTAGTGCGTTATCGCTGAGTATCGACAACCTGGCGGGAGTAGCCGTTATGTTCTTTCGTGATCGAGGCCGTGATATCGCCGAGGCGCTGGGGCAACAGCTCGAGGCCTTGGGCCAGGGCGCGGAGCTTTCCGCAGTTCGTTCGCCAATATTGGCCGAGCAGCCCCGTTTGAACGATGCGCTGGCGCGAGTCGCTGCTCACCTGCGCCAGCTTCAGGAGCAGCAAGCGCGTTTGCAGGCGCAGATCGATGCGCAAGCCGAGGCGCAGCAACAGGCCACCGTTCGCGAGCGCCAGTTGCAGGAGCAGGTGCAGCGCCAGGCGCTGGAACTGGAAGCGCTGCATGGCCAGTGCCATGAGCAGCAGCAGGCATTGCAGCATTGCCAGCAGGAGGCGCGAGTGTGGGAGCTTGCACAGTCGACGCTGACCGAAGGTTATTGGGATTTCATCGTGGTCGATGGGCGTATCGACCATCCCGCCAGCAGCATGCGCATCTCCAACCAGTTCCGTGCATTGACGGGATACAGCCGCGACGAATTGCCGGATGGCCTGGAAAGTCAGGCCGGGCTCATTCATCCGGATCACCTCGGGGCCATCGCCAGCCTGTTCGAGCGAGAGATCGTCGATCCGGCCGGCAGTGGCGAGTACGTGATCGAGTACCTGATGCGTCACAAGACGCGCGGCTACATCTGGTTCCGGGAGCGCGGGCGTTCGGTGCGCGATGAGCAGGGGCGGCTCTATCGGGTGATCGGGGCGGTGCGCGACATCTCCGATGAGCGTAACGCCCAGGCCGCCCATGAACGCATGCTGCAGCACAACCAGGACACCTACGGGCAGATCGCCCAAGTGGTCAGCGTGATCAAGGGCATCGCCGAGCAGACCAACCTGCTGGCACTCAACGCAGCGATAGAAGCGGCTCGCGCCGGCGAGGTGGGGCGCGGCTTCTCGGTGGTCGCTGACGAGGTGAAGAAGCTGGCGCAGAACACGCGTCAGGCCACCCAGGAAATTCAGGCGATGCTGGCGCGTACCCAGTCCTCACCTAGGGGCTGTTGACGTTTCGGCGCGAACCGCGTTGCTGCGCCAAATTGCGCCATGGCCGGGCGGCGTTCCGCGAGGCGCGGGATGCAGGTAATGGTCGTTCCCTTGCCAAATCCCGCAACGACGCATGGCGCAATTTGCCGCGCAACCCGAAGGGACGGGCCAGTTTTTGCGCGGATCGTTGTTGCTCAACGGCTCATTTGGGCGACCAAACTTCGCGTCTCGCGCCTAGCTCCGCGCAAAAACTGGCTCCGTCGCGGCCGCGAGCGAAACGTCAACAGACCCTAGCAAGCCCGACTGACGTCATGCCTGCCGCTATGCCCTGCGTAGTGGCAGGGGATCGATCCCGCTGGTTTGCGAACCGTCTCCGCCTGCCAGGCGTACCCCATCAAGACAGCACGACCCGTTTGTTCGTGTTGCCAGCGACCCATGCACGAAGGCGCCCTGATGGGCGCCTTTGTGGTTGCGGCGGGTGTCGGCGCTGCGTTCAGGCCGATTTCAGCGGGTTGCAGATGCCAGGTTGGCAGGTGCCGACTGCTCGCGCGAGGCTGTGGCGAGCCGCTCCGGCCTCAGCAGGAAGTGCGCCAGGGCAGGGAGGAGAATCAGGGCACCGAGCATGTTCCAGAGGAACATGAAGGCCAGCAGCAGGCCCATGTCGGCCTGGAACTTGATCGGGCTCAGCACCCAGGTGATCACGCCGATGGCCAGCGTCACGCCGGTCAGCATCACCACCTTGCCGGTGAACAGCAGGGCGCGGTAGTAGGCCTCCGACAGGCTCTTGCCCGCGCGCAACTGCGCCAGCGTCACCGAGAGGATGTACAGCGCATAGTCGATGCCGATGCCTACGCCGAGGGCGATCACCGGCAGGGTCGCCACCTTCACGCCCATGCCCAGCAGCACCATCAGCGCCTCGGCCAGCACCGAGGTCAGCATCAGCGGCAGCACGGCCACCAGTACCGCGCGCCAGGAGCGGAAGGTGATCAGGCTGAGCAGCGCCACGGCGGCGTACACCAGCAACAGCATCTGCCACCAGGCTTCCTTGACCACGATGTTGGTCGCTGCCTCGATGCCGGCGTTGCCGGCGGCCAGCAGGAATTTCGCGTCGGCTGTGTCATTGGCCCTTGCGAACGCGGCAACATGCTCGACCACACCGGTCAGGGTGTCGGCCTTGTGGTCGCGCAGGTAGATGTACAGCGTCAGCAGGCTGCAGCCATCGTTGTACAGGCCACGTGGGGCGCTGGCGGCGACCGAGTTGAGCATGCCCTGGTTGGGCATGAACTCGTACCACTTGGGGTTCGCTTCACTCAGGCCGACCATCATGCGGCGGTTGAGCAGGGCCAGCGACTGGGTCGATTCCACGACTGGGAGCTGGCGCAGTTGCCATTCCAGGGCATCGAGCCGGTTGAGGATGTCGTACTGCGCGCACTGGCCGTCCGGGGTGCTCACCAGTACCGCCAGCACATCGCTGGAGGCGCCATAGTTGGCGTTCATGAAGGCCACGTCGCGGTTGTAGCGGCTGTCGGCGCGCAGTTCCGGCGCGCCCGGATCCAGGTCGCCGATCTTCAGGTGGGTGCTGACGATGAAACCGCCAGCGCCGATCAGCAGCGCGCCTGCCACGGCCACGCTGGCCAGGGGGCGGCGGGTGAACCGATCGAGGAACGACCACAGCCGGTGCTTGCGCTCGCCACGCGCATCGGCCTGCTCGCTACGCAGACTGCGCGCTGCGGCGCGAGCGCTGACGCCGGTGTAGGAGAGCAGAATCGGCAGCAGGATGAGGTTGGTGAAAATCAGCACCGCGACACCGATGGAGGCGGCGATGGCCAGCTCACGGATGACCTGGATATCGATTACCAGCAGCACCGCGAAACCCACTGCGTCGGCCAGCAGGGCGGTCATGCCGGCCAGGAACAGGCGGCGGAAGGTGAAGCGCGCCGCCAGCAGCTTGGGCACGCCACGACCGATGTCCTGCATGATGCCGTTCATCTTCTGTGCGCCGTGGCTCATGCCGATGGCGAAGACCAGGAAGGGCACCAGGATCGAATAGGGGTCGAGCGAGTAGCCCAGCGTCGGCAGCAGCCCCAGTTGCCACACCACTGCCACCAGGGAGGCGGTGACCACCAGCAGGGTCGAGCGTATGCAGCGGGTGTACCAGAACAGGGTGAGTGTGGCGATCAGCACGGCGATAGCGAAGAACACCAGCACCGCGCGTACCCCGTCGATCAGGTCGCCGACGATCTTGGCGAAGCCGGTGATATGGATGCTCAGGCCTTCGCCTTCGTACTGCTGGCGCAACTGTTCGAGCTGGTTGGCGAAGGTTGCGTAGTTCAGCGGCTGGCCGTTGCTGTCCTTGGCCAGCAGCGGTACGTAGATCACCGTGGAGCGGGCGTTGACGGCCACCAACTGGCCGATTTCGCCGGAGCGGGCGATGTTGGCGCGTAGCTGTTCCAGGCTGGCCGGGCTGCCATCGTAGCCATTGGGGATGACCGAGCCGCCCTCGAGGCCGTCTTCGGTCACGCCAGTCCAGCGGGTCGAGGGCGTCCACAGGGATTTCATGTTGACGCGGTCGACCCCCGGCAGCAGGAAGATGGCGTCCGACAGGCGACGCAGGGCGTCGAGGTAGTTCGGGTCATAGATGTCGCCGGCCGGGTTCTGCACGGCGATGCGCACCGAGTTGCCCAGCCCGGTCAGTTGGCTCTGATAGTGCTGAAACACCTGGATGTAGGGATGCTCGGTGGGAATGGTCTTCTCGAAGCTGGCATTGAGCTCCAGCTTGGTGGTTTGCCAGGCCAGCAGCCCGGTGGTGATGGCGCATAGGAGCACCACCAGCAGACGGTGGTTGAACAGCAGGCGCTCGAGCAACGAGCCCGAGCGCGGATCGAAGTCAGCGGAAGCTTCCGCCAGGTCTGTTGGCGCATTGTTCACTTCACGTCTCCAGCATTCAGCACACTGACACCTTCTCCGCTCACCAGGACGATATCGGCCTGTGCAATGGGCAGCAGGTTGTTGAGGGGCGGCAGCGGCTGGCGGTTGCTCGGCAGCAGGCGGCCGCCTTGCTCGCGCAGGAGCATGCCGGCCTGGTTGACGAAGATCGGCTTGCCATCGGCCTGTAGTGCCGAGGCGGTGATCGAGGCCTCCACGGGTGAGGCGAGCGGGCTCCAGCTCGCGCCGCCGTCAGCGCTGCGCAGCGCATTGCCACGCAGGCCGGCGAGCACGATCGAACCATCGGCCGGCAGTTCGAGGGTGAAGAAGCTGCCGGAGTAGGGCGTCTCGATTGGGTTGAAGCTGGCGCCGCCGTCCTCGGAGAGCAGCACCAGGCCCTGTTCCCCGGCGATGACCACGCGCTGGCCACGGCTGCGGATGGCATTGAGGTGCAAACCGCCGGGGTTGGCGCTGCGCTGCAGCCAGGGCTGCCAGCTCTTGCCGCCATCGCGGGTGTGCAGGGCCAGGCCGTAGGCACCGACCACATAGGCATTGAGTGGATCCTTTACCCAGAGGTCGAGAAAGGGTTTGTCCGGGCCGTCCTCGACCAGACGCTGGGCTTCGGCAATCGCGCGCGGGTTACCTTGCGCCTGCGCTGCCGCCAGTAGCGTCGTCGCAACGCGACGGCCATCGAGGCTGGCTGTCCAGCTCGCACCGCCATCCTGGCTGACCAGCACGCTGCCGCCATGCCCGACGGCATAGCCGTGCTCGGCATCGGCGAAGCGCACGGCCGTCAGGGTGACACTGACCGGAGAGGGCGCCTGTCGCCAGGTCGCCCCCTGGTCGTCGGAAAGCACGATGAGGCCGCGCTCGCCGACGGCCACCAGGCGCTGACCGGCCTGGGCGATGCCCAGCAGGTAGCTGTGCGCCGGGTTGACCGTGGCCAAGGCCGGCCGATCCAGCGCGGCGCCGACCGGTTCGGCCTGCGCCGCGCCGGCCAGGCACAGGCAGAGCGCCAGCAGTGAGCACTGCCAGCGTCCCTGCGTGCCACGCGAAGGTTGACTAGGGGTGTTCATGAGCGCGCTCCGTAATGCTGTCGCGGATGGCGAGTAGATGGTCAGCGAATGCCATCATTGGCCAGGGCGTCCGGGGTGAATTCGACATCCGGCATACGCTCGAGCAGTTCGTAATGCACCGGTTTCTCGTTGTACAGGCCGGCGACCATGGCCGCGCCGGAGAGCAGATCGTTGAAGCCGAAGGCGAACATGAAGTTACCGGGCAGCTCTGGCATCACCATGATCTGGCCCCAGGTGGTCTTCCACAGTTGGCCGTTGGCATCCCAGCGATCACCCAGCACGCAGGTCCAGGTGTCTTCGTCGCAGTAGTAGCGGCTGCGTGCGGCCTGGTGGCGTTGGCCGTTGCGCAGGGTGGCCTCGACGACCCACACGCGATGCAGCTCCCAGCGCACATGGTCGGGGTTGAGGTGGTGCGCGCTCAGTACGTCCTTGTCCGAGGTCGGCTGCATCAGTTTGTTGGCGTTGTAGGGGATGTACTTCTCCTCTTTGCCGACGATCTTCCAGTCGAAGCGATCCAGGCGGCCGGAGAAGACTTCCAGCTCGTCGAAGCTCATCAGGCCGGCCATGGTCGGGCTCGGTGTGTCGCAGCAGGTATTGGGCAGCTTGCGCACGCGGCGCTGGCCCACCAGGTAGACCCAGGCCTGATCCTTGGCCGCATCGAGGTTCTGCCGGCCGACGATGCCTTCACCGGCGCGGATGGCCGGGGCGGAGAGGTTGACGCGGATATTGAAGTACAGGTTGGACTTGGCGTACTCCTCCAGGCTGCTGTCCTGGAAGTAGTAAGGCACTTGCTGAACCGAGCTGGCATCGCTGGCGAGCACGGCGCGACCATCGGCGGTGAGCTGATAGGCCGTGGCGTAGAAGCGAGCGGTCGGTGCGCGCCAGCGCAGCAGGTGGTTCCACATCACTTCGGCACCAGTGGTGGGGATCGGGAAGGGGATGCCGCCAAACGCGCCGACCACCACGTCGTTATCGATCTTCGCCCGGCTCGCGTTGGCCAGGGTGTTGTCGTACACCCATTGCGGCGCGGCGGCGGTGCGGTGTGTCTGATACACATCCAGGCGATAGCTGTCGGGGTACTTGGCCAGCATGGCGCGCGTGCCGTCGGTCAGCTTGTCGGCATATTGCGCCACATTGCGGGCATCGATGGTGAACAGCGGCTTTTCGTCCTTGAACGGATCCGAGCGACGCCCGCCGGGCTTGTCGCCTGGTATCGGCGTGGTCAGCCCGCCGTTCCAGGCGGGAATGCTGCCATCGGCGTTGCCGGCACGTTCGGCGCCGAGCGGGGTCAGTTCGCCATTCAGCTTGGCGGCTTGCTCTGCGCTCACGGCGGCCATGCTCTGCTGAGCGCACAGCAGGAGCAGGCTGAGTACGGAAAGGGAGAAACGAGTCATGGAAGGTTCCTCTGCTCAGAAGGTGCGCTGGATCGACAGGGCGATGAAGTCGCGATCCTTCAGCGATTGCTTGAAAGTGATGTGGTTGTCTTCGTTCACCGAGGTACCGGCCGGCCCGAAGTAGTGGGTGTAGGTGAGGCCGGCTCGCCATTCGTTGAGGTACAGGGCGGTCAGACCGATGCTGAGGTCACCCACCTTGTCGCCATTGAAGGCGCCGACCACCGCAGAGTTGCCGATACCGAAGCCCAGCCCGACCGGCACCGACAGGTCGATGCCGGGCAATACCTGGCGATAGCGCGGTTCGTAGACGAAGCGCACGTTTGCCGCATCGCGGTCGGCCAGAGGGTTGAGCGCCTGGCGGTTCTTGGTCACGTCGAGCACGCGGTTCCAGGCCACTTCACCGAGGAAATCCGCCTCGTTGGCGATGAACGACGGGCCGAGCGTGGCCAACCAGGACACCTGCGCGTGCAGGGTGTTGCCGACGGCGTAGCGGGCATCGCCAGCGTTGTCGCCGCTGCCGTCGAGGATGGTCACGCCATCGCTGCTCAGCGGCATGTTGCGACGGGTGGAGATTTCCGCGGCGAGGTTGTAGTCGCCGAAGGTGTGGCTGACGCTGGCGCCGAAGGCGCGGATGTTCTCCGGGTAGACCCATTGGTAGGTGCCCAGGCGCCCGCTGGCGAAGTCGGGGGCGCCTGCGCCGGGGCGAATGTAGATCTGCGGCGTCTTGTCGTGGTAGCGCACGGCATACAGGCCGAAGTCGGTTTCACCGGCGCGGAAGCGCACCTGCACACCGCCCTGGCCGGAGTCCTTGGCCTTCATGTCCTGCTGGCGGAAGAACGCCAGGGGTTCGCCACCGGGGATGACCGGGTTGGGCCCGGCGATCAGGCGCTCGGCGCCCTCGCCGATGGTGTCGAGTACCGAGAAGTAGCTGCCCGAGGCGGGCAGGCGGGTTTCTTCCCAGCGCCATTGGTAGAACGCGCCAACGGATATGTCGGGCGTCAGTTGCAACTGCCCGGAGAACTGTTCGGTGGGGCGGATCAGCTCCTTGAACTGGGTGTTGGGCACCGAGGCCGCCTTGACCGCGTCCACGGGCGCCATGGTGCCGGCGATGCCGTTGGCGCCGAAGAACAGGCTTTCCCCCCAGACCAGCGCGTGCCGGCCGGCGCGCACCGTACCCTTGGCATCACCCAGGTTGAAGCGGGCGAAGACGAACGCATCGAGCAGTTCACCCTTGCGCCCGTGCAGCTTTTCGGTGGCACGGGTGAATTCGTCGTGGTCGACCGACAGGGCGTTCGCGGTGGCGGGGGAGTCGTTGTCATTGCCCTCGTTGTAGACGCTGTCGTACCACGCCGCCCCGGACACCCGGGCACCGACGTTCTTGTAGATGGCGTCGAACTCCGAGAGCAGGTCGAAGCGGTTGGAGATCAGCCCACGGCTGAAATTGCGGTCGCCGTCGTCATGGTTGGGAAGGGCGGTGAGCTGATCGGACGCGCCCTTGAGGCGGCTGGCGGTGCTGTACTTGAGGGTGTTGTCCCAGCGCAAGCGCAGATCAGGATCCGCGGTATCGAACTGGAACGCCTGAACGCCAGGGGACATCGAGGCCATGATGGACATGGCGAGGGGATACAAGGCGAATTTCTTGTCCATCTCCCAGTTACCTCCGTTGCGAGATTTTTATTGTCAACAGGGTGTGTTTGCCCGCCCGGATAGGCGGAAGCCAGGACGTGGCAGTTCGTCCGTTACGGCCAGGTTACGGAGGGGGCGAAGGGCGTGTTAGCCAAAAACGGCAAAGATGCAGGCGGCTGAGAGAAAATATCGGGTCGCCACCCATGGGCGGGCGCCGGGTGCATCTGGTGCATCCGGGAGAGGGGGCGCACGGGGGCACGACGCCCCTGTGCGGGGCTAGCGGTGCAGGGTTTGCGAGGGGCGTTCGCCGAACATCGCCCGGTATTCGCTGGAGAAGCGGCTGAGGTGCCAGAAGCCCCAGCGGCTGGCGACTTCCTGCACCGATACCTGAGCAGCGCCCTGACGCAGTTCGCGCCGCGCCGCGTTCAGGCGCAGTGCGCGCAGGTAGGCGACCGGGTTGGTGCCGAGGGTTTCCTGAAAGCAGTACTGCAGCTTGCGGCGGCTTGCGCCCAGGGTGTGGCACATGTCGAGGATGCTCAGGGGTTCGTCGAGATGGGCCAGGGCATATTCACAGGCGCGGTCGACGGTACGCTTGCGGGCCGACGGGGTAATGCCGATGGGCTGGCTGGAGGGCAGCAACTCGAATAGTTGCAGCATGATGGCGTCGCGGAACTGGCGCCGTATGCATTCATCGCTCAGGTCGAACTGCGCGTGGGCCGAGCCGTATTCGAGGTCGGCGAGGATGTTGCGCAGGTTCTGTGGCAAGGTCAGTCCCTTGAGCTGATAGGTCTTGGGCAGGTGGGTGCTCTCGAAGGCGATACCCTGCAGAACCAGTTCCTGCTCCAGGATGTTCTGATCCACGGTGATCATCACCAGATCCATTTCATCGGGCGTGCGCAGCTGTGGCAGGTCATCGGCATGGGCGACCAGGGCGTTGCCTTCGGAAACCAGATGGCCGTCACAGTAAAAGTCACCGCTGAAGCTGAGCGGAATGCTGAAGTTGATGGTGCCGGGCTTGGCCGAGCCTCGCTTGATCAGCGACTGATTGGTTCTGTCGCGTATGACCTGCATCCAGTCCAGGCTGAATTCCGTCAGTTCGCCGTGAAAGCGGCCAGCGGTCATCTGGTCGTAGGTTAGCTGCCAGTCGCTGACCTGCTCGGCATGCTCGTCGATATCTTGCGAGCTGACGCGCCGGGAAAAGGGAGAGTTGCCGTTGCGCCGGGAGGCGGTGGATGAAGCGAATACGTCGTACATGCTCGTTAAGTCCGCTCGAACGCCGTCGGTGCGGTGCTTGCCGATGAGCCATTCTCCAGGGCGGAGGGCATTCGCATCATGCGTTTTGCCGTCTGCGGCGATCCATGTCCAGAGGAGTCTGGGTAGTCACCAGTGAGGCACCAAACGATTCCCACCAGGGGAAACACCTGAGCTGCAGTTAAGGAAAGGTTCTTTGTTGTTCTTGTTGACGATTTCTTTAAGTAAGCAGCCTTTCAGTTCGGCTCGTGGCGCGACTGGGGCAGACCCCCTCTCGAACGGATAGGGTCGAAAGGTGGCGGCTCTGCTTGGCATGGCCCTCACCCCTGGGTAGCGGATGATGGCCCGATGCGAGTGACGATGTTACAAAGTTAAGACGTATAACTGTCTTGATCAAGCGTGCCTCCCGATTGACCGCTGCTGCCAAGCTGTCAGCGGATGAGCGGTAGTCGCTCGATCGCAGGATGCGCCTGTGCCGAGACAGCGTTTCGCTATCTGGCGGCTGCCCTGGAGGCGTTTCAGACGCTGAGCGCGCAGGCTCTGGCAGCAATGGTCAAGTGCCAGGGCAGGGTGAATCAAGACGTGCTCGCCCGCTGAGTTCCTAATGTGATCCAGCAGAACGCAACGTGCACGGAGCCGGGCTCGTTTAGCAGTCGTTCCTTCTCGAATACTCAGGTCCTTCCCATGATCAATATCGAAACGCCCACCTACTACACGGCCACCAAGAAGTATGACCTCAGCTTTCCGTCCCTCGAGGCGGATATCGAAGCGGACGTGGTCGTGATCGGTGGTGGCTTTTCCGGCATCAACACGGCTCTGGAGCTGGCCGAGAAGGGCATCACCAACATCGTCGTGCTGGAGGGGCGCTACCTTGGCTTCGGTGGCACCGGGCGCAACGGCGGGCAGATCATGGCGGGTATCGGCCATGACCTGGAGAAGATTCGCAAGGATGTGGGTGAAGACGGCCTGCGCGCGATCCTTGAAATCAGCGACCAGGGCGCGCAGATCATCAAGAGCCGGATCGAGAAGTACGCCATCAATGCCGACTTCTGCCACGGCTACGGCTACATGGGTTTCAACGCTCGCCAGGAAAAGACCCTGGCTGCCTGGGAGAAGGAGTTCAAGGCGCTCGCCCCGCAGCAGGAGATCCGCCTGCTGCGGGGCAGCGAGCTCAAGCAGATGATCGGCTCCGATGCCTATTCCTGCGGCCTGCTGCACATGGGCGCCGGTCACGTGCATTCGCTCAACCTGCTGTTGGGCGAGGCCAAGGCGCTGGCCAGCCACGGCGTGAAGATTTTCGAGTACAGCCCGGCGTTGGAAGTGACCTACGGCGAGCGCGTCACCGTGCGTACCGCCAAGGGCTCGGTCAAGGCCAGCAAGCTGCTGTGGGCCTGCGACAGCTTCCTCAACAAGCTGGAGCCGGAGCTGCACAAGAGCACCATCAACACCTACGCCTTCCAGATGGTCACCGAGCCGCTGAGCGATGAGCTGATCGAACGTATCAGCCCGATTCGCGGGGCTTACAGTGACATTCGCCCGGTCATCGACTACTACCGCGTTACCCGTGAGAACCGCTTGCTGTTCGGTTCTGCCACGCCCTTCGTCGAGCACATTCCACGCGACCTCAAGGCCTGGAACCGCAACCTGATGCTGAAGATCTTCCCTTACCTCAAGGACGTGAAGATCGACTTGGCCTGGGGCGGCCCCATGGCCTGCAGCCCCAACCTGTTCCCGCAGATCGGCACCTTGCCGCAGCACCCCAATGTGTTCTTCGTACAGGGTTACTCGGGCTTCGGCGTCACCCCCAGCCACATCATCTGCAAGGTGTTGGCCGAGGGCATGAGCGAGGGCTCGGCACGCTATGACCTGATCAGTTCGGTGCGCCGCATCCAGGTGATCGGTAAAGACCAGATCCGTCCGTTGCTGCTGACCGCCGGCAAATCCTGGCACCAGCTCTCGGGGTACTGGAACGGGCGCCGCTGATTCATCCATTGATCATTAACAGAGGAAATACCCAATGACGCCTATCAAGCAAGGCACCACCCTCAACGAGCTGGATGCCTGGGGCACCGTTGCCGACCTGGGCTCGGAGATTCTCGAAGGCGAGGGCAAGGCCTTCGGCAAGATGACCTTCGGTGCGCCGACCGATGCGCTCAGCGCCGGTTATTTCGCCGTGACCAAGAGCAAGTTCCGCATGGTCTATCCGTTCAACGAACAGGCCACCGTGGTGTTCGGTGAGGTCATCCTGACCGACGAGGCCACCGGCCAGAGCACTCGCTACAAGGCTGGTGATAGCTGGTTCGTGACCAAGGGTACTGCCGTGCTGTGGGACGTGCTCAGCGACAGCTTCACCAAACACTACATGGCCGTGGTGTAACCACTGGCCGTTCACTCTGGCGGCCGATTCGGTCGCCAGGGTCTAACCGAGTCACGCGATCATGCATGACGCAGAGGTGGGGCAACGTTGCCTGAACAGCTTCCTGGCTTTGCTACCCGTCTCCGCCGGGGTCTTCTATCGCATCGCTGCCCAGCTCGAACCGCAGGATTTCCTTCTGCAGCAGATGCGCCTGGACATGCATGAGCGCTATCTGTCCGATTTTCGTCAGGTCGATCCACTGCAGCCGCGCAATTGCCAGCGCACCGGCAGCAGTGTGGTGCCCTTGCAACTGGGCATGAGTGCGCAGGACGCCGCCGCCAATCGGCGCTACGGGGATTTCCTCGAGCGCTTCGGCGTCGTCGATGTCGTCGAGGTGCTGGCTTTCGAGCAGGGGCGACCGGTGGCGGGCATCTCGCTGCTGCGTGGCGCGGAGCTTGGCACCTTCGCCATGCACGAACTGCGGCAGTTGCAGGCACTGCAGGGGCTGTTCGAGGTCGCCGTGGCAACGCCATCGTCTATCGCTCCGCGCATGCAACTGACGACGCGGGAATGGCAGGTGGCGGAGTTGCTGCGAGCCGGTTGCAGCAACAAGGACATCGCCCGCCGGCTCGATGTCGGTCTACCCACCGTCAAGACTCATCTGATCAATCTGTTCCGCAAACTGGGTGTCAGCAATCGCACCGAGCTGGTGGCGACCCTCTTTCTGTAAGGCCTGCAGAGTGCCGAATGCGGCCAGCTCGTGAGCCTTTCCATTCTCCCCGCGTATAGATCTGCGCTTCCTTTCGCCTCTTCTGGGCAGCTCCATGATGGTCATTCCGAGCCTCAGAGGAGGTGCCGTCATTCTGCCGAATTTGGATAACGGTGGCCTGGAACAGCGCCCTAGGATGCCTGCGTAAAGCCGGCGTGCGGCACCGAGCCGGACGTCGCGGAGCCGCTTGGCGAGTGCCTGAGCCCTGTCCCAAACGGGATGCTCTGACACGTGCCGCGGATGCCTCATCACATCTTCGAGGTCTTCAGCATGTCTCTGGAACATTCCCTTGCAGGCGCTGTGGCGCCCAACTCCCGTCAGGCCAGTGGTCGGCGTGAAGGCGTGGTACTGATGCTCGGCAGCAGCCTGACCATCATGGGCGCGGTGATGGTCGCCCCCATGCTGCCGAAGCTGGCCGCCGAGTTCGGCCCGACTTCGGCGCATGCCGAGCTGCTGGTACCCCTGGCCGTGACCGGGCCGGCCCTGACCATCGCCCTGTGTGCGCCGCTGGCTGGCTGGTTGGCCGACCGGGTGGGGCGCAAGGCGCTGCTGATCATCGCGACCTTGCTGTATGCAGTGCTGGGAATGATTCCGGCGCTGCTCGACGACCTCACGGCCATCGTCGGGGTACGCCTGCTGTTCGGCTGTACCGAAGCGGCGATCATGACCTGCTGCGCCACCCTGATCGCCGACTACTGGCGGGGTGAGGCGCGCATGCGCTACGTCAACCTGCAGGTGGTCACCATCGGCCTGGTGGGTGCACTGTTCTTCGTCGTCGGCGGGGCGCTGGGCGAGCAGTCATGGCGACTGCCGTTCTATCTCTATCTGCTGCCGCTGCTGTTGGTGCCGGCGATGATCCGGGTGCTCTGGGAGCCGGTTCGCGAGCGTATGGAAACGACGCCCGACGCGGACGATGAGCAGGTCTCGATTCCGGCGCTGGTCAGTGGCTACCTGCTGATCATGGGCGGGATGATCCTCAGCCTGATCGTGCCGGTACAGACACCTGTTCTGCTGGTGGAGTTGGGCATCACCTCCAGTACCCTGATTGGCCTGTCTGCCGGCCTGGGGCTGCTGGCCACTCTCGGTGGTTCGCTGATCTGGCCGCTGCTGCGCCGAGGTCTGGGCATCGCTGGTTGCAACGTGGCGTTGTTGACCTTGCTGGCGCTGGGCCTGTGGCTGCTGACCCGTGCACAGAGCTACAACGAGGTCTTGCTGGCGGTGAGCGTGCACGGCCTTGGCGCCGGCCTGTTGGTGCCCAATGCCATGGCCCCGGTGATGAACGCACTGAACGTCAACACCCGGGGGCGCGGTCTCGGCCTGTTCACGGCCTGTCTGTACATCGGCCAGTTCGTCAGCCCGTTGGTGGTGGCGCTGGTCGGCGCGTTCACTGGCGACCTGCGCGCCTCGATTCACTGGCTGGCGCTGGCCAGCCTTATGGCCGCGTCATTGTGGCTGGTCACCGGGCTGATCCAGCGCAAGCGCTTGGCTGACCCACTCTCTACCCA
Source organism: Pseudomonas sp. GOM7 (assembly GCF_026723825.1). Taxonomy (NCBI): domain Bacteria; kingdom Pseudomonadati; phylum Pseudomonadota; class Gammaproteobacteria; order Pseudomonadales; family Pseudomonadaceae; genus Pseudomonas; species Pseudomonas sp. GOM7. Next base: position 3,392,355 of record NZ_CP113519.1, on the reverse strand, counting down.
CTCCTGATTCCCAAGGAAACTTAACTATGCACAGCATTCATTCGCTGCTGGACAGTCACGATGGCTATGGGCTTGCCGAGCTGGTACGCAAGGGGGAGGTACGGCCCGGCGAATTGCTGGAGGCGGTCATCGAACGTATCGAGCAGGTCGAGCCTCAGCTCAATGCGGTTTGCGAAAAACTCTACGACAAGGCTCGTCTCGATGCGCAGTCGGCCAGTGCGAGCCAGGGCACCTTCGCGGGTGTGCCGACCCTGATCAAGGATCTGTTCTCACCGCTGCGTGGTGCGCTGATGACCAATGGCTCCCTGGCTTGCGGCGAGGTGCGTGCCGATTTCGAGGCCGAGGTGGTGACGCGGCTGCGGCAGGCCGGTTGCGTGTTCGCTGGCAGCAGCACGGCGCCCGAGTTCGGTACCTCCTACACCACGGAGTCGACGCGCTTCGGCGCCACTCGCAATCCCTGGAACACTGAACACAGTGCCGGTGGTTCCAGTGGGGGGGCGGCCGCCTTGGTGGCAGCACGGGTGGTGCCTTTTGCCCATGGCAACGATGGCGGTGGGTCGCTGCGGGTTCCCGCCTCCTGCTGTGGTGTGTTCGGTTTCAAGCCGAGCCGGGGGCTCATGCCATCCGGGCCGCTGGTCGGCGAGGGCTGGGCCGGCATGGGTACACCGCATGCGATCACCCTGTCCGTGCGCGACAGCGCCGCATTGCTCGACGTGACGGCGGGCATGGATCTGGGAGCACCCTACGCGGCCCCGTTGCACAGCACTTCCTATCTCGCCGCCGCGCAGGGGCCGGTGCGCCCGCTGCGTATCGCGCTGGTCGAACATCTCGACCCCTGGCCAAGCTCTGCCGAAAGCCTGGCTGCCGTGCGGCATGCGGCGCGCCTGTGCGAGAGCCTTGGGCACTCGGTCGAGGTGACTCGATTGCCGGTCGAACTGCCGGTCTTCCTGGATCGCGTCTTCGACATCATCGGTGCGAGCACCCGTGGCTACATCGACATGCTGGGGCAGATGCGTGGCCAGCCGGTGGCGCTGGAGGAGCTGGAGCCGCGCACCCGGATCATCCTGCGCGAACGTGGCGACATCGGCGGCGCGCGTTACGCGGCGGCGGTGGACTGGATCCATGCGCTGGGGCGAGCCTTCGCCGCGTTCCTGCAGGATTTCGACCTGATCCTCACCCCGACCCTTACCCGCGAACCGCCACGGATCGGCGAGCTGGACGCCTTCGATGAGCGGCTCAGCCTGGCCGAGGTGATGGAGCAGTTCCACAGCTATTCGCCGTTCACCGCGCTGTTCAACGCCACCGGTCAGCCGGCGATGTCGGTGCCGTTGTACTGGACGGCCGCTGGCCTGCCCATCGGTGCGCATTTTGCCGGCCGCTTCGGCGACGAGGCCACCTTGCTGGCCCTGGCTGCGCAATTGGAGCAGGCCCAGCCCTGGGCGTCTCGCGTGCCTCCGGTCAACGCCCGCCAGGGTGGGGCCGCGAACTGAATTGGGGCAGGGCAACGTGCGCTTCTCAACCATCCGGTTGATAGGCGTAACTGGCTGGAGCTCGCACCATGCAGGCTCCACCCATCACTTCGAGATATCAGCATGAGCACCCATTCCGACTGGATCACCGTAGGGGCCCTGGCCGATGGCTTCGCCCCGGAATCCTTCATCCTGCCGAACCTGGCCGACCTCACTGGCCGAAGCCTGACCCTGCATTTCGCCAATGGTTGGCAGATCGCTCACCGCTTCGAGGCCGAGCGTCTGAGCTGGCAGGCAGCCGATGGTCATTCGCAGGGCAGTGCTGCCTACCGTGCCACCTCGGTTCGCCCCGGCATCTACCTGGTGGACTTCCTCAAGCAGGAGAACGGCCAGGACTGGTCGATCAGCCTGGTGCTGGACTTGACCAGCGCTTCCTTCACCGCAGTGATCGGCCGCATGCCGGACGCCCAGACGACCCATGAAGGCCTCTACCATCGCGCCCTGGCGGGCAAGCTGCTGACCGGCGTGGAGATCGAGTTCTTCCACGGCAGCCTGGACAAGCCGTGGCAGGAGGGCGCCTGCCCGCACGCGCCGACCCGCGAGCTGGTCGGCCTGCGCAACCTCTATCGCTACAGCCCGACCGAGGTCTACGAGCACATCTACCTCAACGAGAACTTCTACACCTGGCAGTGCCTGAAAGGTGTGGAGGCGGGCCTGTGCGACACCGATCGTTGCCACTACTACAAGATCAGCGACGAGCTGTATCTGTTCGTCTGGCGCGAGAAGATCGTGCCGACCCTGGGCCTGGTGATGATCGACATGGCCAACCACCGCAGCGACGGCAAGATCTTCGGCTACGCCGGTGGCGGCTTCGACGAACTGTCCAACTTCCCGGTGGCCTCCTACTGCAGCGTGATCAACCGCACGGAGCATGCGTGCGATGACTGAGCCCAGAACCATCCTCATTACAGGGGCCGGCACCGGCATCGGTGAAGCCTGCGCCCGGCGTCTGGCGGATGAAGGCCACAACCTGGTGCTGGTCGGTCGTCGCCGCCCGCCACTGGAGCGTGTGGCGGCGCAAACCGGTGGCCTGGTGCTGGTCGGCGATGCTGCCAGCGCCGAGGCCTGGAGTGGCTTCGTCGAGCAGATCCGCAGCCGCTTCGGCGGCCTCGATGCGCTGCTGGCTTGCGCCGGTGGCCATGGTCTCGGCACGGCCACGCAAACGTCCGACGAAGGCTGGCAGGCCGCCATGCGCAGCAATCTCGACAGCGCCTTTCACAGCGCCCGAGCCTGCCTGCCGCTGCTGATCGAGCGGCGCGGCAGCATCGTCCTGCTCGGTTCCATCGCCTCGTTGGCCGCCGGCCCGCAGGTGTGTGGCTACACCACGGCCAAGCATGCGCTGCTCGGTCTCAACCGCTCCCTGGCGCGTGATTACGGCCCACTGGGCGTACGCGTCAACTGCGTGTGCCCCGGCTGGGTGCGCACGCCGATGGCCGACGAGGAGATGCAACCGCTGATGCAGCACTTCGGCGAAGACCTCGATGCCGCCTACGCTCGGGTCACCGCCGACGTGCCCTTGCGGCGTCCGGCCAGTGCCGAGGAAGTCGCCAGCGTGTGCCGTTTCCTGATCAGTGACGAGGCGTCGATCATCACGGGGGCCAGCATCGTCGCCGACGGCGGTTCCAGCATCGTCGATGTGCCGACTCTGGTGTTCGATCGTCTGGGAGGTGCCTGATGAACGCACGATTCGATTTCGCCGGGCAGACCGTGCTGGTCACCGGCGGCGCCCAGGGCATCGGTCGCAGTATCGTCGAAGGCTTTGCTGCCAGCGGGGCGCGCGTGCTGATCGCCGATCTGCAGGTGCAGCCGGCCCAGGCACTGGCGCGTGAACTGCAGAGCCAGGGGCACGAGGTGCAGGCATTGGCGATCGACCTGGCCGACGAAGCCGCCATCGCCGCTTTGCTGAGTGGGCTGGAGCGCCTGGACATTCTGGTGCATAACGCCGGCTACTTTCCTCTGACGCCCTTCGCCGAGATCACGCCGACCATTCTGCAACGCACCCTGGCGGTGAATCTCAGCGCGCTGTTCTGGCTCACCCAGGGCGCGTTGCCGTTGTTCGAGCAGCGGGGCAAGGGCTGCGTGCTGGTCACCTCGTCGGTTACCGGGCCACGGGTCGCCTATCCGGGGTTGAGCCACTACGCGGCGTCCAAGGCCGGGGTCAACGGTTTCATCCGCAGTGCGGCGCTGGAGCTGGCCAGGCGTGGGGTACGGGTCAATGGCGTCGAGCCGGGCATGATCCGTACCCCGGCGATGGGCAATCTGGGCGATGGCGCCCACAGCGCCGATATCGCCCGCGGGGTACCCTTGGGCCGCCTGGGCGAACCGGCTGATATTGCCGGCGCCATGCTGTTCCTCGCCTCGGAGGCGGCCAGCTATATCACCGGGCAGACCATCGTTGTGGATGGTGGCGCGACCTTGCCGGAAACCCAGGCGGCGCTTGCTTGAGTCTGTGGTGCTGGTGGCCTTCGGTCGCCGCTGCCGACACCTGTCGCGTTCCGCCTTAGGTTACTGATCGACGGCCTGGGAGCGGTATTCCTTGGGCGATTGCTCGAACTGCTTCTTGAACGCGCGACTGAAGTGGGCCGAATCGGTAAAGCCCCATTTGTAGGCGATCGCGGTGATCGATTCGCGGCGCAGGTTGGGGTTGCTCAGATCGCTGGCGCTGCGTTGCAGTCGGGTGCGCTGGATATAACGGCAAACGCTGTCGCCCTGTTCCTCGAAGAGTCGATAGAGCTGGCGCACGGAGATCTGCAGGCGGTTGGCCAGCGCGGCCGGCGTCAGGTTGGGGTGGCTCAGCGATTCCTCGATCAGTTGCTGCGCCTGGCGTCGCAGGCTGTTGCCGGCAATCGAGTCGGCGATCTCGGCTTCCTGCTCGCGCTGCGTCAAGGCTGGGCCGAGCAGGCTGGTAAAGGCGCCGAGCATGGCTTCGCCTTCGCAGGCATCGGCCTGGATGCCCGCTTCGTTGAGATAGAGCTGGTCGACCAGCAGGCGCAGCATACGGCCGCTGGTGCATCGAGGTGAAACCTTGCCGAACAGCGAGCGCTCGTTGCGCAGCGCACGCAGAACATCTTCTCGCGGCAGATGCAGGGAGGCATGTTCGATCAACCCATGCGGGGTGATCTCGCACGAGCCCACCGAGTCCATCAACACCAGGTCGCCCGGTGCTAGCTCTACGGTCTGGCCATTCTGGGATATCTGCGAACAGCCACTGCGCTGGCTGACCAGAAAGCAGTAACGGTCGTCGTCGCGATCCGTCTTGGCCGTGCGGGAGATCAGGCCGGCATTGGTCTTCAGGTGCGCCAGCGTCAGACCGGCATGTTCCTTGGCATGGACATCACCGATGAACAGGGTGCTGTTGAAGGCCAGGCGGGTCTCGTAGTTGCCGCAAACGGATTGGATGGAGCGCTGCCAGTTTTCGAGTGAGCTGTGTGTGGCCTGCTGAGCGTGCATGGCGACCCCTTGATACTTGTTAACATGTTACCGAAAGATGCATGGGCGGTTTCATTAACATGTTAAGCATGAACCATGCCGGGTTCCCGCAAGTCGCTTCCTGATCCGCCAGCGCCCATTGTTGAGGGCTGGAAGCCGATGGTCAGACGGTTCGGCCGCCGAGTCCCGGTGCACTCGCTGTTACTGCTGCACACAACGAGTGCGCTGCTGCTGGCGTGGCGGGTCAAGTCCGCTGGCAAGTGTGATCAAGCATTGCCGGTGCGCACGTTCCCTAATAGCCCGTCACCGTTGTCGAGGTTCATTCGGTATCTCGAGGGAGGATATCGGGGCTGAGCGGTGGTGCGTCCTGCGCTGCAGGGCGCAAACCAGAGACCTGTCCTGCCGGACGGGCCAGAAGAACAAGAGGAGCAGCTCATGCAGCAACGTCGCCATACCTCCATTTCCGCAGCCGTGGGGCTTGCTGTCGCCGTCCTTGGCGCCAGCCAGTCAGCCCAGGCCTACGAATTCTACAACCAGGGTGAAACCAGGCTGAACGCCGATGTCCTCGCCGTGTATGGCTGGTTCAACAGCCGCAAGAGCTATGACGGCAGCAGCGGTGGCGCCAGTTGGCGCGAGGGCTTCGTCAAATATGGGGTCAGTGCCGAGCAGGGGCTGGCGGGTAACGGTACGGCCTACGGCGCACTCAATTGGGTCAGTTCCGGCTCCTGGGGCGATGGCGATGCGGCCGGCCTGAGCGACGGCTCCGAACGCACCACCAAGATCGAGGACGCCTACCTGGGCTGGCGCTCCGGCAATCTGCTGCCGGCGCTGGGCGAAGATGGCCTGGACATCTCCTTTGGTCGTCAGGTGGTGAAGATCGGCGATGGTTTCATCATCAACGATGATGGCCTCAATTTCGGCAAGGGCCCGGCCGAAGGCGAATTGAATCGAGGCGGTGCCTATTACCTGGCCGCCCGTCATGCCTTCGACCAGACCGCGGTGGTGCGTATCGGTGGTCAGCAGGGCTTGCACGGCGATCTGATGTGGATGAAATCGGATAACCGCGCCCAGGCCAAGACCGAGCTGGCGGCTGGCACGCTGGCCTACACCACCGAGCCGGGTGAGCTGGCATTCACCTATATCCATGGCATTGGTGTGGACGAGCGCTATGCCAGCGATTTTCAGCGACAGCGTGACGGCATGGATATCTACAGCGTGCGCGGGGCTGGCAATGCGGGCGTGGAGAATGCCAATTTCGCCTTCGAGTACGCCTGGCAGGACAAGTCGGCCGGCGATGAAAAAGCCTGGTATGCCGAAGCGGGCTATACCTTTGCAGACCTGGCCTGGTCACCGAACCTGACCTATCGCTACAGCCGCTATTCGGAAGGCTGGGATTCGATGTTCAACGGCTTCAGCCGTGGCTATGGCACCTGGTTCCAGGGCGAGGTCGCCGCCAACTATTCCGGCCCGTTCAACAGCAATACCCAGGTTCATCATGTCGGCCTCAAGGCCACTCCGATGGAAGGGCTGACGCTAGGCGTGCTGTATTTCGACTTCGATACGCTGCATTCCCGCGGCAATGTCGATACCAGCGGGCGTGAGCTGGATCTCTACGCCGAGTGGGCCGTCAGTGACCACCTGATCATCACTCCCCTGGTCGGCCTCTACCAACCCGACAAGGGGCTGGAGGATGGTGGCGTGCAGGGTGACGGTAATGGCACCAATGTCTACAGCCAGCTCACCCTAGCCGTTCCTTTCTGAGGCGAGGGCGTCTATGCCGCAAGCCCCGACCTGGCACCAGGCTCGCGCCGGGCATCTCGTGCTGCTGGGGCGCTTGCCTGGGCTCTTCTCGCCGCCCGCAGCCGGCCAGCTCGTAGGCTGGCCGGCCCCAACCTCGTGAGATCATGCATGTCCGCAGTCGCCAACCCGCAGCGCCTGATCGTCCTGCTCGCTGCACTGACGGCCTTCGGCCCGCTCTCCATCGATCTGTATCTGCCCAGCCTGCCTCTGATCGCGACGGATCTGCAGGCCTCGGAAGCCAGTGTGCAACTCACCATCAGCGCGTTTCTGGCTGGTCTGTGTCTGGGCATGTTGCTCTATGGGCCGCTTTCGGATCGCTTTGGCAGGCGTCCGCTGTTGCTCTTCGGCATCGGCCTCTATGTGCTGGCCAGCCTCGGCTGTGCGTGGGCCGATAACGCTGAGCAACTGGTGCTGTGTCGCTTTCTGCAAGCGCTGGGCGGCGCTGCCGCGTCGGTGCTGGCTCGCACTGTGGTGCGCGATCTCTTCCCGTTGGCGGCCGCCGCCAGGGTGCTGTCACTGATGCACTTGGTGACCATGCTCGCCACCCTGGTCGCGCCGCTGATGGGGAGCTATCTCATGCTGCTGGCCGGTTGGCGTGCGTTGTTCCTGGTGCTGCTGTCGTTCGCGGCCTGCTGCCTGGTGCTGGTTGCCTTGGGTCTGCCCGAGACTCATCCTCCCCAACAGCGCGGCACTTCACTGGCGCGGGCTTTCCGTGCTTATGGGCTGATGGCCTGTGCGCCGAATGCACTGGGCTTCATCTTGTGCATGGGGCTGTCCTTCGCAGGCATGTTCGCCTTCATCACGGCTTCGCCCTTCGTGTATATCCAGTACTTCAGCGTTTCACCGCAAGGCTATGGCTGGTTGTTCGCGCTGAATATCTTCGGGGTGATATTGGCCACCATGCTCAACGCTCGCTGGGTTCCACGTTTCGGGCCGCAACGCATGCTGGCCTGGGGCACCGCCGTGGCGGCGATCTCCGGCAGCGGCCTGGCTCTTTTCGGAGGGCTGGGCTTGGGAGGCGTATACACCGTGGTGATCTGTGTCGTGCTTTACGTCAGCGTGACCGGCCTGATCGGAGCCAACTGCCTGGCCAGCTTGCTGCAGCGCTATCCACAGCAGGCCGGTGCCGCCGCTGGCTTGGCGGTGGCTCTGCAGTTCGGTTTGGGTATGGTGTTCAGCGCCTTGGCGGGTGCGCTGCATGATGGCAGCGCGGCTCCCATGTGCATGTTGATGGGGGCCGCCGGGATTGGCTCTCTCATGGCCTTCAGGCTGGCCAGGGCCACTAGCCGCCAGACGCTGGCGTAGGGGGCGCAGAGCTTGGTTGCACTGGAGCGCTGCGTAGCGCGCTGTCATGCAATCGTCTTGCAAGCGTCACGATCACTTCACCGCTTCGCCTCAAGCTGTCCAAAACAGCCGGAGGCCGCCCATGACCAGCGCCCAGCTCGCCAAGCCCAGTCGCAAGCAACGTGTTCGTACCCTGTGGATCTCGGACGTGCACCTCGGCACCCGGGATTGCCAGGCCGAGCACCTGGCCGCTTTCCTCAAGCGCTACCACGCCGACCGCATCTACCTGGTCGGCGACATCATCGACGGCTGGAAGCTGCGCGGTGGCATCTACTGGCCGCAGGCGCACACCAACGTGATCCGCCGCCTGCTGACCATGAGCAAGCGCGGCACCGAGGTGGTCTACGTCACCGGCAACCATGACGAATTCCTGCGCCGCTATTCCAGCCTGCTGCTGGGCAACATCCAGTTGGTGGACGAGGCGGTGCACGTCACCGCCGATGGCCGTCGGCTGCTGGTGATCCATGGCGACCAGTTCGACGTGATCACCCGTTACCACCGCTGGCTGGCCTTCCTTGGCGATTCGGCCTACGAGTTCACCCTGACCCTCAACCGCTGGCTCAACCACTGGCGGCGCCGCTACGGTTACGGTTACTGGTCGCTGTCGGCCTACCTCAAGCACAAGGTCAAGACGGCGGTGAACTTCATCAGCGACTTCGAGGAAGCCATCGCCCACGAGTGCGTCAAGCGCGGCCTCGACGGCGTGGTCTGTGGGCATATCCACCATGCCGAGATCCGTCAGGTCGGCGAGGTGGAGTACCTCAACTGCGGCGACTGGGTGGAATCCTGCACGGCGCTGATCGAGCACTGGGATGGGCAGATCGAACTCTACCGGCTGGCCGAGGATCAGGCGCGGCAGGCCGCCGATGAGCAGGCTGCCGCACTGCTCGAGACGGGCGCGTGAGAATACTGATCGTCAGCGACGCCTGGTCACCGCAGGTCAACGGTGTGGTCACCAGCCTGGCAGCGCTGGTGCGTGAACTGCGCGGCCTGGGCCATCAGGTCAAGCTGCTGTCGCCGGCCGACTTCCGCGCCGTGCCGTGCCCGACCTACCCGGAAATCCCTCTGGTGTGGAACCTCTGGCAGGTCGGCCCGGCGATTCGTGACTTCCGCCCGGATTGCGTGCACATCGCCACCGAAGGCCCACTTGGCTGGGCGGCGCGGCGCTGGCTGGTCAAGCGTGGGCTGGCGTTTTCCTCTGCCATCCATACCCGCTTTCCCGAGTATGTCAGCACCCGCTGGCCGTGGATCGCGCCGCGCTGGGGCTATGCCTTCCTGCGCGCCTTCCATCGCCCCAGCCAGGCCGTGCTGGTGACCACCGAACGCCTGCGCGAGGAGTTCGCCGGCTGGGAGCTACGCCATCTGCAACTGTGGCGCAAGGGCGTGGATACCTCGTTGTTCCGGCCAGATGCGGAGCGTTCACGCCCGCAGCAGCCGGTGTTTCTCTATGTCGGGCGCATTGCGCCGGAAAAGAACCTGCAGGCCTTTCTCGATCTGGATTTGCCGGGCGAGAAGCGCGTGGTGGGTGACGGCCCGCAGCGCGAGGCGCTGCAGCGTCAGTATCCGCAGGTGCGCTTTCTCGGTTATCGCCATGGTCAGGCATTGGCCGAGGCCTATCAGCAGGCCTCGGTGCTGGTGTTCCCTTCGCGCACCGATACCTACGGCCTGGTGATGCTCGAGGCGCTGGCCTGTGGCACGCCGGTGGCGGCCTACCCGGTGGCCGGGCCGCTGGACGTGTTGCAGCCTGGGCAGAGCGGGGTCATGGACGAGGATCTGCGCACTGCCTGCCTGGCCGCGCTGGAGCTGGATCGCGGGCGCTGCGCCGAACTGGCCGCGGCGCAATCCTGGCGCGCCTCGGCGCTGGAGTTCCTGGCGCTGCAACCGCTGATCGACGGCGAGCCGGTGGTGCTCAGCGAGGCGCTGGCGGAAGGCTAGGGGCGGTACCGGGCGGCGAACCCTTACAGAATGACCTTGTCGCGCAGTTTCTCGGCGGCCTGGTTGAGCGCCTGGATCACCCGCTCCTTGTCGTAGTTCTGAATGCCGTTGGTGTCCAGGTACATGGAGAAGCCCGGCAGTTCGTGCTCGACATAGCTGGAGGTGGCGCCGAGGTCACGGCGGAAGTCCACCACCTGGTAGATCTGCACCGGGCGGGTGAAGCCCTTGACCGTGATCTGCCCCTTGTCGCGGCACATGATCACGTCCTTGACCAGCGAATAGGCCTCGTGGGAGATGAGGATTTCGCCGGCTTCGGCGGCGCTCTCCAGGCGGCTGGCCAGGTTCACTTCGCGGCCGATGATGGTGTAGTCCATGCGCGTATCGGCACCGAAGTTGCCCACCGTGCAATAGCCGGTATTGAGCCCCATGCGAATTTCCAGCGGCTTGGTGATGCCCTGGGCGCGCCATTGCTGGCGCAGCACCTTCATGTGCTTGCGCATGGCGATGGCCATGGATACGGCGGCCACGGCATCCTTCTTGGCGCCCAGGCTGCTGGGGTCGCCGAAGAACACCATGACGCTGTCACCGATGAACTTGTCGATGGTGCCGCCGTATTTCAGGGCGATCTTCGACATCTCGTTGAGGTAGGTGTTGAGCAGGTCGGTGAGCTGCTCGGCTTCCAGTTCTTCGGTCAGTTCGGTGAAGCCCTTGATGTCGGAGAAGAACACCGTGAGCTTCTTGCGCTGGGTTTCCAGGCGCACGGTCTTCTTGCCGGTGAAGATCGACTCCCACACCTGGGGGGACAGGTACTTGGCCAGGTTGCGCGCCAGGCGCGCGGCCTTTTCCTGCTCGCGCTTGATCTCGGTACGCGCTTGCGCCAGGCGCAGGCCCTGCTGGTGCACGAAATAAGCGGTGATGCCAATGTACAGGGCGGTGAACAGGATGCTGACCAGGCTGACCAGGGTCGGGGTCGCCGTGTTGTCGGGCACATGGGTCACGGCCGCACACAGCGCCAGGGCGGCGAGGGCCACCAGCAGGGCCATGCCCAGGTAGTACAGGCCGCCGATCACCAGGGCGCTGAAGCTCAGGGTGAGCAGGAACATCAGGCTGGGCACGCTGGAAAAGCCCAGCAGCACGATACTGGCGCCGGCATGCAGGGCATCTACGAACAGCAGGCCGAGATCGGTCTGTTGCGGGTGATCGGGCTTGAAGCGTCGGCTGACCTGATAGGCCAGGTGGGGGTAGAGCAGGGCGTAGGGCACCATCCACAGGATGTCGTAGCCGAAGTGCCCGATTGCCGTACCGGCGGCGATGCAGGCGGCGGTGGCGATGTAGGCCAGCACGCGGGAATAGTATTCGCGCAGCGGTGGTGTCGGCAGACTGCTGACCCGGCTGGATATGGCTGGCTTCATGTACGCAAAGAGTCCCTGCAGGAAAGGTGACACCTCTTGTGGGTGCTGACGATTGGCAAGTCTCGTTCCAGAGCCTTGCAGGGCAGGATCATAACCAAGCGAGTTGCGGCCAGCCAAGCATCACCGCTAAACGGCACTTGGCCAGTATCCAGACGGTCATGCGTTTCAGAAACGGATACGCCCGGTGAAGGCATCCTTGAGCATCACCCAGTCGCCCATCAGGCTGTACAGCGGGTACTGGAAGGTGGCGGGGCGGTTCTTCTCGAAGACGAAATGGCCGACCCAGGCAAAGCCGTAGCCGGCCAGCGGGATGGCCAACAACCACAGCCACTGCTGCGTGAGCAGGGCATAGGCGAGGATGGTCAGCACCAGCAGGCTGCCAGCGTAGTGCAGGCGGCGGCAGGTGGGGTTGCTGTGCTCTTGCAGGTAATAAGGGTAGAACTCGGCGAAGCTCTGGAAGCGTTCGTGGGGCTGGGTGGTCATGGCGCACCTCCTATTATTGTCGTGCGCCCAGTCTAGGGGCTGGGAGCCTGTCGCTCAATGCCGCCAGAACGCGGGGAAGAACAGCACCAGCACGGTGAGGATTTCCAGGCGGCCGAGCAGCATGCCCAGGGTCAGGATCCATTTGGCCAGATCCGGTATGCCCGCGTAGTTGCCCGCCGGGCCGACCATCTCACCCATGCCCGGGCCGACCCCGGAGACCATGGCGGCGGCGCCGGTCAGAGCGGTGATCCAGTCCACCCCACACATGGCCACGCCCAGGGCGAGGCTGGCGATGGTGATGGTGTAGAAGAAGGCGAAGGCGAGGATCGAGCGCACGATGTCCTCGTCCAGGCGGTGGCCGTTGTACTGCTGTTTGATCACCGCGCGCGGATGGATGAGCTGCTTGAGGTTGGCCTTGAGCAGGATGTAGGCCACCTGGAAGCGGAAGATCTTCAGGCCGCCTGCGGTGGAGCCGGAGCAGCCACCGACGAAGCCCAGGTAGAAGAACATCATGCTGGCGAAGGGGCCCCACAGGTGATAATCGCCCACGGCGAAGCCGGTGGTGGTCATGATCGAGGTGATGTTCACCGCCACCAGGCGTAGCGCGTCGAACCAGTGCAGGTCGGTGGTGAACCACTTCCAGCAGGCCAGGATCAGCCAACTGCCAACCAGTAGCAGGAGGAAACCGCGCACCTGGGCATCGCGCAGCAGCGGCCGATAGTTGCCACGCAGCGCCGTGACGTAGAGCACGAAGGGCAGGCTGCCGAGCACCATCACCAGCACCGCCACCCAATGGATCGCCGGTTGCTGCCACTTGCCCAGCGAGGAGTCGGAGGTGGAGAACCCGCCGGTGGCGATGGCCGACATGGCATGGTTGATCGCATCGAACAGGCCCATGCCCGCCAGCCAGAACGCCAGCACGGCCAGGGCGCTGAGGCCGAGATAGGCCAGCACCATGTACTTGGCGACCATGTGCGAGCGCGGCATGACCTTGTCCGAGCGATCCGAGGATTCGGTCTGGAACAGGCGCATGCCGCCGATACGCAGCATCGGCAGGATCGCCACGGCCATGGCGATGAAGCCGATGCCGCCGAGCCAGTGCAGCAGCGAGCGCCAGATCAGGGTGCCGGGGGACATCTGGTCGAGGCCGTTGAACACGGTGGCGCCGGTGGCGGTGATGCCAGACATGCTCTCGAAGTAGGCGTCGGTGATGCTGGCGCGTTCGGCGAAGACGAACGGTAGAGCGGCGAAGATCGACACCAGCACCCAGCTCGATACCGTCAGCATGTACATGTCGCGTGGGCGTAGCTGGGTCTGCTCGGGGCGCCCCTGGGCGATCATGGCCATGCCGGTCAGCGCGGTGATCAGGCTCGACCAGAGGAAGGCGTCAATCTCTTGTGGGCGCTCGAAGACCAGCAATGTGACCACCGGCACCAGCATGCTCAGCGCCAGGGTGAGCAGGAAGATGCCATTGATGAAGGCGAGAATGCGCAGTCGGGAAACCGGCATCGGCTCAGCTCTTCCAGAAGCTGCGGGTGACCAGCACCAGCACGGTGAGAATTTCCAGACGGCCGAGCAGCATGCCGATGCTCAGCAGCCACTTGGCCGAGTCCGGCAGGCTGGCGAAGTTGCCGGCGGGGCCGATGATCGGGCCGAGGCCGGGGCCGACGTTGCACACCGCGGTGGCGGCGCCGGTCAGCGCGGTGATCCAGTCCAGGCCCGTCAGCGTCAGGGCCAGGGCCAGCACGCCGATGGTGATGGTGAAGAAGAACGAGAAGGTGATCAGCGAGCGGACGATTTCCTCGTCCAGGTTGTGGTCGTTGTACTGCTGCTTGATCACCGCACGGGGATGCACCAGTTGCATCAGGTTGGCCTTGAGCAGCACGTAAGCCACCTGGAAGCGGAAGATCTTCAGGCCGCCGGCGGTGGAGCCGGAGCAGCCGCCGACGAAGGTGAGGTAGAAGAACAGCAGCACGGCGAAGCTGCCCCAGGTGGTGTAGTCGCCGAGGGCGAAGCCGGTGGTGGTGACCACCGAGGTGACGTTCACCGCGACGATGCGAAAGGCGTCCAGCCATTCGTAGTTGGAGTTCAGCCACAGCCAGGTACCGAACACCAGCCAGGTCAGCACGAGAAAGCCGAGAAAGCCGCGCACCTGGTGATCCTTGAACAGGGCCTGGCGGTTGCCGCGGATGAAGGCGACGTAGAGCATGAACGGCATGCCACCCAGCAGCATGAGCACCACGGCGGTCCAGTGCACGGCCGGCTGCGGCCAGTTGGCCAGCGACAGGTCCGAGGTGGAGAAGCCGCCGGTGGAAATCGCCGCCATGGAATGGTTGATCGCCTCGAAAGGCGTCATGCCGGCCGCCCAGAAGGCCAGGAAACCCAACAGCGTCAGGGCGAGGTAGATCAACAGCAGGTACTTGGCCGCTACATGCGAGCGTGGCATGACTTTCTCGCCCCAGTCCGACGACTCGGTCTGGAACAGGCGCATGCCGCCGACGCGCAGCAGCGGCAGGATTGCCACGGCCATGCCGATGAAGCCGATACCGCCGAGCCAGTGCAGCAGCGAGCGCCAGATCAGGATGCCCGGGGACATGTTGTCCAGGCCGGTAAGCACGGTGGAGCCGGTGGTGGTGATGCCGGACATGGTCTCGAACACGGCATCGGTATAACTGATGTGGGCAATCAGCATCAGTGGCAGCGCGGCGAAGCTGCACACCACGACCCAACTGCCGGTGGTCAGCAGGTACATGTCGCGGGGGCGTAGCTGGGCATTGTTCGGCCGCCCGGAGATCACCAGAGCGAGGCCCGTGGCCAGGGTGATCAGGCTCGACCAGAGGAAGGCTTCGAGGTCTTCCGGGTGTTCCAGGATCAGCAGCGTCAGCATGGGGATGGCCATGCTCAAGGCCAGAGTGATGAGAAAGATGCCGATGATGAAACCGATGATGCGTAACGTCGGCAAGGCCATGTGCAGTGGACTCTGGCGAGTGGCGGAAGACGCGCCATTCTACCTGTGGCCCTGAGCCTGTAAACCGGCACGATCTGGACTTGCCGTCGGGGGCTTTACAAGGCCATGGCGAATCATAGAATAGCCGCCAGTTGCCGGCGCCCGCTGGTTTCCGAGTCCTTCATCCATGTCCGAATCCAATCCCTGCCTGACGTGCGGCGCCTGCTGCGCGTTCTTTCGTGTGTCCTTCTTCTGGGGCGAATGCCAGTCTGCCGGGGGTACCGTGCCGGACGAACAGGTCGTGCAGATCAGCCCGCACTATGTCGCCATGCGTGGCACCGAGTCGAAGCCGGCGCGCTGTACCCAACTGCTCGGTGACGTCGGTTGCAGCGTGCGCTGCACCCTATACGAACAGCGCTCCAGCAGTTGTCGTGAATTCGAGGCGTCCTGGGAGAACGGCGTACACAACCCACGCTGTGACGATGCCCGGCGCGCCCATGGCCTGCCGCCGCTGACCCCGCCGGTACAGCCGGTGGTGACGCCGGATCGGGTAGCTTGAGAGCAGCTACAAGCTGCAAGCCACAAGCTTCAAGTTAAGAGCCAGAGCGTTTCGTAGCCCGGATGCAATCCGGGGCGGCAATTCCCGGATTGCATCCGGGCTACGGTTTGACTGACTTTGGCATCCGCCCGCACATTGCTCAGCTTGCAGCTTGCAGCTTGCAGCTTGCAGCTTGCAGCTTGCAGCTTGCAGCTTGCAGCTTGCAGCTTGAGAATGCTTCATTTTAAGCCTTTCGGAGGTGGCCGATGGAGGCTCTCGACGCTCTGCTCAACCGTGTTTCCGTTCCTCGTCTGGTGGAGCCTGCCCCTGATGCGGCGCAGCGCGAGCTGCTCTTTCGTGCGGCGCTGCGGGCGCCCGATCATGGCCAGTTGCGGCCCTGGCGCTTTCTGACCGTGGAAGGCGATGCCCGTGTACGCATGGGCGAGCTCTTCGCCGAGGCGTTACGTCATGCCGATGGCGAGGCTGCGCCAGAGGCCCTGGACAAGGCCCGCGGCATGCCGCTGCGTGCGCCGCTACTGGTGGTGGTGATCGCTCGCTTGCAGGCCCACCCCAAGGTGCCCGAACTGGAGCAGTTGCTTGCCGCTGGCTGTGCCGCCCATGGTCTGCTGCTTGCCGCCCATGCCCAGGGCATCGGCGCGGTCTGGCGCACCGGCGACATGGCCTACAACGCCCATGTCGCCAAGGGGCTGGGCCTGAATGAGGACGAGCGGCTGATCGCCTACCTCTACCTTGGCACCCCGGAACGCGAACTGCGCCGCGCGCCGGAGCTGGCCGTGAGCGACTTCGTCAGCGCCTGGAACGGCTGAGCTAGAGGCGAATACGTTGGCGATAAGGTTCGGCTTGGTGCCTGACTCAGATCGCGGATAAATCCGCCGACCGATCGTGCGTCCTGACACGCTCGGTGCAGGTGCGGCGCTAAATAACTCTACTGCGGGCTCAACCCTTGGCTGCCTCGAGCGGCAGCTCCAGGGTGGCGACGAAGCCGCCCTGCGGGTGATTGCTCAGCAGCAATTCACCGCCATGACGCTGTGCGGCGCGGCGCGCGATGGCCAAGCCCAGGCCGTGACCGGCGTCGCTCTGGCCCGGCGCGCGGAAGAAGGGTTTGCCCAGTTCCGACAGATGCTCAGGCGCCACGCCGGGGCCATGGTCGCGCACGCTCAGGTGCAGATGCTGGCCATGGCGCGTTGCGCTGATTTCAATGGGCTGTTCGGTTGGGTTGAAGCGCAGGGCATTGCGCAGCAGGTTGTCCAGGGCGCGTTCGAGCATATCCGGCCAGCCATGCAGCCTCAGGTCGCTAGCCAGGTGTAGCTCGATGCGCTGCTCGGGCGCGCTCAGACGCACGTCTTCTTGCAACTTGGCGAAGATGGCGACCAGATCCACCGCCTGAGCGGCGCCCGGTGCGGCGTCCAGGCGGGCAAGGGCGAGTATCTCGCTGATCAGCGCTTCCAGGCGGTCGCACTCCTGCTGCAGCCGCGGCCAGAGCTTTTCTCGCTCCTCCGGCTCGGCGCGCTCGGCCAGGGCCAGGGCGATACGCAGCCGTGCCAGGGGTGAGCGCAATTCATGGGACACGTCGCGCAGCAATTGCCGCTGGCTGCCGATCAGCCCCTGCAGGCGTTCGCCCATGCGGTTGAAGTCCTTGGCCAGCAGGCCCAGTTCGTCACGCCGCCTGGCCAGGCGCGCCAGGCTGTTCTGCTGGTAGGTGGTCTGCCCCAGGTCATGCACGGCGCCGCGCAGCCTGTCCAGCGGGCGGGTGATGGACAGGGTCAGCAGCAGGCTGAACAGGGTCAGCACGACCAGGGCGATGGCCAGGGCGCTGAGCGGCCAGAACAGGCTGTCACGGTGCCAGGCAGCCAGTTCCGGGTGGGGAATACGGTAGATGAACAGATAGGTGTCGCCGCCGGGGCTGGTGTATTCGGTGGTCAGTTGCCGCCAGGGCAGGGGGCGATCACGGTGACGCTGCTCGAAGGCAGCGGCGCGCGGCGGGAAGGTGCCCTTGACCAGTGGCTGGCCGCTCTCGCCGATCACCTGGGTGTCGATGCGGTATTGGCGTTTGCGCGCTTCGAGGAACGCCTGGGCGGCGCGCTCACCCTTGCGTTCGTAGAGCGCCACCCAACGCTTGTCCAGGCCGTCCAGCCCGGGGTGGCGGTTGAGAATCCAGGCGTCCTGGTTGAGGGCGCGCCCCAGCAGCATGGCCAAGCCGGCGACCAGAGCAAGGGCCAGCCAGAAGGTGGCGAGGATACGCCAGAACAGTGAGCGCACAGCAGAACCTCATGCAGAAACCGCCGGGCCCGGTTGGGCACGGCGGTGAGGGTGGGAGCCAGAGAGATTAGCTGGCCTTCTTGTCCTTCTCGGCTTTCCAGGCCTTGAATTCTTCCATTTCGGCGCGGCGCGCCTCGCGTTCCTTCAGGTGCTTGTCGAAGGCTTTCTGTTGCTCCGGGTCAAGCAGGGCGCGCATGGCCTTGTGATTGTCTTCACGAGCCTTGTCCAGGTCTTTCTTCATGGCCTGGCGCTGCGCCTCTGGCAGCTTGTCCAGGTAACGGCGGGTGATCTCGTGACGGGCCTTCATTTCTTCGCCCATCAGCTTGCGTACTTGCTGGCGCTGCTCCTTGCTCAGGTTCAGCTCCTTGAAGGGCTGCGGGCCGCGCTCATGCGGGCCTGGGCCTTCGGGCATGGCCAGGGCCAGGGTGGGCAGGGTGGCGGCGAACAGCAGGGCGGTCAGGGTCTTGCGCATGGTGGTATCTCCTTGTCTCGAAGCCGGTCGTTACCGGATGGGCTCAGTATGCGGCGAGCAAGGTCAAGGGCGGTCAGGGTTGGGTAAAGCCTGGGTAAAGATTGTCTGGGGCTGTAGCCAATTCATCCGAGATCATCGCCAACCCGACGTTGACCGCCTATCGCGGATAAATCCTACCGGTCGTGCGGCCAGGTACATGCGGTGCAGGGGGCAGCGCTGCTCTGCCGGATCAGGGGGCGTAGAAGTAACCGCGACCGCGCAGCGACAGGATGCGCGGCCGGCCGTCGGGGTGCGGGCCGAGCTTCTTGCGCAGGTTGCTGACATGCATGTCCAGGCTGCGATCGTAGAGGGTCAGCTTGCGCCCCAGTGCCAGTTGCGCCAGCGCCTGTTTGTCCAGCGGCTCGCCGGGCTGTTGCAGCAGGGCTTCCAGCAGGCGGCTTTCGGACAGGGTGAGGGGAATGTCGTGGCCGTCGAGCGTGGCGATGCCACGGTTGGGGCTGAAACGCAGGTCGCCCAGTTCCAGCTGGCTGCTGGCCGGTGCCGGCGTGCTGCGGCGCAGCACGGCGCGCAGGCGGGCGGTCAGCTCGCGGGGGTCGCAGGGTTTGGCCAGGTAATCGTCGGCGCCCAGCTCCAGGCCGAGAATGCGATCGAGCGGTTCGCCCCTGGCCGAGAGCATCAGCACCGGCAGTTCGGCATGTTCGCTGCGCAGTTGCTTGAGCAGTTCCAGGCCATTGCCGTCGGGCAGCATCACGTCCAGCACCACCGCGTCCGGGCTCTGCTCGGCCAGGGCACGGCGCGCGCTGGCGGTATCGTGGCAGGCGGTGATGTGAAAGCCGTCCTGGCTCAGCCAACTGGCCAGCAGCTCGCACAGCTCCTGGTCATCGTCTATCAGCAGCAGACGGCTCATGGTGTTCAGTTGGTCCAGCCGCGCTGTGGTTTGCGTTGCCCACGCAACAGCGCGCCCAACAGCAGGGACACCAGGCACAGCGCACCGCCGGCGGCGAACCAGGTCTGCTCTTCACTGAGCAGCCTGGGTTGAACCTGGGCCTGGCTTTCCTTGAGTTGCAGGCGCAGGCGCTGGTTTTCCTGGCGCAGGCGCTGCAGCAATGCGGCGTTCTTGCCTTCCAGCTCGCCACGCGCCTGCTCGCTCTGTGCCAGGCGGCGTTCCAGCTCGGCGATCTGCTCCTGGCCGGGGGCCGTAGCCGACACGGCGGCCGGCTCCTCGGGCGGTGAGACTTCTTCGGCCTGAATCGTTGCGCTCATCAGCAGCAGGCCGACCAGCAGGGGCAGCGAGATCGAACGCATGGCGATTCCTTGTCGGCGTGTCAGGGGAAGACTTTCTTGAAGGGCTTGACCGTGACACTGTCATAGACGCCGGCCGCGCGATAGGGGTCGGCATCGGCCCAGCTCTGCGCCGCTTCCAGGGACTCGAATTCGGCGACGATCAGGCTGCCGCTGAAACCGGCCGGGCCTGGGTCGTTGCTGTCGATGGCCGGGTGCGGGCCGGCCAGTAGCAGGCGCCCTTGCGTTTGCAGTTGCTCGAGGCGCGCCAGGTGGGCCGGGCGGGCGGCAAGGCGATTTTCCAGGGAGTTGGCAACGTCGGTGGCGATGATGGCGTAGAGCATCTCGATCCTTAGAACAAGCGAGGCGACAGGAAGGGCTTTATTTCCGACATGGCGACAGCCGGATGACGCATGTGGGGCATAATAACAAACATCAATTGCAACGAAAGCGCCGTCATGAATGTCGATCTGCATTGCCACAGCACCGCCTCCGACGGTGTTCTCGCCCCAGCCGTGCTGGTGGAGCGGGCGCACCAGCGGGGTATCCGGCTGCTGGCATTGACCGACCACGACACCCTCGAAGGCCTCGATGAGGCGCAGCGCGCGGCGCTCGATCTTGGTGTGCAGCTAGTCAATGGCATCGAGCTGTCCTGCACCTGGGGCGGCGCCACCATCCATGTCCTGGGTTATGCCTTCGAGCGCGAAGCGCCGGCCCTGCGCCAGGCCATCGAGGCCTTGCACCACGGGCGCTGGCAGCGCGCCGAGGAAATCGACCAGCGCCTGGCGGCCAAGGGTATGCCTGGTGCTTTGGACGGCGCGCGGGCGGTGCAGCAGGAACTGGGCGACAGCGGCAACGCTCCGGCACGCCCGCATTTCGCCGAATTTCTGGTGCGCGCCGGTCACGTGCGCGACCGTGCCGAGGCCTTTCGCAAATGGTTGGGTGCCGGCAAACTGGGGGACGTCAAGCAGCATTGGCCGGAACTGGAGAGCGTGGTCGATACCCTGCGCGCCGCCGACGCCTGGATCAGCCTGGCACATCCCTGGCAGTACGACTTTACTCGTAGTAAGCGTCGGCGCCTGGTGGCGGCCTTCGCGGCGGCAGGCGGGCATGCCCTGGAGGTGGTCAACGGCATGCAGCCGGCCGAACAGGTCGGTGGCCTGGCGATCCTGGCGCGCGAATTCGGCTTGATGGCCAGCGCCGGCAGTGATTTCCATGCCCCCGGCGATTGGTCCGAGCTGGGCCTTTACCGTCCATTGCCGGACGATCTGACGGCGCTCTGGAAGCGCTTCGAGCATGCACAGTCCATTACTGTCAGCCCATGAACAGGGAGCGAGTGTGAGTCAATTCTTCCAGATACATCCGGAGAACCCCCAGGCACGCCTGATCAAACAGGCTGTGGAGATCATCCGTGCCGGCGCGGTGGTGGTGTATCCCACCGATTCGTCCTACGCCGTGGGCTGTGCCATCGGCGACAAGAACGCGGTGGAGCGCATTCGCCGCTTGCGCCAGCTCGACGACAAGCACAACTTCACCCTGGTCTGCCGTGACCTGTCCCAGCTCGGCCTGTTCGCCAAGGTCGATACCGCCGCCTTCCGCCTGCTCAAGAATCACACTCCAGGCCCTTACACCTTCATCCTCAACGCCACTCGCGAAGTGCCGCGCATGCTGCTGCACCCCAAGCGCCGCACCATCGGCCTGCGTGTGCCCAGCCATCCCATCGCTCTGGCGCTGCTGGAACAACTGGGCGAGCCGTTGATGAGCGTCAGCCTGATCCTGCCCGGCGACGAGCTGCCGCTGTCCGATCCCTACGAAATGCGCCAGTTGCTCGAGCATCAGGTGGACCTGATCATCGACGGCGGTTTCGGTGGGCTGGAGGCTTCCACCGTGATCAACCTGGCCGGTGACAGCCCGGAAATCATCCGTGTCGGCTGCGGCGATCCGGCACCCTTTGCCGAAGAGGCCTGAGTGCTGGCTATAATCGGGACTTTTCTCGTTCAGGGTAGAACCTCTTGAGTGCCATCGACTCCGGGCGCCGCATCATGTCTGGCATGCGCCCGAGCGGCCGTCTTCACCTCGGCCATCATCACGGCGTGCTGAAAAGCTGGGTGCGCTTGCAGCATGAGTACGACTGCTTCTTCTGCATCGTCG
This sequence comes from Pseudomonas sp. GOM7, assembly GCF_026723825.1. Taxonomy (NCBI): domain Bacteria; kingdom Pseudomonadati; phylum Pseudomonadota; class Gammaproteobacteria; order Pseudomonadales; family Pseudomonadaceae; genus Pseudomonas; species Pseudomonas sp. GOM7. The sequence goes on along the minus strand of NZ_CP113519.1, from coordinate 3,370,754 downwards.
ACTGGCATGCCCTGACCACCGACTACGCGCAGGTCGACAAGCTGCAGCAGCACGTCGTGGACATGGCCATCGACTGGCTGGCGGCAGGCGTCAGTCCTAGTTCGGCGACCCTGTTCGTGCAGTCGCACGTACCCGAACATGCCGAGCTGCACCTGTTGCTTTCGATGATCTGCCCGCTGGGCTGGCTGGAGCGCGTGCCGTCCTACAAGGAGCAACTGGAGCGGGCCACCGGCAAGGATCTGTCCACCTACGGATTTCTCGGTTATCCGCTGCTGCAGGCGGCCGATATCCTGCTGTATCGCGCTGGCCTGGTACCTGTGGGCGCTGACCAGTTGCCGCACATCGAATTCGCCCGCGAAGTGGCGCGGCGCTTCAACCATCTATATGGCAGCGAGCCGGATTTCGAGCTCAAGGCCGAGGCCGCCATCGGCAAGCTGGGCAAGAAGGTCGGCAAGCTTTACCGCAACCTGCGCCGTGCCTATCAGGAGCAGGGCGACGCCGAGGCGCTGGAAACCGCGCGGGCCCTGCTCAAGGAGCAGAGCAACCTGACCCTGGGCGACCAGGAGCGGCTGTTCGGCTATCTGGACGGCGACGGCAAGGTGATCCTTGCCGAGCCGCAGCCGCTGCTGGGGGACTTCGCGCGGATTCCCGGCCTGGACGGGCAGAAGATGTCCAAGTCGCGGGACAATGCCATCTACCTGCGTGACAGCGAGACGGAAGTGGAAGAGAAGCTGCGCCGCATGCCCACCGACCCGGCACGGGTGCACCGCGACGACCCCGGCGAGCCGCAGCGCTGCCCGGTGTGGTCGCTGCACCAGCTCTATTCCAATGACGAATGCATGCACTGGGCGCTGGAGGGCTGTCGCAGCGCCTCCATCGGCTGCCTGGATTGCAAGAGTGCCCTGTGCAGCTCGATTCAGCGCGAGTTGGCGCCGCTGCAGCAGCGCGCCATCGACTATGAAGGCAGCCCGGAGTTGGTGCGCAGCATCCTCGCCGAGGGCGCCGAGCATGCCCGTGATGAAGCGCGCGAGACCCTGGCCGACGTGCGCCGCGCCATGGGCCTGAACAACCGCTGATGGAGCCCGTGGCGATGAGCGATGGCACGACCCCCGAGCCGCAGGCCGGCGCCCAGCAGGAGCTGCCGTTCGCTCTGGTGTATGGCGAGGCGGTCACCGAACTGCCGCTGGATCTGTACATCCCGCCGGATGCCCTGGAGGTGTTTCTCGAAGCCTTCGAGGGCCCGCTCGACCTGCTCCTGTACCTGATCCGCAAGCAGAATATCGACATCCTCGACATTCCCGTGGCCGAGATCACCAAGCAGTACATGGGCTATGTCGAGCTGATGCATTCGGTGCGCCTGGAGCTGGCCGCCGAGTATCTGGTGATGGCCGCCATGCTGGCCGAGATCAAGTCGCGCATGCTCCTGCCACGCTCGGCCGAGGCTGAGGAAGAAGAGGACGACCCGCGCGCCGAGCTGATCCGCCGCTTGCAGGAATACGAGCGCTTCAAGTCGGCCGCCGAGGATCTCGACGAGCTGCCGCGCGTTGGCCGCGACGTGCACATACCGCGCCTCGACGCTCCCGAGGCCAGGGCGCGCAAGCTGTTGCCGGAGGTCAGCCTGGAAGAGCTGCTGCTGTCGATGGCCGAAGTGCTGCGCCGCGCCGACATGTTCGAGAGCCATCAGGTCACCCGCGAGGCGCTATCGACCCGCGAACGCATGAGCGAGGTGCTCGAGCGCCTCAAGGGCGGCGGCTTCGTGCCCTTCGTCGAACTCTTCGCCCTCGAGGAAGGGCGCCTTGGCGTGGTGGTGACCTTCATGGCCGTGCTCGAACTGATCAAGGAATCCCTGGTCGAGCTGGTGCAGAATGAGCCCTTCGCCGCAATCCATGTCAGAGCCCGTGCCGAATGAACCTAAGCGACCCCAAAGACCTGGCCCAACTGCTCGAGGCCTTCCTCCTGGCCTCCGGCAAGCCGCAGTCGCTGGAGCGCCTGTACGAGCTGTTCGAGGAGGGCGAGCGCCCCGAACCCGCGCAGTTCAAGGCGGCGCTCGACGTGCTGCGCCAGTCCTGCGAGGGCCGTGCTTTCGAGCTTAGGGAAGTGGCCTCCGGCTACCGTCTGCAGGTACGCGAGCGCTTCGCTCCCTGGGTCGGGCGCCTGTGGGAAGAGCGCCCGCAGCGCTACTCGCGGGCCTTGCTGGAAACCCTGGCGCTGATCGCCTACCGCCAGCCCATCACCCGTGGCGAGATCGAAGACGTGCGCGGCGTGGCGGTCAACAGCAACATCACCAAGACCCTGCTCGAACGCGAGTGGATCCGCGTGGTGGGCTACCGCGACGTACCGGGGCGCCCGGCCATGTTCGCCACCACCAAGGGCTTTCTCGACCACTTCAACCTCAAGAGCCTGGACGAGCTGCCGCCACTGGCCGCCTTGCGCGAGCTGGAGCCCGAGCCGCAACTGGCCCTGGACGACGAAGCCGAGGTGCCGGCAGGCCTGCAGGCGCGCGCTGACCTGGCCCTGGAGGAGGGCGAGCCCGAGCCCGCCGAACCGCGCGAGGAAACCAGCTTCCGCAGCTTGCTGGCTGAGCTCGACTCGATGGAAGAAGGCCTCAAGACGGACTTCGACGACCTGCGCCTGGTCGAAGACGAGCCGCCAGCCGAGCAAGCACAGGCCGACCTCGAAGGCGACGAAACCTTGCATTGAAAGGCTCAACAGGCCGCATGCAATCCTTCAATCCCGCTGGTGTGCACGCCTTCCTTATGCTGCGTGCACATCCCAAGGTCGAGGACGCGCATCATGAGCAAGAGCCCCTGTATCAAGGTCTGTGAGTTCAAACAGGACATCTGCCTGGGCTGTGGCCGTAGCCGCCAGGAAATCAAGGCCTGGAAACGCCTGGACAAGATCGAGCGCCTGCACCTGCTGGCCGAGGCCGAAATGCGCCTGCTGAGCCTGCAGGCCAGAGGGTTGCGCAAGACCTGAGCTTGTCAATTTTTATTGACATCCGTTCGCCGTCTGGCATCGTCGCATTCTTGGAGCCAATAGCCGTGAAATCGGGTTCGGCTATTTCAATGCACAGGTAGCTGTGTTAAGTAAAACGCACGAAAACACCCTTGTCGTGCTCAATCCAGGAAACCCCATGTCACTGCGTATCTGCATTCTGGAAACTGATTTACTGCGTCCCGAACTGGTCGAGCAATACCACGGCTACGGCCACATGTTCGAGCAACTGTTCGCTAAACAGCCGCTGGCCGCGGAGTTCAGTATCTACAACGTGGTGGAGGGGCATTACCCGCCGGACAGCGAACATTTCGACGCCTATCTGGTGACCGGCAGCAAGGCCGACTCTTTCGGCAGCGACCCCTGGATCCAGAAGCTCAAAGAGTACCTGCTCGACCGCTACCAGCGCGGCCACAAGCTGCTGGGCATCTGCTTCGGTCACCAGTTGCTGGCCCTGCTGCTCGGCGGCAAGGCCGAGCGCGCCGAGCAGGGCTGGGGCGTGGGCGTGCACAACTACCGTATCGCCAGCCAGCCGCAGTGGATGGAGCCCGCGCTGGACAGCCTGCAACTCTTGATCAGCCATCAGGATCAGGTCACCCGCCTGCCGGAAAACGCCACCTTGCTCGCCACCAGCGATTTCTGCCCGAACGCCGCCTACCATATCGGCGATCAGGTGCTGTGCTTCCAGGGCCATCCCGAGTTCGTTCACGACTATTCGCGCGCGCTGCTCGATCTGCGTCAGCAGCACCTGGGCGACAAGATCTACCAGAGCGGCATCGACAGCCTGCATCAGGAGCAGCAGGGCAGCACGGTGGCGCAATGGATGATGCGTTTCGTCGCCCAGGGGCGTGAGGCCAAGGCCTGACGGCTGGTGGGATGAAAAAAGAAAACCCGGAACAGGCTTCCGGGTTTTTTCTGTCTGCGCTTCGTCCAGCGGCAGGGCTTCAGTTGAGGTGCTGCCTGTCCAGGGCAATGGCGGCGTCCAGGGTTTCCAGCAGCGCCTTGCGCACCTTGAGCTTGGTGTTGCGGTGCGCGGTCATGTTGATCTTCTTGAGCTGCTGCGCGGCGGCCAGGGCCGTGGCCTGCAATGCCTCGACCGGCACTACCTTGTCGAGGAAACCGGCCTCCAGCGCCCCTTGCGGGTCGAACATCTCGCCATTGATCACCGAGCGGTGGAAAGCCGACTTGCGCAGACGGTCGCGCGCCAGCTCGATGCCCACATGGTGCATGGTCATGCCGATCTGCACCTCGTTCAGGCCGATATTGAACGGGCCTTCCACGCCGATACGGTAGTCCGCCGACAGCAGGATGAACGCTCCCTTGGCCACGGCATGGCCGGGGCAGGCGACGATGATCGGGTAGGGGTGCGCGAGCATGCGCCGCGCCAGGGTGGAACCGGCCGCGACCAGCTCGATGGCGTTCTGCGGGCCGGAGGTCATCACCTTGAGGTCATAGCCACCGGAGAGAATGCCCGGCTGGCCGGTGATGATGACGACGGCGCGATCCTGCTCGGCGCGATCCAGCGCAGCATTGAAGGCGGCGATCATATCCGGGGAAATGGCGTTCACCTTGCCGTTGCTCAGGGTGAGGGTGGCAATGCCGTCTTCGAGTTGGTAGCTGATCAGGTCGCTCATGGCGGTTTCCTTCTTGGGCCTGCGGGCAGTGTGAGGCAGAAGGTACCCAGGCCGCTGAGCCGGGTAAAGCGCCGTGACCGACTGGCCAGTCAGGCTTTTTGCCTATCGCCATCATGCAATGTGCCTATTGGCCGCCAGAGGGCGTGGCTCTCTAGAGTGCAGAGGTGCCCATAGGAGAGCCTGATGATGAAAGTCCTGTCTGGCCTGGCTGCATTAGTGCTGCTGACGGCCTCGATTCTGCTGAGCCTGCAACCCGAGTGGCACACGCCTCTGGGAGCGACGCTGCTCTTCGTGGTGGGCCTCTGTGTCTCCCTGAGCTTCCTGCTGTTCGGCCGCATGCGCTTCGACGAGCTGCTCGCCACGCCGCCCGAGGAAACCCAGGGGCACAGATAAGCGTATGAATCCTTTAAAAAATGTTTGCCTTCGCGGAAACGTTCGACTACATTAGCGCGCCTCGACAGGCTACAGGCCAAAACGTCGAGATCCGGTGAAGTGTCCGAGTGGTTGAAGGAGCACGCCTGGAAAGTGTGTATACGGGAAACCGTATCAAGAGTTCGAATCTCTTCTTCACCGCCACTTTCGCAATACCTAAAGCCCTGAAAGCTGAGAAGTTTTCGGGGCTTTTTGCTTTTCAGCTTTCGGCAGGTGTCGAAGAAGTGTCGAAAGCCCGGTTTACTCGTAGTGCGACCAGAGACGGAGCACTTTGACGGTCTGTTCATCCTGCAGCACCTGATAGACCAGGCGATGCTGAATGTTGATACGTCTGGAGTAAGCGCCGGCCAGATCCCCGACCAGCTTTTCGTAGGGCGGAGGGTTCTGGAACGGGTTTTCTCGCACGACCTCCAGCAGTGCCTTTGCCTTGTCTTTCAAGCCCGCCGAAGCGAGCTTCTGTGCGTCTTTCTGTGCCTGTTTCGTGTAAACGAGCTGCCAAGTCACCAGTCCAGTTCCTTAGCGCATTCGTCTACAGGTTCAGCCATGCCTTCCTTGATGGATTCGCGCATGCCAGGAATAGAGAGCAGGTACAGGGTTTCCTGAATGGCTTCCCAATCCTCAGCCGAGAGCAGGACAGCATTCGTCCGCTTGCCAGAGATCAGAATGGGCTGGTGAGATTCGGCGGACTGATCAATCAGTCGATAGAGGTTGGTGCGTGCTTCGCTTGCTGTAAGGGTGCGCATGGAGCCGTTCTCCTGAGTCATGCCGCAAGCGTACGCCAAAACGTACGACATGTTAATGCCCCTCGTCGGTTAGTGGGTTGAGCCGTAGTGCGTCCTGCAGGTGATCGGGTGACAGGTGCGCATAGCGCATGGTCATTGCCAGCGACGTATGCCCCAGGATCTTCTGTAGCGTCAGGATGTTCCCGCCTCGCATGACGAAGTGACTGGCGAAGGTGTGGCGCAGTACGTGCGTAGCCTGGCCGGCCGGGAGCTTGATCGAGGTTTTCTCCAGCACACGGCTAAAGGTCAGCATGCAGTTGGTGAACAGGCCGTGCCGCTTGAAGTGGACGTGCAAGGCTTTCTCCAGTGCGCTATCGATCGGAATCGACCGGGTTCGCTTGGACTTGGTATTGGCAAAGGTCACCATGCCGTTTCGCACTCGCTCAGGTGTCAGCGCCTGGGCTTCTCCCCACCGGGCACCTGTACTCAGACAAACACGAGCGATCAGGCCAAGGCCCGGGCTGGTCTTGCGTTGGTCCAGGGCTTCGAGCAGCTCGGCTATCTGGCAGGTCGACAGGAAGGAAATCGGGCGTTCCTGCAGGCGTAGCGGGCGAACCTTGGCCAGCGGGTTGGGGTAGTCGATATCGCCCAGGCGGTGCAACTCGTTGAACATGGCTTTGAGGTAGCCAAGCCGGTTGTTCAGCGTCTTGCCCTGGATGCCAGTCTTGAGCAGCTCGCTTCGTGTTTCGCAGAAGGCATTGCCGGTGAGCTTGATTGCCACAGGGTCGCCTAGATCCTTGGCCAGGTTCTGCAGCGTGCGAAGTATGGCGGCACCATCTGCCAGGGCGTGGCCGTGCAGCTCGTGGTAGCGGGTGCAGAGCTCAGAGAGGCGGCGACGATCTTTCGGCTTGGGCGTCCAGGCCGGCGAGTCGATGCAGTTGGCTCTGCAGGTGGCTTCAAAGCGCTGGGCCTCACCCTTGGTCTTGAAGGTCTTGCGGAAGCGCCGGCCCTTGATGGGCTCAACATCGACTTTCCAGCGACCGTCTGGCAGTTGCTCGATAGCCATTAAACGGCACGCCCCCAGCGGATATGCCGTTCTTCAAGAATGCCTTTGATGTGCTTATACAGGCCATCTTCATCCATGCCCTTGGCGGCGTAGTGGTCGCGGATCACCGGCCAGCATTCCCAGTCCTTGAGCCGATAGAAAGCCTTTCTAGCGCCCACTCGCTCCCGTGCCAGCAGGCTGACGAAGTTTCCCAGGAACAGCTCCACGTTCTTGCCGGAGAAGCCCCGCGAGGTCTTGTATTGACGCTTGTACTCGGTTTCATCCACCAGGGAATCCACCGGCAGATCGACGCGCACGTCATCGCGGATCAGCGTCCAGATGGGTTCAAAGTAGCCGGGGCGAGCCAGTAGCTTGAACTGGCGCAGGCCATAGCGCCACAGGCCGTCGAGGTGCGGAGCAAAGGCGGCATAGCTGTCGGTTTCAATGGCGCTACCGCTGTGCAGATCCACGGAGCCAGAGGCGAACTGCTGGACGATGGAATGGTGGTAACGCAGCTCGACACGCCACACGTCTTGGTCGGGGTTGTAGTTGTCCGGGTCGGCTTCATCGAAGCTATCACGGCGACGCCAAACGCCTTCCCAATAGTCGAGCTTGTCGATGGCCCTGGCTTGCTCAGTCTTGTTGTAGATGCCGAGCTGAACGCCACCGGCAGAGCCGAACAGGTAGGACTGGCCTTTACCGTAGGTGGCGGACTCCAGCGTCCACTGAATTTCCTTGATGCCGGAAATGTCTCGTGCTGCGCGGGCGCGGCAGTGCATGCGGGCGACCAGATCAGACGGAGGCGTCCAGCCTTGCAGGTCTAGCGCCAGGTGAACGGCGCACTGGTTGCGCTCGACGTTGGTCAGGACGTGGCTGGCGTAGTAGTCCAGGCGCTCTTGCAGGCGCTCGGGCGAGAAGGTGTCGATAGCGTGCGGAGACACCTCGATTTTCAGGTGAGGGCCGATGTTCTCGATTTTGGCGTTGAAGTTCTTGATCAGCAGGATGAAACCGAGGTCGGCGTTCTGCAGCTTGTACTGGTAGCCGGAATCCTTGCTGACGCGACCGGAGTGCCAACGCTGGCCAGCGAACTCGACGATGGTGCCGGGCTTGTCGAACAGGCACATGACCTCGGGGCGGATCAGGCCACGGTACAACTGGCGGACGGTATCGACGCTGCAGGCCAGGATTCGGACATTGGACAGGTCGGTTATACGGGCTGACTGATGGTCAAAGAACAGGCGTCCGGTCGGCGATTCCTTGAACTCACGGTTCACACGGAGTTGGTCTTTAACTGCCATTTTCTAATGCTCCAAATAGTGCTGAATTGACACGTTTAAACTTGGTTTATCTGACGTGCTACAGGGACGTCAGCGCCTGCGCGGCGGCGCACACGCGCGCTCGTGCCTCACGCGCAACTACGCCGCCGCGCGCGGCTTTCCGTTGCTGCAGGCACTGAACGACGCTCACCACAGGAAGCGCCCTTTCTCGTAGGGCACGACGGTGATGGGCGTCTGCTGGGGCTGCTGCGCAAGATCGGGATAAGCACTGGGCGCGGGTTGTTGACCCTGGATCATCTGGTCATCGGGGGGAAGATTGGCCAGTCTGTCGGGCTTGGCCGGATCGAAGGCCCCTTCCTCGACGTAGGCCATGCAGGCCTCGAAGGACACCACCGCTCGGGTGCCTTGCTGCGTGTTGCAACGGCAGCCGTAGACCTTGCCCTCTCGATAGCCCAGGACTAGGCGCTTGTGGTTGCGGGTAATCATGTCAGGGTCGGACGAGTACACGCAGGAGAGCTTGGGGTAGGTCACAGGGCGAGTGACTTCGTCATAGATCGGCGCCGAGCTGGGCACGTCTGGCAGGCGGGGCACTCTGAGTGCAACGTACTCTTGAGGTGACAGGGGCGCAGCGGTGGCCTGAGCTTGCTGTTGCGGAACAGGTTCGCCGGTTGGTGACGTGGTGCGCGCCTGTTCGACGGCGTCAGCTTCTGGCTTGGATGGAGCAATTCGCCGCTCATAAACGCCATAGCCGAAGTAGCCAATACCCAGGACGCAGATGATCAGCACGAAGAGGGCGCGGGGTGGCTTGAACTTCATGTGATGTTCGGAGCCTTCAGCCACGGACTGATAGACGCCGAAGTACTTCTTGTCGAGCAGGATTCGCGTGGCCTGGCCGTCGGTGAAGTCGTTCTTTTTCTCCACGTCCATGTTCACGCGCTCGAATTCCCAGCGCTTGATCACCTTGCCTTTGTGGCCGCGAACGTAGTGGATGTGGGAGTTGCAGAGCTTGCGGAAGTGGGTATCGATCAGGCCCGGATTCTGCGTGATGCAGTGCAGCTCGTGGCCACGGTGGCGCATGGTTTCCAGAGCGCTGGCGTACTCGGGCACTGCAGATCCTGCCGGACGAACACGGAAGAAGCTCTGTGCCTCATCGATGACGATGAGGGCGTTCTGTTCGAGCTTGAACCATTCCAGGGGCGTGTCGAACTCCGTCCAGACAGCCTCGAGCACTTCCGCGTTTGGGTCGAAGCCACGGATGTTGTGGTAGTAGACCGGGCGACCTTCTTTCGCGGCTTTGGCGTCTACTTCCTTGATGGTGTTGAGGGTCTTGCCGTTGCCCTGCAGACCCGTGCGCAGAACGAACATCAGCCGCCTGCCTTGTTGAGCAGGGCCAGGCCGGTGATGGTGCCGCTAATGCGATCCATGCCGGCCAGCATGAGGCGAGCAATCACGGCAGCGATGATGATGTTGATGGCCACATCTACCTTGGCCATGCCGAGGATGGCCGCGACAGAGGGCGGTATGGCGCCGAACAGACCTTTGACGTAGCCGTCTACGGTGTCGATCAGTTGGCCGATGCCGACATAGGCGACGTAGGCGAAGCCGAGAGACGCCAGCGCCCGAAAAACGAGGCCGGAAACGATAGAGCCGAGGAAGGTGGCGAGTAGTGGTAGTAGTGGCATATCAAGACCCCTTGATTCCGCGTCCGATGGAGACTGCAAAGAAGATGGAAGCCAGAGCCACGATCAGCGGCCCGATGGCTTGGGCGAAACGGCAGGCGGGTTCCCAGCTAAACGAGTAGCTGCGACCCATGACGGTAAAGCTCTCAGGTGATGGGCAGGACTGAGGGAGCCAGCGGCCCTTGTTGATGGCTTCGCTGAACAAGCCGGCGACGGGGATGGACTCTTCTTTGAGCTGGTATTCCTCACCGGCCATTTCATCGGCTATCTGCTTTTTGACGTTGGCGTCATACGTCCATTGGCAGAGCTGCTCTTTGTTCTTGCGCAAGATGGCGCACTGGATGACATCGCCCTCGCATTTCAACTCTGCATCGCAGGACTCACCGCCAACACTCGGCTGAGCGCATTTGTTCGGGTCAGTGGCTGGGTCGCATTGGCCTTCACCTTCGCCATCGCCATCGCCATTGCCTTCACCGCTGCCGTTACCGTCTCCGTCGGAGCCATCGCCATCTCCATTACCGTCGCCGCTGCCGCTGCCATCGCCATTATCAGAGCCGCCGCCATCTGAGTTGCCGTCTCCGTCTCCGTTGCCATTACCGTCACCGGAGCCGTCACCCTCGCTACCATCTCCAGGATCATCAGAGTCGCCGGGGTCTTTAACGCAGGTTGTGCCCGACCAGACATAGCCGGGCACGTCACCGCAACCAGGGTCATCAGGGTCAGACGGAGGTACATCGGGCGTGTCAGGAGAGTTCAGCGGGTCGCCAGACCTAGAGAGTTCATAGCTATCAGCGCCGCAGCTACCACCCGTGGACTTGAGGACATAATTGCAAAAGCCGGTAGTTGTAGAGCCAGAAACAAAATAGCAACTAGTGGCAGGAGTGTAATCGCCGCCATTGTATGTGCACTGGTTATAGCAAACAGATGGCGGGCCACCGTCAACGACATAATTACGACCGCCGGAGTTAACAACAGGGCTGTCCGAACCCTTGGCGGGGAACATATCGCCTACCGGGCATTCAGGGGGGAGAGGATCACACTCACCGGTTTGAGAATTATATTCAGTATCAGGCGGACAAGAAGTTCCATGACGATCAACATGGACAGGATCAGAAAAAACAAGGCCGGCAACGTCTGTGCCTGCCTTGCCGCGAGACTCATAAACACAACGAAACCTGACGGAAGAAATAGAAATAATATCAGTAACTGAATGGCTATACTTAGGAGAATAACCATCCAGCCACGACATATATTGATCACATGCAGAGCGGGGAGAAGATGAGGTGAAAATTTGGCCCTGCTGGGAAACAGTCCAATAATAATCCTCAGCCTTAGCCAGCCCCGAAAGAAAAGACCCCAATAGCGGCAGCAGTAGCGCGATAACAAAGCGTGTCCGGCGCATCTCAAACCCGCCCAAAGAACAGAGCCCAGAACGCCATAACGATGATGATGGTGGTCAGCATGTTGGCGTCTAGGTTCATGGTTGAAATCCCGATATGAAAAAGCCCGATAACGCGTTACCGGGCTGTTTGTGGTGCAGCGCCTTACAGCGCGCGGCGGATGAACTTGAAGGCAGCGATGGCGATGATCACGCCCAGAACGATGCCCGCGACCTGAACGCCATCGGTCTTGGCGCTATCCAGGGCGTCGGTTACGCCAGTCGGCAGTTCGGCGTGGGCTTGCTGCATGGCCAGCAGGCCGACAGCGGCGGAGGCACCGAGGGAACGGCGCAGGACTTTCAGTTGTTGCATGGTTGTATCTCCTACAGGTTGAGTGCCTTTTTCAGCACGAGAGCGCCGAAGACGATGGCGAACAGCACCAGGGCGTGTTCCCGGATTTGCTCGTGATCCTCGGCAGTTAGCCCGGATGGGCTTATCTCACTGAGTGCGATGGTCGAGAGGGTGCCGTTGCAGACCGGGGTCTGCCCCACGCTTTCCCACACGCCGTCGCACACAATGAAATTCATGTGGCCCCCTGTTACTCAGCCAAGCTCGGGTCGCGGACGACTTCGGCGAGGTCGAGGCAGTCGGGGCACAGGGTTAGGTGGGGCGCCTGGCGCAGATCGGGCAGCAGGTCGGGTTGCGGTGCTGGCTGGTTATAGAGCTGGCCCATGGGCTGCCCGCAGCAGTCACACTTCACGCGATCAACGATCAGCACGGCGGCGCCCTCGGGTTAGGCCTTGGTCGCGTCCGGCTGGCTGCCGGTCGGCTTGGGCTGTTGCTGTTCAGGCTGCTTGCGGGAGTCGGCACCGGCAGCGCGGGCAGGCTTGGCGGACTCGATGTGCAGGACGATGAACTTGCCTGCGTTCTTGGAGCCGCGTTCGATTTCCATGGTGACGTTGACGGTTTCGAGCACATGGAGGCCTTTGCAGGCGTTCCACACTTCTTCGCGAACGTCGTCGGATACCTGCATGGAGAGCAGGGAAATACCCAGGTCTTTCTCACCGTCCGGTTCGTCGCCCAGGTACAGCTTGACCAGATCCACGTTATCGAACTTCACGCGCTCAGCGCTGATGAATGCCAGTTGAGTAGTGGTGCGTGCCATGTGTGTTTCCTCGTTTAAGTTGCGCCTTATTGCGCGGATTAACCTTTTGCGGGCCGAGTTAGCCCGAGCAGAGGAACTTGCTAAGTTCTTCACTGCCAGGGATTGCACGGTTTACAACGGGTTTGTGTGCTTAGTTATACGCTACTGAAAAGCTAAAAAATCACTCTTGCATAAATATCATCTGTAAAAGCTTATTGGGCCGAATAGTGACGCAATGACACTTTTAACTTTGGCGATAATTAACTTTTGCTCATTAATCTGGATAACACCAAGGGCTTTGCCCTTATCATCCCACTCTTGCCGCCGAGGGCTCGGGAGCGCGGGGCGGTGAAGCTGCCCCACACTCCCCAGCCGAGGCTTTTACGGGGGAGGACGTTCAAGGGTTCGCTCCGCCCGTGCCTCCGTTTGTCCGAACGGTGAAGCGTGTTCGGACAAGCCGGGGGCGCGGCCCTTGACCGGATCAGCTTCGGCGGGGGCGGTTGGTTCGCTTGGCGGGTTGCGCTTGGCGTTGGCCTCTTTACGATCCTGATACAAGTAGTAAGGAATGCTCAGCAGCAGGCAGAGCAAGGCAACGATGCCTAACACGACGCCTAAGAGGCCTACGATGCAACCGAATAGAACGAAGAGGTACATAGCCTGGAACAGCAGATTTACCGCCGCCTCTAGAACGACCTCAAGCGAGTTGATCCATTCAGTGATCATGCGTTCACCCCACCAGCTCGAACGGTTCGCGCAGGGGCACGAAAGGGGTGGGTTTGCCGGTGTCGCTGACAACGCTCCAGAACTTCGGCGGTCGGCTCGGTGGCGTGTGTTTCGCGCAGGTATAGGCCGGCGTAACGTGGGTTCGACCATTTACCTGTGACCATTGCGCGGGGCGGCACTCGGTGCAGGGTGTGGATTGGGAGGTATCCAAGGGAAACGACTTCCGGGGACTCACCCAATTTCGTTTGACGTGGCAAACAGAGCAGTCGCAGCTCTCGGCGTGCGGGTGACGGCGAAAGGCGAACGTCTTGCCTTGCGGATTGCGGGCAAAGCAGCCCTGGCAGCCGCAGTCCTTTGGGTGCGATAGCAGGTACTGGCTCGGGTTGGTCATTGGCTGCCACCTCGGGCTTTGCGGAAACCACAGCAGTAGCGCGGGCACGCTGAATAAGGCGGCCACATTCATTGCCGGAAATGGCTCCAGCCTCACGGAAGCCTTCGATGTAGCCGAGCAGGTAGAACAGCAGGGATTCCAAGACGCCGCGGTCAGACGACTTGAGACGGTCTAGGCGAGCCAGGTCGCGGTCTACGCGCTCATAGAACGATTGGTGATTGCGGCTCATTGGTTCACCCCCGGAAAGCGCACGAGGCGGACTTTGCCGAGCTTCACGCTCTCGACGGTGCCGGTTCTGATCCAGTGCGCGACTTGCTCGACGGCTACACCGGCCAGGGCGGCGAAGGCGGCTTGCGTATAGAAGGGAGGATTCATGCCGTCCACTCCTGTTCCAGCAGCCAGGAGCGGAGCAGGGCGCTATTGACCATGCGGCGCTTGCCTAGCTTTACGGTGGGGAGAACGCCTTTCATTGCCCAGGCGCGTGCCACGCCGTAGGTCAGGCCGTTGCGATCAGCCCAGGACTCGACGGTTTCCACGTCCTGTTGCGGGCCTATCAGCTTTGAAGGTTCCAGCTCTTCCAGTTCCATGCTCGTTCCGTCACTATTCGTGTCATTAGGACAAAATGTCCTTTTGATGAATTATTTATCAGTGCGGGGTCATGATGATCCTTGATGAATTATTTATCAATAAATTATTCATCAATCATAAGAGCTTTTTGGAATGATCGAGGAAAGGCTTAGAACCCTTGTGAGATACATAGGGGCCACCAAGCTGGCTGAGGCCACTACGATCAAGGAGCGCCAACGGTGGCAGACCGTGGCGACCAATCGGAAGGTGAAGACCCGGATCGAGGATCTAGAGGAGCTGCTGAAGGTATTCCCTCAGTACGAGCTGTGGCTGTGGAGGGGAGAGGTAGACCCTGCAAAAGGCCAGGTATCGCCTGGATACGAAGAGGCCGATTCAAACTTGCCCGATCAAAGCGCGGGATAGCAATTACACAGGAAGTAGCTCGGCGTTGGTATTTGCAAGGAATAAGAAAATAATCTGGAATCAGCCAGTTTCAATTAATACATGCTGACGTTTAGGATGTGAGTATGAAGGATTTTTTCCCAGGACATTTTCCAAAAGACGAAACTGAGCACGAAAATTTATGGGGTAAGTGTATTTTTGTATTTGATGCAAATATTTTGCTCAATATGTATAGATACTCTGATGATACTCGTGCAAGTTTTTTACAGGTTCTGGAAAAGCTGGGAGATAGAGCCTGGATACCTTATCGTGTTGCTGATGAATATTTGACTAATAGATTGAAAGTCATACATGAGCAGCTGGACGAATATTCAGCGGCAATTAATGAGTCGCAAAATCTAAGGAAAAAGCTCCAGAATGTCAGGCAGCATCCATTTGTTTCTAAAGGAATAATGGACAAGGCTGAAGATATTTTTGACTCATTGGAAGCTGAACTCAATAGGAATCAGTCTGTCCACGGGCGGCGAATGCATGAGGATGAAATAAAGACCCGCTTGGCAGAAATATTTAAAGGAAAGGTCGGTCGAAAGCTATCGAACGATGAGCTGGAAAAAATAATATCAGAGGGGGAGCGGCGTTATGCAGAGAAAGTTCCTCCCGGATACTCTGATGCAAAGAAAGCTTCGAGTGATGAGTTCCTCAGCGCGAGATGTCGTCCTTATGGCGACTTGATAGTATGGAAGCAGATTATAGAAAAGTCATGTGATGAGAAGAGCTCTGTTATTTTCATTACTGACGATGGCAAGGAGGACTGGTGGCTGCGATTTAAAGGAAAGACCATAGGCCCTAGACCGGAACTCATTGAAGAGTTTATGGGGGCTACAGGGATGGAGTTTCACATGTACCACCCTGATCGCTTTCTATCGCTGGCTAGCGAATATCTTAAGAAAGAAGCGCCAATTTCAGAAGCAGTGTTAGATGAGGTTAGAAGCGTTAGCGCCAAAGAAGAGCGTCAGGCGAAGGCAATAGAAGGTTCAAGTGCAATCTCGGCAGAGTTGATAGAGCGTTATGAAGAAAACTCTAAGCTGAATGAGGGGTTGTCTTTGGAGCTAGCTCAAATATATAACAGGTTGCATGAGATTAAAGGGCATATTAATTATTTTGATAAGCTTAGAAGTGATGTTAGAAGAGATATATATTTTTCTTCTCGAGGGCATGATGAAGGGTCTTTAGGGGAGTCGGCAGAGAGTGAGGCGCTCAGGGGGAGGTATGAGGAATATAGTAGGGTTATGCATGGTTATCAAAGTGAGTATGAGCGCCTGAATATGCGAGTGGAGGAGCTTCGTCGTAAGATAACGGCTGCCGAAAGTATGGCATTTAACTATAAAAGAAAGTATCTGGATGTTAATGGTGTGTCGGTAGAGGATCTTTAATTAAACGATATTTATTTTGATATTGGCATGGAGGCAATATGAAATCCGACTGGGAAGACGCACCAGACTATCTATGCAGCAAGAAAAAGCCCGGCCCATGGCGAATAGTGGCCATCCTGGGCGTGGGTTCCGCGATTACCTGGGGTGTGATCGCATTGTTTGCCAAGCCAATCGTGATCAATGTGGATCAGCTCAAGCAGGCGATACACGTAGACGGCAGACCCCTGTTCAGCCAGCAACCGGCGCCACAGCCCTACAGCGAGCCGGAAGAGAACCTAAGGCTGCCATCCATTCCCCTCGATCCACCCGCGCAACGGGTTGCACGCCGGTCGGCCAATCAGCCTCAGCCATACGCCTCGATGGAGTGGACGGAGGAAGAAAAGGCGAGGGCGGTTGCCAGTGCGCAGAATGTCTTCAATGACAACAACTACACCCCCAAACAGCCGGCCAGCACATACACACCGCCCGCAACTCACCGCATAGCCCAGGCATCCCAACAGACGCAGCAACGCAAATCCAAGCAGGTAAGCCGCGAGCGGACTTCCAAGTGGATCAAGAGCTGGAATGGTGGCACGAACTACCTGGCGGAATGGATATCGGTGAACAACTACATCGACGGCACCAGCGTCTGCGCCAACCACCGACGCGGATCAATCGACTACCGCGAATGCCGCAAGGCCGCCAAGCAGCACTTTCACAAACAGTGCCGAACCTGGCGTGCCCGCTATGACAGTGACCGCAAGACAAGCAGTGACCGCATGAAGACGCGCTATTGCTCTGCGGCGAGTAGCTTTAATCCGATGGGGTAGGGGAGAAATGAAAACCTCTGAAATCTTAACTTTCCTAAAGGCTGAGGCATTTCTGCTTAGCGCAATTCCTATGGTTGCAATTGCGGCATCTTTCTTTTTTGAAATTGGGTATTTGGGCTTTTATGGTGTTCCGCCTAATGTTATAGAAGTTGATCTGTATACGGTAATCATTTCGTGCATGTGCTTGGTGTTTTTGCTTTATGTTGTTGTTGAGATTTTTTACACTGTTATTAACTTTGCGAGAAAAAGTAATAAGCATCTGACTGCATTTTGTATATCTTTAATTCCTTCCTTAATGGTTTTATTGTTTGCTGGATTGTACCGGGTGAGTCAGTTGTTATGGTTGGCGCTGGCGTTTTTTGTTATTTTTTATCTGTATGTTTTGGATTTAATTAAGCAGAAGGGTAGTGTGGAGGTTGAGGCAAAAAAAGACGAGTCGCTTATTTTGGTTGATAAGTTTAAAGGTTTTCTGTTTGTTGCTATTCTTATGGCGGGGCTTAGTTTGGGGGTTGGTTATAACGTTGCTTTGGAAAAGGTCTCATACTTTGTTGTTGGTGATGATAAGGTTTTAGTTGAGATATATGGCGACAACGTAGTTTTGGCTTATTTCAAGGCAAGTGACTCAGGCGGAATTCTTACTGGTGAAATTGAAGTGGTGAAGCTTTCGGAGTACACCTTAAAAGGGGAACAGCAAAATCTAGGTAAAGTAAGGTCTGTTAAGGACGAGGAAAGACGGGCAAATGTCGAAAAAGTGTCGAAATTATAGTGCCGAATAGAGACGAAACGAGACGGTGAGTCGAGCGGAAAGCCCGTAACGAGCGGGTTTGGCACGAATTGACACGCTACTGAAACGGGTTCGAATCTCTTCTTCACCGCCACTTTCGCAATACCCGAAGCCCTGAAAGCTGAAAAGCTTTCGGGGCTTTTTTGTTTTTGGTGTCCCGTCCTGTCGACACAAGGCACCAACCCATTTGCCACTCGTTTCATTTCGATGGCGTAGTTGCCTGCCCGGACTGCTGTACTTGTTGGCGCAGGCGAGCGAAGTATTGCGGGTCTGCGGGCTGGGCAGGTCTGGATGCGGCCCCGGCAAGCAGCTCGTTGCGCAATCGTCTAGGGCTATCGTCTGGCATGGATGCTCCCTTGAGGAAATTAACCTAAAAGGTTATTTTGAGCGGCATGGAAAAGCGCAAACCCCATTTCAAGCTTGAGCTGGTGAAGCAGGCCGTAGCCGAGCAGCGTTATCGCTTCACCCGCGTAGCCCTGGAAGGGGCGCTGAGCTGGGTATGGGGATGGCCGACATGCTGGCCGTCATCAGTGCCCTGAGCAGCCGCGACTTTTTCAAGAGCATGACAACCTATGCGGATCATACTACCTGGCAAGACGTTTACCGACCCGAAACCGAGTTCGGGCAGGTCTATCTGAAGTTCACGCTGGTGGCCGATCTGCTGATCGTTTCCTTCAAGGAGAAGTGACCATGAAATGTCCAGTATGCGGCGGGGCGGAACTGGTTCACGACACCCGCGATATGCCCTTCACCTACAAGGGGCAGACCACTCAAATTGCCGCAGTAACGGCTGACTGGTGCGATGCCTGCGGCGAGTCCCTGACCGGGCCGGCTGAGAGCGAGCGCGTCATCTGTGCCATGAACGAGTTTCGTCAGCAGGTGAACGCTCGGAGCGGTAATCAGGAGCTGATTCGCAGTGTGCGCAAGCAGTTGCGCTTGAGCCAGCGTGAAGCGGCCGAGCTGTTTGGTGGTGGCCCGAATGCGTTTTCTCGCTATGAGCGAGGCAGCACGGAAGCACCGCAGCCGCTGGTGCAGTTGTTCAAGATACTGGGGCGTCACCCGGAGCTGATCGACGAGCTGCGTGCAGGTTGAGTGTCGAAATCATGGCGCCGAATAGCGACGAGTCGAGCCGGCGGGGGGGTGGAAAGCCCGTGAGCTGCAATGCGCCGACATAGCGGGTGAGCCTTGAGCATAAGCCTATGTGGATGACCAAGCGCGTAGGAGCCCGCTTGCGGGCGATCGAGGCAAAAGCATCGCCGGCAAGCCGGCTCCTACAAAAACAGTCCGATAACGCATTCGACTTACCATCAAACAGTTTGGCTGCTCAGGCATATGCGGTACCGGAGATTTGGGCTCTGGTGGCTTGCATTGAACCGCTTTGAGATAAATGGTTACAGGTGAGAGAAGAGGGGCGAGATGACCGAGATTCATGGTAGCGGGGACTGTGGCAATTCTCCCAAGAACAGGTTCGTGCAGGATGTGGCGATAGCGCTGGAAACCGGCCAGGCGATGGCGGAGGGTTTTAGTGATGATGCTGTCTGGGAGGGCGTTGCGGACGCTCCCATCAAGGGAAGAAGCGCCATTGCCAAGGCGCTGGCTGCAAAGACCAAGCCCGCCGCTGTTGCTATCGAGCACGCGATTTCTCATGGGAAGGTCGGGGCAGCGAGCGGTGTGGTGACTTTTGCAAATGGGCAGAAGCGGCGTTTCAGCCATATTCTTGAGTTCACCAACACGAAGGCGAACTGCGTTGCCGTGATCAAGAGCTATTCATGAGCGGTAGAACCCAGTAACCGCTTCCCGTCCAGGCTTTGCCTGGCTGCGTAATCTCAAGTTGTTCTCCCTTTCGGTAAATTCGCTTCCTTTTCCTTCGATCCTCGTGAACGCCTTCGGCAATGTGGCGCCAGCCTACGCAGCCTACGCAGCCTACGCAGCCTACGCAGCCTACGCAGCCTCCTGCCCGACTGAGCATCGATTACCCTTATGGTGACCATTGAAAGCGTCGATTTCAGCGAGCTGGTGCGCCGGCATAAGCTCACTCCAACGAAACGTGCAACAGGTTGGAGGTGGCTATGCCGCGCATCGATGTGGTTTCTCTGGTGGGCAGTGCCGTGCCCGATGAACTCAAGTCCGGTGGTCATATGGCCTGCTGGCTGCTGCCGGTCGATGGTCAGCCCAAGGCTGGCCCTTTCGCCTCTCGCGAGGCGGCGCTGGCCTGCCAGGCGATCTGGCAGTTGAGCACTGCCGTTCGCGGTGATGCGTCATCCTCTTTTCTGGCCTGATCGATTTCCGCACTCAGCCCTCTCCCCCAGCCCCTCTCCCATGACGGGAGAGGGGAGCCAAACAGCATTACCCCACGTGGCGGGCTTTTCTTTTATTCGTGCAGTTAAAATGACGTTTTCCCGGTCGGGGTATGGCGTGAAGTGGGACATTTTCTGCGCCGTGGTGGACAACTACGGCGATATTGGCGTGACCTGGCGCCTGGCCCGGCAACTGGTGGCCGAACATGGGTTGGCGGTACGCCTGTGGGTGGATGATCTGGGCTCCTTCGCTCATCTGTGCCCGAGCCTCGACCCGCACGCGGCAGTGCAGGAGCAGGCGAGCGTCGAGGTGCGGCACTGGTCGGGCGCCTGGCAGCCGGTGGAGGTGGCCGATGTGGTGATCGAAGCCTTCGCCTGCACGCTGCCGGGCGAATACGTCGAGGCGATGGCCGCACGCACGGTGCCGCCCTTGTGGCTGAATCTGGAATACCTCAGCGCCGAGGACTGGGTGGCGGGCTGCCATGGCCTGCCGTCGCCGCAGCCGGGCGGGTTGCAGAAGTTCTTCTTCTTTCCCGGTTTCGTCGAGGGTACTGGTGGTCTGCTGCGCGAGGCCAGTCTGCTCGCCGAGCGAGATGCATTGCAGGCCGATGTCGGCGCGCAAGCGGCTTTCCTGGCGCGATTGGGCGTGGTGCGCCAGGCCCAGGCGCAACTGATCTCGCTGTTCGCCTATGAAAACGCCGGCCTGGCCGACTGGCTGCAGGCGCTCGCCGGCGCCGAGCGGCCCACGCAACTGCTGGTGCCGCAGGGGCGCATTCTCGCCGATGTGCAGGCCTGGCTGGGCAGGTCGCTGGCGCCTGGCGAACGATGCCAGCGCGGCAATCTACATCTGCAGGGGCTGCCGTTCATGGCCCAGGCCGATTACGACCGCTTGCTGTGGTGTTGCGATTTCAATGCCGTGCGCGGCGAGGATTCCTTCATTCGCGCGCAGTGGGCAGCAAGGCCCATGCTCTGGCATATCTATCGGCAGGAGGAGGGCGCGCACTGGGACAAGCTCGATGCCTTTCTCGCGCTCTATCGCCAGGGGCTCAGTGCGTCGGCGGATGCTGCGCTGCAGCAGCTATGGAAGGCCTGGAACGCCGAGCAGGGCATGGCAGAGGCCTGGGGCGAGGTAGAGCGCAACTGGCAAGAGTTGCGCGAACATGCCGAGCGCTGGTGCTCGCAACAGGCCGCCCGGCCGGATCTTGCCTCGGCACTGGTGCAGTTTCACCGAAATTGGCTATCATAGCGGGCTTAGAATTCTGTACCTCCCGCATATTTCGGATATTCGCATGAAAACTGCACAGGAAATGAGAGTCAACAGCGTGGCCCTGATCGACGGCCAGCCGTGGCTGATCCAGAAGGCCGAGTTCACCAAGTCCGGCCGTAACAGCGCCATCGTCAAGATGAAGCTGAAGAACCTGCTCAACGGCTCCAAGACCGAGACCGTCTACAAAGCCGACGACAAGATGGAACCGGTGATTCTCGAGCGCAAGGAAGTGACCCTGTCCTACATCAGCGGTGACGACTACGTGTTCATGGATCCGGAATACAACTCCTACGAGCTGCGTGCCGAAGATCTGGAAAGTGTTCTGCCGTTCATCGAAGAAGGCATGACCGATATCTGCGAAGCCGTGTTCTTCGAGGGCAAGGTGATCTCCGTCGACCTGCCGACCACCATCGTGCGTCAGGTGGTCTACACCGAGAACGCCGCCCGTGGCGACACCTCCGGCAAGGTGATGAAGCCTGCCAAGCTGCGCAATGGCACCGAGATCAAGGTTGCCGAGTTCGTCGACATCGACGACTGGATCGAGATCGACACCCGCGACGCTTCCTACAAGGGTCGCACCCAGGCTCCGGCCTGATTCAGGTGATAAGATGAAAAGCCCAGTCAGCCGACTGGGCTTTTTTATGTCTCGTTTTTGACAGGGAGGTTTCATGGACACTCTAAATCCTTATCAGACACCCCAGGCGGCCTTGCAGGAGCGGGCGGCGGATGAACCGTTGCTGGCGTCGCGCGGTGCACGTCTCGGCGCTGTGATCATCGACTCCCTGCTGCTCGCGTTGATCACGATGCCGATTTCCTATTTCAAGGGTGATTTCGAGATGTTCGTGCAGGGCATCGAGCCGAGCATCTGGCTGCAGGTGCAGGGCATGCTGATCGGCATGGTCGTGTTCGTGCTGATCAACGGAGCCTGGCTCAAGCGCTACGGGCAAACCGTGGGCAAACGCATCTGCAAGGTGCGGATCGTCGACATGCAGGGCCAGGTGCCGGCGCTGCCCGGCCTGTTGCTCAAGCGCTACCTGAGTGTATGGCTGGTGTCGCTGATTCCTGTCGCCGGCACCTTGCTGTGCAGCATCAATTACCTATTCATCTTCCGCAGCGACCGGCGCTGTGTGCACGACCACCTGGCCGGTACGCGAGTCGTGGCCGCCTGACCGACGCTGCTCAGCCCAGGCTGGCCTGCAACGCCTGATCCCAGGGCGGCGGAAAGCCGAAGCGCTGTTTGAGGAAGCTGAGCAGCAGGCGCGTTCGCGCGCTGGCTTCACGCTCCAGGCGCAGCGCGTAGATGGTGCTGGGCTCGCTCGGGGGCAGGCCGTTCTCGCAGAACAGCGGCACCAGCTCGCCGCGCTGTAGGTGCTCGCTGATCATCCAGGTCGGCAGGTGGGCAATGCCCAGGCCGGCGATGGCGCTGAACAGCAGGGTTTCGGCGTTGTTGCTGGTTTGCCGCATGCGCTTGGGCTTGCATAGCTGCAGCTTGCCGTCGACCTCGAAGCGCCAGGCGTAGGGTGGGGCGAGGCTGTCCCAGTCGAGGCCGTCATGCTGATCGAGCTCCAACGGACTACGCGGGATGCCGCGTCGGCGCAGGTAGTCCGGGTTGGCGCAGACGATGCGGGTCATCGAAGCCAGTGGCGTGGCCACCAGTCGGCTGTCCGGCAGGGGGCCTATGCGCACCACGATATCTACTTCGCCCAGGTGCTCGCCGTGCAGGTCGGTGAAGCTGTCGATCAGCCGCAGTTGCACGTCCAGCCCCGGGTTGGCGGTGAGGAAGTCGGCGATGGCCGGGCCCAGGTGGCGGCGCCCGAAGGGCGTCGGTGCGTCGATGCGGATCAGGCCTTCCGGTGCGCTGCTCAGCGATACCGCTTCGGCGCGGGCCAGATGCAGCTCGTTGAGGATGCGCCGGGCCCGTTCGGCGAAGGCCAGGCCTGCCGGTGTGATCCGCACGGCATGGGTGGTGCGGCTGAACAGGCTGCTGCCAATGGCGCGCTCCAGCGCATCGATGCGCCGCGCCACCGCTGAGGGCGTGAGCGGGTGGCGGCGAGCGGCGGCGGAGAAGCTGCCGGCTTC
The DNA here is from genome assembly GCF_026723825.1 of Pseudomonas sp. GOM7. Taxonomy (NCBI): domain Bacteria; kingdom Pseudomonadati; phylum Pseudomonadota; class Gammaproteobacteria; order Pseudomonadales; family Pseudomonadaceae; genus Pseudomonas; species Pseudomonas sp. GOM7. Next base: position 3,347,696 of record NZ_CP113519.1, on the reverse strand, counting down.
CAGTACGTCGAGAAACAGCTCCAGTTGAGCGGTCAGGGCATCCGGGTTCATGAGGGCTCGCTGTGCGTGATAAGCACAACCATTTTGCGTGCTTGTGCGTTTCCATACTAGCTGCGCGCTTCTACCATGCGCACAACTGTGGAGGTGTCATGAGTGCGTTCGATCTGCTGCTGAATCTGTTGCTGGGCATGGCGTTGGGCACCCTGGGCGGGCTGTTCGGCATTGGCGGTGGGCTGATCGCCATTCCGGTGCTCGGGGTGTTGTTCGGGCTGGATCAGCAACTGGCCCAGGGCACGGCACTGGTGATGGTGGTGCCGAACGTGATGCTGGCAATCTGGCGCTATCACCAGCGCAACCGTATCGACCCACGCCATGCCCTGTTGCTGGGCGTGACCAGTTTCCTCTGTGCCTGGCTGGCCTCGCTCTATGCCGTCGGCCTGGATGCGCGCACCATGCGCTGGGCTTTCGTCTGCTTCCTGCTGGCGCTGGCGGCCTACAACCTGCTGCGTATGCTGACGCAGCAGGCGGTGCCGAGTGGCGAGCTGCGCCATTCCTGGGGCTGGTTCGGCGCGCTCGGCAGCGTGGCCGGTGGCATGGGCGGGTTGTTCGGCGTGGGTGGGGCAGTGGTGGCCACGCCGGTGCTGACCAGCGTGTTCGGCACCAGCCAGGTGGTGGCGCAGGGGTTGTCGCTATCGCTGGCGTTGCCTAGCACCGCCGTCACGCTGTTCACCTATGCGCTGCACCAGCACGTCAACTGGTGGCTGGGCGTGCCGTTGGCGGCTGGTGGGCTGCTCAGCATCAGTTGGGGCGTGCGTTTGGCGCACTCGCTGCCGGAGCGTCTGCTGCGCAGCCTGTTCTGCGGCTTTCTGTTGATCTGTGCGGTGCTGCTGACGCTGGAGCTCTAGCAGGCTGTTGAAAAACTAGCTCGGCTTTGGCTTCCTGCGTCGCTCTACCTCCTGCATCCATGCAGTCGTGCGTTGCCATTGCTGCGTTAAAAACAGCCTCGCGTGCGAGCCCAGGCTAGGCGCCCCCGTCAAAAATGCTCATTTACAACACGTAAACCCGAGTGCGGGCCCAGTGCTTTTTTCGGCTGTTTTTGCGGGGCCGCCATCGGTATTGCACAGGCTGCCTCGCCTACGTTTTTCAACGGCCTGCTAACAGGCTGTCAGAGCTCCTCGTCATCGCGGATCAGGATATAGCGGCTCCCCTCGGCGTCCTCTTCCTGATCGTAGACGTAGTACATCACCACTTCGCCCTGGCTCGGCTGTACGGCCACGTAGTCGCCGCTCTCGGTCGTGAAGAAGGCCTTGCTGAGCGGTGCAGCGAGGCATTCGATACGCGCGCTGAAGAACAGCGCCGGGTCTTCCTCACCGAAATATTCCTCGCGCTGGCGGGCATCCCAGTCCAACGGCGCCTCGAAGGCGCCAAGCATCAGCAGCCGTGCTTCGCCCAGGTCGAGTTCCTCGGCGTCCTCATCCTTTTCGTCCGGGCGATAGACGCTGCAGTCGAGCGCTTGCGGGTGTTCCAGCACGGCTTTGCGGGCTAGCGGGTCGAGGGGCATGGCGGTCTCCAGGGCGGTTGGGCAGGGCGGCAGTGTGGGTGATCGGGCCAGGTATTGCTACCAAGGAAGGAGGAAAATCGGCACTGGGTGCAATTGTTGGGTAAGCGGTGGGAGCCAAGAATTCGCGGCAGACCGGGAAAATTTCCCGGTAATAACAATGAACCCACAGAGGTAGCCGCAATGAAACACGCCGGTCTTCGCCAGCCCTTCCTCCTCACCGCACTCTGTGCTGCCATGCTGTTGCCATCCGCTGCCGCACTGGCGGTGACCGATGCCGAAATTCTCAAGGACGCCACCACCACCGACCAGATCGTCACCAACGGTCTGGGGCTGCAGGGCCAGCGCTACAGCCCGCTGAGCACGCTCAACGATCGCAACGTCAAGGAACTGCGCCCGGTGTGGACCATGTCCTTCGGTGGCGAGAAACAGCGCGGCCAGCAGGCCCAGCCGATGATCAAGGATGGCGTGATGTACGTCACCGCCTCCTATTCGCGAGTATTCGCTGTCGATGCGCGCACCGGCCGTGAATTGTGGCAGTACGAAGCGCGTCTGCCTGATGATATCCGCCCCTGCTGCGACGTGATCAACCGCGGCGTGGCGCTGTACGACGATCTGGTGATCTTCGGTACCCTGGATGCCAAGCTGGTGGCCCTGAACAAGGACACTGGCAAGGTGGTGTGGAGCAAGCGCGTGGCCGATCACAAGGCTGGTTACTCCATCACCGCCGCTCCCCTGGTGGTCAACGGCAAGCTGATCACCGGCGTATCCGGTGGCGAGTTCGGCGTGGTCGGCAAGATCGAGGCCTACGACCCCAAGAATGGCGACCTGCTGTGGACTCGCCCGACCGTGGAAGGCCACATGGGCTATGTCTACAAGGACGGCAAGGCGGTGGAGAACGGCATCAGCGGTGGCCAGGCCGGCAAGACCTGGCCGGGCGACCTGTGGAAGACCGGCGGCGCCGCGCCCTGGCTTGGTGGCTACTACGATGCCGACACCAACCTGCTGTTCTTCGGCACCGGCAACCCGGCACCGTGGAACTCGCACCTGCGCCCTGGCGACAACCTTTATTCCTCCTCGCGCTTGGCCCTGAACCCGGACGACGGCAGCATCAAGTGGCACTTCCAGACTACCCCGCACGACGGCTGGGACTTCGATGGCGTCAACGAGCTGATCTCTTTCGATTACCAGGAAGGCGGCAAGACCGTGAAGGCGGCTGCAACCGCCGACCGTAACGGCTTCTTCTATGTGCTTGACCGTACCAACGGCAAGTTCATCCGCGGCTTCCCCTTCGTCGACAAGATCACCTGGGCCAAGGGCCTGGACAAGAATGGCCGGCCGATCTACGACGACAGCAACCGCCCCGGTTCGCCCAGCGCCAAGGAAAAGGGCAGCAGCGTATTTTCCGCACCGGCCTTCCTCGGCGCGAAGAACTGGATGCCCATGGCCTACAGCCAGGACACTGGCCTGTTTTACGTGCCGTCCAACGAGTGGGGCATGGACATCTGGAACGAGGACATCGCCTACAAGAAGGGCGCGGCCTACCTCGGTGCCGGCTTCACCATCAAACCGCTCAACGAGGACTACATTGGCGTGCTGCGCGCCATCGACCCGAAGACCGGCAAGGAGGTCTGGCGCCAGACCAACTACGCGCCGCTGTGGGGCGGGGTGCTGACCACCAAGGGCAACCTGGTATTCACCGGCAATCCCGAGGGCTATCTGCAGGCCTTCAACGCCAAGACCGGCGAGAAGCTCTGGCAGTTCCAGACCGGTTCTGGGGTGATCGGCTCGCCGGTGACCTGGGAAATGGACGGTGAGCAGTACGTCTCGGTGCTGTCCGGCTGGGGTGGTGCGGTACCGCTGTGGGGCGGCGAGGTGGCCAAGCGCGTCAAGCACCTGAACCAGGGCGGCATGCTGTGGACCTTCAAGCTGCCCAAGGAGCTGGTGGCCAAGCAGTAACGGGCTGATGCAGCAGACGATGGCCGGCCTCTGTCCGGTCATCGTCGTTTCATGACCCTGAACGGCCACTGACGTTTTTTCTCGGCGGGGAACGCAATGTCGAGCGAGCCGGTCTAGCCTTTAGCTTCCATGACCTCGCACCTCGCTGCTGAAGGCCCGCGCCAGACTGCTCGCCGCTCTACTACCAAATGACGAGGCGATCTGTGCCATGGGCGCATACCGAGGGCGCGGAGGGCTTTCTAAGATCGAACCATGACCTGCTTCCACCCGTCGGCTGCAGGCTCCGACAAGAAGAGAGGACCGCATCATGATTTACGCCAAACCCGGTACCCAAGGCGCCGTCGTCACCCTCAAACCGCGCTACGGCAACTACATCGGTGGTGAGTTCGTCGCTCCGCTCAGCGGCCAGTACTTCACCAATACCAGCCCGGTCGACGCTTCGGTGATCGGTGAATTCCCCCGTTCCAATGCCGCCGACGTCGACAAGGCACTGGACGCCGCTCATGCCGCCGCCGATGCCTGGGGCCGTACCAGCGTGCAGGAGCGTTCGCACATCCTGCTGAAGATCGCCGACCGCATCGAAGCCAACCTCGAACTGCTGGCCGTGGCCGAAACCTGGGACAACGGCAAGGCCGTGCGCGAAACCCTCAATGCCGACGTGCCACTGGCTGCCGATCACTTCCGCTACTTCGCCGGCTGCATCCGCGCTCAGGAAGGCAGCACCGCCGAGATCAACGACGGCACCGTGGCCTATCATTTCCACGAGCCGCTGGGCGTGGTCGGGCAGATCATCCCGTGGAACTTCCCGCTGCTGATGGCCGCCTGGAAACTCGCGCCGGCCCTGGCCGCCGGCAACGCCATCGTGCTCAAGCCGGCCGAGCAGACCCCGCTGTCCATCACCCTGCTGGTGGAAATCATCGGCGACCTGCTGCCGCCGGGCGTGCTCAACATCGTCCAGGGCTTCGGCCGCGAGGCCGGTGAAGCGCTGGCCACCAGCAAGCGCATCGCCAAGATCGCCTTCACCGGCTCCACCCCGGTGGGCTCGCACATCATGAAATGCGCGGCCGAGAACATCATCCCGTCCACTGTCGAGCTGGGCGGCAAATCGCCGAACATCTTCTTCGCCGACATCATGAACGCCGAGCCGGCCTTCATCGAGAAAGCCGCCGAAGGCCTGGTGCTGGGCTTCTTCAACCAGGGCGAGGTGTGCACCTGTCCGTCGCGCGCGCTGGTGCAGGAGTCGATCTACGACGCCTTCATGGTCGAGGTGATGAAGAAGGTCAAGCAGATCAAGCGTGGCAACCCGCTGGACACCGAGACCATGGTCGGCGCCCAGGCTTCGCAGCAGCAGTTCGACAAGATCCTCAGCTACCTGGAGATCGCCCAGCAGGAAGGCGCCCAGGTGCTGACCGGCGGCGCAGCGGAAAAACTCGAAGGCGACCTGGCCAGCGGCTACTACATTCAGCCGACCCTGCTCAAGGGCACCAACCAGATGCGCGTGTTCCAGGAAGAGATCTTCGGCCCGGTGATCGGCGTGACCACCTTCAAGGACGAAGCCGAAGCCCTGGCGATTGCCAACGACACCGAGTTCGGCCTGGGGGCCGGCGTGTGGAGCCGCGATATGAACGTCGCCTACCGCATGGGCCGTGCGATCAAGGCTGGCCGCGTATGGACCAACTGCTACCACCTGTACCCGGCGCATGCGGCTTTCGGCGGCTACAAGAAGTCCGGGGTCGGGCGTGAAACCCACAAGATGATGCTCGACCACTACCAGCAGACCAAGAACCTGCTGGTCAGCTACGACATCAACCCGCTGGGTTTCTTCTGATTCATCGACCCCCGAGGCCGCACGTTCGCTCCGGCGTGCGGCTTTGATGTCTGGCGTAGGGTGCGCTGTGCGCACCGCTTGCTGGTGCCCAGGTGATCGTTCGGTGCGCGCAGCGCACCCTACCTGATGCGCGGCAGCAGAACCTTATCGCGACGCGGCTTCGGCCGCGTTTTTTATTGGTGATGGGTTTTGACCCTGTACCGGGCCATGATCGCGAATGCGCCACCCACATTCCTCTAGGCGCTTTTGTATTGGCACATGTTTCAGCCCGAGCAATTGCTGGAACCTTCATGGCACGATCCATTCCTACTAAGTGGATTCACCTACCAATGCCAGTGCCGACTCATCCCAAAGTACCATTTGGCCTCTTGCCTGGCGGGGGCTTAATGAGGGTGCCGGAATGCCCCGGCGCCATAACAAGAGGACCGCACCATGTGGACTAAACCCGCCTACACCGATCTGCGTATTGGCTTCGAAGTGACCATGTATTTCGCCAACCGCTGATTGCCCCTGGCCCCGGCCCGTCCGGGGCATCCCGCTGGTGACTCCCATGCATATCCAGATTCTCGGCTCCGCCGCTGGCGGTGGCTTTCCCCAGTGGAACTGCAACTGCCGCAACTGCCGCGGTGTGCGTGCTGGCACCCTGCGCGCGCAGCCGCGCACGCAATCGTCCATCGCCATTTCCGATAACGGCGAGCAGTGGATCCTGTGCAATGCCTCGCCGGACATCCGCGCCCAGATCGAAGCCTTCCCGGCGCTGCAACCGGCGCGCAAGCTGCGCGACACGGCGATTGCCGGCATCGTCCTGCTTGACAGCCAGATCGACCATTGCACCGGGCTTCTGACCCTGCGCGAAGGCTGCCCCCATGAGGTCTGGTGTACCGAGATGGTGCATCAGGATCTGACCACGGGCTTTCCGCTGTTCAACATGCTTGCCCACTGGAACGGTGGCCTGCAGCACCGCTTGATCGAGCTGGACGCCAAACCCTTCGCCATTCCCGCCTGCCCGGCGCTGAGCATCACCGCCATCGCCTTGCGCAGCAGCGCGCCGCCGTATTCGCCGCATCGCGGCAATCCGCATCCGGGCGACAACATCGGCCTGTTCATCGAGGACAGCCGCAGCGGCCGCAGCCTGTTCTACGCCCCCGGCCTCGGCCAGGTGGACGAGCACCTGCTGAGCTGGATGCGCCGCGCCGATTGCCTGCTGGTGGACGGCACCCTCTGGCGTGATGACGAAATGCGCGTATGCGAGGTGGGCGACAAGCTCGGCAGCGAGATGGGCCACCTGTGCCAGAGCGGCCCAGGCGGCATGATCGAGGTACTCGACGGCCTGCCTTCGGCGCGCAAGATCCTCATTCATATCAACAACACCAACCCGATTCTCGACCTGGACTCGCCCGAGCGCGCCGAACTGGACGCTCATGGCATCGAGGTCGCATTCGATGGCATGAGCATCGTTTTGTAGGGTGTGCGCGGCCGTGCAGGCCGTGCGCATCTTGAAGAATGCTGGTGCGCACGGCGCACCCTACGGCAACGCGTATCGGAGATACTGATGAGTCAACCTGCCATGACCCCTGCCGAGTTCGAGCAGGCGCTGCGTGCCAAGGGTGCGCTGTACCACATCCATCACCCCTTCCATCGCGCTATGTACGAAGGCCGTGCCACCCGCGAGCAGATCCAGGGCTGGGTGGCCAACCGCTTCTACTACCAGGTCAATATCCCGCTCAAGGATGCGGCGATTCTCGCCAACTGCCCGGATCGCGAAACCCGCCGCGAGTGGATTCAGCGCATCCTCGACCACGATGGCGCGCCTGGCGAGGAGGGCGGTATCGAAGCCTGGCTGCGCCTGGCCGAGGCGGTCGGTCTTGACCGTGAACAGGTGCTGTCGCAGGAGCTGGTATTGCCCGGCGTGCGCTTCGCCGTCGATGCCTACGTCAACTTCGCCCGCCGCGCCAGTTGGCAGGAAGCGGCCAGCAGCTCGCTGACCGAGTTGTTCGCCCCGCAGATCCATCAGTCGCGCCTGGATGCCTGGCCGCAGCACTATCCGTGGATCGATGCCACCGGCTACGACTATTTCCGCAAGCGCCTGAAGGAGGCGCGCCGGGATGCCGAGCATGGCCTGCGCATCACCCTCGAGCACTACCGCACCCGTGAGGCGCAGGAGCGCATGCTGCAGATCCTGCAATTCAAGCTGGACGTGCTGTGGAGCATGCTCGACGCCATGAGCATGGCCTACGAACTGCAGCGCCCGCCGTATCACACGGTGACCGAGCAGCGCGTCTGGCATCGGGGGATCGCGCTATGAACCTCGATGTGTCGGTGCGCGTGGCGCACCCTACGGTTGAGCCTTTTGTAGGGTGCGCTGTGCGCACCAGCACCATGACGGAGTCCGTTCCATGACTGCCAACCTTCTGCCCAGCGTGCCCGCCATTCGCCGTGGTTTCCGCCTGCAATTCGAGCCCGCTCAGGACTGCCATGTACTGCTTTACCCGGAGGGCATGATCAAACTCAACGACAGTGCCGGCGAGATTCTCCAGCAGGTCGACGGCACGCGCTCGGTGGGGGAGATCATCGCCAACCTGCAGCAGCGTTTCCCCGATGTGCCGGGCATCGACGAAGACATCCTGGCCTTTATCGAGGTGGCCCATGCACAGTTCTGGATCGAGCTTCGCTAAGCCGGGTGTGCAAATCGGCCAGCCGTTGTGGCTGCTGGCCGAGTTGACCTACCGCTGCCCGCTGCAATGCCCGTACTGTTCCAACCCGCTGGACTTCGCTCAACAGGGCGCGGAGCTGTCCACCGCCGAGTGGATCGAGGTGTTTCGCCAGGCCCGTGAGCTGGGTGCGGCGCAGTTGGGCTTTTCCGGCGGCGAGCCGCTGGTGCGCCAGGATCTGGCTGAGCTGATCACAGCGGCGCGTGGCCTGGGTTACTACACCAACCTGATCACCTCCGGCATCGGTCTGACCGAAGCGCGCATCGCCGAGTTCGCCGACGCCGGCCTGGACCATATCCAGATCAGCTTCCAGGCCGCCGACGAGGAGGTGAATAACCTGCTGGCCGGCTCGAAGAAGGCCTTCGCGCAGAAGCTGGCCATGGCCCGTGCGGTCAAGGCCCATGGCTACCCGATGGTGCTCAACTTTGTCACCCATCGGCACAACATCGACAATATCGAGCGCATCATCGAGCTGTGCCTGGAGCTGGAGGCGGACTTCGTCGAACTCGCCACCTGCCAGTTCTATGGCTGGGCCGAGCTCAACCGTGCCGGGCTCTTGCCGACCCGTGCGCAGCTCGAACGTGCCGAGCGCATCACCAATCAGTGGCGCGACAAGCTGGCGGCCGAGAAGCACCCCTGCAAGCTGATCTTTGTCACCCCGGATTACTACGAGGAACGCCCCAAGGCCTGCATGAACGGCTGGGGCAGCCTGTTCCTCGACATCACCCCGGACGGCACGGCGCTGCCCTGCCACAGTGCGCGGCAGTTGCCGGTGCAATTTCCCAACGTGCGCGAGCACAGCCTCGAACATATATGGCGGCATTCCTTCGGCTTCAACCGCTTTCGCGGCGACGACTGGATGCCCGAGCCCTGCCGTAGCTGCGACGAGAAGCACAAGGATTTCGGCGGCTGTCGCTGCCAGGCCTTCATGCTCACCGGCGACGCCAGCAACGCCGACCCGGTGTGCAGCAAGTCGGCGCACCATGAGGTGATTCTCGCCGCGCGGCGGCAGGCCGACGAGGCGCCGCTGGGCCTGGATGCCCTGCAGTACCGCAACGAGAAGGCCTCGCGGATCATATGCAAGGCGTAGGGTGCGCCGTGCGCACCGATCCCGACAGCATCTGGAGTGCCGAGCAGGCCGCAGCCGCCAGCGCCGATTTCGCCGAGTTGCACGTTGCCCATGGCGGTGTGCTGTGGGTGGCGTTCGATCCCGGGCTGGCGCGTTGCGGGCTGTTCTTCTGCTGCGATGGCGTCGTACATGAGCTGACGCCGCCAGGGTTTTCCGTGCGCAGCCGGGTCTACGAATACGGTGGCGGTGCCTGCTGCGCCACGGAGCTGGGCGTAGCGTTCGTCAATGAGCGTGATCAGCAGGTCTATCGCATCGATTTCGCGGTGGACGGCGGTGCGCACAGCGCACCCTACGCCATCACCGATGCGGCTCACTGCCGTTATGGCGACCTGTCCTTCGTGCCTGCCTGGCAAGCGCTGCTGGCGGTGGAGGAAAGCCATGAAGGCGACGCGGTGGTGCATCGCCTGGTGCGTATCGGTCTGAACGGCAAGCGCGAGGTACTGGCCGAGGGCGCCGATTTCTATGCCGCGCCGGTGGCCGATGCCCAAGGTCAGCGCCTGGCCTGGATCGAATGGGACAGGCCGAACCAGCCCTGGGTCGCCACGCGCCTGTGCCTGCGTGAGTCCGGCGAGCCTGCCCGCATACTGGCTGGTGCGGCGGGGGATCGCTCCTTGCAGCAGCCACGCTTCGACGCCCAGGGACAGTTATGGGTGCTGAGCGACCAGGCCGGCTGGTGGCAGCCCTGGTGTGTCGACAGCGAGGCACAACCCCTGGGTGCGCCTGGCGATCATGCCCCGGCGCCCTGGCAACTGGGTGGCTGCACCTATCTGCCGCTGGCGAACGACGAGCTGCTGCTGACACGGTTCGAGCAGGGTGTCGGCGTGCTGGTAGGGTGCGCCGTGCGCACCAGCGATCTCGACGGCAAAACAATCGGTGCGCACAGCGCACCCTACGAACGGAGGCTGGCTGAAGAATTCACCCGCTTCCGCTCCCTGGCTGCCGATAGCGAATATTTCTACTGCATCGCTGCTGCGCCGGATCGCCTGCCGGCCGTGCTCGCTATTGGTCGCAGCGATGGCGCACTGCATATACGCGCCGGTGGCGAACAGCCCTTGCCCAGCGCACAGCTTTCCCGGCCGGAGCCCTTGAGCTGTGAAGTGGGGCAGGGCGAGCACTGCCATGGATTTTTCTACGCCCCGGTTTCTTCCGGTGGATGTCCGCCGCTGGTGATCTTTCTGCATGGCGGGCCCACTTCGGCCTGCTATCCGGTGTTCGACCCGCGCATCGCCTTCTGGACGCTGCGCGGCTACGCCGTGCTCGATCTCAACTACCGGGGCAGCAGCGGTTATGGCCGCGCCTATCGCCTGCGCCTGGCCGGGCAGTGGGGCGAGCTGGAGGTGGAGGACATCGGCGCCGCCATCAAGGCGCTGGCTGCCAGCGGCCGTATCGACGCGCAGCGGGTGTTCGTGCGCGGCGGCAGTGCCGGTGGTTTCAGCGCGCTGCGGGCATTGGTGGAACTGCCATTTCTGCGCGGTGGCGCCAGCCTCTACGGCGTCAGTGATCCTCTGGCGCTGCGCGAGGCGACTCACAAGTTCGAGGCCGACTATCTGGACTGGCTGATCGGCGACCCCGAGCGGGATGCCGAGCGCTACCGGCGCCGCACGCCTCTTTTGCAGGCCGGGCGCATCCAGGTGCCGGTGATCTTCTTCCAGGGTGGGTTGGACGCCGTGGTGGTGCCGAGCCAGACCGAGTCGATGGTCGAAGCCCTGCGCGAGCGCGGCCTGGCAGTCGAATACCTCCTCTTCCCCGGCGAGCGCCATGGCTTTCGCCAGGCCGCCCATCTGGCCGAAGCCCTGCGTGCCGAGCATGACTTCTACCAGCGCCTGACCTAGGTCGCATTGCATAAACCGAGCAATGCAGTAGGCTGATGGTCAGTCCATAACAACAAGATTCAGGCCGTTGTATGAGCCACGATTTGAGGCAACTGCGTAAGTTCGTTTCCCCCGAGATCATTTTCGGCGCTGGCTCCCGACACAATGTCGGTAACTACGCCCGAACCTTCGGTGCCCGCAAGGTGCTGATCGTCTCCGACCCCGGCGTGGTCGCCGCCGGCTGGGCCGGGGATGTCGAGGCCAGCCTGCAGGCCCTGGGCATCGCCTACTGCCTGTACACCAAGGTGTCGCCCAACCCGCGTGTGGAAGAGGTGATGGAGGGCGCCGAGCTGTATCGCAGCGAGGGCTGCAACGTCATAGTCGCGGTCGGCGGCGGCAGCCCCATGGACTGCGCCAAGGGTATCGGCATCGTCGTCGCCCATGGCCGCAGCATTCTCGAATTCGAGGGGGTGGACACCATCCGTGTGCCCAGCCCGCCGTTGATTCTGATTCCCACCACTGCCGGCACCTCGGCGGATGTGTCGCAGTTCGTGATCATCTCCAACCAGCAGGAGCGGATGAAGTTCTCCATCGTCAGCAAGGCGGTGGTGCCGGACGTGTCGCTGATCGACCCGGAAACCACCCTGAGCATGGATCCCTTCCTCAGCGCCTGCACCGGCATCGACGCCATGGTGCATGCCATCGAGGCCTTCGTCTCCACCGGCCACGGCCCGCTCACCGACCCCCACGCGCTGGAGGCCATGCGCCTGATCAACGGCAACCTGGTGCAGATGATCGCCAACCCGCAGGATATCGCCCTGCGCGAGAAGATCATGCTCGGCAGCATGCAGGCCGGCCTGGCTTTCTCCAACGCCATTCTCGGCGCGGTGCATGCCATGAGCCACAGCCTGGGCGGTTTCCTCGACCTGCCGCACGGCCTGTGCAATGCGGTGTTGATCGAGCATGTGGTGGCCTTCAACTACAGCGCAGCGCCGGAGCGTTTCAAGGTCATCGCCGAAACCCTCGGCATCGACTGCCGAGGCCTTGCTCACGCGCAGATCCGCCAGCGCCTGGTCGAACACCTGATCGCCTTCAAGCATGCCGTGGGTTTCCGTGAAACCCTGGGCCTGCATGGCGTCGGCAGTTCGGATATTCCCTTCCTTTCCAGCCATGCCATGGACGACCCATGCATCCTCACCAACCCGCGCGAGTCGACCCAGCGCGATGTCGAGGTGGTCTATGGCGAGGCGCTCTGACGAGGCCCTGGCCGGGCTGCTGGGCCTGGGCAGCCAGTCGGCGCGCAAGAGTCATTACCCGGAGCTGCTGGCGCGTCTGGAAGAGCTGGAAACCGAGCGCAACCGCTACAAATGGCTGTTCGAGCATGCCGTGCACGGCATCATCCAGGCCAGCCTGCAGGACGGTGTGCTGGCGGCCAACCCGGCGATGGCGCGCATGCTCGGCTATGACGACCCGCAGCAGGTGCTGTGGTCGCCGGGCGACCTGGCCCGGCACCTGTTCGTCGGTGGCTTCGACGAACTGGCGCTGATCCGTGAGCGGCTGAACCAGGGGCAAGCACTGCTGGGTTACGAGACGCGCCTGCGGCGGCGCGATGGCAGCACCATCGACGTGCTGATGAACCTGCTGCTCAAACCGGATGGTGATGGCGTGTTCGAGGGCTTCGTCGCCGATATCACCGAGCGCAAGCAGGCCCAGCAGCGCCTGCAGCAACTCAATGACGAGCTGGAGCGACGGGTGGCGGCGCGCACCTTCGAGCTGCTCGAATCCAACCGCAACCTGCAGCAGCAGATTGCCGAACGCGAGCGCATCGAGCGGGCCCTGCGCGAGGCGCGCGATGCCGCCGAGGCGGCCAATCGCAGTAAGGACAAGTACCTGGCAGCCGCCAGCCACGACCTGCTGCAGCCGCTCAATGCCGCGCGCCTGCTGATCTCCACCCTGCGCGAGCGCGAGCTGCCGAACGCCGAGCACAATCTGGTGGAGCGCAGCCACCTGGCGCTGGAGGGGGCGGAAGACCTGCTCACCGATCTGCTGGACATCTCCAAGCTGGATCAGGCCGCGATCAAACCGGACGTGGACGTCTATCGCCTGGAAGAACTGCTGGCGCCGTTGGCCTCGGAGTTCGAGGGGGTGGCAGTGGCCAGCGGTCTGCGCCTACGCGTGCGCATCGCCGACTGTGCGGTGCGTACCGACTTCCGCCTGCTGACGCGCATCCTGCGCAATTTTCTCAGCAATGCCTGCCGTTACACCGAGCGCGGCGGCGTACTGCTCGGCGCGCGGCGGCGCGGCGCCTTTCTCGACATACAGGTGTGGGACAGCGGCCGGGGCATCGCCACCGATCAACTGGACAAGATCTTCCTCGAGTTCAACCAGCTCGAGGTCGGCCGCGCTGCTGAGCGCAAGGGGGTTGGTCTGGGCTTGGCCATCGTCGAGCGCATCGCGCGCATGCTCGGCTACCCGGTACAGGTGCGTTCGCAGCCGGGGCGTGGTTCGGTATTCAGCATTCGCGTGCCGCTGGCCCATGAGCGGCCGCAGCGCCAGGTGCAGCCAGCGGCGCAGGCGCTGCTCGGCAATCCCTTGCCAGGCCGGCGCCTGCTGGTGATCGACAATGAAGTGGATATCCTGCATAGCATGGCGGCCTTGCTCGGGCAGTGGGGCTGCGAGGTGATCACCGCTGTCGATCTTTCCGAGGCCATGCAACGGCTGCAGGGCAGGGCGCCGGAGGTGATCGTCGCCGACTTCCACCTCGATCATGGTGTGCTTGGTTCGCAGGTGATCGAGCAGTTGCGCGAGCGTTTCGCTCAGCCGATTCCGGCACTGGTCATCAGTGCCGACCGTAGCGATGCCTGTCGGCGTGAGCTGCAGGTTCTGGGCGTGCCCTTGCTGAACAAGCCGGTCAAGCCCGGCAAGCTGCGCGCGGTGCTCAGCCAGTTGCTCCAGGGGGCTTGAGCGGGGCGCTGTGAGGGCTGAACCTCCGTCGATACGATGCTGTCTATTGGCTAGTTCGTCCCTCAGGAGATCACTACAATGACAATATCCATGACCCCCTTCATGCGTCGTCTGGCCGCCTTCACCGCATTGCTGCAGTTGCTGCTGGTGGTACAGATTCCCGCGGCCAATGCGGCCATGATCGGCACGCCCGAGGTCATCGCCGAGCAGCAGCACCAGGTCGACCAGCAGCAACTGCTGGCCATGCTCGACGATCAGCAGGTCAAGGACAAACTGCTGGCCATGGGCGTGGATCGCGAGCAGGTGGAGGCGCGCATCGCCAGCCTGACGCCGGCCGAGCTGGCACAGTTCAACCAGCAACTGGATCAGGCGCCTGCCGGTGCTGGTGTGGTGGGTATCATCGTGTTGTTTCTGGTGATCTTCATCATCACTGATATGCTGTGCGCCACCGACATCTTCAGTTTCGTCAAATGCATAAATCGCTGATTCGTCTCTGCTGCATCGCTTCTCTCGCTTTACTCGCTGCTTGTGCTCGCTCTCCGGTGCTGTCACCGGAGGGCGAGCGTTTGCCTGAACGGGTCGAGCTGAGCGACGTTCCCTTCTTTCCGCAGCAGGCCTACCAGTGCGGGCCGGCGGCCTTGTCCACCATGCTCAACCAGCGTGGTGTGATGACGTCGCCCGGCCTGCTCAAGGACAAGGTCTACATCCCAGGCCGCGAAGGCAGCCTGCAGGTGGAGATGGTGGCTGCCGCGCGCAGCCATGAAATGCTGGTCTACCCGCTGCAGCCGCGGCTGGATGCCGTGCTGGCCGAAGTGGCGGCCGGCAATCCGGTGCTGGTGCTGCAGAACCTGGGCTTCGACTGGTACCCACAGTGGCATTTCGCTGTGGTGGTGGGCTATGACCGCCGCGAGCGCGAGCTGATGCTGCGCTCTGGCACCACGCGCCGGCTGGAAACCAGTTTCAATACCTTCGACAGAACCTGGGCCCGAGGCGGGCGCTGGGCGGTGGTGACGCTGTCGCCCGATCGTTTGCCCGCACAGGCTGATATGCACACCTGGATGAAGGCGGCCAGCGATCTGGAGCAGACCGGTCAGGCCGCTGCCGCGCGCCGCGCCTACCGCACGGCGAGCGAGGCCTGGCCGAAGGAGTCGTTGCCTTGGTTCGCCCTGAGCAACAGCCGCTATGCCGACGGTGACCGCAAGGGCGCCGAGCAGGCCCTGCGCGAGAGCCTCAAGCGAGAGCCAGGTTTCGCGGCTGGCTGGTTCAACCTGTCGCAGGTGCTGGGCGAGCAGGGCTGCGCGCGCGAGGCGCAGCAGGCTCAGGCCTGTGCGCAACGTTTGGCACCGAAGGATTCGCGCTTCGCCGCACCACCGAAAGCCAGTGGTTCAGAAGGGCAGTGCCAGGCCTTGCCGGCTTGCCCCTGATGCAATCGAAAACGGCGCCCGCGGGCGCCGTTTTCGTTACTGGGTGGGTTCAGACGCCCAGCTTGTCACGCAGCGTGTAGTACCAGGCGCCGATGGCGCTGAAGGGCACCTGGAACAGGCGGCCACCCGGGAAGGGGTAGTGCGGCAGGTCGGCGAAGGCATCGAAGCGCTCGGCTTGGCCGCGCAGTGCCTCGGCCAGCACCTTGCCGGCCAGGTGCGTGTAGGTCACGCCATGGCCACTGCAGCCCTGCGAGTAATAGATGTTGTCGCCGATGCGGCCGACCTGTGGCAGGCGCGACAGGGTCAGCAGGAAGTTGCCGGTCCAGGCGAAGTCGATCTTCACATCCTTGAGCTGCGGGAAGGTCTTGAGCATCTTCGGGCGGATGATTGCTTCGATGTTGGCCGGGTCGCGCGCACCGTAGACCACACCGCCACCGTAGATCAGGCGCTTGTCGCCGGAGAGGCGGTAGTAGTCGAGCAGGTAGTTGCAGTCCTCGACGCAGTAGTCCTGCGGCAGCAGGCTGGCAGCCATTTCATCGCTCAGCGGCTCGGTAGTGATCACCTGAGTGCCGCACGGCATTGATTTGGACGCCAGCTCCGGGACCAGATTGCCCAGGTAGGCGTTGCCGGCCACCACCACGAACTTGGCCTTGATGCGGCCTTCCGGGGTATGCACCACGGGGTTGGCGCCACGCTCGATGCGTGTGGCCGGGGACTGTTCATAGATCACGCCGCCGAGCGATTCCACGGCAGCGGCTTCGCCGAGCGCCAGGTTCAGCGGATGGATATGGCCGCCGCTCATGTCCAGCATGCCGCCGACATAGTTGTCGGTGGCCACCACCTCGCGGATGCGCTGTGCATCCATCAGCTCCAGTTGGGTATGGCCGTAGCGCTCCCACAGCTTCTTCTGCGACTCCAGATGGCCCATCTGCTTGCCAGTCAGCGCGGCGAACACACCACCGTCCTTGAGGTCGCACTGGATATCGTACTTGGCGATGCGCTCACGGATGATGCGGCCGCCCTCGAAGGCCATCTGCCCGAGCAGTTGCGCCTGCTTGGGGCCGACGCTGCGCTCGATCACATCGATGTCGCGGCTGTAGCTGTTGACGATCTGCCCGCCGTTACGCCCCGAGGCGCCGAAGCCGACCTTGGCCGCCTCGACGATGCTTACCTTGAAGCCGTTCTCCAGGAGGAACAGCGCAGTGGACAGGCCGGTATAGCCAGCGCCGATGATGCACACATCGGTTTCCACCTCGCCTTGCAGGGCAGGGCGCTGCGGGACGGGGTTGGCTGAAGCGGCGTAATAGGATTGCGGATAAGCCGTGTGCATCATATTGAACCTCTGTTCTTTATTTTTTACGAATGGCCCGATGCTACCTGAGTTGAAAATGGCCGGCTAGTGCCCGTGCAAAATATCCAACAAGGGTGTCTGGTAAAAAAATTGGCCTATTTCAGTGGGTTAGCGAAAAAACCTGTTGACGGCCAAAAAGATCTGCGTAGAATGCGCACCCATCGAAGGCACATAGCTCAGTTGGTTAGAGCACCACCTTGACATGGTGGGGGTCGTTGGTTCGAGTCCAATTGTGCCTACCAAATCGATAAAAAGGGGTCGCCAGGCGACCCCTTTTTTATTGTCCGGATTTTCCGGTGCCGGGGCGTGCTCCCTTGAGTGTCGTTGCGCTTGCCAGCGTGGCGGCTTTCTGGAAGCATCCGCTCTCTTTACTTCCCCAGTGACTCTGGTTCGGTCTGGTTGGCCTTCGGGCTCCTGCCATCGTTAGGTGGGTATACCGCCGAATCGCTTCCTGGCTCATCCCAACCCACGTGACCTTTGGTAGGGGTCACCACTAGGAGAGGAGGCGCCATGCCCACCATTACTCTTCCCGACGGCAGTCAGCGTTCGTTCGATCATCCGGTATCCGTGCTGGAGGTCGCCCAATCCATCGGTGCAGGCCTGGCCAAGGCCACCCTAGCTGGCAAGGTGAACGGCAAGCAGGTCGATGCCTGTGACGTGATCGACAGCGATGCGACCCTGCAGATCATCACGCCGAAGGACGAAGAGGGGCTGGAGATCATCCGTCACTCCTGTGCGCACCTGGTTGGGCATGCGGTCAAGCAACTCTACCCGGATGCCAAGATGGTGATTGGCCCGGTCATCGAGGAAGGCTTCTATTACGACATCGCCATCGGTCGGCCTTTCACTCCCGAGGACATGGCCGCCATCGAGCAGCGTATGAAGGAGTTGATCGACAAGGACTACGACGTCATCAAGAAGATGACGCCGCGGGCCGAGGTCATCGAGCTGTTCAAGGCGCGTGGCGAAGAGTACAAGCTGCGCCTGATCGACGACATGCCGGACGAGCAGGCCATGGGCCTGTACTACCACGAAGAATACGTGGACATGTGCCGCGGTCCGCACGTGCCCAATACCCGCTTCCTCAAGGCGTTCAAGCTGACCCGCATTTCCGGTGCCTACTGGCGCGGTGACTCGAAGAACGAGCAGTTGCAGCGCATCTATGGCACTGCCTGGGCAGACAAGAAGCAACTGGCTGCCTACATCCAGCGCATCGAAGAGGCCGAGAAGCGCGATCATCGCCGCATCGGCAAGCAGCTCGACCTGTTCCATCTGCAGGAAGAGGCGCCGGGCATGGTGTTCTGGCACCCCAATGGCTGGACTGTCTATCAGGTGCTGGAGCAGTACATGCGCCAGGTGCAGCGTGAGCATGGCTACGTGGAGGTGCGCACGCCGCAGGTGGTCGATCGCATCCTCTGGGAGCGCTCCGGGCACTGGTCCAACTACGCCGAGAACATGTTCACCACGTCGTCGGAGAATCGCGACTACGCGGTCAAGCCGATGAACTGCCCGTGCCACGTGCAGATCTTCAACCAGGGCCTGAAGTCCTACCGCGACCTGCCGCTGCGCCTCGCCGAGTTCGGCGCCTGCCACCGCAACGAGCCGTCCGGTGCGCTGCACGGCATCATGCGTGTGCGTGGCTTCACCCAGGACGATGCACACATCTTCTGCACCGAAGAGCAGGTGAAGAAGGAGGCGGCCGACTTCATCAAGCTGACCTTGCAGGTTTACCAGGACTTCGGCTTCACCGATGTGTCCATGAAGCTGTCGACCCGTCCGGCCAAGCGCGTGGGTTCCGAAGAGCTGTGGGATCGTGCCGAAGGAGCGCTGGCCGACGCGCTCAACGAGTCGGGCCTGACCTGGGAATATCAACCGGGCGAGGGCGCCTTCTACGGGCCGAAGATCGAGTTCACCCTCAAGGACTGCCTGGGGCGCAACTGGCAGTGCGGTACGCTGCAGTACGATCCGAACCTGCCGGAGCGCCTGGAGGCCAGCTACATCGCCGAGGACAACAATCGCAAGCGCCCGGTCATGCTGCATCGTGCGATACTCGGCTCCTTCGAGCGCTTCATCGGTATGCTGATCGAGCACTATGCCGGTTCCTTCCCGGCCTGGCTGGCGCCGACTCAGGCGGTGATCATGAATATCACCGACAAACAGGCCGATTTCGCCCGTGAGGTGGAGAAAACCCTCAATCAAAGCGGATTCCGTGCCAAGGCCGACTTGAGAAACGAGAAGATCGGCTTTAAAATCCGCGAGCATACTTTGCTCAAGGTTCCCTATCTCTTGGTTATTGGAGATCGGGAAGTCGAGACACGATCCGTTGCTGTGCGCACTCGCGAAGGCGTCGATATGGGCTCGTTGCCCATCGAGCAGTTCATGGCGCAACTGCAGCAAACGGTTTCCCGGCGTGGTCGCCAAGATTTGGAGTAAGAACTATTAAGCGTGATATGAGACAGGACAAGCGGGCCGCCCCCAAGGCGCCTATCAACGAGAACATCACCGCGCGTGAGGTTCGCCTGATTGGGCCGGACGGTCAGCAGATTGGTGTGGTTTCCATCGATGAGGCGCTGAGCGCTGCCGAGGAAGCCAAGCTGGATCTGGTGGAAATCTCCGCTGATGCGGTGCCTCCGGTTTGCCGCATCATGGACTACGGCAAGCACCTGTTCGAGAAGAAAAAGCAGGCTGCTATTGCCAAGAAGAACCAGCACCAGCAGCAGATCAAAGAGATCAAGTTTCGTCCAGGGACGGAAGAAGGGGATTACCAGGTAAAACTACGCAACCTGGTACGTTTCCTTGAAGATGGGGACAAGGCCAAGGTATCGCTTCGATTCCGCGGCCGTGAGATGGCCCACCAGGAGCTGGGGATGGAGCTGCTCAAGCGGGTCGAACAAGACCTGATCGAGCTCGGCACCGTCGAACAGCATCCCAAGCTGGAAGGACGCCAGCTGATGATGGTCATCGCTCCCAAGAAGCGTAAATAACCTCCCGGGCACTGGCAGGCCTGATGGTTATCAGTTGTTAATGAATGCGGAGTACTAAACATGCCAAAGATGAAAACCAAGAGCGGTGCTGCAAAGCGCTTCCTGAAGACTGCTTCGGGCTACAAGCACAAGCACGCTTTCAAGAGCCATATCCTGACCAAGATGTCCACCAAGCGTAAGCGTCAACTGCGCGGTAGCGAGCTGATGCATCCGTCGGACAAGGCAAAAGTCGAGCGCATGCTGCGCGTTCGTTAATCGGTCAAGATACTTAGAGGTAATTACTCATGGCTCGTGTTAAGCGTGGCGTTATCGCTCGTGCTCGTCACAAGAAAATCCTGAAGCTCGCCAAGGGCTACTACGGCGCGCGTTCGCGCGTGTTCCGCGTCGCCAAGCAGGCGGTGATCAAGGCAGGCCAGTACGCCTACCGTGACCGTCGTCAGCGCAAGCGTCAGTTCCGCGCACTGTGGATCGCTCGTATCAACGCCGGCGCTCGCGTCAACGGTCTGTCCTACAGCCGTCTGATCGCTGGCCTGAAAAAGGCGTCGATCGAGATCGACCGCAAGGTTCTGGCCGATCTGGCAGTGAACGAAAAAGCGGCGTTTGCTGCGATTGTCGAGAAGGCCAAGGCCGTTCTGGCTTAAGTCCCCCGACAATCACCGGGTTCGCCCGGTGGCAACGTCAAAGATAGGGGAAGAGCCTTAACAGCTCTTCCCCTATTTCGTATCTGGAGTCTGTACATGGAAAATCTGGATGCATTGGTCTCCCAAGCGCTCGAGGCCGTGCAACGAAGCGAAGATGTCAACGCCCTGGAGCAGCTCCGGGTTCAGTACCTGGGCAAGAAGGGTGAACTGACTGCCCTGATGCAGACCCTGGGCAAGCTGTCGGCAGAGGAGCGTCCGCAGGCCGGCGCCCTGATCAACGCCGCCAAGACGCAGGTTCAGGATGCGCTTAGCGCCCGCAAATCCGTGCTCGAGCAGGCCCTGCTCGCCGAGAAGCTGGCCTCCGAGCGTATCGACGTGACCCTGCCGGGTCGCGGCCAGGCCTCCGGCGGCCTGCACCCGGTCACGCGCACGCTCGAGCGTGTCGAGCAGTTCTTCACCCATATCGGCTTCAGCGTGGCCGAGGGCCCGGAAGTCGAGGACGACTACCATAATTTCGAGGCGCTCAACATCCCCGGCCACCACCCGGCGCGGGCGATGCACGACACCTTCTATTTCAACGCCAACATGTTGCTGCGCACCCATACCTCGCCGGTACAGGTGCGCACCATGGAGTCGCAGCAGCCGCCTATCCGCATCGTCTGCCCTGGCCGCGTCTATCGTTGCGACTCGGATATCACTCACTCGCCGATGTTCCATCAGGTCGAAGGCCTGCTGGTCGACGAGGGCATCAGCTTCGCCGACCTCAAGGGCACCATCGAAGAGTTCCTTCGCGTGTTCTTCGAGAAGCCTTTGGGCGTGCGTTTCCGTCCTTCCTTCTTCCCCTTCACCGAGCCATCGGCCGAAGTCGACATGCAGTGCGTCATGTGCTCCGGCAAGGGCTGCCGTGTATGCAAGCAAACCGGCTGGCTGGAAGTGATGGGCTGCGGCATGGTGCACCCGAACGTGCTGCGCATGAGCGGCATCGACCCGGAGAAATACTCCGGCTTCGCCTTCGGTATGGGCGCCGAGCGTCTGGCCATGCTGCGTTACGGCGTCAATGACTTGCGCCTGTTCTTCGATAACGACCTGCGGTTCCTGGCGCAATTTCGCTAGTAACCGCCCCTCGTGATCGAATTCGTTTAAGGAGAACAGACAACATGAAATTCAGTGAACAATGGTTGCGTGGCTGGGTGAACCCCGACGTATCCCGTGAGGATCTGGTCGCGCGCCTTTCCATGGTCGGCCTCGAGGTCGATGCCGTGCAGCCGGTGGCCGGTGCCTTCAGTGGCGTGGTGGTCGGCGAGATCCTCAGTGCCGAACAGCACCCGGACGCCGACAAGCTGCGCGTATGCCAGGTAAGCAATGGCGGCGAGACCTTCCAGGTCGTCTGCGGCGCGCCCAACGCTCGCGTCGGCATCAAGATTCCGTTCGCCATGATCGGTGCCGAGCTGCCGGGCGACTTCAAGATCAAGAAGGCCAAGCTGCGCGGCGTGGAATCCCAGGGCATGCTGTGTTCGGCTTCCGAGTTGCAGATCAGCGACGACAACAGCGGCCTGATGGAGCTGGCGGCCGATGCGCCGGTTGGTCAGGACATCCGTGCCTACCTGAATCTGGACGATGCCAGCATCGAGATCGGCTTGACTCCCAACCGTGGCGACTGCCTGTCGCTCGCCGGTCTGGCCCGTGAAGTCGGTGCCATGTATGGCGCCGCAGTGTCGCCGGTGGTCATCGACGCCGTCGCGCCTGCCCATGACGAAGTGCGCCCGGTCGAAGTGCTGGCGCCTAAGGCCTGTCCGCGTTACCTCGGCCGCGTTGTGCGCAACGTCGACCTGTCTCGTCCGACCCCGCTGTGGATGGTCGAGCGCCTGCGTCGTTCCGACATCCGCAGCATCGATGCGGCAGTGGACATCACCAACTACGTGATGCTCGAGCTGGGTCAGCCGATGCATGCCTTCGATCTCGCCGAAATCAACGGCGGCATTCGCGTGCGCATGGCCGAAGAGGGCGAGAAGCTGGTGCTGCTCGATGGCCAGGAGGTCAGCTTGCGCGCCGACACCTTGGTGATCGCCGATCACAGTCGTGCCCTGGCCATCGCTGGCGTCATGGGTGGTGAGCACAGCGGCGTCAGTGACAAGACCCGCGACCTGTTCCTGGAAAGCGCCTTCTTCGACACCATTGCCGTGGCCGGCAAGGCGCGTTCCTATGGCCTGCACACCGACTCTTCGCACCGCTTCGAGCGTGGTGTGGACTCGCAACTGGCGCGCCAGGCCATGGAGCGCGCGACCGCGCTGCTGCTGGAAATCGTCGGCGGTGAAGCGGGGCCGATCATCGAGGCTGTCAGCGAGGTCGATCTGCCTAAGGTGGCTCCGATTACCCTACGCGCCGAGCGCATCAGCCAGATGCTGGGCATGGATATGAACGGCGCCGAGGTCGAGCGCCTGCTGACCTCGCTGGGCTTGGGCGTCAGTGCTCAGGGTGCCGGTCAGTGGCAGGTCAGTGTGCCCAGCCACCGCTTCGATATCAGCCTGGAAGTGGATCTGATCGAGGAGCTGGGCCGGCTGTACGGCTACAACCGCCTGCCGGTGCGCTATCCGCAAGCGCGTCTCGCGCCGCAGGCACGTGCCGAAGCGCGTGCCGAGCTGCCGGCGCTGCGCCGTCTGCTGGTGGCGCGTGGTTATCAGGAAGCGATCACCTATAGCTTCATCGATCCCAAGCTGTTCGAGCTGTTCGCGCCGGGCGTCGAACCCCTGCAACTGGCCAACCCGATTTCCGCCGACATGGCGGCCATGCGTTGCTCGTTGTGGCCGGGGCTGATCAAGGCGCTGCAGCACAACCTCAATCGCCAGCAGTCGCGCGTGCGCTTGTTCGAGAGCGGCCTGCGCTTCGTCGGTCAGCTAGGTGAGCTCAAGCAGGAAGCCATGCTGGCGGGCGTGATCACGGGCAGTCGCCTGCCGGAAGGCTGGGCCAATAGCCGTGAGAGCGTCGACTTCTACGACCTGAAAGCCGATGTCGAGGCGCTGCTGGGGTATGCCGGTGCGGCCGATGCATTCAGCTTCTTGCCGGGCGAGCATGCCGTCCTGCATCCGGGGCAGACCGCGCGAATCGAGCGGGAAGGGCACCTGGTCGGCTTCATGGGGGCCTTGCATCCCGAGTTGGCCAAGACCCTGGAGCTGGATCAGCCGATGTTCCTCTTCGAGTTGCTGTTGGCCGAAGTGGCGGCTGGGCGTCTGCCTGTGTTCAATGAGCTGTCGCGCTTCCCTGAAGTGCGTCGCGATCTGGCGCTGCTGGTCGATCGCGAGCAGCCGGCAGAAGCCGTGCTGGCGGCCATCCGTGAGGCGGCGGGCGAGTGGCTGACAGACCTCAAGCTTTTTGACGTCTATCAGGGTAAAGGTATTGATCCGCTTAGAAAAAGCCTTGCGGTTGGCTTGACCTGGCAACATCCATCGCGCACTCTTAACGACGATGAGGTGAGTGCCGCGACGCAGGATATCCTCACCTCCCTCGAACAAAGGTTCAACGCCACGTTAAGGAAGTAGCGTATGGGGGCTCTGACGAAAGCTGAGATGGCCGAACGTCTGTACGAAGAGCTCGGCCTGAACAAACGGGAAGCCAAGGAACTGGTGGAGCTGTTTTTTGAAGAGATCCGCCAGGCTCTTGAACTGAATGAACAGGTCAAGCTTTCGGGTTTTGGCAACTTCGACTTGCGCGACAAACGCCAGCGACCGGGCCGTAACCCGAAAACAGGGGAAGAGATTCCGATCACGGCTCGCCGTGTGGTCACTTTTCGTCCAGGGCAAAAACTGAAAGCCAGGGTCGAGGCCTATGCTGGAACCAAGTCATAACGACGAACTACCGGCGATCCCCGGCAAACGCTACTTCACCATCGGTGAAGTGAGCGAACTCTGCGCGGTCAAGCCCCATGTTCTGCGTTACTGGGAGCAGGAATTCCCACAGTTGAACCCGGTGAAGCGGCGGGGCAACCGTCGCTATTACCAGCGTCAGGATGTGCTGATGATTCGGCAGATTCGCGCATTGCTGTACGATCAGGGCTTCACTATCGGCGGCGCTCGTCAGCGCTTGTCCGGCGATGAAGCCAAGGACGACACCACTCAGTATCGTCAACTGATCAAGCAGATGATCGCCGAGCTCGAAGACGTTCTGCACGTCCTGAAAAAGTAAGGCAAAGAAAAAGTTGCCTTATTTCAAAAGCTTAATGTATAGTTCCTCCCGCTTCCGGTGACCCGGAAGCATTGTCGGGGCGTAGCGCAGCCCGGTAGCGCACTTGCATGGGGTGCAAGGGGTCGAGTGTTCGAATCACTCCGTCCCGACCAACAAATCCCTACATCAAAGCCTGGTCAGTGATGACCAGGCTTTTTTGTTTCCGGAGCGTGCGCCGTGCTTATCTCTGCGGCGGCTCTACCTCCTGCTTTTCTCCTCTTTGCTGCCGTTCGAGGATGTGCTCGGCTTGCCTGGTCATGGCGTCGGTTGTTGTCGTTGGCTTCCAGGGCGTTGCCGTCGTTTGGCCATCGCTGTCGAGGTTTGCCAGATAAGCGTGCTAAGGCATTGTTTTTAGGGCTGTTCAAAAGGTGATCAGCGTGCTAAAACCAATTCGCCGAATCTTCTAGCCGCTTGAAAAAGAAGGGAAAACCATGACCAAGTCGGAGTTGATCGAAAGAATCGTCACCCACCAGGGGCAGCTTTCCTCCAAGGATGTCGAGCTGGCCATCAAGACCATGCTGGAGCAGATGTCCCAGGCCTTGGCCACAGGCGATCGGATCGAGATTCGCGGCTTCGGTAGCTTTTCTCTTCATTACCGCGCGCCGCGCGTTGGGCGTAACCCCAAGACCGGGCAGTCCGTGCGCCTGGATGGCAAGTTCGTGCCGCACTTCAAGCCTGGGAAGGAGTTGCGGGATCGGGTCAATGAGGAGGAATGATGCAGGTTTTTCAGGCTCTTTGATACGGGACGCTCGTGCCTTTTAAAGTCCCTTTGCTGCGCTTGCCAAATCTTTAAAAACCGGCAAAATGTGAGGCTATTCACACTATTAGCCAGCAGATGGCTTTTGGTTTTTTTCGCTTTTCAACGTATCTGCGTCTGTACCGCTGGGGCTGAGTCCTCTCAGGTTTCACAAGTGCTAAGGGATTGAGTCGTGCGGTACCCCTCTATCATTCATCACGGTGCCGTCACGGGCGTGACAGGCTCTTGCCATCAATTGATGATGGATGATGGATTTTCATTACTGGTCGATTGCGGTCTCTTTCAAGGGGCTGAAACCTCTCCCGATGGTAGTGCCCGTGCCGGGCAGCTCGCTATCGACTTCCCCATAGAGGGCATCAAGGCCCTGGTCGCTACGCATGTTCACATAGATCATGTCGGCCGTATTCCCTATCTGCTGGCGGCCGGTTTCAAGGGCCCCATCCTCTGCAGCGAGCCATCGGCCAAACTGTTGCCCATCGTGCTCGAAGATGCTTTCAAGCTTGGCTTCAGCCGTGATCAGAAGCAGGTCGAACGCTACCTGAAGCTGGTCGAGCAGCGCATCGTCGCGTTGCCCTACAAGCAGTGGTTCACTCTGGTCGACAACAAGCAGTTGCAAGCCCGCCTGCGCTTGCAGCGCGCCGGCCATATCCTGGGCTCGGCTTATGTCGAGGTGGATGTGCGCTACCCCGAGACGGGCCTAAAGAAGCGCATCGTTTTCTCCGGTGACCTCGGCGCCCCTCATGCGCCGATCCTGCCTGCTCCCAAAGCACCCTATAAAGCCGATGTGCTGGTCATCGAAAGCACCTATGGCGACCGTCTGCACGAAGACCGCCGCACGCGCCGTCAGCGTCTCGAAAAAGTACTGGTGCATGCCTTGAGCAACCAGGGCACGGTTCTGATTCCGGCTTTCAGTATTGGCCGCACTCAGGAGCTGCTCTACGAGCTCGAGGACATCATTCATCGCGGGATGGCCAAGGCTGACTCAGTCAAGTTTGACGACTCCAGATCAAGTAAAGCTCCGGCATTGGACTGGGCCAACCTGCCGATCATCCTCGACTCCCCGCTGGCCAGTCGTTTTAGTGCGGTGTATCGCGAGCTCGATCACTTCTGGGATGCAGAGGCGAGGGCGCGTTTGACCAAGGGGCGTAACCCACTGGCCTTTCGCAACCTGCTCACGGTCGATAGCCACAAGGCCCACCTGGCTATGGTCAACCGCCTGAAGCAAGCCGCTCAGCCGGCTATCGTTATCGCTGGCAGCGGCATGTGCTCCAGTGGGCGTATCGTCAACTACCTCAAAGCAATGCTGGGTGATGAGCGGCATGATGTGCTTTTCGTTGGCTATCAGGCAGATGGCACACCCGGGCGACAGATCCAGCGCTTCGGCCCTCATAACGGTTATGTAGAAATTGATGGCGAGCGCTATGACATTCGCGCTCAGGTGCATACCATAGGCGGCTACTCGGCCCATGCCGATCAGAAGGGTCTGCTTGGCTTTGTTAGCAGAATGACGCGCTGGCCGTCAGAGGTGCGTATCGTGCACGGGGATGTTGGAGCTAAAGCCCAGTTGAGCGAAACTTTGCAGGAACGCTATAGCCTAGCCAGGCGACAGGTAAGGGTAGTGATTCCTGAATGAATTTAAATAAATTTATGATCAATTATTTGGACGTACTTCATGCTTAAAGTGGACGATATCAAGCTCGCCATCATCGGTCTTGGTTATGTTGGTCTGCCTCTTGCCGCGGAATTTGGTAAATCTCGTTCCGTAGTGGGATTCGACATCAATCAGCAACGCATCGAAGCGCTCAAGGCAGGGCATGACGAGACCCTTGAAGTCAGCGATGAAGAGCTGAAGCATGCCGTTCACCTTAATTACAGCGCCGATATCGAGGATCTCAAAGCCTGCAATACATATATCGTCACTGTGCCGACGCCTATTGATGTCCACAAAAAGCCTGATCTAACGCCTCTTATCAAAGCCTCGCAAACCATCGGCAAGGTTTTGAAGAAGGGCGATATAGTCATTTATGAGTCCACTGTCTATCCCGGTGCGACTGAGGATGATTGTGTTCCTGTGCTGGAGCAGTTCTCTGGTCTCAAATTCAATGAGGATTTTTATGCAGGGTATAGCCCGGAGCGTATAAATCCAGGAGACAAGGAACACCGCGTAACCACTATCATGAAAGTCACCTCGGGTTCCACGCCGGAGGTTGCCGAGCTGGTGGATTCTCTGTATCGACAAATCATCACGGCTGGCACATACAAGGCCAGCAGTATCAAAGTTGCTGAGGCGGCCAAGGTAATTGAGAATACTCAACGTGACTTGAATATTGCCTTGATCAATGAGCTGGCGCTGATCTTCAATAAGATGGGTATCGATACCGAAGCAGTACTCAAAGCTGCGGGTACCAAGTGGAATTTCTTGCCGTTCAGGCCGGGGCTGGTGGGGGGGCACTGTATTGGAGTGGATCCTTATTATTTGACCCACAAAGCGGAGAGCATCGGCTATCACCCTGAAATCATTCTTGCGGGTCGCCGGCTTAACGACAGCATGAGCGCCTATGTCGCATCGCAACTTATCAAAGCTATGCTTAAGCGTCGCATCCATGTTGATGGGGCTCGTGTGTTGGTAATGGGACTGACGTTTAAAGAGAACTGCCCGGATCTGCGCAATACCAAGGTAGTGGATATTGTTCGTGAGTTGGCAGATTATAATATTCAAGTCGATGTCTACGACCCATGGGTGAATCCTGAAGAGGCTAAGCATGAGTATGGGCTTAAACCCATTATGACGCCTGCGTCCAATACGTATGACGGGATCATCCTGGCTGTAGCGCATAACCAGTTTAGATCTTTGGGTGCGGAAAATATCCGGAAGTATGGTAAGGCTGAGCATGTTCTGTACGACCTCAAGTATTTGTTGAGTGCTTCGGAATCTGATATTCGCCTGTAATGGTGGCTGCGCAACCCCTTGCAGATATTGATGAAGTTTAGTTTAAAACAGTGATTTCGTTGTTAGGTCAAGCTGACGAGATTTAAACCAGTTACACACAAAGAATTGAGCCCATGATGCCCTATGATGTTTTGCTGCAAGAACTACCTGAAAATCCTAAGACATGGCTCATTACTGGTGTGGCCGGCTTCATAGGCTCCAATCTGTTGGAGGCCTTACTCAAGCTTGACCAACGTGTCGTTGGGTTAGATAACTTCGCCACTGGTCATCAGCGTAATCTCGACGAAGTACAGCAGGTCGTTAGTGTAGAGCAATGGCAGCGATTTAATTTTATTGAGGCTGATATTCGTGATCTGAGCGCATGCCAAAAAGCTTGCGACGGGGTCGACTATGTGTTGCATCAGGCTGCGTTGGGTTCAGTGCCGCGCTCTATCGCTGATCCAATCACTACTAATGAGGTCAATATCAGCGGCTTTCTCAATATGTTGGTTGCTGCCCGGGACGCCGAGGTAAAAAGCTTCACCTATGCAGCTTCAAGCTCTACTTATGGCGATCATCCAGGCTTGCCCAAGGTAGAAGAGGTAATAGGTAAGCCGCTGTCACCTTATGCTGTGACCAAGTATGTCAACGAGCTGTACGCTGACGTGTTTTCCAGAACCTACGGTTTTAAAGCGATAGGTTTGCGCTACTTTAACGTATTTGGTAAGCGTCAAGATCCAAGTGGCGCCTATGCTGCTGTCATCCCCAAGTGGACTGCCGCGATGATTAATGGTGAGGATGTTTTCATTAATGGTGACGGCGAAACCAGTCGAGATTTTTGCTTTATTGAAAATACCGTGCAAGCGAATCTGCTAGCTGCGACCAGTGATATTAGCTCTACCGGAAATGAGGTTTATAACGTCGCTGTTGGAGGGCGAACTAGTCTTAATCAGCTATTTTCATCCATCAAAGAAAGCTTGGCGAATAATGGCGTTATTTATACCAAGCTTCCGGTGTATCGTGATTTTCGTGCTGGTGATGTACGTCACTCGCAGGCGGATATTAGCAAGGCTTCACGGCTGCTCGGTTATGAGCCAAGAATGGATATAGGAGCTGGCATTAGTAAGGCAATGCCTTGGTATGTTTCGTTTTTTATGTCTGAAAAATAAAAAAACAAAGCATGGTTAAGTGCTGGGCCTTGTGTTTTTAGGCATTGCATGCTTGCGGGAGAGGGTGTAGGGGCGTTGTTGATAATGGCTTGCAGATGATTGTTTATATTTAATGCCGTGTCCTGCCAAGGTGTGCTAATAAGTCCAATATCATGAGTGATAAGATGGAAAAAATATTTGGCCTGGAAATCATACGGCTTGAAGCGATGTCGATGCTGCCATTTATATGAGAAGGCAGCTAGTTGTTATTTCAGTCCTTACAGTGGCCTCGCAGTTAGCAGCTTTTATAAAGCTGTGGTTCACCGCGCGCATCTTAGGGGTTGGCTCAGAGATGGATGGTTATAACCTATCCATTGTCTTGCCTACCATGATTGCAGGCGTTGCAGCCGCTGTACTGCAAACAGGCCTATTCCCCGTTAGGGCCAAACTAAACGTTGCTTGCAGTGGTGCAGAAGTCCTTGCGTTCGAGCGATCCGTACTATTAGTTATGTTGGGGCTAGGTGCATGTATTTCTCTATTATTGGCAATCATCAGTCCCTGGCTAGTTGAAATACTTGCCGCCTCGGCAACGGTCGAGGTTCGTAACGCGATGGCATTTGCATTTCCATTTGCTGCGGCTTTGGTGATGCTTAACTTCATCGGTGACTCTTGTGGTTATTTACTGGCAATGCGTGATCGCTTCGCTATCGCTGCGGCTGCCCCTGTAGCTAATGGTATTTTGGGGGCTTCCCTTTTGGCCGTTTGGCCCGAGGGGGGGTTATTCAATTTGATTGCAGGAACCGTGCTTGGCTTGGCTCTGCAGGTTTGTATTTGCTTGTGGGGACTTAAATTCACGGGCTTTATCTTTTGGGGTCGTCTTCCCGCCTGGAGTAATATAAAAGCACTTTGGCAGGAAATGCTGTTGCTCGGTGGCTGGATTTTGCCAGGGGTTGTTGTCTCCAATGTCGTGGTGTCATTGCCTCCTTTGTGGGCTGCTAAATACGGGGAGGGTGCCATTTCAGCTTTCGGCTATGCATATCGATTACATTCTTCGGCCTTGCAGCTCTTGGTAATGGCTTGTTCCACCTTGCTGTTGGCGCGATTTTCTGACCTTGTCGCTCATAACAATACAGTGGCAGTGAAAAGAATTCTGGTTAAAGCTGCTTTCTTGTCTGCTCTTGTCGGAGTATTTTACGCGCTCGGTGTTTGGGTGTTCGGCGCTATAGGGCTTGAATGGCTATTTAGTGGGCGATTTGATGATGAGGCTGCTGCGCGTGTTTCCTCTCATTGGTTGTTGTTATCGATTGGTTTGCCATTCGTCATGCTTGGAAATGTATTTGCTAAATTTTTTCAAGCCCAAAGAATGCCGCTTATGATGACTGTATTGGCAGTCGCTAGCTTACTTGTACTTTGTATTAGTTATTGGTTGTTGAGCTCTCGTTTTGGGGAGCTATCTATTGCACTGTCTATTACGTTGGGGGCTTTCTTTTCATTGCTTATAGGTTTTTGGGGGCTGAGATACAGTTTTCTTGGAAGATCCTAGAGTTATCAATTATTAGAGTTTGTGAGGTGAATTTTGTCAGAGCGTTGGAAAAAATATTTCGATTCCCATGGGGCATTTGATCAAAATTGGTTAGGTACGGCAGTAGCACATTGGGGATTTCATGAAACACTCTACGGCATGATTTCACGTCATTGTCCTGCGCCAGCTCGTATCTTGAATGTAGGCAGTGGTCCTGGCTGGTCCGAATTATATTTGGCCTCAATCGGTTATGATGTTACTGGGATTGACAACGAACCGTCATTGGTTGAATTGGCGCGTGAGCGTGCATCACTTATTGGTGTGCCGGCCAAGTTTGAAGTTGCGGATGCATTCGATTTGTCGAGTTTTGAATCGAAGTTTGATTTGGTTTTTTCCTGCGGTGTGCTTGAGCATTTTGATCGTGAAGTGACTGTTAAGTTGTTGAAAGAGCAGTCTCGGTGTGCTCCGTATGTGGTTATAGAAATCCCTACGAAATATACTACTTATTCTGGTGGTATCACTGATGAGCGTATTTATACGGTGAGCCAACTTGCAAGTATGGTTGAGGATGCAGGGCTAAAAGTTATTGCAAAATTTGGTTATGGAGATTTGTCTGCTACCCCTATGCATATTTTTGCTCGTAGATTTTTACCTCGGGCGGTTCTAAGGTTTATGCAGAATCGCGGCTATGCATACAGCATCGCGGTTATTGGCTCTCGAGTATAGAACAGAGTAAAGGCATTGGTTAAAAAAAATATTTGGCAGAAAAATAACCGGGTTTTTTACGTAATAGGTTCGCTTGAGGTCGGGGGCGCAGAGCGCCATGTTGCTCAGATAGCCGTGCGCCTGAAGAAGCGTGGTTGGGAGCCAGAGGTTTTTGTATTGACGCCTGGTGGGCCTTTGACGCGCCTATTAAATGACGCGAAGGTGCCTATTCATGGTGTCACTTTACCTACTTGGGTTTCGCGCCTTTTTAAAAATAAGCGCCTGCAAGCACGTGTAGGGCTAATGCTCACCTCGGTTGCGCTCATTTATACGATGTGGTTCCGACGGCCTGCAGTAGTACATTTCTTTCTCCCTGCCGCCTATGTGGTTGGTGGGTTGGCTTCTTTATTTACCAGAGTTCCAGCTCGTATCATGAGCCGCAGAAGTTTGAATAACTATCAAGCCGCTCATCCATTTTTTGCAAAAATCGAGAGGTACCTGCATCCAAGGATGACACTGGTATGTGGTAACTCGAGGGCGGTTGTAGACGAGTTGGTCCGTGAAGGGATAAGTGAGCAACGCCTTAGGCTTATTTATAATGGAATTGACTTGCCTCCATACGATCATTCACTTGATCTTGACGCGATCCGTGCTGAGTTCGAGGTGCCGGATGATGCTCTGGTGTTCGTCGTTGTTGCAAACCTGATACCCTACAAGGGGCATGCTGACCTGATCAAAGCCTTGGCCAAAATAAAAGACGAACTTCCCGAGCCTTGGTCCGTACTGTGCATTGGTCGCGATGACGGAATCGGTGCTGATCTCCAGCAACAGGCTAACTCTCATGGTATAGGCCCCAATATACGTTTTTTGGGTTCGCGCTCAGATGTGCCGACTTTTCTACGCTTAGCCGATATAGGTGTACTCTGCTCGCACGAGGAAGGTTTTTCCAATGCCGTGCTTGAAGGCATGGCCGCCGGGCTGCCAATGGTAGTAACTGATGTTGGTGGTAATGCGGAAGCTGTGCTGGACGGTGTGACGGGATATGTTGTTCCTGCTCACAGCCCGGAGCATCTCGCTGGCGCCTTGTTGAAAGTGGCGCTGGATGATGGCCGGGCTTTAATGGGAGATAAGGGAAGAGAGCGGGTCAGAGAAAAATTTTCAATGAATGCCTGTATCGATGCCTATGAAGCCCTATATCGTGAAGTAGGCGCGCAGTTGCGCTGAGTCAGTTGCGAGTTTTTAAATAAAATTTCGTTCTTATTATAGGATTTAAGCCTAATGTGTGGGTTTGCCGGATATTTGGGGCAGGGGGCTTGGGGCGTAGCTGGGCAGGCCCCAAAAATACTTGCGCGCATGACTGACACGATTATTACGCGGGGACCGGATGACTTCGGCGCCTGGCAAGATGACGTGGCTGGTATCGGCCTGGCTCATAGGCGCTTGTCTATAGTGGATTTGTCATCGGCAGGCCACCAGCCGATGTTTTCTGCATCCGGACGCTATGTAATAGCGTTCAACGGTGAAATTTATAATCATCTAGATATTCGTGCTGAGCTTGAGCGTAATCACGCCGTGATGTCTTGGCGAGGACATTCCGATACGGAAACGCTTTTAGCAGGTTTCGATGCTTGGGGTGTCCAGAAGACGCTCGAGCAGGCTATCGGGATGTTTGCTTTTGCGGTATGGGATCGGCAAAGCTGTACGCTCACACTTGCCCGAGATCGGCTGGGTGAGAAGCCACTTTATTATGGTTGGATGAATGGCGCTTTTTTATTTGGATCCGAGTTAAAAGCATTAAAGGTTCATCCGGCTTGGAAAGGTGAGATTGACCGTGGCGCGTTGTCGCTGTATATGCGTCATAATTATATTCCCACTCCGTATTCAATTTACAAGGGTGTTTCAAAACTGCGGCCTGGCTGTGTACTTACGGTCTCGCTTGCTCAACCCGAGCCGACTATAGTCTCCTACTGGTCTGGTGCCAGAGTGGCCACCGAGGGGAGGAGCAACATCTATACTGGCAGCGCAACTCAAGCAGTCGATGATCTGGAGGCTTTGCTGAAGGATGCGGTACGCCAGCAGATGATGGCCGATGTACCCCTTGGAGCTTTCCTGTCTGGTGGCGTGGACTCTTCTACTGTAGTTGCGCTCATGCAAGCGCAATCATCGCGGCCTGTTCAAACATTTACCATTGGTTTTAATGAAGAGGGTTACAATGAGGCGGTTCATGCCAAAGCAGTAGCGAAACACCTGGGGACTTCTCATACTGAGCTGTATGTAACTGCTGAGCAAGCCCTTGCAGTAATTCCGCGTTTACCTTCATTGTATGATGAACCTTTCTCTGACTCATCGCAGATACCGACCTTTCTCGTATCGCAACTTGCTCGGCAGCACGTCACTGTAGCTCTTTCAGGGGATGCAGGGGATGAGCTGTTCTGTGGCTACAACCGTTACCAAATGACGGCAAATCTCTGGCGTAAACTAGCTTCCGTGCCGAGACCTATGCGCAAGATGGTAGCCATGATGTTGACCAGTATTGCGCCTCAATCATGGGACAAGTTGGCTGCTCGTTTATCTTCTTTGATGCCCTCAAGTGCTCGACTTGCGAACATGGGCGACAAGCTACACAAAGGAGCGGATGTGTTGTCATGCCAATCAGCGAGTGAGTTATATCTCGGTTTGGTTTCGCATTGGCATGATCCAGCATCAGTGGTGATTGGTGGGTATGAGCCAGCTACTTTGTTGAATGGTAGTACGCCGGCGCTCGAGGGGCTTGATGATGTGCAGCGCATGATGGCGCTCGATATGCTGACTTATTTGCCTGACGACATCCTGACCAAGGTAGATCGTGCGGCTATGGGTGTCTCGCTAGAAACTCGAGTGCCGTTCCTTGATCATCGAGTTGTAGAGTTTGCCTGGAGCCTACCTCAGACTGTGAAGTTACGTGATGGCCAAGCCAAGTGGGCGCTCAGGCAGGTGTTGTACCGGCATGTACCAAAAGAGCTGATCGAGAGACCCAAAATGGGTTTTGGCGTGCCGATAGATAGCTGGTTACGTGGGCCGCTGCGTGAGTGGGCTGAAAATCTGCTGAGCGAGGTGCGATTGAATAACGATGGTTTCTTTAATGCATCCGTTGTTCGTGCCAAGTGGAGTGAGCATCTGGCAGGCAAACGTAATTGGCAGTATCAGTTGTGGGATGTCTTGATGTTTCAGGCCTGGTTGGATGAAGAGGCCAGATTCACGGCACTGTCATCATAATTAACTATTTTAGCTGTGAATCGTACATATAAATTGAGTTTTGCGGGCTCGGTCTGCATGGGGGCGTTGTGAGGAAGTTTCTTTTAATCTTTTCGATGATTCTGATCGCATTCGTTTTCTACTTTGTAGATTTCGATAAGTTCCTCGCTTCGCTGTTCAGCTTTCCGCTGACAACCGTTGTTGGAGTATTCCTGCTGTTTCTGCTTAACTTCGTTGTTGTGACCATACGCTACTGGAGGGTCTTGAAGCACTTTGGTTATGCTGTGGGTTTTGTAGATGTAGTGAAAGCTAATGTTTCTGGTAGTATTGCGTCTCTATTGATGATCCCATTGCTGGGGCAGGTTGCAGGAAGGCATGTAATGCTTGAGCGTGCTGGCGTCTCTGCAGTGGAGAATGCCGCTATAGCTTTCTATGAGCGATTCGTCGTTGGTAGCTTGAGTGGTGTGCTGGCGCTGTTGGGAGGTTTTTTTATTTTTTCCTCGGAGGTGGTCGATTACGTTAAGGACGTTCCTCTTTTTGAGGTTTCATTAATATTTTTATTATCTATTTCGTCTTATTTCTACTGGGTGGCTAGCCGGGCAGAGGGTGTCGTTATCAAGAGGGTCTTTGCTTGGGGGGCAGTGTTGAGTTTTCTTGAGGTTTACGCGCTTTCTCTTTTGGCCAACATTCTTGTTCTTCTTTCTTTTTTTACGGTTTTCTCCGTTGTGCTGCCGGATGTCAATGCGCTTAGTGTTCTGTCTGTTGCGGCGATCGTTTCTTTTTTAGCTGGACTTCCTGTAAGTTTTGGCGGGTGGGGGCTGCGGGAGGTTTCGTCCATATCCCTTATTTCTTTGCTTGGCGGCGCGGCTGCAAGTGCTTTGGCTGCATCAGTACTTCTGGGCTTTGTTTCAATTGCTGCGGTACTTGTTCTGTTTCCGGTTTTAATTATCAAACGAAAGTTTCAAGAGGCCAAGGTTGGGCTCAGCTCCATGATACGCTCTTCATCTGTTCTAGGGTTGGAAGAAATCGCAGTATGGATTTTGACGCTGATGGTGGGTGGGCTGATTTTCTTCCAGGTTCATGTTCAGATAGGTGAGGGATATCTTAACGTAAACTTGGCTGATCCTTTTGCAGTATTGATTTTTTCAGTGGTTATGTTGAATTTGTTCTTGAAGCGCGAGTTGCCGCAATGGCGGGTTTCGTGGCTCAATGTCTATCTGTTGCTGATAAGCCTGGCTTTTGTGGGGGCATATCTTCACGGTTATCTTTCTTTTGGCAGTACGGCGTGGGCCTCAGGAAAGCTGGTTGGCTGGTTGGTTTTGTTGGGGTATTTGTTTTGTGGCTACATGGTGGTGAGGTACTTCAGAATGTCTGGATTTTTCAGGCTTTCTAAATTCATGGTTGTATCTCTCGTGCTTGTTCTTGTTGTAAGTATTGTTAAGTGGTTTTTGTCTGTTCACGGCTTGCTTCGTTTTGAAGGGTTTAGCTATATTCTGGAGGCCTATTCAGGTAATCGTAATGCTCTCGCTTTCCAGGTGCTTATGGTTCTTGCTCTGGTGCTCGCCTTTGAGCCGTGGTATTTGCGGCGGCCGTTGAAGTTGGCTGGTTTTGATGTTTTGTTCTTTGCTGTGGCAGTGATGGTTACAGCGATTTTGATAACCGCATCGCGGTCGGCTACCATTGTCCTAGCAATGGTGTTTTTATATGCTTTTTATTTTGGTGTGGCCAGGCGTAAGTTTCTGGTCGGTTCTTTTTTGTTGGGCGGTGTAGGCTTTCTGGTCGCACAGTACGGTCCGTATGTCTGGGGGCTTTGTGAGTATTACCTTCTTTATGTGTATCATTTGATTGTGTCTCTATTCTCCTCTGGGGGTGAGGGGGCTCCTGATTTCTCTGCAGGGATATCCGCTATAGCTCTGCCTGTGTCTAGCCAAGAAAGCGATTCGCTCAGGCTGACGCTCTTGACTGCTTCTTTTGATATGTGGCTGAAAAATCCGCTTTTCGGCGCAGGTTTGGGGGCTTTCTATCATGAAAGTTCAGAACTCCTAGGTATTGATGTCATAATCCATAATACAGCTTTATGGATATTGGCTGAGTTCGGCGTTGTTGGTTTTGCTCTGTTCGCCGCTCCTTTTATCTGTATATTTAAATATGCACTCTCCGGTTGTGGTCTCAGGGTTGTGCGTAACGCGTTGATAATGCTTTTTCTGGTTTTTGCGGCTATGAGTCTGTTTCATGAGGTGTTCTATCAGCGCATTTTTTGGGTCTTTCTGGGTGCGTGTATTGCTGTGCCCCGCGTCAGTAGTAGAGAGGTTTAGGGCGTGCTTGGTTTAGGCTTTTTTTGATGAAGAAACTTCTTTTCTTGGTTAACTCGGCTGATTTCTTCTTGTCGCATCGGGCGGTGATCGCAGTTGCTGCTAGAGGTATCGGTTATGAAGTGCATGTGGCTACTCCTCATGCCGATAGTGTCCAGCGCATTCAGGATATGGGTTTTCAGCATCACTCGATCGAGATGGAGAGAAGTGGGCAGAACCCTTTGAAAGAGTTGATGACGTTGGTTCAGATTTTTGGGCTGTTCAGGCATGTGAGGCCTGATATCGTGCATCTGGTAACCATCAAGCCTGTATTGTATGGGGGGGTGGCTGCACGCTTTCTACGTGTGCAATCCGTGGTGGCTGCAGTCTCAGGCTTGGGCACCGTGTTCACTGCAGATTCAGTGTTGGCTCGATTTCGCAAAGTGCTCATTTCCTTTTTATATCGTCATGCATTTAAACAGAATAAGTTGGTTGTGATTTTTCAAAATCCGGATGATCGTCAATTATTGCTGGATTCTGGTGCTGTGAGTTCTGAGCAAGCATGTCTCATACGCGGCTCTGGGGTGGATCTCGATAGTTACGGTTATTTTCCGGAGCCAGATGGTGTGCCGACTGTCGTCATGGCTGCTCGATTGCTCAAGGATAAGGGGGTATATGAGTATTTGGACGCCGCCAGGATATTGCGCCATCGGAACGTGAGCGTTAAGTTCAAATTGATCGGGGCGCCAGATCCAGGTAACCCGTCTTCCGTAACCTCTGAGCAAATTGAGCTATGGAAGAAAGAGGGGGTCGTTGAGCTGTCAGGCTACAGTGATCAGGTGGCTCAGCATTATACGAATGCTCATATCGTATGCTTACCCTCTTATCGCGAGGGTCTACCTAAAGGTCTGATCGAGGCTGCTGCCTGTGGCCGGCCCGTAGTCACCACCGATGTGCCTGGTTGCCGAGATGCCATCATTCCTGGGCAGACGGGGTTATTAGTTCCTGTAATGAATGCCGCTGCGCTTGCTGATGCTATACAAGCTTTGGTCGAGAGCCCGTCTTTACGTCAGCAAATGGGACTTGCTGGTCGTGCTTTTGCCGAGCGTGAGTTTTCTATCCATAATGTCATTTCTCAACATTTGGATATTTACCGTGGATCGGAGAAAGCATCATGACTCGGCAGAAGATCTTGATCACCGGTGCGAATGGATTTATTGGGACGGCTCTGGTTAGACGAATCGTCGATCATTCCAATTTTTCGGCGCTGGCCGCTTCTCGTAAGATCAACCCGGATTGGCCTCTCGGTGTGGAACATGTACATTTAGCGGAGCTTGAAACAGCTTGTTTTTCTGATTTCTTGAGTGGTGTCGATACAGTCGTACATTGCGCTGCTCGTGTACATGTAATGTCTGATCAGGTACCTGATCCTCTTTTTGAATTTCAAAAAATAAACGTCCATGCGACACTAAATTTAGCTCGTCAAGCGGCAGCAGCAGGTGTGCGGCGTTTCCTCTTTATCAGTTCAGTTAAGGTCAATGGTGAGTCGACCGAGCAAGGCAAGCCTTTCAGTCCTATTGATGTACCTGCTCCTGAGGATCCTTATGGTCTATCCAAGTTAGAGGCCGAACAAGGTCTTATGAGGTTGGCTGGTGAGACCGGAATGGAAATCGTCATCATCCGACCGCCCTTGGTCTATGGGCCGGGCGTCAAGGGCAACTTTGCCAGCCTGATCAAGCTCGTGAGCAAAGGGTTGCCGCTGCCATTAGGGGCTATTCATAACAAACGCTCTCTGGTGGGTATAGACAATCTGGTTGACCTGATCATCCGTTGCATTGACCATCCGGCAGCTGCCAATCAGGTCTTCCTTGCTGGGGATGGTGAGGATCTGTCAACGACCGAGCTTTTGCGTGGCGTGGCGGAAGCCATGGGGCGGCCCGCACGTCTGATTCCTGTGCCAGCGGCTTTGCTCAGCCTGGGTGCAGCGTTGTTGGGTAAGCGTGCCGTCGCTCAGCGTTTGCTGGGGTCACTGCAGGTGGATATCGGCAAAGCACGAGAATTGTTGGGTTGGGAGCCTCCCGTGTCTGTCAAAGAAGGATTGAGAAGGTGCGTTCGTGATTCGTCTGTTTGATGTTCTGTTTGCTTCTCTGGGATTGGTGTTCGGTTTTCCTGTCTTGCTGCTGATCTATGTGCTGGGCCTGTTCGATACAGGTTCACCTCTGTTTCGTCAGGAACGGGTGGGACGTAACCAGAAGCCTTTCATCCTGATCAAATTTCGCACCATGACGGTCGATACGGCCTCTGTCGCCAGCCACTTGGCTTCCAGTGCCTCCATTACGCGACTTGGTGCTTTTTTGCGTAAAACCAAGCTCGATGAATTGCCACAGCTTTGGAATGTACTGAAAGGGGAAATGAGTCTGGTAGGGCCGCGCCCAGGGCTGTTCAATCAACAGGAACTGACTGCAGAGCGGGCCTGTCGTGGTGTATTCAATGTGCGGCCGGGTATCACCGGGCTGGCTCAGGTGAGCGATATCGATATGTCGACACCGCAGTTGCTGGCAGAAACCGATCAGCGGATGATCCGTGACCTGACACTGGCGCATTATTTCAAGTACATCTTCATGACAGTGCTAGGCAAGGGCGCTGGTGATCGCGTGCGCTCTTCGTCATAAGCTTTGGGATCATTCTATTGGCCTAGGCAAGAGTGGTTGCTGATATTCATGCTCAAGGGATATGAAGAGAGGTTGTGATGCTGAAGGCTGCTGATCGCCTGCGTGAGCGCCTGATAGGGTTGTCGAGGCGCTCCAAGCGCATACTCCAGGTCATGACGGATGTCGTGCTGGTCTGGTGCGCACTGTGGTTGGCTTTCGTGGTGCGAATGGGGGAGTTGGATGCCGCTGATCCATTTGGTGAGCATGCATGGCTTTTTGTTTTTACACCCTTGATTTCCGTCCCCATTTTCATCCGCATGGGCATGTATCGGGCGGTGATGCGTTACTTCGGCAATGATGCGCTGAAGAGCATTTTCAAGGCCGTTTCCCTTTCTGCCTTGCTGCTGGCCTTGGCGGTCTATTGGTATCGAGACACGACAGCCGTGATACCTCGCTCCATGGTGCTCAATTATTGGTGGTTGAGTCTGATGATGATCGGCGGGCTGCGCTTGCTGATGCGTCAGTACTTCATGGGGGACTGGTTTTCTGCCGAGCGCCCCAATCGCCTGCAGATACGTGACCAGGGCCTGCCACGAGTGGCTATATACGGTGCCGGTGCGGCGGGGAATCAATTGCTGGCTGCGCTGCGTATGGGGCGTTCGCTGACGCCCGTTGCCTTTATCGACGATGATTCGTCGATTGCCAATCGTGCGATAGCGGGGCTGAGGGTCTACAAGCCCAAGCATATCCTGCAAATGATCGAGGAAACCGCCGCTCAGGAAATTCTTCTTGCGGTGCCTTCTGCTTCTCGCGCGCGTCGACGAGAGATCCTCGAGTTGCTCGGTCAGTACAGCTTGCATGTACGCAGTGTGCCGGGGTTCATGGATCTGGCCAGTGGCCGGGTGAAGGTGGATGACGTACAGGAGGTTGACATCGCCGACCTGCTGGGGCGTGATCCGGTGCCGCCGCAGAAGGCCTTGTTCGAGCGCTGCATTCGTAACCAGGTGGTCATGGTCACCGGGGCGGGGGGGTCGATTGGCTCGGAGCTCTGCCGGCAGATTCTTTCCAGTGAGCCTAAGACCCTGCTGTTGTTCGAGCACAGCGAGTTCAATCTCTACAGCATCCATGCCGAGTTGCTGGGCCGGATCAAGCGCGAGTCGCTTGCCGTTCAGTTGATCCCCATTCTGGGCTCGATTCGCAACCCGGAGCGGCTCGATGAGGTGATGTCGAGCTGGGCGGTGGATACGGTCTATCACGCGGCGGCGTACAAGCATGTGCCGATGGTGGAGCACAACATCGCCGAAGGCTTACTGAACAACGTGTTCGGCACCCTGTTCACTGCTCAGGCTGCAGTCAAGGCCGGGGTTGCACATTTCGTCCTGATTTCCACGGACAAGGCGGTCCGACCGACCAATGTGATGGGTAGCACCAAGCGTTTGGCCGAGATGGTGTTGCAGGCACTC
Organism: Pseudomonas sp. GOM7; assembly: GCF_026723825.1. Classification (NCBI taxonomy): domain Bacteria; kingdom Pseudomonadati; phylum Pseudomonadota; class Gammaproteobacteria; order Pseudomonadales; family Pseudomonadaceae; genus Pseudomonas; species Pseudomonas sp. GOM7. The sequence continues at coordinate 3,306,418 of NZ_CP113519.1, read as the reverse complement.
AGTGGTGAACCGGCGCCTGTGCTCTGGGGGCGCGAAGAGAAGGTGCATCGGGTGAACAAGACCCGTTTTACCATGGTGCGCTTCGGTAATGTGCTGGGTTCTTCTGGTTCGGTGATTCCGCTATTCCATGAGCAGATTCGCCGTGGTGGCCCAGTGACGGTGACGCACCCCAATATCACGCGTTACTTCATGACCATTCCCGAAGCCGCGCAATTGGTGATTCAGGCTGGGTCGATGGGTGAGGGCGGTGACGTCTTCGTTCTGGATATGGGGCAGCCGGTAAAGATTGCCGACCTGGCGGAAAAAATGATTCAGCTCAGTGGTTTGAGCGTGCGCTCGGTCGATAATCCCCATGGCGATATTTCCATCGAGTTTTCGGGGTTGCGCCCCGGTGAGAAGCTCTACGAAGAGCTATTGATCGGTGACAATGTCAGCCCCACCGAGCATTCGATGATCATGCGTGCCAACGAAGAGATGTTGCCCTGGGCGCAATACAGGCAAGTGCTGCAGGCGCTGCATGAGGCGGTGGCGCGTGAGGACTACGAGCGCGTGCGGCAGCTTCTACGCGAGGTAGTCTCGGGCTATCGCCCCGAGGGCGAGATCGTCGATTGGCTTTACTTGCAGAAACGCACAGAGTAGCTCTACAGCCGGCATCAGTTGATGGCGCGGTAGCGGCATAGGGATACGTTAGTTAGTGAAGCAGGACTGAGTTCAGTGTTTTATGAATTGTTATACGCAAGTCTATAGTATGAGCTTCTTCGCATATTGTGAGGGAGCTACTTAAGCTTACTTGGGTTGCACTTTTTTCTGGGACGCTCTTAATGACAGCCTATGTTGTCTGGTTTTTTTAGCATATTAAGATTTCATTGCGTCTGCTGGTTGTGGATTCTGGGGGGTAAGACTGGTTGAGCGTGGAAAGGCGCGAAATTGTTATGGGGCTGGGTCTCTATTTAAAATACTATGAAGCGAGCTAATGCATACATATCCAACCTTCAATATATATTCAGAAGTTAATTTTGATCGTCCGTCGCTTAGAGTCGGCGTCATGCTTGACGGGTTAGATGTTCCTGCTTGGGTGGAAAAAGTACTATCGGACATAAAGTCTTCTGGTTTTGCTGAAATTTCACTTGTCCTATTGAATGCCAATGTTACAGAATCTCCGTTGCCCGCAAGTCGATTTAAGAGGCTAATAACTGGGCAGATGAAGAATGCGTTGTATTCTCGGTATATTTCATTTGATAATGCTAGGCATGGTCACCTTGTAACGGCTTTGCACAGCAAAAATGTATGCTATCTGGTTGATGGATTGCCCCTGCTTCAAATTAACAGTATTAGGGGGAGGTATGTTGATCGCTTTGTAGAGCGAGATTTGGAGATTATTGGTTCACATGATCTGGATGTTATTCTTAGGTTTGGGTTCAATATATTAAAGGGTGATATCTTAAATAGCGCTAGGTATGGTGTGTGGTCTTATCATCATGGTGACAATAATGAGTACAGAGGAGGGCCGGCTTTATTTTGGGAGATGTATGAGCGTAATCCACTTTCCGGAACGATCTTGCAAAAGTTGACAGAGACGTTAGATGGCGGTCAGGTTATATATCGCTCTTATAGCGCCACGGAGGACAAAATATGGCTGAGCGCAAATCGCAGTCGCACATATTGGAAGGCTGCTGCATATGTCATGCGTTGTTTGCGCAGTCTATATTTGCATGGGGAGAAGGGGTTGGTCGTAGAACCAGCGCAGCCCTATGATAAATCTATCTATAGAACGCCAACCAACTTGCAGATGCTGCCTTTTTTAGCTCGCCTGGCGTTTACTGTTCTTGCCTCTAAGTTAACAAAAAAAAGGGAGCAGTGGTTTATTGCTTATAGACCAAGGGTCAAGACTGAGTTGGCTGTGCCGAAGGTAGAGGGATTTATACCCTTGTTTCCTCCGAAAGATCGTTTTTATGCTGATCCCTTTCCTATTCAAGTTTCAGGTAGGAATTTTATCTTCTTTGAAGAGCTGAAGTATAGCGAAGATAAAGGTGTCATCTCTTATATTGAGCTTGACGAGGAAAATAAACCTTCTTCACCGAGGGTGGCTTTGTCTACTGATACTCATCTTTCTTATCCATTTCTGTTTGAGTGGAATGAGGAAGTGTTTATGATTCCTGAAACGGCACAGGGGCGAACAGTCACTCTATTTCGTGCTGTTTCCTTTCCGGCGGAATGGGAAGTTGTTGGGAATCTGCTAGAGAATATTAATGCTGCAGATGCGACCTTGATCGAGCATGAGGGCACTTGGTATATGTTTGTCAATGTCAGCGAGTGCGGGGGATCAACTTGTGATGAGTTGTTTCTGTTCTTTGCTGACTCCCCATTGGGGCCATGGATGCCGCATGCACTCAATCCAATAAAGTCTGATGTGCGTAGCTCAAGGCCGGCTGGTAAAATATTTAAACATGAGGGGCGACTTATTAGGCCGGCTCAAGACTGCTCTAAATCATATGGATATGCCATTCAGTTTTTTGAAATTGTTGAGTTGACCAGAGATGTTTTCAAGGAGGAGTTGGTGGGGCGGATAGACCCAGTTTGGTTAAGGGGTTTGAAGGGGACGCACACATATAATGTATCTGAGACTATTGAAGTTATCGACGGAAAAATTTTCCGCTAGAGGGCGACTAAAACGTAGGCCAGGCAGCCAACGCAAGGAAAAACAGGCGAAAAAGCGCGGTATGGTGCAATACCAGCAAGTGCTGCAGGCGCTCCATGAAGCGGTGGCGCGTGAGGACTACGAGCGCGTGCGGCAGCTTCTACGCGAGGTAGTCTCGGGCTATCGCCCCGAGGGGGAGATCGTCGACTGGCTTTATTTGCAAAAGCGCACGGAGAGTTGACAGGCTGCCATCATTGTGTATGTTGATCCATGTGGGCTAGGTGCCCTCGCATGGATCAACTGACGTAAGGATACATATCATGATGAACGTTCGTCTTGCTTCTCTGCTGTTTGCCGTTCTGGCTTCCTTCTCCCTGGCTGTTTCCGCAGCCGAAACCTCCAAGGCCGATGCCGCCAAGCCCGTTGCCGCTCAGGTGGCGCCGGCTACCATGGTCAATCTCAATACCGCCGATGCTGCGACCTTGCAGCGTGAGCTGGTGGGTATCGGCGAGACCAAGGCACAGGCGATCGTCGCATACCGTGAGCAGCACGGTAATTTCGCGTCGGTTGACGAGCTGTTGGAGGTCAAGGGGATTGGCGAGGCAACTCTGGAGAAGAATCGCGACAAGTTGAGCGTGAACTGACGCCTGGCGACGTTGCGCTGTATGAGGCCGGTCTTTTGACCGGCCTTTTTCGTTGTTAGGAGGAGGGCATTCACAACTTCGCTGTGAATGATCACGGATAAATCCGCTCCTACAAGGTGTGCTCTGGGTGAGAGTCCACAGGCGCAATAAAAAACTCAGCACTGGGCTGGGTTCTTGAATTTGGCTCCGCGACCTGGACTCGACAGCGAAGCTGAACGCGCTTTAGCGCGGCCCCGAAGGGGTGAGCGAAGCGAATAACCTGGGACGCAGTCCCTGGTGAGAGTCCGCCGAAAACGAAAAAGCCTCGGCATGAACCGAGGCTTTGAATTTGGCTCCGCGACCTGGACTCGACAGCGAAGCTGAACGCGCTTCAGCGCGGCCCCGAAGGGGTGAGCGAAGCGAATAACCTGGGACGTAGGCCCTGGTGAGAGTCCGCAGGCAATAAAAAACCCAGCACTGGGCTGGGTTCTTGAATCTGGCTCCGCGACCTGGACTCGAACCAGGGACCCAATGATTAACAGTCATTTGCTCTACCGACTGAGCTATCGCGGAACAACGGCGCGTATGTTACTGATTAAAAAAGGGAAGTCAACACCTTGCCGTGACTCCTGCCTGGCTATGATTCGGAACATTCGCGTTGGTGCTGTGGGAGGAGGGGTAGCCGCAACAGCAACTGCAGGTTACAGCCCCTCCCATAAAAAACGCCGGCTCAAAGACCGGCGTTTTTGTGGGCTAGCGTCGAGACTTACAGCACCGCATGAATCGCGCGGGTGACGCTGTCCAGGTTGCCGTTGTTCAGGGCAGCGACGCAGATGCGACCGGTGCCGACGGCGTAGATGCCGAACTCTTCCTTGAGGCGCTCGACCTGCTCCACGGTGAGGCCGGAGTAGGAGAACATGCCGCGTTGCTCGGCAACGAAGCCGAAGTCGCGCTTGGCACCCAGGGCAGCCAGTTGCTCGACCATGGCCAGGCGCATGTTGCGGATGCGTTCGCGCATCTCGCCCAGCTCCGCTTCCCACATGGCGCGTAGCTCGGGGCTGTTGAGCACGCTGGCGACCACAGTGGCGCCGTGGGTCGGCGGGTTGGAGTAGTTGGTGCGGATCACGCGCTTGAGCTGCGACAGTACGCGGGTAGCCTCTTCGCGGCTGCCGGTGACCAGCGACAGCGCGCCGACGCGCTCGCCATACAGCGAGAACGACTTGGAGAAGGAGCTGGAGACGAAGAACTCCAGGCCCGAATCGGCGAACAGGCGCACGGCTTCGGCGTCCTGATCGATACCGTCACCGAAGCCCTGGTAGGCGATATCGAGGAAGGGCACGTGCTCGCGCTCGCGCAACACTTCCAGCACGGCTTTCCAGTCTTCCATCTGCAGGTCGACACCAGTCGGGTTGTGGCAGCAGGCGTGCAGCACGACGATGGAGCGCGCCGGCAGGTTGCGCAGGTCTTCGAGCAGACCGCCACGGTTCACGCCGTTGCTGAACGGATCGTAGTAGCGGTAGTTCTGCACCGGGAAGCCGGCCGCCTCGAACAGCGCGCGGTGGTTTTCCCAGCTCGGGTCGCTGATGGCCACGGTGGCATCGGGCAGCAGGCGTTTGAGGAAGTCGGCGCCGATCTTCAGGGCGCCAGTGCCGCCCAGGGCTTGGGTGGTGATCACGCGGCCGGCTTCGATCAGCGCTGCGCCCTTGCCGAACAGCAGTTCCTGCACGGCCTTGTCATAGGCAGCGATGCCTTCGATCGGCAGGTAGCCACGCGGCGCATGGGCCTCGATACGTGCCTTTTCGGCTTCTGCGACGGCGCGCAGCAGCGGAATTCGCCCCTCCTCGTTGTAGTAGACGCCCACGCCAAGGTTGACCTTGGTGCTGCGGGTGTCGGCGTTGAATGCTTCGTTGAGGCCCAGGATGGGATCGCGCGGAGCCATTTCGACGGCGGAGAAGAGACTCATGATGGGTGCGGCAACTCGAGTGAGGGGTGGGAGGCCAGGCGTCCCCGACAAAAGCGCTAGGGGGCGCGTAATCGGGGCGTTAGTATAACGACCCTGAATCCAGGGGGCGACAGCGCAAAGCCCTGAATTAAGGCCTTTTGCCAGGTGATTCGACTCTACTTGAACCTATCGCCAGTTCGCCCTGCAATTCATGGCTTTTGACGCAGTCCGAAGAGAAGCGTCACAGTCATTCGTCGAGGTACTGCATGTCCGAGTTTCAGTTGGTGACCCGCTTCAAACCTGCCGGCGATCAGCCCGAGGCGATCCGGCAGATGGTCGAGGGACTGGAGGCCGGGCTTTCGCACCAGACCCTGCTGGGCGTCACCGGCTCGGGCAAGACCTTCTCCGTGGCCAACGTGATTGCCCAGGTGCAGCGCCCCACGCTGGTATTGGCGCCAAACAAGACCCTGGCCGCGCAGCTCTACGGTGAATTCAAGGCCTTCTTCCCGAACAACGCGGTGGAGTATTTCGTCTCCTACTACGACTACTACCAGCCGGAAGCCTATGTGCCGTCGTCCGACACCTTCATCGAGAAGGACGCCTCGATCAACGATCATATCGAGCAGATGCGTCTTTCCGCGACCAAGGCGCTGATCGAGCGCAAGGACGTCATCGTGGTCTGCACCGTGTCCTCGATCTACGGTCTGGGCAGCCCCGAGGAGTACCTGAAGATGGTGCTGCACCTCGACCGTGGCGACAAGATGGATCAGCGCGCGCTGCTGCGCCGCCTGGCCGAGCTGCAGTACACGCGCAACGACATGGATTTCGCCCGTGCCACCTTCCGTGTGCGCGGCGACGTGATCGACATCTTCCCGGCGGAATCGGATCTGGAAGCCATCCGTGTCGAGCTGTTCGACGATGAGGTGGAGAGCATCAGCGCCTTCGACCCGCTGACTGGCGAGGTGATCCAGAAGCTGCCGCGCTTCACCTTCTACCCCAAGAGCCACTACGTCACGCCGCGTGAAACCCTGCTGGAGGCGGTGGAGCACATCAAGGCCGAGCTGCAGCAGCGCCTGGAATACCTGCGTGGCGCCAACAAGCTGGTGGAGGCGCAGCGCCTGGAGCAGCGCACCCGCTTCGATCTGGAGATGATCCTCGAGTTAGGGTATTGCAACGGCATCGAGAACTACTCGCGCTACCTCTCTGGTCGCCCGGCCGGCGCGCCGCCACCCACCCTGTACGACTACCTGCCGGACGAGGCGCTGCTGGTGATCGACGAATCCCACGTCTCGGTGCCGCAGGTTGGCGCCATGTACAAGGGCGACCGTTCGCGCAAGGAAACCCTGGTGGAGTATGGCTTCCGCCTGCCTTCGGCACTGGACAACCGGCCGATGCGCTTCGAGGAATGGGAGTCCGCCTGCCCGCAGACCATCTTCGTTTCCGCCACGCCCGGGCCCTACGAGGGCGAGCATGCCGGGCGGGTGATCGAGCAGGTGGTGCGCCCCACCGGCCTGGTCGACCCCGAGGTGGAAGTGCGCCCGGCGCGCACCCAGGTCGACGACCTGCTGTCGGAGATCCGTCTGCGTGTTGCGGTGGGCGAGCGCGTGCTGGTCACCACCCTGACCAAGCGCATGGCCGAGGATCTGACCGACTACCTGGGTGACCACGACGTCAAGGTGCGCTACCTGCACTCGGACATTGACACGGTGGAGCGGGTGGAGATCATCCGCGATCTGCGCCTGGGCACCTTCGATGTGCTGGTGGGCATCAACCTGTTGCGCGAGGGCCTGGACATGCCGGAGGTGGCGCTGGTGGCCATCCTCGATGCGGACAAGGAAGGCTTCCTGCGCAGCGAGCGCTCGCTGATCCAGACCATTGGCCGCGCAGCGCGCAATCTCAATGGCAAGGCCATCCTCTACGCCGACAACATCACCGGCTCGATGCGCCGAGCCATCGACGAGACCGAGCGGCGTCGCGCCAAGCAGGTAGCCTTCAACGAGGCCAACGGTATCGTGCCCAAGGGCGTGCAGAAGGACATCAAGGACATCCTCGAAGGTGCCGTGGTGCCGGGGGCGCGCAGCAACAAGCGCAAGGGCATGGCCAAGGCCGCAGAGGAGAGCGCCCGTTACGAGGCCGAGCTGCGCTCGCCGAGTGAGATCACCAAGCGTATTCGCCAGTTGGAGGAGAAGATGTATGCCCTGGCTCGCGACCTGGAGTTCGAGGCCGCAGCGCAGTTGCGCGACGAGATTCAGAAGCTGCGTGATCGCTTGTTGCAGGTGTAGCGCAGCCACTCCCATTCCCGGATTGCATCCGGGCTACCTGCTGAGCCAAAACCTATCGCGAATAAATTCGCCTACGGGTTCGGGCGGTTATGGGAGCCAAGTTCTGTAGGGTGGATCACGCTTTACCGATCCACCGCCTTGGTGGATGTAAAAAGCGGCATCCACCCTACGACCGGACTCAATGCGCCGCGCTGGCCCCAGCCATGTTCTGCGGCAGCTTTCGTGTCAGCAGAATCGCCAGCATGCTCACCGCTAGGGCGATGCCGATGGCATGGAAGGCATCGTTGTAGGCCATGATGGTGGCCTGTTCATGGGCGATCTGGCTCAGCCTGGCCAGTGCCGCCTGTTCGCTACCCAGGGTCTGTGCCAGCAGGTGCAGGCGTTCGTCCACCTGCGGGTTGGTCGGCACGATGGATTCGCGCAGGTAGTCGAAATAGACCTTGGTGCGGGCGTCCAGCAGGGTGGCCAGCAGGGCGATGCCGATGGCGCCGCCGAGGTTGCGCAGGATGTTGAACAGACTGGAGGCCGAGCCGGCATCCTGCGGCAGGATGTAGGCTGTGGCGATCAGCGATACGGTGACCATCACCAGCGGCTGGCCAAGCGCGCGGACGATCTGGATATGGTTGAACTGCGGGCCGGCGAAGTCCGGGTTGAGTACGCCGGAGAAGAAACTCGCCGCGCCGAACAGGGCGAAGCCCAGGGCGCACAGCCATTTCGGCGAGATGATCTTCATCAGCTTGGGCACCAGCGGAATCAGGAACAGCTGCGGTATGCCCATCCACATGATCACCTCGCCGATCTGCATGGCGTTGTAGCCCTGGATTTGTGCCAGATACAGCGGCAGCACGTAGATCGAACCGTACAGCCCCACGCCGAGCCCCAGGCTGGAAATGCTGGACAGGCCGAAGTTGCGCTCGCGCAGCACGCCGAGGTTGATCAGCGGGTTGGGGCGGGAAAGCTGCAGGATGACGAACAGGATCAGGCTGACCAGCGCCACGCTGCCCAGGCCCACGATCAGTTGCGATTCCAGCCAGTCCTTGCGGTGACCTTCCTCGAGAAACACCTGCAGGCAGCCCAGGCCCAGGCCCAGAGTGAGGATGCCGGCGTAGTCGGTGGTCTTCAGCAGCTCCCAGTGCGGCGCCTTCTTCTCCAGGCCGTAGAGCAGGCCGGCAATCATGATCAGGCCAGGCGGGACGTTGATGTAGAAGATGTATTCCCAGCCCCAGTTCTCGGTCAGCCAGCCGCCGAGCGTGGGGCCGATGGAGGGGGCGAAGGTAGCGGTGATGGCGAACAGCGCCATGCCCTTGGCGCGGTGATGCTCGGGTAGCTTGATCAGCGTCATGGTGAACGCCAGCGGGATCAACGCGCCGCCGGTGAAGCCCTGCAGGGCGCGAAACACGATCATGCTCTCCAGGCTCCAGGCCATGGAGCACAGCAGCGAGGCGATCAGAAAGCCCACTGATACCCACACCGCCAGGCGCCGCGCCGAGAGCAACTGCACCAACCAGGCGGTCAGCGGAATCATGATGATCTCGGCCACCAGATAGGACGTGGAAATCCACGAACCTTCCTCCAGTGTGGCCGATAGCGCGCCCTGGATGTCCTTGAGCGAGGAGTTGGTGATCTGGATGTCCAGCACCGCCATGAAGGCGCCGAGCATGGCGCTCATCACGGCAATCCAGTCGCGTCGGCTGGGTTCAACCGTCGCGCGGATCAGGGCATCACCCGCCATGGTGTTGGTCGCTGCGCAGGTCGACGCTGACTTCCACCGACATGCCGGGGCGGATCAGACCGTGCAGCGGGTTGTCGGCGGCGAAGGTCAGCTTCACCGGAATGCGCTGCACCACCTTGGTGAAGTTGCCGGTGGCGTTGTCCGGCGGCAGCAGGCTGAACTGCGCGCCGGAGGCGGCGAACAGGCTGTCGATGCGGCCCTCGATGGGGGTGTCGGGGTAGCTGTCGAAGCGCAGCTCGGCTTTCTGCCCCGGGCGCATCTGGCCGATCTGGGTTTCCTTGAAGTTGGCCTGCACCCAGATGTCCTGGTCCGGTACCAGCGATAGCAGGTAGGCACCGCTCTGCACCACCTGGCCTTCACGCGCCGAGCGCTGGCCGACGAAGCCGCTGATCGGCGCATGAATCTGCGTGCGCGAGAGGTTGAGATCGGCCTGTTCCAGGTCAGCCTGAGCGGAGAGAATCTGGGCGTCCAGGCGCTTGATCTCGGCCTCCAGGCTGGCCACCTGCTGACGCTGCGCCTGCAGATCGGCCTGCGCCTTGGAGACTTGCGAACGGGCCACCCGGTTGTCGGCAGCCAGGGTGGTGACGCGCTCTTCGGAGACATAACCGGGCTTGCGCAGGGTCTGGGCACGGTTCAGATCCAACTGCGCGCGCTCCAGGGTCGCCTGACTGGCGGCGACATCGGCCTGGCTGGCGGCGATCAGGCTGGCCTGCTGGTCGAGCTTGCTCTGCGCCTGGGCGCGTTCGGCCCGATGGGTGTCCAGAGCGGCGACGGCGCGCTGGTGCGCCAGACGAAAGTCGGCATCCTCCAGGGTGACCAGCAGTTCGCCGGCTTCCACGTGCTGGTTATCGTGCACCAGCACTTGTTCGATGCGTGCATTCAACTGGCTGGAAATGCGCGTGATCTCGCCCTGAACGTAAGCGTTGTCGGTACTCTCGTGGTAGCGCCCGACCAGCAGCCAGTGGCCGAACAGGGCGGCGATTATCAGAACCAGCAGGGTCACGAAGATGAGAAGACGGCGTTGCAGTTGGACGGGCATGCATGAGGCTCGAGGGGAAACGGAGTGAATGTAAGCAAATTTAACAGTGTTCCGCTGGCGCTAGTAGAGGCTAGACTGGGCATGCTTTGTTGCTTATGAGGAACAATCATGGGGCTGGATGACGCATTGATCTTCACCCGCGTGGTGGAGTGCCACAGCTTCACCCAGGCTGCCGTCAGCCTGGGCATGCAGAAATCCACCGTGAGTCGGCGCATCGTCCTGCTCGAGGAGCGCCTCGGTGTACGCCTGCTCAATCGCACCACACGCAAGCTGCGCCTGACCGAAGTGGGCCAGGCCTATTACGAGCGGTGTCGGCAGATCATGCTCGATTTCGCCGAGGCCGAGCAGGCGGTGATGCAGCTACAGCACGAGCCATCGGGCCTGTTGCGCATCAGTGCGCCCATCGAGTTTGGCCAGTTGTTCCTCGGCCGCGTGCTGGGCGAGTTCATGCGCCAGTACCCGCAGATCAATGCCGAAGTGGAACTGACCTCGCGCCTGGTGGATCCGCTGGAGGAGGGGGTAGACATCGCCATTCTGGTCGGTCAGCCACAGGACTCCAGCCTGATCGCACGCAAGCTGTTCGAGAGCGGTCGGCGTCTCTGCGCCAGCCCGGCCTACCTTGCTGCCCATGGTACGCCGCGCAGCGTGGCGGAGCTGGAGGGGCATCGGGCCATCCTCTTGCAGCACGACGCGCCGCGTTACTGGCCGCTGCTGGATGCAAGCGTGCCCTGCCAGCGGGTATTGACCTGCAACAACATCACGTTCGCCCGTGAGGCGGCGGTGGCTGGGGCGGGCATCGCCGGCCTGCCGGTGATGATCAGTGAAGACGCGGTGCGCAGCGGACGCCTGATCGAGCTGCTGCCCGATGCGCGGTTGCCGGTGGGGGAGATCTACGCGATCTATCCGTCACGGCGTTTCCAGGCGATGAAGGTCAAGGCCTTTCTCGACTTCCTCATCGCTGCCTTGCCCATCACCCGTGGCGGGTTGCTGGAGCCGGGGCCGGTCAGCCTGCTAACATCGCCCGCTTGATTCACCCTCGTGTCTTCCTTCCGAGAGCATTCATGACCACCGTTCGTACCCGTATCGCGCCATCGCCGACTGGCGATCCCCATGTCGGCACTGCCTATATCGCGCTGTTCAACCTGTGCTTCGCTCGTCAGCACGGTGGCCAGTTCATCCTGCGTATCGAAGACACCGACCAGTTGCGCTCGACCCGTGAGTCTGAGCAGCAGATCTTCGATGCGCTGCGCTGGCTGGGTATCGAATGGGACGAGGGCCCGGACGTTGGTGGCCCGCATGGCCCGTACCGGCAGAGCGAGCGTGGCGAGATCTACCAGAAGTACTCGGACGAATTGGTCGCCAAGGGCCATGCCTTCCCGTGCTTCTGCTCCGCCGAGCGCCTCGATGAAGTACGCGCGCAGCAGATGGCCAACAAGGAAACCCCGCGTTACGACGGTCACTGCATGCATCTTGACCCGGCCGAGGCGCAGCGCCGTATCGCCGCGGGCGAGTCCCACGTGGTGCGCATGAAGGTGCCCAGCGAGGGCGTCTGCGTGGTGCCGGACATGCTCCGTGGCGATGTCGAGATCCCCTGGGATCGCATGGACATGCAGGTGCTGATGAAGGCCGATGGCCTGCCCACCTACTTCCTGGCCAACGTGGTCGACGATCACCTGATGGGCATCACCCACGTGCTGCGCGGTGAAGAGTGGCTGCCGTCGGCACCCAAGCTGATCAAGCTCTACGAATACTTCGGCTGGGAGCAGCCAGCACTGTGCTACATGCCGCTGCTGCGTAATCCGGACAAGAGCAAGCTGTCCAAACGCAAAAACCCCACCAGCATCACCTTCTACGAGCGCATGGGCTATCTACCGCAGGCCATGCTCAACTACCTCGGTCGTATGGGCTGGTCGATGCCGGACGAGCGCGAAAAGTTCTCCCTGGCCGAGATGATCGAGCACTTCGACATCAACCGGGTATCGCTGGGCGGGCCGATCTTCGACCTGGAGAAGCTCTCCTGGCTCAACGGCCAGTGGCTGCGTGAGCTGCCGGTGGAAACCTTTGCCGCCGAAGTGCAGAAGTGGGCGCTCAACCCCGAGTATCTGATGAGGATCGCGCCGCACGTGCAGGGCAGGGTGGAGACCTTCAGCCAGATCGCACCGCTGGCCGGCTTCTTCTTCTCCGGCGCGCTGAACCTGGACGCCAAGCTGTTCGAGCACAAGAAGCTGTCGCCGGATCAGGTGCGCCAGTTGATGCAACTGATCCTGTGGAAGCTCGAAGCGTTGCGCCAGTGGGAGAAGGACCGTATCACCGGCTGCATTCAAGCGGTGGTGGAACACCTGGAGCTGAAGCTGCGTGATGCCATGCCGCTGATGTTCGCCGCCATCACCGGCCAGGCCAGCTCGGTGTCCGTGCTCGATGCCATGGAAATCCTCGGCCCGGATCTGACCCGTTTCCGCTTGCGCCAGGCGCTGGAGCTGCTTGGCGGTACCTCGAAGAAAGAAACCAAGGAGTGGGAGAAGCTGCTGGCCAGCATCGGTTGAAGGCTGCGTAGGGGGGGCGCCATGCGCACCGATGCTCAACAGCCCAGGCGTTCGAGCACAGGGTTGGCTGTAAGTAGTTGTTCTAGTGGCAAAAAATTTTGCCCGTCAGGAAAAATGTTGTTGACAGGCACTCGGGGCGCTCTTAACATGCGCCCCGTCCTCGAGATGGGGCTATAGCTCAGCTGGGAGAGCGCTTGCATGGCATGCAAGAGGTCAACGGTTCGATCCCGTTTAGCTCCACCAATCTCGGCTCCTTCGGGAGTGCCAGAATCGATGTGAGTCGGTTCACGATCAGGGTCTTGCGTCCCCTTCGTCTAGTGGCCTAGGACACCGCCCTTTCACGGCGGTAACAGGGGTTCGAGTCCCCTAGGGGACGCCACTTATTCCAGCCGCAACGCTCAGGCGTTGCAGCCGACCGCAAGGTTTCGGGGCTATAGCTCAGCTGGGAGAGCGCTTGCATGGCATGCAAGAGGTCAACGGTTCGATCCCGTTTAGCTCCACCAAACACTGACCAGGCCAGCCAAGTGCTGGCCTTGTTCATCGAAGGTTCCGTCCCCTTCGTCTAGTGGCCTAGGACACCGCCCTTTCACGGCGGTAACAGGGGTTCGAGTCCCCTAGGGGACGCCATTTTCCAGTCGCAGCGCGCAGGCGTTGCGAGCCGACCGCAAGGTTTCGGGGCTATAGCTCAGCTGGGAGAGCGCTTGCATGGCATGCAAGAGGTCAACGGTTCGATCCCGTTTAGCTCCACCAATCGCAAACGAGGCCAGCCTAGTGCTGGCCTCGTCATTTCGCCCCTTCGCACTGGTTTTTCGTGGTGCTCGCAGGGGCGCAGGAACATCATTTTTTGCCGCGTTTGCGGAACCAGGGGCTGCTTCTTCGGAAGCGGCCCCTTTTTGTTTGTGGGCACTGCTCAGGCGTTGTCGAGCGCTTGCTCTTCGTAACAGGCCACACGGTTACGGCCGCCTGCCTTGGCGCGATAAAGCGCGCGGTCAGCGAGGTCGAGCCAGTGTTCGCCGCAAGCGGGGGTGCTCGGCGTTCCGGCATGCAGGCCGATGCTCAGGCTCAGCGGGATCGACTGCTGTTGATAGGGGCAGGGATTGCTGGCCAGGTCTTCGCGCAATTGTTCGGCCAGGTCGAGCGCGCCGGTCATATCCGTACTGTCGAGCAGGGCGACGAACTCTTCGCCGCCGAAGCGCGCTAGCCAGTCGCTGCTGCGCAGACGCTGGCGGATGCGCTGGGCGGCATGGCGCAGGCAGGCGTCACCAGCCAGGTGGCCATGCCGGTCATTGACCTGTTTGAAATGATCCAGATCCAGCATCAGCACGGCCAATGGTTGCTGGCTGCGCATGGCGCGGAAGCAGGCACGTGTCAGCTCCTCGCTCAGTGTCTGCCGGTTGAGCAAGCCGGTGAGACCGTCATGACGATTCAACTCCGCCAAACGCTGGTTGGCCTGGGATAACTGCTGCAGAGTGTCCTGCAGGGTTGCGGTGCGCTCCTGGACGCGTTGCTCCAGGTTTTCGCTGATCTGTTGCTGCAGCTCCAGGCGTTTGGCCTGTTCGAGGCCGAGGCGGCGTTCCTGCTCGATCAGCTTGGCCTGGGCCTGGCGTTTGGCCTGTTGCGCCTGGCGGATGCGCGCGGCGAGAGCGATGGAGAACACCGTCATCTCGATCAGCCCACCCATCTGCTGGGCGTGCAGGGTCAGTAGCGAGTAGGGCAGCAGGCCCGTGCCAGTGAGGATGCTGGCGAGGCTGGCGGTGATCAGCACGAACCAGCCGAGGGCGAACAGGCGTGCCGCTGTATAGCCTTCGCGCCAGCGCAGCAGGGTGATGATGAAAGCCACGGGGGCGCAGGCGATCAGCAGCGCGAAACTGCCGAACAGGGCCGGTGTGTAAGGGCCGAACAAGGCCATGCCCAACACCAGCCAACAACAGGCCTTGAGCGCCTGGGTTGTCCAGCGATAGGCCTTGGGGGCCTTGTCCAGTTCCAGTACCCCATAGGTGAAATGGATGCCGAAGAGCGTCGCCAGTGCCGACATGAACGGGAAGCTCAACTGCTGCCAGGCCAGGGCGTTAGGCCACAACCATTGCTGGGCGAAACCGAGCTGGATGAACTGGTAGAGGCTGAAGCTGGCGACGAACAGGCTGTACCAGAGGTAATTGCGGTCGCGGGTGATGCAGAAGATGCTCAGGTTGTAGATGAGCATCGCAATCAAGGCACCGAAGAACAGGCCTTGCAGCAACAGGTTGAGTTGTTCCTGGTGGTTGAAGGTTGCGTGTGTCATCAGGCTGGCGCTGAGGTTGGCCGAGCCTGCGGTCTGCATGCGCAGCCAAATACGCTGCTGCTCGCCAGGCTCCACTCGCAGCGGCAACAGCAACTGGCGGTGTTCGAGCCAGCGCCAGGCAAAGGGGCGCTGGTCGCCGGCGCGGTAGATGCGCTCACCGTCCAGGCCATAGGCATCCAATTGGTCGAGCAGCGGATTGCCGATCACCAGTATCCAATCCAGCGAACGGTCGTGCGGATTATGCACGTCCAGACGCAGCCAGTAGGCATTGCCGCCGTAGCCGAAGCTGGCATCGCGCCGGCCCACGGCTTGCCAGGCGGAGTCGGGCAGGGTGCTGACCTGCTTGAAGTCGGCCTGGCCGTTCGGATCCTTCCAGACGAACATGTAGGGGCCAGGTAGCATCTGGGTGTGATCGGCCGGCAGCGGCAGGCTCTTGGCCCAGGTCAGTGCAGGTAGCAACAGCAGCATCAATAGGCGCAGGGTGGCAGTCAATTGCTCGTTCTCGGGCTCTCAGGCAAGTGCATCGCGCATTATGGCGCGATGAGATCATGGGGAGAAAGCTCTGGCGCTGCAGGGATTGGCTGTGCGTCGTATCATGGCGGCCCCGTGCGCAGTACCACTCAGCTCGGCGCGCGACCGGCAAAACTGGAGGTATAGCCATGCAGTGGGAGTTGCCCAGCCCCTTCGTCATCGACATCGAGGTGACTGCCGAGGACATCGATGGCCTTGGCCATGCCAACAACGCGGTCTATGTCACCTGGCTGGAACGCTGCGCCTGGCGTCATTCGCAGTTCCTGGGACTGGACCTGGTCGAATATCGCCGCCTGGATCGGGCCATGGCCGTGGTGCGCCACGAGATCGATTACCTGGCCAGTGCCTACGAAGGGCAGCACTTGCAGATGGCCACCTGGATCGTCGAATCCGACCAGCGCCTGAAGATGGATCGGCGTTTCCAGTTGCTGCGCCCGGAAGATGGCATGACCCTGCTAAGAGCCAAGACCACCTTCGTCTGCATCGAGTTGTCCAGCGGTCGACCCAAGCGCATGCCGGCGGAGTTCATCGAGGGTTATGGCAGGGCCTTGCTGCCAGTTTCTGTGCCGCAGGCGTAATGTCATTCATTCGAGTCGTGGTGCGAGAAACACCTGATCGGGTTCCACCTTTACCTCGAACTGGCGGGTTTCCCCCGGGTTCAGCAGTATCGACTGCATGGTCTGCGGGCCAGTACCGCCGCAATAGCCTTCCGGTGAAATCGCCACGGCCAGACTCTGTTCCCCGCTGGGCAAGTCCAGGCTGGTACGTTCCCCCGGGCCGAGCGTGGCCACCACTTGCTGGTTGACGTACAGCTCCACGTCACAGGCGTTCGGTGCCTGCTCGTCGCGGCTGACGATCAGCCGGGCCGGGGCATCGGCCACCGGATCCGATGGCGGGGGCAGATTTTCGCTGGCCTGAGTCGTCATGCAGAGCAGGCCGAGCAGGGCGCATATGACAGGGCGCATGGGGGCTCTCCGTTTGCAATGTGGCCAGTTTCGCCCATCTTGCGTGGCGCGCGCGACCCCTTAAACTGTGCGCCCCCTTTTTCCGGATCACCTCATGCAAATTGCCCTGGCGCCCATGGAAGGGCTGGTCGACGAGATCCTGCGCGACCTCCTCACCCGCATCGGCGGAATCGACTGGTGCGTCACCGAGTTCATTCGTGTCAGTGAGCGGCTGTTGCCTGCGGCCACCTACCACAAGCTGGCGCCCGAGCTGTTCGACGGTGCGCGCACTCGGGCCGGTACGCCGATGCGCGTGCAGTTCCTTGGCTCCGACCCGCAATGCCTGGCTGACAATGCCGCCTTCGCCTGCACCCTCGGGGCACCGGTGATCGACCTCAACTTCGGCTGCCCGGCCAAGACGGTGAACAAGTCGCGCGGCGGCGCCGTGCTGCTCAAGGAGCCGGAGCTGCTCCACGCCATCGTCCGCGAGGTACGGCGCACGCTGCCGGCCGAGATTCCGGTGACGGCGAAGATGCGGCTGGGCTTCGAGGACAAGAGTGGGGCGCTGGATTGCGCCCGTGCGCTCGCCGAGGGTGGTGCGAGTCAGATCGTGGTGCATGCGCGCACCAAGGTCGAGGGCTACAAGCCGCCAGCGCACTGGGAATGGGTGGCGCGGGTGCAGGAGGTGGTAGCGGTGCCGGTGTTCGCCAACGGCGAGGTGTGGACGCTGGAGGACTGGCGTCGCTGCCGGGAGATCAGTGGTGTGGAGGACATCATGCTGGGGCGCGGCCTGGTGTCCCGCCCTGGCCTGGCACGGCAGATCGCGGCGGTCAGGGCGGGGCAGGCGCCGGAGGAAATGAGCTGGGCCGAGTTGCAGCCGCTGTTGCAGGACTTCTGGCAGCAGGCGCGGCGCAAACTGGCGCCGCGCTATGCGCCAGGCCGACTGAAACAATGGCTGGCGATGCTCACCCGTACCTACCCGGAAGCCGTGGCCTTGTTTGCCGAGATACGCCGTGAGCAAGATTGCGAGCGCATCGACCGGCTGCTGATGCCCTCCAGCTAAGGTCTCGTAGCCTGGATGAAATCCAGGGAGGCGCATTTTCCCGGATTACATCCGGGCTACGGTTCGGCTCTTGGTGCGCACGGCGCACCCTACGCCATCCACAACCTTGCGCGCGGTGATCGTGCATGCCTTGAAATTCTTCTGGCCGCCCCTAGATAAGTCACTGCGGGATGCCGAAGTCGGGTTCCGCATCGTGAAACTTGCTGAAATCAGGAGAATACTCATGAGCAACGTACTTTCTTTGGCCCCTCTGTTCCGCCAATCCGTCGGTTTCGACCGTTTCAATGATCTGTTTGAGTCTGCCCTGCGCAGCAACGATGCCGGCAGCTCCTACCCGCCCTATAACGTCGAGAAGCATGGCGATGACCACTATCGCATTGTGGTCGCGGCTGCTGGTTTCCAGGAAGAAGACCTGGAGCTGCAGGTCGAGAACGGTGTGCTGAGCGTGGTGGGCAACAAGCGTGACCGTAGCGCCGAGAGCATCAGCTACCTGCACCAGGGCATCGCCCAGCGCGCCTTCAAGCTGTCGTTCCGCCTCGCCGACCATATCGAGGTCAAGGGCGCCAACCTGGCCAACGGCCTGCTGAGTGTCGAGCTGGAGCGCATCGTGCCGGAAGAGGCCAAGCCCAAGCGCATCCCCATCGGCAGCAACCAGCGTCCGGCGCTGGAGGACAACTGATCCGGTCGGATGCATGAACGGAAGGCGCCCCACGGGGCGCCTTCTGCATTTCAGCCGCGCTGCCGGCTCAGCAGGGCGCGGAATTCGCCCTCCGGCAGGGGCTTGCTGAACAGGTAACCCTGGTAGTGATGGCAGCCTTGCGCGCGCAGAAAGTCCAGTTGCTCCTGCTTTTCCACGCCCTCGGCGATCATTTCCAGGTTGAGGCTGCGCGCCATGGCGATGATGGCGCGAACGATCTCGGCATCGTTGGTATCGTGGTTGGCTTCGCGCACGAAAGACTGGTCGATCTTCAGCATGTCCACCGGCAGGCGCTTGAGGTAGGTCAGCGAGCTGTAGCCGGTGCCGAAGTCGTCCATGGCGAAGCTGACACCATGCTTCTTCAGGCGCAGCATCTTGCCGATGGTGTCCTCGATGTTCTGGATGACGATGCCTTCGGTGATTTCCAGCTTGAGCATGGCATTGGGCAACTGGCTTTCGCGCAGGCAGTTGGCGATCCGTTCGACCAGCTCGTGCTGGCGAAATTGCCGGGGGCTGATGTTGACGCACAGGCTGAACTGGCCGGCGCTGATCAGCTCATCTGCCAGCAGGCGGGCGCAGACGTGGCAGGCTTCTGCCAGCACCCAGCCGCCCACCTCGATGATCAGGCCGCTTTCCTCGAGCACTTCGATGAAGTGCAGCGGCGAGAGGATGCCCTGTTCCGGGTGGCGCCAGCGCAGCAGAACCTCCGCCCCGGCGATGCGGTCGCTGCTGGCGTCCACCTGTGGCTGGAAGTACAGCTCGAATTCGCCGCGGGCCAGGGCCAGGTGCAGCTCGCTCTCCAGGCGCAGGCGTGCACTGGCGGCGTCCTGCATGGTGCTGCGGAATAACTGGATGGTGTTGCGCCCGGAGTCCTTGGCGCGATACAGGGCGATATCGGCGCGTTTGAGCAGATCTGCCGGGTTGTCACCATGATCGGGAATCAGGGCGATGCCGATGCTGGGCGTGACCTGCAGTTGGTGGCCGTCGAGCAGCATCGGCTGGGCCAGCAGATGGCGCAGCTTTTCCGCCACCTGGCGCACCTGCCGGGTGGCTTCCGAGCGTTTGCTTTCCAGGCCGGAGATCAGCACGACGAATTCGTCACCGCCCAGGCGGGCGACGGTGTCCTCTTCGCGCACGCTAGCCTCGAGGCGTGCGGTGATCAGGCGCAGTACGGCGTCGCCCACCGGGTGGCCGAGCGAGTCGTTGATGTGCTTGAAGTGGTCGAGATCAATGAACAGCAGGGCACCATGCATGGCCAGGCGTTTGTGCAGGGCGATCTGCTGGGTCAGGCGCTCCATCAGCAGGGCGCGGTTGGGCAGGTTGGTCAGGGCATCGTGATAGGCCAGGTGTTGCACCTGTGCCTGCGCCTGCTTCAGTTCGCTGATATCACGGGCGGTGAGCAGCAGGCAGGGGGTGCCCTCGATTTCGATGGGCTGCACGGAGACATCCACCAACAACACTTCGCCGTTGCGGTGCCTGCCGTGCATTTCCCGGTGTAGTACCTGGCCGTGTAGCAGCAGATCCTCGATCATCTGCCTGCGCTCTTCCGGGCAGGCCCAGATGTTCAGCTCGTAGACAGTCTTGCCGACTGCCTCCCAGTCTTCGTAACCGGTGATACGGGTAAAGCCCTGGTTGACCTCGATATAGCGCCCGCTGTCGCGCTCGCTGATGATGATGGCGTCGGGGCTGGAATAAAAAGCCCTGGCGAACTTCTCCTCCGAGGCTTTTAGGCGTTGCTCGCGCTGCACGCGCTCGCTGATATCGAGCAGGGTGCCGACCATGCGCAGTGGCTGGCCGGCTTCGTCGAGCTGCAGTTTGGCGGTGCTTTCCAGAAAGCGCAGATTGCCTTTGTCCAGATTGACCCGATAGGTCACCTGATAGTGCGTCTGCCGTTGCTCCACCAATTGCAGATAGCTCTGGCGCAGGTTTTGGCGATCACTCATCGGTACGTGGTTGAAGAAGCTCAGAAAGTCGCCGTCGAAGGGGGTGGCCGGCAGCCCTTGCAGTTCTGCCGCGCGGGCACTGGCGTACAGGCGTTGCGTTGGAATGTGCCAGTCCCAGGTACCCAGCTCGGCCGAATCCAGGGCCAGTTTGAGACGCTCCTGGCTTTCTTTCAGGGCCCGTTCCTGTAAGCGTTGCTCGGTGATGTTGCGAATGGTCAGGATCAGATAAGTATTGCCGTCCAGCTCGATGGGGCCGCCGAACAGCAGGTTGCTGCTGGTGCTGCCATCGCGGCTGTGCAGGCGCACTTCGAGGTTGTTCAGCTGGCCATCGTGCAGGGCGTCGAGCATGCGCTGGCGCTCGCTGGCCGAGCCCCAGATGCCCAGCTCCAGTGAGGTGCGGCCGATGGCCTCGGTATTCGTCCAGCCAAATTGCCGCTCGAAGCTGGGATTGATCTCGATGAAGCGCCCGCTCGCGATATCGGAAATGGAGACGGCATCGGGGGTGTGCATGAAGGCTTTGGCGAACTTCTCCTCACTGGCCCGCAGGGCATTGTCCGCCCGTTTGCGCGCGCTGGTGTCGAGGAAGGTGCAGAGCAACATGTTATCGCCTTGCAACTCGATGTACTGACTGGAGAGCACGCCGTCGAGGATGGTGCCGTTGCGTGTGCGCAGTTGCACTTCCTGGATCAGCGGGTCACGGCTGAGCGGGGCTTGCTGGCGCAGTTGCTCGCGTTGTTCGCTGTGCACCCAGATGTTCAGTTCATGGGTGCTACGGCCCAGCACCTCATCGCTGGCCCAGCCGAAGGCCTGGGAAAAGTGCTGATTGACCTCGAGGATCTCGCTGGTTTCGTAGCGCACCAGCATCATGATGTCCGGGCTCAGACGAAACAGGCTGGCGAAGCGCTGTTCCGACGCACGCAGGGCGGCGGCGCGTTCCTGTTGCGCGCTGATGTCACGGATCACGCCGAACATGCGTTGGCTGCCGTCTGCCTCTTGTCGCAGGCTGCCGGTGATTTCCAGCCAGTGCAGGCTGCCATCGGGCCAGCGAATGCGATGGCGCAGGACATCGAAGATCTGTTCGCCCCTGACGATGGCGTCGAACTTCGCCAGAATCGCGGGGCGTTCTTCTTCCGGAATCAGCTCGAAGTAGTTCAGTGGTTGCGTGACCGGCCGGTTGGGATCCAGGCCGAACAGTGCCTGAGCGCCGCGTGACCAGCTCACCTGGCCGCTGCGAATGTCCCAGTACCAGGTGCCGAGATGGGCGCCATTGAGAGCGGCCAGCAGGCGCTGCGCGTCTTGCCAGGTTTGCTCGAATTCGGCGGGATCCATCGCCGGAATGTAAGGCAAGGGCGGAGTCTGGTCAGTCGATCTGGCCATGGCCGAGCCGTCCTCCGATGGTGCGCGGTGCGCATGATGAATATGTGTTCTTGGTATTGTGCCCTCACGTTAGACGGTGCATGGCTGCTTGTGCAAGGTCGTCGCGCTGGCTGTCGAGCAGGTCCATGAAGGCGCGGGCGGCGTTCGACAGGGTGCGCTCGGTATGCAGGATGTAGCCCAGTTGCCGGCTTAGCTGAATGCCGGGGATGGGCAGGCGGGTGACCTGGTCGTCAAGCATGGTGCGCGGCAGCACGCTCCAGGCCAGGCCGATGGAGACCATCATCTTGATGGTTTCCAGGTAGTTGGTGCTCATGGCGATATTGGGGGTCAGGCCTTGGGCCTCGAACAGGCGCTGGACGATGTGATGGGTAAAGGTGTTGCCGCCGGGAAATACCGCCGGGTGCTGGGCCACGTCGGCCAGGCTGATCACCTGGCTGCGCGCCAGCGGGTGCTCTGGCGCGGCGACGAAGTCCAGTGGGTCGTCCCATACGGCGACGGCACGGATCGGCTCGCGGGTTTCCGGGGCGAGGGTGATCACCGCCAGTTCGGCACGGCCATGCAGCACTTCTTCATACGCCACCTCCGAGTCAAGGAACTGGATGTCCAGTGCCACCTGCGGGTGGGCGCGGGTGAAGGCGCGCAGCAGGGCGGGCAGGCGATGCAGGCCGATGTGGTGACTGGTGGCCAGGGTGAGGCGGCCGCTGACCTCACCGGACAGGTTGGTCAATGCGCGACGCGTATCGTCCAGCACGTTGAGTATCTGGTAGGCGCGTGGCAACAGGGCGCGGCCGGCCTGGGTCAGGCCGATCTCGCGGCCCAGGCGGTCGAACAGGCGCACGCCCAGTTGCTGTTCCAGGCCGGCGATGCGCTTGCTCACGGCTGGTTGTGTCAGATGCAGGCGCTCGCCGGCTTCGGAGAAACTGCCGGTTTCGGCGATGGCGATGAAGGCGTTGAGGTTGGCCAGATCCATAGAAGCAGCTCCAAGCGGCAAGCTGCAAGGCACAAGCTGGGCCGCTCGGTCTTTGCTTCCGGCTTGTAGCTTGACGCTTGCAGCTTGAAATGGATTCCTTTCTGGAATCCTCTGGATGAAAAATATGAATTTGAGTTATTCGTCTCGTGATCATAGCATTTCACCCCATAAGCCGCAGGGCCATTTCGCCCGGGTATAGAAAGACGCTGATGAGGTATAGGCTGATGGCCGGCAAGACGCTCTACGACAAGCTCTGGGAAATGCACGAAGTGAAACGTCGCGACGACGGTTCCTCGTTGATCTACATCGATCGTCACATCCTCCACGAAGTGACCTCGCCGCAGGCTTTCGAGGGGCTGCGCCTGGCTGGGCGCAAGCCGTGGCGCATCGACGCCAACATCGCCACGCCGGATCACAACGTGCCGACCACCAAGGCCGAGCGCCAGGGCGGCCTCGAAGCCATTGCCGACGAGGTCTCGCGCATCCAGGTACAGACCCTGGACGAGAACTGCGATGACTTCGGCATCCTCGAATTCAAGATGAACGACGTGCGCCAGGGCATCGTTCACGTGGTCGGCCCGGAGCAGGGCGCCACCTTGCCCGGCATGACCGTGGTCTGCGGCGACTCGCACACCTCCACCCACGGCGCTTTCGGCGCGCTGGCCCACGGCATCGGCACTTCCGAGGTCGAGCACGTGCTTGCCACCCAGTGCCTGGTGGCCAAGAAGATGAAGAACATGCAGGTGCGTGTCGAGGGCAAGCTGCCGTTCGGCGTCACCGCCAAGGACATCGTACTCGCCGTGATTGGCAAGATCGGCACCGCCGGCGGCAATGGCCATGCCCTGGAGTTCGCCGGTAGCGCCATTCGCGACCTGTCCCTGGAAGGGCGCATGACCATCTGCAACATGTCCATCGAGGCCGGTGCCCGTGTGGGCCTGGTGGCGGTGGACGAGAAGACCATCGCCTATGTCAAGGATCGCCCGTTCGCGCCCAAGGGCAGCGACTGGGACAAGGCCGTGGCGCAGTGGCAGAACCTGGTGTCCGACGCCGATGCGGTGTTCGATACCGTGGTCGAGTTGAAAGCCGAGGACATCAAGCCACAGGTTAGCTGGGGCACCTCGCCCGAGATGGTGTTGGCGGTGGATCAGAACGTGCCGGATCCGGCGCGCGAAAGCGACCCGGTGAAGAAGGACTCCATCACCCGCGCGCTCAAGTACATGGGCCTGACCGCCAATCAGCCGATCACCGCTATCCAGCTCGATCGCGTGTTCATCGGCTCCTGCACCAACTCACGCATCGAAGACCTGCGCGCCGCCGCCGAGGTGGCCAAGGGGCGCAAGGTGGCCGCTACCGTCAAGCAGGCGCTGGTGGTGCCGGGTTCCGGCCTGGTCAAGGCGCAGGCCGAAGCCGAGGGGCTGGACAAGATCTTCATCGAGGCCGGCTTCGAGTGGCGTGAGCCAGGCTGCTCCATGTGCCTGGCGATGAACCCGGACAAACTGGGCAGCGGTGAGCATTGCGCCTCCACCTCCAACCGCAACTTCGAGGGGCGTCAGGGCGCCGGTGGTCGTACCCACCTGGTGAGTCCGGCCATGGCGGCTGCGGCTGCGGTGACCGGTCGCTTCATCGACGTGCGCGAATTGATCCAGGCCTGAGGAGAGTTTTGATGAAAGCCTTCACCCAACACACCGGCCTGGTCTGCCCGCTCGATCGCGCCAACGTCGACACCGACCAGATCATTCCCAAGCAATTCCTCAAGTCGATCAAGCGCACCGGTTTCGGCCCCAACCTGTTCGACGAGTGGCGCTACCTGGATGTCGGTCAGCCGAACCAGGACAACAGCAAGCGCCCGATCAACCCGGATTTCGTGCTCAACTTCCCGCGTTATCAGGGGGCCAGCGTGCTGCTGGCCCGTGAGAACTTCGGCTGCGGCTCCTCGCGCGAGCACGCGCCCTGGGCGCTGGACGAGTACGGTTTCCGCACCGTGATCGCGCCGAGCTTCGCCGACATCTTCTACAACAACAGCTTCAAGAACGGTCTGCTGCCGATCATCCTCAAGGATGAAGAGGTGGACGCGCTGTTCGAGCAGGCCGAGGCCACCGAGGGTTATCAGTTGACCATCGATCTGGCGGCGCAGACCGTCACTCGCCCCGATGGCGTGCAGTACGCCTTCGAGGTCGACGCCTTCCGCAAGCACTGCCTGCTCAACGGTCTGGACGACATCGGCCTGACCCTGCAGGATCAGGAGGCGATCAAGGCCTTCGAGGCCAAACACCAGCAGAACAGCCCCTGGTTGTTCGGCGCGATCAAATGACAGGAGCTGCAAGCCGCACGCTTCAAGCTGCAAGTAAAAGCGGCTTGTGCTTGTGGCTGGCAGCTTGAAGCTATTTCCGAAGGAAAAAAGATGAGCAAGCAGATTCTGGTTCTCCCTGGCGACGGTATCGGCCCGGAAATCATGGCCGAGGCGGTCAAGGTATTGAACCTGGCCAACGACAAGTACGCCCTGGGTTTCGAGCTGAGCTTCGATGACCTGGGCGGCGCGGCCATCGACCGTTATGGCGTGCCGCTGGCCGACGAGACCTTGGCGCGCGCCAAGGCCGCCGATGCCGTGCTGCTCGGCGCCGTTGGTGGGCCCAAGTGGGACGCCATCGACCCGGCCATCCGCCCGGAGCGCGGCCTGCTGAAGATCCGTTCGCAACTGGGCCTGTTCGGCAACCTGCGTCCGGCCATCCTCTACCCGCAACTGGCCGAGGCCTCCAGCCTCAAGCCGGAAGTGGTCGCCGGCCTGGACATCCTTATCGTCCGTGAGCTGACCGGCGGCATCTACTTCGGCCAGCCGCGCGAGAGCAAGGTGCTGGAAAACGGCGAGCGCATGGCTTACGACACGCTGCCGTACAGTGAGAGTGAAATTCGCCGTATCGCCAAGGTCGGTTTCGACATGGCCATGGTGCGCAACAAGAAGCTGTGCTCGGTGGACAAGGCCAACGTCCTGGCCTCCAGCCAGCTGTGGCGCGCCGTAGTCGAGGAAGTGGCCAGGGATTACCCGGACGTCGAATTGAGCCACATGTACGTCGACAACGCCGCCATGCAACTGGTGCGTGCCCCCAAGCAATTCGACGTGATGGTCACCGACAACATGTTTGGTGACATTTTGTCCGACGAGGCTTCGATGCTCACCGGTTCCATCGGCATGCTGCCGTCGGCATCCCTGGATGCCAACAACAAGGGCATGTACGAGCCGTGCCATGGCTCTGCGCCGGACATCGCTGGGCAGGGCATCGCCAACCCGCTGGCCACCATTCTCTCGGTGTCCATGATGCTACGTTACAGCTTCGGCCAGGTGACCGCTGCCGACGCCATCGAAAAAGCGGTGAGCCTGGTGCTGGATCAGGGCCTGCGTACTGGCGACATCTGGTCTGAAGGCAAGACCAAGGTCGGTACTGCTGCCATGGGTGATGCAGTAGTCGAAGCGCTGCGTAGTCTGTAATCTTCTCGGCCCCGCCGGGGTGGTTCCGGCGGGCTGTTCATATAGGTGTAGTCGTTATGAAACGTGTAGGTCTGATCGGTTGGCGTGGCATGGTCGGTTCCGTGCTCATGCAGCGCATGCTGGAAGAGCGGGACTTCGACCTGATCGAGCCGGTGTTCTTCACCACCTCCAATGTCGGTGGCCAGGGCCCCGCCATTGGCAAGGACATTGCCCCGCTGAAGGACGCCTACAGCATCGACGACCTGAAAGGCTTGGACGTGATCCTGACCTGCCAGGGCGGCGACTACACCAACGAAGTCTTCCCCAAGCTGCGCGAAGCCGGTTGGCAGGGCTACTGGATCGATGCGGCCTCGTCGCTGCGCATGGACGACAGCGCGGTGATCGTGCTCGACCCGGTCAACCGCAAGGTGATTGACCAGGCGCTGGACGCCGGCAGCAAGAACTACATCGGCGGCAATTGCACCGTCAGCCTGATGCTGATGGCCTTGGGCGGCCTCTACGAAGCCGGTCTGGTCGAGTGGATGAGCGCGATGACCTACCAGGCGGCCTCGGGTGCCGGTGCGCAGAACATGCGCGAGCTGATCAAGCAGATGGGCGCGATCAACGGTGCCGTCGCCGATGAACTGGCTGACCCGGCCAGCGCCATTCTCGATATCGACCGCAAGGTGGCCGAGGCCATGCGTGGCGAGGCCTTCCCGGTGGACAACTTTGGCGTACCGCTGGCCGGCAGCCTGATCCCCTACATCGACAAGGAACTGCCGAACGGGCAGAGCCGTGAAGAGTGGAAGGCCCAGGCCGAAACCAACAAGATCCTCGGTCGCTTCAAGAGCCCGATCCCGGTGGATGGCATCTGCGTGCGCATCGGCGCCATGCGTTGCCACAGCCAGGCACTGACCATCAAGCTGAACAAGGATGTGCCGATGGCCGACATCGAAGGCCTGATCAGCCAGCACAATCCCTGGGTCAAGCTGGTGCCGAACCATCGCGAAGATTCCATCCGCGACCTCGGCCCGACTGCCGTGACCGGCACCCTGAGCGTTCCGGTCGGGCGTCTGCGCAAGCTCAACATGGGCTCGCAGTATCTCGGTGCCTTCACCGTGGGCGACCAGTTGCTATGGGGCGCTGCCGAGCCGCTGCGACGCATGCTGCGTATCCTCCTGGAGCGTTGATTCGTCCCGGCTGTCGGTGGGCTCGCCGATAGCCGATTGCCTGGGCGCGAGGGCGCGGTTACAGTGCCGCTCCCTTCGCGTCACAGGTTTTCCTCATGAGCCAGTCACTTTCCATTGCCATCGTGGGCGCCACCGGGAACATCGGTGAAGCGCTGGTCAGTCTGCTCGAAGA
Source organism: Pseudomonas sp. GOM7 (assembly GCF_026723825.1). Classification (NCBI taxonomy): domain Bacteria; kingdom Pseudomonadati; phylum Pseudomonadota; class Gammaproteobacteria; order Pseudomonadales; family Pseudomonadaceae; genus Pseudomonas; species Pseudomonas sp. GOM7. Next base: position 3,278,988 of record NZ_CP113519.1, on the reverse strand, counting down.
GCGCGATTTTCCGGTCAAGGATCTGTATCTGCTGGCCAGTGATGAATCCGCCGGGAAAAGTCTGTCGTTTCGTGACCGCCAGGTGCGGGTCAGGGCACTCGATGCGTTCGATTTCAATGCCGCGCAACTGGTGTTCTGTGCGGCCAGTGCCGAGGTCACCCGTGAGTACCTGGAGCGGATCGTCGCGGCCAACTGCTCACTGATCGATCTGTCCGCCGCATTGCCCTTGACCCAGGCGCCCTGCCTGCTGCCCGAGGCAGGTGAGCTGTGGCTGGCGACGCAGCGGCCACCCTTCCTGCTCAGCAGCCCGACGCCGGCTGCCGTCGCTGTCGCGCTGGTGACACAGGCGCTACGCTCTCTGTTGCGGCCCCGTCGTATCGGGGTGACGGCCATGTTGTCGGCTTCCACGCTGGGCCGTGCCGGGGTGCGGGAGCTGGCACGGCAGACCGCCGAGTTGCTCAATGGCCGTTCGTTCGAGCCGCAGGGCGTGGATCGGCAGATTGCCTTCAACGTACTGGCTCAGATCGGTACGCCGGACGAGCAGGGGCATGCGCGGCTGGAGGCACGGTTGGCAGCGGAGTTGCAGCAATTGCTGGGCGATGCGCACCTGCCCATTGCCGCGACCTGTGCCCAGGTGCCGGTATTCTTCGGGGATAGCCTGGCGGTCACTCTCGAGAGTGATACTCCGGTGGACGTGGCGGCCATTACTGCTTGCCTGGCCGAGGCGCCCGGACTCGAGCTGGCAGAGGAGGGGGATTACCCCACGGTTGTGGGGGATGCGCTGGGGCAGGATGTGATCCAGGTGGGCCGTATTCGCCAGGCCGTTGCCGATCCGACTCAGCTCAATTTGTGGATTGCGTCTGATAATGTGCGAAAAGGTGCTGCTCTGAATGCCGTGCAAATAGCAGAGTTGTTGATAAAACACTATCTGTAAAAGATACTTACCTAGAAATTTGAAGAATTTTTCTAGCTTGGCAATACTGGTTTGGATGAATACCGAATGGGGAGCCGCTGATTCAGCGGATGCAGGCGGTGTTCATCTAAACCCCTCTCGTCTTCGAGAAAGAAGTTAAAACAAGGGATAACGCTATGGTTCGGGTTCGCAAACTGGTGCTGGCAATCGCAGCGGCTTCCGCCCTGTCTTCCGGTATGGCGCATGCGCTGGGGTTGGGTGAAGTGACCCTGCAATCCTCGCTGAACCAGCCTCTGGTGGCGGAAATCGAATTGTTGGAGGTGCGCGATCTGACCTCCGACGAACTCGTGCCGAAACTGGCTTCTCCTGAAGAGTTCACCAAAGCGGGTGTCGACCGCCAGTTCTTCCTCACCGACCTGAAGTTCACGCCGATACTCAAGCCGAACGGTAAGAGTGTCATTCGTGTGACATCCAGCAAGGCGGTGCGTGAACCTTATCTGAACTTCCTGGTGGAAGTGCTCTGGCCGAATGGTCGGTTGTTGCGTGAATACACCCTGTTGCTTGACCCGCCTCTGTATTCCCCGCAAACCGCCGCTGCTGCTCCGCAGGCTCCAGTCGCCGCACCTGCGCCCGCGCCACGCCCGAGTGCGGCGCCGCGAGCTCCCGTGGCAGGCAGCGCTGCGCCGCGGTCGAACACCGCGCCTGCTGCACCGTCGCGCGCCATTGCCGGCAATGAATACCGCACGGCGAAGAACGACACGCTGTGGGAAATCGCTCAGCGCGTCGAGGGTGGTAGCGTTCACCAGGCCATGCTGGCCATTCAGGATCTGAACCCGGATGCCTTCATCGGTGGCAACATCAACCGCATGAAGAGTGGCCAGGTGCTGCGTCTGCCCGACGAGCAGCAGGTTCGCAGCCGCAGTAACGCCGAAGCCATCGCTCAGGTCGCCGAGCAGAACGCCGCCTGGCGCGCAGGGCGTGACGTTGCTTCGCGCCAGCTCGACGCTACGCGCCGCACCGAAGCGGGCTCCGCTCCGGCCGTGGCCGAGCGCGGCGATAGCCTGAAACTGGTTTCGGGTGAGACTGGCAAGGCGACGCAGGGCAGCGATACCGGCTCCGCCGACAGCAAGGCCCTGGCCGACAAGCTGGCCGTGACTCAGGAGAGCCTGGATTCGACGCGACGCGAAAATGCCGAGCTGCAGAGCCGCATCGGTGATCTGCAGAGCCAGTTGGACAAGCTGCAACGCCTGATCGAGCTCAAGGACAGCCAACTGGCAAAACTGCAGGCCGAGAGCGCCCAGGCAGGCCAGACACCGGCTGCCACGCCCGAGGCGCCAGCAGCGCCGGCCGCCGAGCAGGCCCCGGCGCCTGCCGAGAATGCCGCCGCAGAAGCGCCAGCGGCAACCGAGCCAGCACCGGCCGAACCGGCTGCAGCACCGGATTACAACTACAGCGAAGAGCCTGCCGAGCCCGTGCAGGAGCCTGCTGTCGAAACGCCGCCAGCGGCCAGCGAGGCGCCAGCCGCAGAACCGGCCAAGCCTGCGCAGCCGGCGGCTCCAGCCGTGGAGCAGCCCAGCTTTGTCGATGAGCTGCTGGGCAATCCAATGACCCTGGGGCTGGCCGGCGGCGGTGCGTTGTTGCTGCTGCTGGTCGGTCTGATGGCCCTGTCGCGGCGCAATGCCATGAAGGAGTCGGAGCAGCATGAGGCGCAGGCCGAGGCGCTCGCTCAGGACAGCGCCTTCGCCGAAGAGCTGGACATGCCGGAAGACAGCTTCGCCGGTCTCGACGATGAGCCGGCCAAGGCGGCTGCAGAGGATCGTGTGACCGCGCAAACCGGCGACGTGCTGGGCGAGGCCGACATCTATATTGCCTACGGTCGCTTCAATCAGGCCGCCGAGCTGCTGCACAACGCCATCAACGACGAGCCGCATCGTACTGATCTGCGCTTGAAGCTGATGGAGGTCTATGCCGAACTGGGTGACCGCGAAGGCTTCGCCCGCCAGGACAACGAACTGCGGGAAATCGGTGGCGCCACTGCCGAAGCCGAGCAGCTCAAGAGCAAGTATCCGGCCATGGCCGCATTCGTCGGTGCTGGCGTTGCCGCTGGTGCGGCAGCGGATGATCTGGATTTCAGCCTCGATGACATTGGCCTGGCTGATGGCGGCAATGAAACCGCTACCGCGACGGATGACCTGGACGACGCCTTCGACCTGAGCCTGGATGACCTGGAGAGCGATCTGGGGCGTGACGTGCAGGCCAGCGCGCAGCCGGCCGAGCCGAGCCCGGCGCTGGATGAGGATCTGGATTTCGGTCTGCTCGACGAGCAGCCGGCCAGCAAGGCCGTGGATGACCTGGATTTCGACCTGTCGCTCGATGACGGGCCTGCCGAGAGCAAGCCGCTGGCCGACGAGCTGGCTGACTTCAGCCTCGATCTGGACGAGCCTGCTGCTCCCGCTACAAGTGACGAGGCGGATGATTTCCTGGCGAGCCTGGATGAGCAGCCTGCCGCACCCGAAGAGCTCGATCCGCTGGCCGATCTGAGTCTGGATCTGCCCGAGGAAAACCCGGCTGACGAAGTGAATCTGCCGTCCGATTTCGACCTGTCGCTGGCCGACGACGAGCCGGCCAAGCCCGCCGATGTCGGCAGCTTCGCCGCGCAACTCGACGAGGTCAGTGCCGAGCTGGAACAGCTTTCCGCCGAGAACGAAGCGGCCAGCGAGCCGGCCGATACCTTCGATCTGCCGGCCAGCGATGGCCTGAGCGAGGGTCTCGAAGGCGACGATGATTTCGACTTCCTCGCCGGCACCGACGAGACCGCGACCAAGCTGGATCTGGCCCGTGCCTATATCGACATGGGTGATGCCGAAGGTGCGCGCGACATTCTCGATGAAGTGGTTGCCGAGGGTAGCGAAGCCCAGCAACAGGAAGCCCGCGAGATGATTGCCAAGCTGGTTTGAGATCCATGTCCGATGCAGTACCTGTAGCGGCCGCCGAAATGGCGGCCGCTGGCTTTTCCCGAATCGCCCTGGGTGTCGAGTACAAGGGCGCCCGTTATCGCGGCTTCCAGCGTCAGAGTGGCAAGGTCGCTTCCATTCAGGGTTGCCTGGAGTCGGCGCTGTCGAAAGTGGCGGGGGGCGCGCCAGTGAACATCATTTGCGCCGGTCGCACCGATGCTTCGGTGCATGCCAGTGGCCAGGTGGTGCACTTCGATACCGCTGTCGAGCGCCCGCTGCATGCCTGGATCATGGGCGCCAACATGAACCTGCCCAAGGACATCAGCGTGACCTGGGCCAAGGTCATGCCGGCGCATTTCCATGCTCGTTTCAGTGCCATGGCGCGGCGTTATCGCTATGTCATCTACAACGATCCGATCCGCCCCGCGCACATGGCCGAGGAAGTCACCTGGAATCACCGCCCGCTGGATTTGCAGCGCATGCGCCAGGCGGCCGAGGCTCTGGTCGGCACCCATGATTTCAGCGCCTTCCGCGCCAGTCAGTGCCAGGCCAAGTCGCCGATCAAGACCATCCATCATCTGGCGCTGATCGAGCATGGTCGCTTCATCGTGCTGGATATCCGTGCCAACGCCTTCCTTCATCACATGGTGCGCAACATCGCCGGTGTGCTGATGACCATTGGCGCTGGCGAGCGCCCCGTGGAGTGGGCGCGCGAGGTGCTGGAGCGGGGCGAGCGGCGCAGTGGCGGCGTCACCGCCCATCCTCACGGTCTCTATCTGGTCGAGGTCGAATACCCCGAGAAGTTCGAGCTGCCGTCGCGCTACCTGGGGCCACACTTTCTTTCCGGCCTGGTGGATGTGCGGCAGAGCTAGGCCTTTGCTAACATCCTGCGTCCGACAGCCAACAGGTATGAAGCCAATGCGCGTGCGCAGCAAGATTTGCGGCATTACCCGCGTGGAGGATGCGCTGGCCGCCGTGGAGGCCGGGGCGGATGCCATTGGCCTGGTGTTCTACGCCAAGAGCCCGCGTGCGGTCAGTGTCGAGCAGGCGCAGGCCATCGTTGCCGCCTTGCCGCCTTTTGTCACCAGCGTGGGGCTGTTCGTCGACATGCCGCGTGAGGAGTTGCAGGCGGTGCTGGCGCAGGTGCCGCTCGACCTGCTGCAGTTCCATGGCGAGGAGTCGCCGGCTGACTGCGAAGGCCATGGCCGCCCCTACATCAAGGCCCTGCGCGTGCGTTCCGGCGGGGACGTTGCAGCCCTGCTGGCGCCCTATGCCGGTGCGCGCGGCATCCTTCTGGATACCTTCGTCGAAGGTGTGCCCGGTGGCACGGGGGCGGCGTTCGACTGGTCGCTGGTACCGTGCGAGGCCGGCAAGCCGATCATTCTTGCCGGCGGGCTGACGGCGGACAACGTTGCGCAGGCCATTGCCCAGGTTCGCCCTTACGCCGTTGATGTCAGTGGTGGGGTGGAGGCGGCAAAAGGCATAAAGGATGCAGGCAAGATTCACGCATTCCTGCAGGCGGTCGCGTCAGCCTGATGTGACGGCGGCGCGCCTGGTGCCGTCCACTAAGCTGTCGTGCCGCCTGAACGCGGCGCAAACGAATTGCTGGAGGCGGGTAGCTGTGTGGCCGCCCGCTCCGACCATCGGTTATGGAGAGATAACAGCATGAGCAACTGGTTGGTAGACAAACTCATCCCCTCGATCATGCGTTCCGAGGTGAAGAAGAGTTCCGTGCCCGAGGGGCTCTGGCACAAGTGCCCGTCCTGTGAGGCCGTGCTCTATCGCCCCGAGCTGGAAAAGACCCTGGATGTCTGCCCCAAGTGCAACCACCACATGCGTATCGGCGCGCGTCGTCGCCTCGATCTGTTCCTCGATGCCGATGGCCGCGAGGAAATCGGTGCCGATCTGGAGCCGGTCGATCGTCTGAAGTTCCGTGACAGCAAGAAGTACAAGGATCGCCTGGCCGCCGCGCAGAAGCAGACCGGCGAGAAGGATGCGCTGATCTCCATGAGCGGCACCCTCGAAGGCATGCCGATCGCGGTCTGCGCCTTCGAGTTCTCCTTCATGGGCGGCTCCATGGGCGCCATCGTCGGCGAGCGTTTCGTCCAGGCCGCCAACGTCGCTCTGGAAAAGCGTTGCCCGCTGGTGTGCTTCTCCGCTTCCGGTGGTGCGCGCATGCAGGAGGCGCTGATCTCGCTGATGCAGATGGCCAAGACCTCGGCGGCCCTGGCGCGCCTGCGCGAGGAAGGCCTGCCGTTCATCTCCGTGCTGACTGACCCGGTCTACGGCGGCGTTTCCGCCAGCCTGGCCATGCTCGGTGACGTGATCGTCGCTGAGCCGAAAGCGCTGATCGGCTTCGCCGGCCCGCGGGTGATCGAGCAGACCGTGCGCGAGAAGCTGCCGGAAGGCTTCCAGCGCAGCGAGTTCCTCCTTGAGCACGGCGCCATCGACATGATCATTTCGCGTGACGAACTGCGCCCACGCCTGGCGCGCCTGCTCGCGCAACTGATGAATCGTCCGTCCCCTGTGGCCCTGCCGGCCACGGCATGACATGACCGAACGCAGCCTGGGCGAATGGCTCGCCTACCTCGAGCAACTGCACCCCTCGGCCATCGATATGGGCCTGGAGCGCTCGCGCGAGGTGGCGCGGCGCCTGGGCTTGGGCCAGCCGGCGCCACGGGTGATCACCGTCACCGGTACCAATGGCAAGGGTTCCACCTGCGCCTTCATCGCCAGCCTGCTGCGCGAGCAGGGGCAGCGCGTCGGGGTCTATAGCTCGCCGCACCTGCTGCGCTACAACGAGCGCGTGCTGATCGAGGGCCGCGAGGCCAGCGACGACGAGCTGTGCCAGGCCTTCGCTGCCGTCGAGGCGGCGCGTGGCGAGATTTCCCTGACCTATTTCGAGGTGGGCACCCTGGCGGCCTTCTGGCTGTTCGAGCGCGCGGCGCTGGATGCCGTGGTGCTCGAGGTCGGCCTGGGCGGACGTCTGGATGCGGTGAATCTGGTGGATGCCGACCTGGCGCTGATCACCAGTATCGGTCTCGACCATGCCGACTGGCTGGGCGACAGCCGCGAGTCGGTGGCCTTCGAGAAGGCCGGCATCATGCGCGCTGGCAAGCCGGCGCTCTGTGGTGATCTGGATCCACCGCAGCCGCTGATCGATGCCGTGGTGCGCCTGGATACGCCGTTCTTCCTGCGTGGGCGCGATTACGGGCTGAGTGTCGGCGAGACGGGCTGGGACTGGTTCGGTCTGGATGAGCAGGGCCGTGTCCTGCGCCTGAATGATCTGCCTCTGCTCGACCTGCCCATGGAGAACGCTGCCCTGGCCGTGCAGGCCTATGCCTTGCTCGGCCTGGCCTGGGATCAGGCAGCCATTACCCGTGCCTTGCTCGCCACCCGAGTGGTGGGGCGCCTGGATCGGCGTGCGCTGACCTGGCAGGGCAAGCACCTGACCCTGCTCCTGGATGTCGGGCACAACCCGCATGCCGCCGACTACCTGGCGCAGCGACTAGAAGCCCGTCCGCCGGTGGGGCGGCGCCTGGCCGTGTTCGGCCTGTTGGCCGACAAGGATCTGCCCGGAGTCGTGGCCCCCTTGCAAGGCCTGGTTGCGAGCTGGGCTGTGGCACCTCTGGCCACGCCGCGTTCGCGGCCTGCGGCGGAACTGGCCGAGCAGTTGCGCATGCGCGGTGCCCAGGTCAGCCAGCATGGCAGCGTCGCTGAGGCCTTGGTGGCGCAATGCCAACTGGCTGCTGAGGGGGACGAGATTCTCCTCTTTGGTTCATTCTTCTGCGTGGCCGAAGCGCTGCAATGGTTGGCCGAGCACGGCTGACAGGCTGGCGCTGCACGGCGTCGGGATGGCAGTATCGCAGCTTGTGGCTTTTCAACCGTGGAGTAGGGCATGGCTTTGTTGGAAAAGGGGCTCAAGCAGCGCATGGTCGGCGCATTGGTGCTGGTGGCGTTGGCGGTCATCTTTCTGCCGATGCTGCTGTCGCGCGAAGACGAGATGCGCCGTGTGGTGGTGGATGCACCGCAGATGCCGCAGACCCCCGACACGCCTGAGATCGTGGTCGAACCGGCCGAAGTGGTCGAGCCCGAGGTGCTGCCGCAAGAGCCGGTGCCGGTCGATCCGCAGGCGCCTTTGACGGCTGAGACCGAGGCGCCAGCTCCTGCGCCGCAGCCCGAGCAGAAGCCTGCGCCCAGCAGCCAGGCGAGCCAACCTGCCCCGGCAGCCGAACCGGCCGTGGCAGCAGCGGCCAAGCCGGAAAGCCACCTGGATGCCAGCAGCCTGCCGATCAGTTGGTCGGTGCAACTGGCCAGCCTGTCCAGTCGTTCGGGGGCTGAAACCCTGCAGAAAACCCTGCGCAGCCAGGGCTACAACGCCTATATCCGCACCTTCGATGGCATGAACCGGGTGTTCGTCGGCCCACTGATCGAGCGCGCCGAGGCCGAGCGCTTGCGTGACCAGCTCAAGCGTCAGCACAAGCTCAACGGTTTCGTCGTGCGCTTCCAGCCGGAAGCGGGTTAAGGCTCGGGTGCGGCGCCCGGTTACTCCGCGCGCCGTGCTCTGTTAGAATGCCGGCCTTTTCCGCTGGCAGATTGCACCGTGGCATTTACCTGGGTCGATTGGGCGATCATCGCCGTCATCGCCATCTCGAGCTTGATCAGTCTCAAGCGTGGCTTCGTCAAGGAAGCCTTGTCGCTGCTCACCTGGATCATCGCGGGCGTGGTTGCCTGGATGTTCGGTGGCGCGCTGTCCCAGCATCTCGTCGAATACATCGAAACGCCTTCTGCCCGGGTCATCGCCGCTTGTGCCATTCTGTTCGTCGCCACGCTGCTGGTCGGGGCGCTGGTGAATTTCCTCATTGGCGAGTTGATTCGTGTCACCGGGTTGTCCGGGACCGATCGCTTTCTGGGCATGGTCTTCGGTGCGGCACGCGGCGGCTTGCTGGTGGTGTTGCTGGTGGGGCTGATCAGCCTGGCGCCGGTGGAGCAGGATACCTGGTGGCAACAGTCGCAACTGGTGCCGCATTTTCTGATGGTCGCAGACTGGTCGAAGAATCTGATTCTGGGCTGGTCCGGCCAGTGGATTAATGGTGCAGCGGCTCACCCAGCCGCCGCGCTTTGAAAAGAGTGGCCTACGCGGATAACCGCTGCGCTGGTCGCTGAATTAGCCTGAACTACATAGCAGGGGTCGTGGCACATGTGTGGCATCGTCGGTATCGTCGGCAAGTCGAACGTCAATCAGGCGCTGTATGACGCGCTAACCGTCCTTCAGCATCGCGGCCAGGACGCTGCCGGCATCGTGACCAGCCATGAAGGCCGGCTGTTCCTGCGCAAGGACAATGGCCTGGTGCGCGACGTGTTCCAGCAGCGCCACATGCAGCGCCTGGTCGGGCACATGGGTATCGGCCACGTGCGTTACCCCACCGCCGGCAGCTCCAGCTCGGCCGAGGCGCAGCCGTTCTACGTCAACTCGCCCTATGGCATCACCCTGGCGCACAACGGCAACCTGACCAACGTCGAGCAGTTGGCCAAGGAGATCTACGAGTCCGATCTGCGTCACGTCAACACCAACTCCGACTCGGAAGTGCTGCTCAACGTGTTTGCCCACGAGCTGGCCCAGCGCGGCAAGCTGCAACCCACCGAGGAAGACGTGTTCGCCGCCGTCAGCCATGTGCACGAGCGCTGCGTGGGTGGCTACGCGGTGGTGGCGATGATCACCGGCTACGGCATCGTCGGCTTCCGTGATCCCAACGGCATTCGCCCCATCGTCTTCGGCCAGCGTCACACCGACGAGGGCGTGGAGTACATGATCGCCTCCGAAAGCGTGTCGCTGGACGTGCTCGGCTTCACCCTGATCCGCGACCTGGCGCCGGGCGAAGCGGTGTACATCACTGAGGAAGGCCAGCTCTTCACCCGCCAGTGCGCGACCAATCCCAAGTACGCCCCGTGCATCTTCGAGCATGTCTATCTGGCGCGCCCGGACTCGATCATGGATGGCATCTCGGTGTACAAGGCGCGCCTGCGCATGGGCGAGAAGCTGGCCGACAAGATCCTCCGCGAGCGTCCGGATCACGATATCGACGTGGTCATTCCGATCCCCGATACCAGCCGCACTGCAGCGCTGGAGCTGGCCAACCACCTGGGCGTGAAGTTCCGCGAAGGCTTCGTCAAGAACCGTTATATCGGCCGCACCTTCATCATGCCCGGCCAGGCAGCGCGCAAGAAATCCGTGCGGCAGAAGCTCAACGCCATCGAATTGGAATTCCGCGGCAAGAACGTGATGCTGGTGGACGACTCCATCGTGCGCGGAACCACCTGCAAGCAGATCATTCAGATGGCCCGCGAGGCCGGGGCGAAGAACGTCTACTTCTGCTCGGCGGCGCCGGCGGTGCGCTACCCGAACGTCTATGGCATCGACATGCCCAGTGCCCACGAACTGATCGCCCATGGCCGCACTACCGAACAGGTGTGCGAGCTGATCGGTGCCGACTGGCTGGTCTACCAGGACCTGTCCGACCTGATCGAGGCGGTCAGTGGCAGCAAGAAGATCAAGATCGACAACTTCGACTGCGCGGTCTTCGATGGCAAGTACGTGACCGGCGATGTCGATGCGGCGTATCTGGATCGCATCGAGCAGGCGCGCAACGATGCCAGCAAGGCCAAATCGCAGGCGGTCAGTGCGATCATCGATCTGCATAACAACTGACGGGCTTCAGGCATGGCCCGGATGCAATCCGGGGCCATCGCAGATTGAATTTCCCGGATTGCATCCGGGCTACTTGCGTGAGGTAGCGATATGACACTGGAATGGGAAGCCGGTCGGCTCGACAGCGATCTGGATGGCGCAGGCTTCGATACCCTGGCGGTGCGTGCCGGCCAGCGCCGTTCGCCGGAAGGCGAGCACGGCGAGGCACTGTTCCTCACCTCCAGCTACGTGTTCCGCACGGCGGCCGATGCTGCTTCGCGTTTCGCTGGCGAGGTGCCGGGCAACGTTTATTCGCGTTATACCAACCCTACGGTGCGCACCTTCGAGGAGCGCATCGCCGCCCTGGAGGGCGCCGAACAGGCGGTGGCCACGGCTTCCGGCATGTCGGCCATCCTCGCCATCGTCATGAGCCTGTGCAGCGGCGGCGACCACGTGCTGGTGTCGCGCAGCGTGTTCGGCTCCACCATCAGCCTGTTCGAGAAGTACCTCAAGCGCTTCGGTGTCGAGGTGGATTACGTGCCGCTGGCCGATCTCGACGCCTGGAAGGAAGCGTTCAAGCCCAACACCCGGCTGTTGTTCGTCGAGTCGCCCTCCAACCCGCTGGCCGAGCTGGTGGATATCGCCGCGCTGGCCGACATCGCCCATGCCCGTGGTGCGCTGCTGGCGGTGGACAACTGCTTCTGCACGCCGGCGCTGCAGCAGCCGTTGAAGCTGGGCGCCGATATCGTCATGCATTCGGCCACCAAGTACATCGACGGTCAGGGCCGTGGCCTGGGGGGCGTGGTTGCAGGGCGCCGCGAGCAGATGAAGGAGGTGGTCGGCTTTCTGCGTACCGCCGGCCCGACCCTGAGCCCGTTCAACGCCTGGCTGTTCCTCAAGGGGCTGGAGACCCTGCGCATCCGCATGCAGGCGCAGAGCGACAGCGCCCTGCAACTGGCGCTGTGGCTGGAACAACAGCCGCAGGTGGAGCGGGTGTATTACGCCGGGCTGCCCAGCCATCCGCAGCACGAGCTGGCGAAGCGGCAGCAGAGTGCCTTCGGTGCGGTGGTCAGCTTCGAGGTCAAGGGCGGGCGTGACGCCGCCTGGAAGGTGATCGACGCCACCCGCGTCATTTCCATCACCACCAACCTCGGCGACACCAAGACCACCATCGCCCATCCGGCCACCACCTCACACGGGCGTCTGACCCCGCAGGAGCGTGCCAATGCCGGTATCCGCGACAGCCTGATCCGCGTCGCGGTCGGCCTGGAAGACCTGGGTGATCTGAAGGCCGATCTGGCACGCGGCCTGGCCGCGCTCTGAGCATGTTCGAGTGGGGCAGTGAGGCCGCGTCCAATACCGGGCGAGTCGTGCTGGTGACCGGCGCGGCTCGCGGTATCGGCCTGGGCATCGCCGCCTGGCTGATCTGCGAAGGCTGGCAGGTGGTGCTGACGGACGTCGACCGCGAACGCGGCTCCAAGGTGGCACGAGCGCTGGGTGCCAATGCCTGGTTCGTGGCCATGGACGTGGCCAAGGAAGATCAGGTCAGTGTCGGCGTCGCCGAAGTGCTTGGCCAGTTCGGTCGCCTCGATGCGCTGGTGTGCAACGCCGCCATCGCCGACCCGCATACGCCGCCGCTGGAATCGCTCGACCTCAGGCGCTGGAACCGCATACTGGCGGTGAACCTCACCGGCGCCATGCTGCTGGCCAAGCACTGTGCGCCATATTTGCGTGGTCATCGCGGCGCCATCGTCAATATTGCCTCGACCCGCGCCAGCCAGTCCGAGGCCAACTGCGAGGCCTATGCCGCGAGCAAGGGTGGCCTGCTGGCGCTGACCCATGCGCTGGCCATCAGCCTGGGGCCGGAGGTGCGAGTCAATTGCGTCAGCCCGGGCTGGATCGATGCCCGTGACCCCGTACAGCAACGGCGCGAGCCGCTCTCGGTGTTCGACCATGCGCAGCATCCGGTCGGCCGTGTCGGCACCGTGGAGGATATTGCAGCGCAAGTGGCCTGGCTGCTCTCCGATGATGCCGGTTTCGTCACCGGGCAGGAGTTCGTCATCGACGGCGGCATGAGCCGCAAGATGATTTACCAGGAGTAGCAGCGGCAAGCTGCAAGCGACAAGCTTCGAGTAAAAGCAATGAAAAAGCCCGACTCTTTCGAGTCGGGCTTTTCGTTGCGATGGCCGGATTACATGTTGGGGTAGTTCGGCCCGCCGGTGCCTTCCGGTGCCACCCAGGTGATGTTCTGCGCCGGATCCTTGATGTCGCAGGTCTTGCAGTGCACGCAGTTCTGCGCGTTGATCTGGAACTTCTTCTCGCCGTCTTCCTGCGTCACTACCTCGTACACGCCGGCCGGGCAGTAGCGCTGCGCCGGTTCGTCGTACAGCGGCAGGTTCTTCGCCAGCGGAATGCTCGGGTCGGCGAGCTTGAGGTGGCAGGGCTGCTCTTCTTCATGGTTGGTGTTGGAGAGGAACACCGAACTCAGCTTGTCGAAGCTCAGTTTGCCGTCCGGCTTGGGATAGTCGATCTTGGCGCACTCGGCTGCCGGCTTGAGGCAGGCATAGTCCGGCTTGTTGTCGTGCAGGGTGAAGGGCGCCTTGCCGCCGAAGACGTTCTGATCCAGCCAGTTGATGCCGCCGCCGATCAGGGTGCCGTACTTGTGGATGGCCGCGCCGAAGTTACGGCTGCGGAACAGTTCGTCGTACAGCCAGCTGGCCTTGAAGCCGTCGACGTAGTTGGTCAGCTCGTCGCCGCCCTCACGGCCTGCGGCCAGGGCTTCGGCGATGGCATCGGCAGCCAGCATGCCCGACTTCATCGCGGTATGGCTGCCCTTGATCTTGGCGAAGTTCAGGGTGCCGAGGTCGCAGCCGATCAGCGCGCCACCGGGGAAGACCATCTTCGGCAGCGAGTTCAGGCCGCCCTTGCAGATGGCGCGGGCACCGTAGGCGACACGCTTGCCACCTTCCAGATACTGCTTGACCACCGGGTGGTGCTTATAGCGCTGGAACTCGTCGAAAGGCGACAGGTGAGGGTTGGCGTAGGACAGGTCGACGATCAGTCCGACCACTACCTGGTTGTTCTCCAGGTGATAGAGGAAGGAACCGCCGGTGTTTTCCTTGCCCATGATGTCCAGCGGCCAGCCGGCGGTATGCACCACCAGGCCCTGCTGGTGCTTGGCCGGGTCGATGTCCCAGATTTCCTTGATGCCGATGCCGTAGTGCTGGGCGTCGGCTTCGCTGTCGAGTTTGTACTTCTTGATCAGTTGCTTGCCGATATGGCCACGGCAGCCCTCGGCGAACAGGGTGTACTTGGCGCGCAGTTCCATGCCCGGGGTGTAGTAGCCTTCCTTCGGGTTGCCTTCGCGGTCGACGCCCAGGTCGCCGGTGACGATGCCACGCACCACGCCGTTGTCGTCGATCAGCGCTTCCTGAGCGGCGAAGCCGGGGTAGATTTCCACGCCCAGGTTCTCGGCCTGCTGGGCCAGCCAGCGGCACAGATTGCCGAGGGAGATGATATAGTTGCCCTCGTTGTGCATGGTCTTGGGCACGAAGAAGCCGGGCAGCTTGACGGCGCTCTCGGCGTCCTTGAGCAGGTAGATGTCGTCACCCTTGACCGGGGTGTTGAGTGGGGCGCCCAGTTCTTTCCAGTCAGGGAACAGTTCGTTCAAAGCGCGAGGCTCGAAGACCGCGCCGGAGAGGATGTGAGCGCCGACTTCGGAGCCTTTCTCGACCACGCAGACGCTGATCTCCTGGCCCGCTTCAGCGGCTTTCTGTTTCAGTCGGCAGGCGGCGGAAAGGCCAGACGGGCCGGCGCCGACGATGACGACGTCGAACTCCATAAATTCGCGTTCCACAGGCTATCTCCTACTCAAGGCTCTTCGATGTTTTATATTGGAGGGCGCAACTCGTCTCCCTGAGTGCTGCGGCATTATATCTACACCCTCCCAGCGGGCCAATACAAACGTTTGTTTGAATTTTCTGTAGGCCTGCTAGAATCCTACTACATCGCGGATGACCGGCCAGTTCGCTGTATTGACCGAGTCAGGTCGCGGGGTCAAGATACGGGCGGTTTTGCGCTCGCCGTCTGGGCTGAAGGCTGATTCTGGCCGATCTGCATCACTGGCCAGGCTCGCCTTGGCGACATTCTTATTCACCGGAGAGTAACGAGGAATCCATGAAGGTTCTTGTAGCTGTCAAACGAGTGGTCGACTACAACGTCAAGGTCCGCGTCAAGGCGGACAACAGCGGCGTCGACCTCGCCAACGTCAAGATGTCCATGAACCCCTTCTGCGAAATCGCCGTGGAAGAAGCCGTACGCCTGAAGGAGAAGGGCGTGGCGAGCGAGATCGTCGTCGTCTCCATCGGCCCGACCACCGCTCAGGAACAACTGCGTACCGCCCTGGCACTCGGCGCCGACCGTGCCATCCTGGTCGAGTCCAGCGACGAGCTGAACTCCCTGGCCGTGGCCAAGCTGCTCAAGGCCGTGGTCGACAAGGAGCAACCGAAGCTGGTGATTCTCGGCAAGCAGGCCATCGACAGTGACAACAACCAGACCGGCCAGATGCTGGCCGCGCTGAGCGGCTACGCCCAGGGCACCTTCGCCTCCAAGGTGGAAGTCGCCGGCGACAAGGTCAACGTCACCCGCGAGATCGATGGCGGTCTGCAGACCGTGGCCCTCAACCTGCCGGCCATCGTCACCACCGACCTGCGCCTGAACGAGCCGCGCTACGCGTCGCTGCCGAACATCATGAAGGCCAAGAAGAAGCCGCTGGAAACCGTTACCCCGGACGCTCTGGGCGTTTCCACCGCGTCCACCGTCAAGACCCTGAAAGTCGAAGCGCCGGCTGCCCGCAGCGCCGGCATCAAGGTCAAGTCCGTGGCTGAACTGGTCGAGAAACTGAAGAACGAGGCGAAGGTAATCTAAATGGCTATTCTGGTTATCGCTGAACACAGCAACGCCGCTCTGGCGCCCGCCACCCTCAACGTCGTCACTGCCGCGCAGAAGATCGGTGGCGATATCCACGTGCTGGTTGCCGGCAGCAACGCTTCTGCCGCAGCCGAAGCCGCTGCCAAGGTTGCTGGCGTGGCCAAGGTACTGCTGGCTGACGACGCCGCCTACGCGCATCAACTGCCGGAGAACGTCGCGCCGCTGATCGCCGAGCTGGGCAAGAACTACAGCCACATCCTGGCTGCTGCCACCACCAACGGCAAGAACTACCTGCCGCGCGTGGCCGCGCAACTGGACGTTGACCAGATCTCCGAGATCATCGCCGTCGAGAGCGCCGACACCTTCAAGCGTCCGATCTACGCCGGTAACGCCATCGCCACTGTGCAGTCCTCGGCTGCCGTCAAGGTGATCACCGTGCGTACCACCGGTTTCGACGCCGCCGCTGCCGAAGGTGGCTCCGCTGCCGTCGAAGCGGTATCCGGTCCGGCCGATGCCGGCAAGTCCGCCTTCGTCGGTGAAGAGCTGGCCAAGTCCGACCGTCCGGAGCTGACCGCTGCCAAGATCGTCGTCTCCGGCGGCCGTGGCATGGGCAATGGCGACAACTTCAAGCACCTCTACGCCCTGGCCGACAAGCTCGGCGCTGCCGTCGGTGCTTCCCGTGCCGCCGTGGACGCCGGCTTCGTACCGAACGACATGCAGGTCGGCCAGACCGGCAAGATCGTCGCGCCGCAGCTATACATCGCCGTCGGCATCTCTGGTGCCATCCAGCACCTGGCCGGTATGAAGGACTCGAAGGTGATCGTGGCGATCAACAAGGACGAAGAAGCGCCGATCTTCCAGGTGGCTGACTACGGTCTGGTGGCCGATCTGTTCGAGGCCGTACCGGAGCTGGAAAAGCTGGTTTAAGCTGGCTTTCCTGCTACGAGAGAAACCCGCTCCCATGAGCGGGTTTTCTTTTTGGTTTTTTGTGGATTTTCGGTTGATACCGGACTGGCAAGTTTGTGTGTTGGATTGCTGGTGTTCTAAACGCCGCTTCGGTGTGTTCAGAAACTCCTTGTTTCGCCCCCTCGGGCGACTCACTTTTCTTTGAAATGCGCAAAGAAAAGTAAGCAAAAGAAACGCACCCCCGCCATCCGGGTCTCGCTGCGCTCGACTCCCCTCACTCCGGCATCGCTCCGGGGTCAGCGTACATGGGCCATCCCTGGCCCATTACGCCTCTCGTGGCATCCATGCCACTCGCCCCCTGCGCAATGCCTACGTTCGGCCTCCTGAAGGGGGAGTTAGCGCGCCTGAACGTACATCGGTTCCGGGCATACCCGGCGTGTTCTGGTCGCTGTGGAGCCGCGATTTGGCTGTCGAATTCAACCAATAGTTTCATTCGCGCAGTTTCATTCGCCTGGATAGCTTGCCGGCTTGCAGCCGGCATTCTGGTAAGCCCTAGGGCTGACCCATGTTCAAGCACTCCACGCTAATTCTGGGTTACCGCAGGTTCAGGCGCGTGCAGAGCCCGCCCAGGAGGGCGAACGGAATCGTCGTGGAAGAGGTTGAGCGGCATGGATGCCGCGAAAGCCGCGATGGGCCATGGATGGCCCACCGCGGCGGGCCTCTGGAGCGGCGATGGAATGAGCGAACCCTGGCGCAGCCAGGGCCGGATGAAAGGGCGGAGGTTTTGGTTACTTTGCCCGCAAAGTGACTCGCCCGGGAGGGCGAAACCAGAAACATCAGCAAAAACGCGGCAATTCGGAACAGACACCAGAAAAAACCAACACCGAATTGCCAGTCCGGTATCAAGCAACCATCACCCCATAGAATGCGCAGAACCCTCTTCCAGGTACTGGCTGCACTCACTGCACACCTTGTAGAAACTGCCGATAGAGCAGGGCGCTCTGCTCGGGGCGTTCGAGCATGGGCACGTGACCGACACCCTCCATGATAGCCACGCTCGGCTTCTGCAGCAGCGGCTGCATCACCTCGATACTGGACACGTCCAGCACCCGATCTTGCCGGCCCCAGAGCAGCAGGGTTGGCGCGCTGATCTTCGCCAGTTGTGGCTCCAGCGGAACGTAGCGCTCCACCAGTTGCGCGAAGACCTGCTCGTAATACGCCGCGTTGGCCATGGCGCGTTCGGCCAGGTAATGCTCGAGCGACTCGGGCAGGTAGGGAGGCTCGACGAAGACGAAGTCCAACAGGGCCTGGAAGTCCTTTGGCTGATGAACGATCAATGGGTTGGGCTGGCCTTGCAGCAGGCGCTGGTAAAGCTCGCTCAGGTGCGGGGCGGTGACGCCAGCGTTATCGAACAATGCCAGGGAGCGCACATGCTCAGGGTAACGCGCCGCATACAGCGCGGCGATGTGGCCGCCCATGGAGTTGCCCAGCAGGTGGACATGCTGCAGGCCCAGGGCGTCGAGGATGTTGGCCAGGCGTTCGGCCTGAGTGCCGACATCGTAACTGCCGGCCGGGCGGTCGCTTTCGCCGAAGCCGGGCAGGTCGAGTGCGATGACCCGATAGCGATCCGTCAGGTAACGGGAGAAACGCAGCCAGTTGTCCTTGTCGGCGGCGAAGCCATGGATCAGCACCACCACTTCGCCCTCTGCTGGCCCGCCCTGGTAATAATGAATGTTAAGATCGCCGACGCGCGTTCGCTCGTGGCTCATGCCGGCGCGGTACTGTTCGATCAGACGCAGGCTGGCCAGTTGAGTTGCGGGGAAGAGGTAGAGCGTCGTTGCGGCAAGGGCGAGAAGCAGTACGAGGCCAAGCAGGCATTTTTTCATGACCATCCTTATCAGGGATTATCGTGGCGGCTTGGTTAAACTAGCATGAAGTCCCATTTCATCGAGTCGTCGGCAGGCTTTCGCCGTCGATTCTCATCTGAACCGAGAGTAGCCAATGCTCAAGTGCTTTGCATCGAAGTCTCTGCTGTTGTGGCTGGGCCTGCTGATCTTGCCGGGCTCATTGCTCGCGGCTGGCAAGTGCGAGCGTCTGGTGGCCACGGGGAATCCCGAGTACCCGCCTTATCTGTGGCGTGATCCGCAGAACCCCAAGCAGCTGATCGGGGCCAATGCCGACCTGCTCAAGCAACTGGGCAAGGAGCTGGGCGTGACCATCGAGATGATCCACACTGGCCCCTGGTCGCAGGCGCAGGAAGAGGTGCGCAGCGGGCGTGTCGACCTGCTGGTCGGCGCCTTCATCACCCTGCCACGGCTAGAGAGCATGGATTATGTACACCCCGCGTTCTTCATCACGCCAAGCGTGGTCTGGGTGCGCAAGGGTGAAGGTTTCCCGTATGGCAGTTGGGTCGATCTGCAAGGGCACAAGGGTGACACCCTGGTGGGCAACAGCTTCGGCCAGCAGTTCGATGCTTTCGCCAAGCAGAACCTGACCCTGGAAGGTGTCGCCAGTCTCACCCAGGCGTTCCAGAAGCTCTTGCTCGGGCGTACCGACTATGTGCTTTCTGAGCATTACCCCGGCCTGGCGCTGGCGGAAACCCTGGGTGTGGACAGCGACCTCGAGGTACTGGAACCGCCGATTTCCAGCGAGGGTTTGTACCTCGCGCTGTCGCACAATTCGGCCTGTAACGAGCCCTGGCTGCGCGGACAGCTTGCGCGCAAGATGACAGAAATGGTTGCCGCAGGCGTGCCCGAGCAGTTCCTGCAGCGCAATCTGGCGTTGTGGCAAGCGCAGCAGATGCAACCCGACCCCGTTGGCGATGCCAATCAGTAGGACGTTTTCGTGATCGATCGATACCTTTGCAGACTCATACTACCCCTGGCGCTCGCTGGCTGTGCCAGTGATCCGGCACCGACCGAGCAGTTGCGCCTGACCGAACAGGCCCTGAGCCAGGTGCAGGCGCTGGCTGTTGGCGCCGAGCAGGCGCCGTTGCTGGCCCAGGCCGAGGACAAGTACGCGCGCGCTCGGATCGCTGCTGCGGACGAGGACAACAAGGAGGCACGCCTGCTGGCCGAGCAGGCCGAGCTGGATGCGCGCCTGGCCGAAGCCGAGCACCTCAACGTCAGGAGCCGCGAGCAACTGACCGAGCTCAATCGCCGTATTGCTCGACTGCGCCAGCAACTGGGGGCGATGTGATGAAAGGCTTGCCGATGCTCGCAGTGCTGCTCGTTTCGCTCACGGGCTGTGCGCTATCGCCGTCGAACGAAGAGGCCCTCGACGCCGCCCGCGCCAGCTTCCAGTCGGTCAAGGAAGACCCGGACGTGCTGCGTGCCGCCCCCAAGGACGTGATCCGCGCCGGTGAATCCCTGGCTCGCGCCGAGCGCCTGTCCAGTTACTGGGGCAGTGGGGCGGACGTGGCCCACTATGCCTACCTCAGCGAACGCTATGCTGCCATCGCCCGCCAGCACAGCGAAACCCGCTTGAACCAGGAGCGCGTGGCCAAGCTGGAGCTGGAGTTGCAGCGCCTGCAACTGACTCTGCGCGAGGCCAAGTTGCTCAGCGTGCAGCAGCACAATGGCTGGCTCGAGGAGCAGATGGTCAGCCTCGCCGCCAGCGAGACGGATCGTGGCCTGGTGATGACCCTGGGTGACATGCTCTTCGACGCCGGGCGTGCCGAGCTGCAGCCAGCGGCCAATCGCACCTTGCTCAAGCTCGTGCAGTTCCTGCAGATCAACCCGCAGCGCCGTGTGCGCATCGAGGGCTATACCGACAACACTGGCAGCGTCGAGGAGAACCTGGAGCTGTCACGGGCCCGGGCGCAGACGGTGGCTGATCTGCTGATCGACCTGGGTATAGACGCCAAGCGCATCCAGGTGGTGGGCTATGGCGTCGACTTCCCGGTGGCGGAAAACGCCTCGGCACGCGGGCGGGCGCAGAACCGCCGGGTGGAGATCGTCTTCTCCGATGAGCGCGGGCAACTGGGTAGCGAACGCTAGGCCTTTGTGTAGGCTCCGAACAACGCCGCGCCCCGTATGGGACGCGGCGTTTTTCATGGTTCTTCGTGGAGTCTCAGGAAAGTCAGTCTTGACGCCGGACTGGCAAGTTTGTGTGCGGTATGTGTTCTGGACGCCGCTTCGGTGTATTCAGAAACTCCTTGTTTCGCCCCCTCGGGCGACTCACTTTTCTTTGAAATGCGCAAAGAAAAGTAAGCAAAAGAAACGCACCCCCGCCATCCGGCCCCGGCTGCGCCGGGGTTCGTTCGTTCCATCATTGCTCCGAGGGCCCGCCGCGAAGGGCCATCCCTGGCCAGTCGCGGCTCTCGCGGCATCCATGCCGCTCAACCCTCTACACAACGATTCCACTCACCCTCCTGAAGGGGGACATTCGCGCGCCTGAACGAACCGGCATTCCAAGGTCTGCTCGGCGTGTTCTGGTAGCAGTGGAATCACGACGTGGTTGTCGAATTAAACCAATAGTTTCATTCGCCTGGATTGCTTGCCGGCTTCCCGGTCAGCCCTAAGGCGGGCCTCTGGAGCGACGATGGAGTGAGCGAACCCTGGCGCAGCCAGGGCCGGATGACCGGGCGGAGGGTTTTGGTGGGCTTGCCCTACAAAAGTGACTCGCCCGGGAGGGCGAAACCAAAAACATCAACAAAAACGCGGCAAGCCGGAACAAGCACCCGAACAACCAACAAGACCACACACAAACTTGCCAGTCCAGTGTCAAGCAAGCATCCCCCTAAAGCGCGAACAACCTTTTTCATGAGGCCTGGTTGTACGAGTAAAACAATGTTGAACTGTCCCGGTACAATTCTGCGCTTATCAGCTACTGTTATGGTTCAGTAGCCAGGAGGAGCTCGCCGTGACCAATCTGTTGCTCTATCAACGTATCGCCCAGCAGTTGGCCGACGATATCCGTCGCGGCGTCTACCAGCCGGGGGAACGTGTGCCCTCGGTGCGCAAGATGAGCGCGCAACTCAACGTCAGCCACGCCACGGTGCTACAGGCCTACGCCAATCTGGAAGACCAGGGCCTGATCCGTGCACGGCCGCAATCGGGCTTCTACGTGCATCAGACGCCCGCGCTGACCGCGCCGACCCCGGATATCGCCAAGGTGGAGCGGCCTGGCCTGGTCACCCGCGCCAGCATCATCAATCAGGTACTCACCGAGTCGCGCCGCGAAGGGGTGTTCCCGCTGGGTGCTGCGGTGCCCCATGTCGATTACCTGCCGGTGCGTGCGTTGCACCAGCAACTGGCTAAGGTCACCCGCTTTCATAGCCCGCGTGCCTTCAGCTACATGTTCAGCCCCGGCTTCGAGCCGCTGCGCCGCCAGGTGGCGATCCGCATGCGCGATGCGGGGGTGGTGGTCGACCCGTCCGAGGTGGTGATCACCCATGGTTGCGTCGATGCACTGCAGATGAGCCTGCGCGTGCTGACCAAGCCAGGCGATCTGATTGCCGTGGAATCGCCGACCTACTATGGCCTGCTGCAACTGGCTGACCTGCTCGGCCTCAAGGTCATCGAGATTCCCTGCGACCCCACCACTGGCATCAGCCTCGAAGCGCTGCAACTGGCGGCCAACCAGTGGCCGATCAAGGCACTGGTGCTGACTGCGCGGCTGTCCAACCCGCTGGGCGGAACCATCCCCGAGGAGCGCCAGCGCCAATTGCTGCGCCTAGCCGGCGATTACGATTTCCAGATCGTCGAGGACGATATCTACGGCGAGCTGATGTTCGAGCAGGGGCCGACCAAGGCGCTCAAGTCCCATGATCGCGACAGCCGGGTGATCTATTGCTCGAGCTTCTCTAAGACGCTTTCGCCCGGTGTGCGCATCGGCTGGATCGTCGCCGGCAAGTATCAGGACGAGATTCAGCGGTTGCAGACCTTTTCCACCCATTCGGCGTGCAGCGTTACCCAGATGGCGGTAGCGGCTTACCTGGAGAACGGTGGTTATGACCGCCATCTGCGGCATATCCGCCAGGAGTACCGCAAGAACCTCAGCGCCTTCCAACTGGCCGTGCAGCAGTATTTTCCGGCCGGCACGCAGATGACCCGGCCCAAGGGCGGCTTCATCCTCTGGGTCAGCCTGCCAGCGCGGGTCAATACCAAGGATCTGCACGTGCGCGCCTTGCAGCAGGGTATTTCCATCGCGCCGGGGCTGATCTTCAGCAACACCGAGCAGTTCAACCACTGCGTGCGACTCAATTGCGGCATCCCGTGGAATCGCGAGGCGGAAAGGGCGCTGATGACCCTGGGCATGCTGGCCACGCAGTTGTGCCAGGAGGCGGGTGGCTCATGGGAAGGTTGAAAAGCCTGTTCGAGCTTTAACCCGATTCATCAAGCAACTGCGTCTACCTGAGCGAAGGTCTCGTGCCATTGCTCAGGAGCTGCATCATGCCCATTCATTTCCGGTTGCTCGTTCATCCGTTGTCCATCGGTTTTTCTGTGAGCACCTTGTTGCTGCTCGCCGCCTGCAGCGCCTCTGGCCCGGAGCCAGAGGCCCAGTCCAGTACGGAGCCGGCGGCGTTGCTGACACCTGGGCGCCTGGCAGCACCTGCAACAGTCGAGATGGCTGCCGAGGCCAGCCACAAACGCATGGCGAACCTGGCCTACGCGCCGGCCCCGATGGCCGACGCTTTGCCGCCAGGCTACCGTGACCAGCCGCGGGAGCAGTATCAGGCCTATGCCGACAACCCGGTGCACGCCGTCGCCGAGACGCCGGTGTCCACCTTCAGCATCGACGTCGACACCGGCAGCTACGCCAATGTGCGGCGCTTTCTCAACGATGGACAACTGCCTCCTAAGGATGCGGTGCGCCTGGAGGAGCTGGTCAACTACTTCCCTTATGACTATCCGTTGCCGCAGGGTGATGTGCCTTTCGGTGTCAGCAGCGAGCTGGCAGTGACGCCCTGGAACCCACAGACCCGCCTGCTGCGCATCGCCATCAAGGCCTCTGATCGCAGCGTCGATGAGCTGCCACCGGCCAATCTGGTGTTTCTGGTCGATGTGTCCGGCTCGATGCAGCGCCGCGAAGGGCTGCCGATGGTGCAGGGCACCCTGAAGCTGCTGGTCGAGCAACTGCGCCCGCAGGATCGTGTCTCGCTGGTCACCTATGCCGGTGACAGCCAGGTGGTGCTCGACTCCACGCCCGGTAGCGACAAGGCGAAGATCCGTGCGGCCATCGATCAACTCAGCGCCGGTGGCTCGACGGCAGGGGAGTCCGGTATCCAGTTGGCCTATCAGCAGGCGAGCAAGCACCTGATCGACGGCGGTATCAATCGCATCCTCCTGGCCACCGATGGTGATTTCAATGTGGGCATCAGCGACTTCGACAGCCTCAAGCAACTGGCCGCCGACAAGCGCAAGAGCGGCATTTCGCTGACCACCCTGGGTTTTGGCGTGGACAACTACAATGAGCGTCTGATGGAGCAACTGGCCGATGCCGGCAACGGCAATTACGCCTATATCGACAACCTGCGTGAAGCACGCAAGGTGCTGGTGGATCAGCTTGGCTCGACCCTGGCCACCGTGGCCAGCGACGTGAAACTGCAACTGGAATTCAACCCGAGCGAGGTTAGCGAGTACCGCTTGCTGGGCTACGAGAACCGCGCACTCAAGCGCGAGGATTTCAGCAATGACAAGGTCGACGCCGGTGATATTGGCGCCGGGCACACCGTCACTGCGCTGTACGAGATCGTTCCGACAGGTAGCAAGGGTTGGCTGGAGCCGCTGCGCTATAAGGCCACTGCCCAGACCGCGAGCAAGAGTGGCGAACTGGCCTGGTTGCGGATTCGCTACAAGGCGCCGGGAGAGGTGAGCAGTCGCTTGCTGGAGCGCCCCATCGCGCGTGCCGAGGCCAAGCAGATGAACGCCGCCAGCGAGGATCTGCGCTTCGCCGCTGCAGTCGCTGCCTTCGCCCAGCAACTCAAGGATGGGCGCTACATCGGCGACTTCGGCCTGGCGCAGAGCATTGAGCTGGCGCGCTCGGCCAAGGGCGAGGATCGCTTCGGCCTGCGCGGCGAGTTCATCCAACTGGCCGAAATCGCCCAGAGCCTGCACACTTCCGCCTCCACCCCCGCACGAGTTCAGCAGTGAACGCACCTCTCACGGATGACGACGCCGCTTTGCTGCGGCGTTACCGCCGCGGCGATGCCACGGCCTTCAATGCGCTGTACCAGCGCCATCGGCTGGGCCTGTTCCGCTTTCTGCTTGGCCTGTGCGGCGATCATGCCCTGGCCGAGGAAGTGTTTCAGGACACCTGGATGAGCCTGATCCGCAGCCAGAGCGAGCAGCGCGAGGCCGTGCTGTTCAAGACCTGGCTGTACCAGATCGCGCGTAATCGCCTGATCGATCACTGGCGCAAGACGGGCCGACATCAGACCGGGCATGACGAATACGATGAGGACCAGCACGCCCAGGCCGACCCGCAACCCGGCCCGGAGCAGCAGTGGGGCCTGAGTCGCGACAGTGAGCGGCTGCAGGCTGCGCTGGCTGACCTGCCGGAAGAGCAGCGCGAGGTGTTCCTGCTGCGCGCTCACGGCGACCTGGAACTGAACGAGATTGCCGAGTTGACCCGCACGCCGGCGGAGACGGTCAAGAGCCGTTTGCGCTATGCATTGCAGAAACTGCGCCGGCTGTTGGCCACCGAGGAGTTGTCCGCATGACCCATGAACGAGAACCGTTGGATCACGAACAGGCGCTGCTGGCGCATTTCCGTGCTCATGGCAGCGGTGAACCTTCGGCCGAGCTGGATGCGCGTATCCTCGCCGCTGCCAGCGTGGCTGCATCTGAGACACTCCGGGCCGATGAGGCCAAGGCTGGCTGGGCACAGCGTCTGCATCAATGGCTGTTCGGCAGAGCTCGCCAGCGCTGGTCGGTGGCCGTGGCCGGGCTGGCCTGTGTCGGCATCGGTGTCAGCCTGACCTGGCGCACGCTGGAGCAGGTGCCGGAAGCCTTCGACAGCGTGCCGCCCAGCGTGGCCATGAGCCCCGCCGCGCCAGCACCCGCGCCGATGGCCGCCAAGCGTGCCGCGCAGAGCGAGTCGATGGCGCGTATGGCCGTACCACAGGAGCGCCTCAAGGCCGAGGCCATGGCACGCCCAGCGCCGCCGGCGGCGATGGCGGATATACCCGTGACCAGCGCCGCCGCAGTCGCACCCATGGCCGAGCTGGTAATCCAGAGCGAACCGCGCGAGGCGCTGCTGCGTTTGCTGGAACTGCGTGAGAGCAATAAGCAGGAGGAGGCGCAGCACCTGCTGGAGCAGCTCAAGGCCGATTATCCGCAACTGGATATCGAGGCCGAACTGAGCCATCTGGCCAAGGAAAAACCTCGTGAATGAGGTGCGACGTAAAAGTCGTGTAAGTCGTCTTGCCAGACAGGTTCGGGCAGGGGAGCATGGGCGGGTTAGCGAACGAGTCAGTTGTACCCCATGAAACCTAAGTTCTTGCTGTTATTGCTGTGCCTGGCTTGGCTGAGTGCCTGCGAACGGGCGCCGCAGCCCGTGGCGCAACAGCCCGAGCCTGCCCAGGTCGCCCCCGTCCCTACGCCTGTCGAAGCACCTGCCAAGCCCAAACCCGTTGCGCCGGTACCGGTCAAAGCGATCGAGGCCAAGTCGGTGGTGGCGCCCGGCAAAGCGCCGGTTGCCGTCAAGCCCCAGCCCGCACCTGCTCAACCCAAGCCGGTAGAGCCGGCTGCGGCGCAGGCGCTGGATCTGAGCGTGCCTCATGAGCTGTTCGAGCAGGCACTGCAAAGCAAAACCGAGCAGGAGCTCAAACCGCTGCTGCCGCCCCTGTTCGGCGAGAAGCCCGAAAGCAGCGGCCCGTTCCAGATCAGCGGCAAGCTGATCAACAATGCACGGGTCGACGACTACTGGGATTCTATCGAAGGCGCCGAGGTGCAGTTCGAGTTCAAGCAGTAGGGGCAGGCAGGAGCGCAGCGCCAACTGTCTGGCGCCGCGTAACGTCTTTCAGAACCGATGCACCTGCAGCTCGATAGCCGTATGCACATCGGCATCCAGTGGCTGGAAGCTCGTCGAGCCCGGTAGGCGCACGTAGAGTGGCTCGTCTACCTTTTTCGGATCGTAGCCGGCCTGTTTCAGATCGGTCTTCTTGTACTTGAAGGTGCCGGTGGTCTCCACCTCGCCGAGCAGGCGGATGAACAGCGGGGCGGCATAAGCTGGCAGCTCGGCATCGAGATAGGCGGCCAGTGCGGCGCCGTCCAGCTCGCAGCCTTGTGCCAGGCGCAACGCGGCCATGCCGCAGCGGCCGTTGGTGCCGGGTATCTCCACGCCATAGACCACAGCATCCTCCACGCCGGGGAAGGCGCCGAGCACGTTTTCCACTTCGGTTGTCGAGACGTTCTCGCCCTTCCAGCGGAAGGTATCGCCGAGACGGTCGACGAACTGTGCGTGCTTGCAGCCGATGTCGCGCATCAGGTCGCCGGTGTTGAACCAGGCATCGCCTTTCTTGAACACGTTGCGCAGGATCACCGACTCGCTCTTGGCCGGGTCGGTGTAGCCGTCGAAGGGCCATTTGGCGCTGATCTCGCTGATCAGCAGACCGGCTTCGCCCTTGTCGGCCTTCTGCAGGAAACCGTTGCTGCTGCGGACCGGGCGGTCGTTCTCCAGGTCGTAGCGGACGATGGCGTAGGTGGCCGGGGTGTAGCCGACGGTGTTGTCGAAGTTGAAGACGTTGGTGAAGCCGATGTTGCCTTCGCTGGAGGCATAGAATTCGGTGATCTGCTCGATGCCGAAGCGCTCCTTGAACTCGGCCCAGATCGATGGGCGCAGGCCATTGCCGATCATGCAGCGCAGGCTGTTGCCCTGTTCCGCCGGGTGCACCGGCTGGTTGAGCAGGTAGCGGCACAGCTCGCCGATATAGCCGAAGCAGGTGGCCTGGTAGCGCGCCACGTCGCTCCAGAAGGCGCTGGCGGAGAAGCGCCGGCGCAGGGCGATGGCGGCGCCGCCGGCCAGCGCCGCGCTCCAGCACACGGTAACGGCGTTGTTGTGGTAACAGGGCAGCGTGAGGTAGAGCACGTCACGTTCGTTCAGCGTCAGGCCGGAGTGACCGAAGCCGCCATAGGCCTTGATCCACTTGCCATGGCTCATGATCGAGGCCTTGGGCAGGCCGGTGGTGCCCGAGGTGTAGATCAGGAAGCAGGGATCCTTCATGCGCACGCGCAGGCTGTCCGGCGGGTTGTCTTCAGCCTGGCCGACGGCCAGTTGCATCAGGTTGCTCCAGCCGTCCGGTGCCTGGCCGGGATCGCGCAGGCAATCCTGGTCGGCAACCCAGTAGCGTTTGGCCTGCTGGTTCTGCAGTTGCGTGGCGATTTCGTCGAAGGCGCCGAGCAGTTCGTCGCCGATCACCAGAAAGCGGGGTTTGACCAGGTTGAAGCTGTGCGCCAGCACCTTGCCGCGTTGGGTGGTGTTGATCAAGGCGCCGACCGCACCGAGTTTGCTCAAGCCGGCGAGGATAGCCAACTGTTCCAGGCGGTTTTCCAGCATCACCGCGACCACGTCGCCATGGCCGACCCCTTCGGCCTTGAAGGCCCAGGCCAGACGGTTGGCCCAGGCATTGAACGCGCGATAGCTGAGCTGGCGGTTCTCATCCATCATGGCCGGGCGCTCGGGGTAGCGCTCGGTGGCGAGTTGCAGGGCCCAGGCCAGCGACAGGCTCTTCTCGCGATTGCGGATACCCGCGTAGTAGAGCCCGCGCAACATGCGTGGCACGCGTGGCAGGTGTTGCGGCAGGTGGGCCAGAAAGCGAATGGGCGAAATCAGATCGGCTTGGCTCATGGGGCTCGCACTTTGAACTGTTATGAATTAGAGGCGATACCTGACTCTATTCAAGGCGCGCTCCGCCAGCCATGGCCCTGGCGCGCGCTTCGGCGGGCAGATCGGCAAATGCGCTGGTCTGGCGAGTGCGTCTGGATCGGTCATCCTGGGGTGCAGAGCCTGAATCAGGCGGCATACTGCTTCGCGAGTACGCCATACGGATCGACTACCCAGTACTCAAGTAGCATGGGGGAAGCGCCGGCTGCTTCGTAGAATTTCCCCAAGACCAGCAGGTGTATTGGGGCGTGATATGGCCTTGGATCAGTCGGAGGGCGTCGTCAGCGCCGTTTCCAGCACGAAGGACGTGGAATTGGCCGCGCAGGAACTGGCACGCCAGCTGATCCATCCCTATCTCGGTTTCGTGCTGTTTTTCTGCTCGGCCGAGTATGACCTCGATGGCCTTGGTCAGGCGCTGGAGGCGCACTTTGGCGGCGTCAGCCTGGTTGGCTGCACCAGTGCCGGCGAGATCACCCCGCAGGGCTATGGCCGGGGGTGCGTGGTGGCGCTGGGCTTCGACCTGCGCTGCTTCTCCATCGCCAGCGTGCTGATCGACGAGATGGAGCGCTTCAACCTGCTCGATGCGCAGCACCTGGTCGATGGCCTGGTCAAGGATTGCCGCAGTAACGAGCTGGCCTCGATCAAGGGCCATAGCTTTGCCCTGACCCTGCTCGACGGCCTCTCCAGCCGCGAGGAGCTGGTGCTCGGCGCGCTCAGCGCGGCACTGGGCAGCATCCCGCATTTCGGCGGTTCGGCCGGCGACGACAACCACCTGACCCATACCCATGTCTATCACGACGGGCGCTTTCACAGTGGTGCCGCGGTGGTGGTGTTGTTCAACACCTGGCTGGATTTCGAGGTGTTCAGCACCCACCACATCCTGCCCAGCGCCGACAAACTGGTGGTTACCCGTGCCGACAGCGCCAGCCGTCGGGTGTACGAACTCAACGCCGCACCGGCGGCGCAGGAGTATGCCGAACTGATCGGCGTACCACTCGAGGCTCTGGATCACCGCATATTCGCCGCCTATCCGCTGGCGGTGCGCATCAGCGATCACTACTACGTGCGTTCGATCCAGCAGGTGCATGACGACCTCAGCCTGACCTTCTACTGCGCAGTGGAGAACGGCATCGTCCTTACCGGCATGCGCCCTGGCCCCTTGCTGCCCAATCTGCAACAGCTATTCGCCGGTCTGCAGCAGCGCCTCGGCCCGTTGCTGCTGACCATCGGTTGC
Source organism: Pseudomonas sp. GOM7 (assembly GCF_026723825.1). NCBI lineage: Bacteria > Pseudomonadati > Pseudomonadota > Gammaproteobacteria > Pseudomonadales > Pseudomonadaceae > Pseudomonas > Pseudomonas sp. GOM7. Next base: position 3,249,535 of record NZ_CP113519.1, on the reverse strand, counting down.
GACTGCTTCCTGCGCCGCCTGGAAATCGAGAACGACGCTGGCGTCGAGCCGGTCGCCGACCTACTGCGTCAGCAGCGGGTGATCGGCTTCAACACCTACGGAGAGCAGTTCAATGGCATGCACATCAACCAGACCTTCACCGGGGTCGCCATTGGTCGCCCCGCTGGACGCTGCGAACGCTGAGCTACAGGCACGCTGCGCCGCGCTGGAGCTGGAGAACGCCAAGCTCAAGCGCATCAACGCCGCGCTGATCGAGCGGGTGGAATCGATCCACTCGCGGGGTGACGATGCCTATGCCGCTTTCCAGCACTCGGTGGTGCTGGCCGAGCAGGTGCGTGAGCGCACCGATGCGCTGAACCAGGCCATGGCCGAACTCAAGTCGAGCAACCAGTTGCTCAGCGATGCGCGCCTGCGTGCCGAGACCGCACACCAGCACCTGATCGACGCCATCGAGAGCATTTCCGATGCCTTCGTGCTGTTCGACGACCGTCAGCGCATCGTCCTCTTCAACAGCCGTTTCAAGGCGCTGTGGGCACGCAGCCGGGCGCGTATCGGCACGGGCACGCGGCTGGAGGAGATCAAGCGCCTGAGCCGCAGCACCGGGCTGGTGGTGGAGGCGCAACTGGGCAAGGAAGGCGAGCCGAGCCTGTTCCGCCTGCAGGATGGCCGCTGGGTACAGGTCAGCGAGCGGCCGACCCGCGAAGGTGGGCTGGTGATCCTCTACACCGACATCACCGAGGTCAAGCAGAGCGAGGCGCTGCGCCGCGAGCAGGCCCTGGCGCAGAAGTCGCGGCTGTTGCAGCGCGCGGTGGACAACCTGTCCCAGGGCATGGCCATGGTCAATGCCGAGGGCGCGCTGGAGCTGTGGAACCACCGTTTCCTCGAACTCTGCGGCCTGGCGCCGATCAACGCGCACAGGCCCTTCGCCGAGGTGATGGCGGAAAGCGAGCTACAGCCGCTGACCCCGGACAGCCGCGACGCCGCCGGCAGGCCGATGCGCCAGGTGGAGGTACGGTTGTTCGACGGGCGCATGCTCGAGGTGCGCACCCACCCGCTGCCCACCGGGGGCTTCGTCAATACCTTCACCGACATCACCGAGCGTCATCGCCAGGCCCAGGCACTGAGCGACAGCGAGCGCTGGATCCGCCTGATCACTGACCACGTGCCGGCACTGATCGCCTACCTGTCTGCCGATCTGGTCTACGAATTCACCAACAAGGTCTACGAGGAATGGTACTGCTGGCCGCGTGGCGCCATGCTCGGCCAGAGCCTGCGCGAAGTGCACAGCGATGAGCACTGCCAGCGCTTGGAGCCTTACGTCGAGCGGGCACTGTCCGGCGAGAGCGTGACCTTCGAGTTCGCCGAGACCAATCACGCCGGGCAGGAGCGCTACATGCTGCGCTCCTACGTGCCCAACCGGCAGGCCAGCGGCGAGGTGGTGGGCATCTTCGTGCTGATCCGCGATATCACCGAGCGCCGTCGTACCGCCGAAGCCCTGCATCAGGCCTATCAGCACCTGGAACAGCGCGTGCGTGAACGCACTGCCGAGCTGACCACGGTGAACGAGCAACTGCGCCGCGAAATCGACGAGCGCACGCAGATGGAGGTGCGCCTGCGCGAGGCCAAGGGCGAGGCGGAGCAGGCCAACCTGTCCAAGACCAAGTTCCTCGCCGCGGTCAGCCATGATCTGCTGCAACCGCTCAACGCAGCGCGCCTGTTCACCAGCGCGCTGCTTGAGAAGCATGACCTGTCCGGCTGTGCACCCCTGGTACGCAACGTCAGCAATTCCCTGGAGGACGTGGAGAGTCTGCTCGGCACCCTAGTGGACATTTCCAAGCTCGATGCTGGGGTGATCAAGGCCGATATCGCGCCGTTCGCCGTCAGCGAGCTGTTACATAACCTGGCCGCCGAATACCACCAGATCGCCAGCAGCGAGGGGCTGCGCCTGGATTACCTGCCCAGTACGGCGCTGGTGCGCAGCGACGTGCAACTGCTGGCGCGGATTCTGCGCAATTTCCTCAGCAACGCCATTCGCTACACCGCCAGCGGACGCATCCTGCTGGGTTGCCGGCGGCGCGGCAACAGCCTGTCCATCGAGGTATGGGACAGCGGCATCGGCATCGCGCCAGACAAGCTCGGTGAGATTTTCCAGGAGTTCAAGCGCGGCGATAACGTGCAACGCAAACAGGATCGTGGCCTCGGTCTGGGCCTGGCCATCGTCGACAAGATCGCCCGCATGCTCGGCCATCGCATCCGCGTGGCCTCGCAGCAGGGCAGGGGTTCGATGTTCGCCGTGGAGGTGCCGTTGACCCGGCGCGCGCCACGGGCACGCACCCTGGAGGACAGCCCGCAATATCCGCTCGAGCGTCTGAGCGGTGCGCGCGTGTGGGTGCTGGATAACGACGCGGCGATCTGCGCCGGCATGCGCACCCTGCTCGAAGGCTGGGGCTGCCGGGTGATCACTGCGCTATCGGAGCAGGATCTGGCGCGCCAGGTGGACAACTACCACGCCGAGGCCGACCTGCTGATAGCCGACTACCACCTGGACGATGAGCGCAACGGCGTCGATGCCGTGGCGCAGATCAACGCACGGCGCAGCACGCCACTACCGGCGCTGATGATCACCGCCAACTACAGCAACGAGCTCAAGCTGCAGATGCGCGAACTTGGCCACAGCCTGCTGCACAAGCCGGTGCGGCCGATGAAACTCAAGGCCGCGATGAATCATCTGCTCGAACGCGGCGTCGTGCAGGCCTGACTTAGCTGGAGAAGCCCAGGCGCGCGCGCCAGCGGTTTTCCAGCTCGGTGGTGTCGTGATCCTTGGGATGGAAGCCCGGGCGGTAGTAGTCCAGGTAAGGGCCGATCATCTTGGTGAAGAAACCTTCACGCGGGCCGAACAGCTTGCGCAGGCCCAGCGCCCAGCTACGCCAGTTGAACAGTTGGCCGTCCTTGCGCAGCAGATGCAACTGGAACCAGCCGATCACCCCGGCGAACATCACCGTGGTCATCATCATCACGAATACGCGGGTGAAGTAGCCGCCGTAGAGATTCTGGTAGACGTCGTAGCAGACTGCCTTGTGCTCATTCTCCTCGATGGCGTGCCACATCCATAGCTGGTACAGCTTGGGGTCGTTCATCTGGGTGGTGAGGTCTTCGCGCTTGAGCAGTTGCTCGGCCATGGTGGCGGTGAAGTGTTCCAGCGCGCAGGTGGCCGCCAGGCGATGCTTCTTGGTGCTGAAGCGAGTCGTCCATTCCAGCAGCACCTTGATGCGCAGTTCCAGGCGTTCCAGATCGATGCCGTGCTCGTTGGCATAATCGTTGTAGGCCGCGTGTTCCTTGGAATGCATGGCTTCCTGGCCGATGAAGGCACTGATGTCCTTCTTCAACTGCGGGTCGGTGATCTCGTCACGCACCGCGCGCACGCTGTCGACGAAGAACTTCTCGCCGTAGGGGAACAGCGAGGACAGGTTGTTCATGAACTGGCTCATGAACGGGTCGTTGTAGAACCAGTATTTGGGCGTCGCGGTGAAGCTGAAATCCATGCGCCGAACCGGGAAGCTGGCTTTCGCTTGGGGCAGAGCGGTGCTTGCAGTCATCGTTCGAGTCCTCTTGGGGAGTCGTGCTCCCGATTGTTATGCGGCTCTGATTGGCACCAGTCGCGGATAGGGCCGCATGCCTCCTGCGGCGACTTTGCCATTGAACGATGTAACTATCAGGTTTCATGCGGCCCAACGCCGCCAACTTTAGGCGGGTCTTGCACTCGTGAGCCGTTCAGGACGGCTTTTGCCGCAGCTCGCTCAGTTCCTGGCGCAGTGCGCGCAGCTCGTCGAGTATGGCCTGCTCGCGCGCCACCGCAGCCTGTTCTTCGGCATTGGGCTCGTGGGTGCTCTGCATGGCGTTGACGATCACCGCGATGAACAGATTGAGCATCATGAATGTGGCGATGAGGATGTAGGGCACGAAGAACAGCCAGGCCAGTGGGTGCTGTTCCATCACCGGGCGGACGATGCCCATCGACCAGCTTTCCAGGGTCATCACCTGGAACAGGGTATAGAGGCTGGCGCCGATGTTGCCGAACCACTCGGGAAAGCTCTGGCCGAACAACTGCGTGGCCATCACCGCAGCGACGTAGAAGATCAGCCCCATGAGCATGACGATGCTGCCCATGCCCGGCAGCGAGGCGAGCAGCGCTTGCACCACCTTGCGCATGCTCGGATTGATCGACACCAGGCGCAGCACCCGCAATACGCGCAGGGCGCGCAGCACGGCGAAGGGGCCGCTGGCTGGAATCAGGGCGATGCCGACCACCAGGCAGTCGAACACTGCCCAGGGGTCGCGCAGCAGCTTCAGGCCGCGTGCGGTGAAGCGCAGGAGCAACTCGATGACGAAGCAGGCGAGGATCAGCGCGTCGAGGATCAGCAGTGGTTTGCCCCATTGCGCCATGATGTTCGGCGAGGTCTGCATGCCGAGGATGGCGGCATTTATCAGGATCAATACCGTGATCAGACGCTGTACGGACGTACCGTCCATGACAGCGCCCAGGCGCTGACGCCAAGCAGGACTCGGATGCGTAGTGAGTTCGTTCATGGTCAAGGGGCAATCGAGATTCGGTCAGGGAAGTGAGCGAATGATTCTACGGTTTCCAGACCGAAGCTGATCAGGTGTTGGAGGGCTTGCCCTGGGTATTAAGGGTTACCCATTGTTTCCGTGAGCTGCTGAGCCCTTGTCGCCAGGCTTCGCTCACAGCCTTTGCGGCAGTGGTGAAGCCTTGTGCAGATCGGAGCGGCTGGAGGTGGCGATGACCTGGGGATTACTGCTCGTCGAGGGCGAAGGCGGTCAGGGTGAAGGTGGCGATGCCGGCGTCCTGCAGCTTCTGCGAGCCGCCCAGTTCCGGCAGATCGATGATCGCGGCTGCCTCATGGATGGTTGCACCCATGCGCCTTACCAGATTGGCGGCGGCGATCAGGGTGCCACCCGTGGCGATCAGATCATCGAAGATCAGCACCGAGTCGCCTTCGCACAGGCTGTCGGCGTGCACTTCCAGGAAGGCTTCGCCGTATTCGGTCTGATACCCCTCGCTGAGCACGTCGGCTGGCAGCTTGCCCTGCTTGCGAAATAGCACCAGTGGCTTGTTCAGTTCGTAGGCGATGATCGAGCCGATCAGGAAACCACGGGCATCCATGGCGCCGATATGGCTGAACTCGGCTTCGACGTAGCGCTGAATGAAGCTGTCAGCGACCATGCGCAACGCGCGGGGCGACTGGAACAGCGGGGTGATGTCACGGAACACCACGCCGGGCTTGGGGAAGTCCACCACCGGGCGGATCAGGGTCTTGATGCTGAATTCGTCGAAGATCATGGGGTGTCCTGCTGGAATCGCGCGGACGAAAACGCCGCGCATGCGCGGCGCTGTCGTGCTGGAGGGAAACCGCTGGTGTCAGGGACTGCGGTGGTTTCAGATGTCGATATTGCCACCGGCCAGGGCGCACAGCTCGATGGGGTCGAGAATGTGCACTTCCTTGCCTTCGGCCTCGAGCAAGTTGTTCTGCTGGAAGCGGGTGAACACGCGGGACACCGTCTCCACGGCAAGACCCAGGTAGTTACCGATTTCGTTGCGCGACATGGCCAGGCGGAACTGGTTGGCGGAGAAGCCACGGGCGCGGAAGCGGGCAGAGAGGTTGACCAGGAAGGTGGCGATGCGCTCGTCGGCGGTCTTCTTCGACAGCAGCAACATCATCTGCTGATCGTCACGGATCTCGCGGCTCATGATGCGCATGAGCTGACGACGCAGTTGCGGCAGTTGCAGAGCCAGGTCATCCAGGCGCTCGAAGGGGATCTCGCACACCGAAGTGGTTTCCAGGGCCTGGGCCGACACCGGGTAGCGCTCGCCATCGACGCCGGACAGGCCGACCAGCTCGCTGGGCAGGTGGAAGCCGGTGATCTGTTCCTCACCCGAGTCGCTCAGACCGAAGGTCTTCAACGCACCGGAGCGCACCGCGAATACCGAGCCGAAGGCATCGCCCTGACGGAACAGAAACTCGCCTTTCTTCAGTGGGCGACCGCGTTTGACGATTTCGTCGAGCGCGTCCATGTCTTCCATGTTCAGCGAGATCGGCAGACACAGGCTGGCCAGGCTGCAATCCTTGCAATGGGCTTGGTGCTGTGCCCGCAGCTTGATGTTCTCGGACATCGTTCCGCTTCCTGATAAACACGCAATGACGTTAAAGAGTACAGCAGGGCAAGGCTTGCGGCCAGTCGAAAGAAAGCTGAACTGACGTTCAAGTTTGTCCTGGTGCGGCCGATAGCAGTTGCAATCGAAAGCAAGGGAGGTGCGAAGATGCGCATCGACGCTAATACCCCGCTGAGCAACCTGAGCATAGCTTCTCAGCGACAAAATATCGCAGTCGAGCAGACGCCTGAAGAGGTGCGCGATGGCTTGCGGGTCAGCCTGTCGGAATTGGGCAAGAGCCTGTCGGCCAGCAGGGGCGAGGCGAACAACAAGGATGTCGACGAGAGCGGCTTGCCGGACAGCATCAAGGAGTTGCTGAAGATGATCCGCAAGCTGAAGGCTGAGATCGCCGCCAAGCAGGCCGAACTCAAGGCGCTGATGGCCGACCAGAGCCTGGATGCGGAAACCAAGCGGGCCAAGGCCGATGCCTTGCAGACGGAGCTGAGCAGCCTCAACAGCGCACTGACCTCGGCCAATGCCAACCTGATCAGGCAGATGCGTGAGCAGGGCTTGAGCAAGGAACAGATGCAGACCGCCTCATCCCTGGCCATGGGCTGAAAACGGTGTGCTGGCTGATGCCGGCCAGATATCGTCCGCGACCGTGGGAGCGGATTCATTGGCGATTCTGGCGGCTACGGCGGCAACCCTTTCGCAGATAAATCCGTTCCTACACTCTGTAAGCCGCAAAACACAGGCCGTGCTATTCAGATCACCCGTGAGAAGCGCTGACGCACCTGGTCGGTCAGGTAACGGTCGAACAGCATGCACAGCGAGCGCACCAGCAGGCGGCCGGCGGCCAGTACCCGGATGCCGTGTTCGCCAAGTTCGATCAGGCCGTCATCGTGCAGGCGCTGCAGATCCGGCCAGAGCGCCGAGAAGTAGTAGCGGAAATCGATGGCGTAAGCCTGTTCGATGCCACGGAAATCCAGCTCGAAGTGGCAGATCAGTTGCTGAATCACGGCACGCCGCACGCGGTCGTCGGCGTTGCAGTGCAAGCCACGGCGCGTGGCCAGTTGGCCATTGCCGAGGCTCTGCTGGTAGTTGCCGATGTCGCTGTCGTTCTGGCTGTACAGGTCACCTATCTGACTGATGGCCGAGACCCCCAGGCCGATCAGGTCGCAATGACCGTGGGTGGTATAGCCCTGGAAGTTGCGCTGCAGGGTGCCTTCCTCCTGCGCCACCGCCAGCTCGTCGTCGGGCAGGGCGAAGTGATCCATGCCGATGTAACGGTAGCCGGCCTTGGTCAGTTGCTCGATGCTGGCCTGCAGCATGGCCAGCTTGTCGGCTGCCGGCGGCAGCTCCTCGGCGTTGATGCGCCGCTGTGGCATGAAGCGTTCCGGCAGGTGCGCATAGTTGAACACTGACAGGCGATCGGGTTGCAGGGCGATCACTTCGGCCACGGTGCGAGCGAAGCGCTCCGGGGTTTGCTTGGGCAGGCCGTAGATCAGGTCGATGTTCAACGAGCGAAACTGCAGGGTGCGTGCCGCCTCGACTATGGCGCGGGTTTCTTCCAGGGTCTGCAGGCGGTTGACCGCGCGCTGCACCTCGGGGTCGAGATCCTGCACGCCGAGGCTGACGCGGTTGAAACCCAGCTCGCGCAGCAGGCCCATGGTCGACCAATCCGCTTCGCGGGGGTCGATCTCGATGCTGTAGTCGCCGGAGTCGTCATCCAGCAGGTTGAAATGCTGGCGCAGGTGCTGCATCAGACGGCGCAGTTCGTCGTGACTGAGGAAGGTGGGTGTGCCGCCGCCGAAGTGCAGTTGCTCGATCACCTGTTCCTTGCCGATGTAGCGGCTGACGATCTCGATTTCCCGTTCCAGTTTCTCCAGATAGGGCAGGGCGCGACCGCGATCCTTGGTGATCACCTTGTTGCAGGCGCAGTAATAGCAGATGTGCGAACAGAACGGGATGTGCACGTAGAGCGACAGTGGGCGGCCTGCCTTGCGGCTGTCGCGCAGCGCATGCAGCAGGTCGAAGGGGCCGATGTCGTCGTGGAACTGCACGGCGGTCGGATAGGAGGTGTAGCGCGGGCCGGCGAGATCGTAGCGGCGGATCAGGTCGGCATCCCACTGGATGGCGTCGAGCATGGGAAATAATCCTGTACAGGCTGTGCGGCCAGTCTAGGGATGCGGGTGTGTGGGGGCCTTGACCTGAATCAACGGGGAGAAAGGCAGGGGCGACCGAGAGCGTAGCCCGTGCTTCTGTTTTTACTTGACGCTTGAGGCTTGCAGCTTGTAGCTGCTCTGGCGACGTAGCCCGGATGCAATCCGGGGAGTGGTGGCAGGTTTTCCCGGATTGCATCCGGGCTACGCGCGTGCTCGTGCTTCTGCTTTTACTTGCCTCTTGAGGCTTGTAGCTGCTCTAGTGCCCCATCAGCCAATGCTGGTGCGGGCCGGGCAGGGTCCAGAGGCCGAACAGGATAACCAGCAGGCCACCCGCCATGCGCACGCCCCGTTTGCGCAGCAGCGCGGTGAGGCGCTCGGCGGCCAGCCCGGTGGCCAGTAAGACTGGCCAGGTGCCGAGGCCGAACGCCAGCATCAGCAGGGCGCTGTCCACTGCATTGCCCTGGCTTGAGGCCCACAGCAGGGTGCTGTAGACCAGGCCGCAGGGCAGCCAGCCCCATAGTCCGCCCAACACCACGGCCTTCGGGATGCTGGTGACCGGCATGAAGCGCCGAGTCAGGGGCTGGATGTACCGCCACAGGCCACGGCCCAGCGCTTCGATGCGCGTCAGGCCACTCCACCAGCCAGCCAGGTACAGACCCATGGCAATCAGCAGCAGGGCGGCAAGGCTGCGCATGACCAGCTCGGCGCTGCTGCCGGCCAGCGCCCAGCCCGCCAATCCCAGCAACAGGCCGGCGGTGGCATAGCTGAGGATGCGCCCGAGGTTGTAGGCCAGCAGCAGACGCAGGCGCCTGCCGCGTTGCTCGGCAGGGATCGCCAGGGTCAGTGCGCCCATCAGGCCGCCACACATGCCCAGGCAATGACCGCCGCCGAGCAGGCCGAGGATCAGCGCCGACACCAGCAGGGGAGCCAGCTCAAGCATCAGGTTTGCCCGGCTTGTTGTGATCCTCGGCCTGCTCGACGCCGGCCTTGTGCAGCGGATCCTCGTCGTCGAAGAGAATGCTGTGGGCGGGGCTGTCGAGGTCGTCGTACTGGCCGCTGTCCACCGCCCAGAAGAACAGCCAGATGGCGAACGCGACCAGGGCGATGGCGACGGGAATCAGGATGTACAGGGCGGACATACGCTCTCCGGGGTGGCGTCTGGGTAGGAGCGAGCCTTGTTCGCGAAATGCTTCTTCGCGAGCAGGGCTCGCTCCTCGATGTTCGGGCTACGCTTGCTGCAGCTTAGCGGCTCAGACGCAGGGCATTGAGTACCACCAGCAGCGAGCTGAACGACATGCCCACCGCTGCCCAGATGGGGGTGATCCAGCCGAGCGCCGCGAACGGCAGCACCAGGCCATTGTACAGGGTCGCCCAACACAGGTTTTCGATGATGATACGCCGTGTGCGTTTGGCCATGCTCAGGCCCTGCACCAGGCTGCTCAGGCGATTGGACAGCAGTACGGCATCGGCACTGGTCTTGGCCAGGTCGGACGCCGAACCCATGGCCACGCTGATATCGGCTGCAGCCAGCACCGGCACGTCATTGACGCCATCGCCGAGCATCAGTACGCGACGGCCTTCGGCATGCAACTGTTTGAGTACAGCCAGCTTGGCATCCGGGGTCAGGCCGCCACGGGCATCCTCGATGCCGAGCTGACGCGCCACTTCACCCACCATCGGCGAGCTGTCGCCGGACAGCAGGTGGATGTGCCAGCCACGGGCGCGGGCGGCGGCGATCAGCTCGGGCGCATCCTCGCGCAGGCGGTCGTCGAGCACGAACCACGCCAGTGGGCCCTGCTCATCCCCCAGCAGCAGCCACTGGCCATATTGGCTGGCAATCGCTGGCACGGTCTGGCCACTCAAGGCGCAGACGAAGCCGGCTTCGCCGATGCGCAGCAGGCGGCCGTCGACGCGGCCCTGCAGGCCCTGGCCGGGATAGCTGTCGACGCTGTCGGCTGCGCGTGGCGCCTGGCCAAAGGCGCGGGCAATGGGGTGTTCGGAGCGGTTTTCCAGGGCGGCGGCCAGGGCCAGGCAGGCGTCCTGATCGAGTTCGCGCAGCGGATGGACGGCGCTGAGGGCGAGGCGGCCTTCGGTCAGGGTGCCGGTTTTGTCCAGCACCAGCGTGTCGATATGGTTGAGGCCTTCGAGCACATGGCCACGGGTCAGCAGCAGGCCCAGCTTGTGCAGGCTGCCGGTGGCGGTGGTCAGCGCGGTCGGCGTGGCCAGGGCCAATGCGCAGGGGCAGGTGGCCACGAGCAGGGCGAGCACCACCCAGAAGGCGCGGCTGGAGTCGATTTCCCACCAGGCGAGACCGACCACGGCAGCGGCAACGAGGATGAACAGCAAAAACCACTGCGAAACCCGGTCGGCGATTTCTGCCAGGCGCGGCTTCTCGCTCTGCGCGCGCTCCAGCAGGCGCACGATGGCCGACAGCCGGGTGGCGTCGCCCAGGGCCTGCACGCTCACCGTCAGCGGGCCTTCGACGTTCAACGTGCCGGCGGTGACGGGGTCGCCGATGCCGCGTGCCTGCGGCAGGTATTCGCCAGTGAGCAGCGATTCGTCGACACTGGATTGGCCTGCGAGGATGCGCCCGTCAGCGGGAATCAGCGAGCCGGGTTGCACCAGCACTTGCTCACCTTCGCGCAGCTCGCTGAGCAGGATGCGCTGGCTCTGGCCGTCGGCGTTCAAGCGCAGGCAGGAGGCCGGTAGCAGCTTGACCAACTGCGCCGTAGCGGCTGCCGTCCGTTCTCGTGCACGGCGCTCCAGGTAGCGCCCGGCGAGCAAGAACAGCGCAAACATGCCCACGGCGTCGAAATACAGTTCGCCCTGGCCGGTGATGGTCGACCAGATGCCGGCCACGTAGGCACCGCCGATGGCCAGCGAGACCGAGACGTCCATGGTCAGGTGACGCGTACGCAGGTCGCGCAGGGCGCCACGGAAGAACTGGCCGCAGCAGTAGAAGACGATAGGCGTGGTGAGAAACAGGCTGGTCCAGCGCAGGATCTTGTCCAGCTCCGGCGACAGGTCGATGTTGAATTCCGGCCAGGTGGCCATGGTCGCCATCATCACCTGCATCCACAACAACCCGGCCACGCCCAGCTCGCGCATGCGCCGGCGGTTTTCCGCGGCCATGCGTTCGGCCGCCTCGTCAGCGCGCCAGGGGTGGGCGGCGTAACCGATGCGGCGCAGTTCGGCGAGCAGCTTGCTCAGGGCGATCTGGCTGTCCTGCCAGCGCACCTGCAGGCGATGGTTGGACAGGTTCAGGTGCGCTTCGGCCACGCCTGGCACGCCGCGCAGGTGCTTCTCGATCAGCCAGCCGCAGGCGGCGCAGCTAATACCTTCGATCAGCAACTGGGTTTCGCTCAGTTCGCCCTGGTGCTGGACGAAGGGCTGCTGCACATCGCTGCGGTCATACAGCGCCAGTTCATCCGGCAGGGCGGCGGGCAGTGCCTGCGGGTTGGCCGCGTTCTCGCTGCGATGGCTGTAGTAATGCTCCAGGCCGCCGGCGACGATGGCTTCGGCCACGGCCTGACAGCCGGGGCAGCACATTTCGCGGGTCTGGCCGAGCACGTCGGCATGGAACTGGCTGCCGGCAGGCACCGGCAGGCCACAGTGATAGCAGGGAGTGGGGGTGGGCATCGGCAGGGTCAGTAGGAGGGGTTGTCACCGATCATGATGCTCTGGCCATCGCTGATGGTCTCTTCCTCGAACAGCCGCCAGTTCTGGCTGCCTTCCTGGCCGAGCAGTTCGACGAAGCGGCGACCGCTGACCTGATCGACCATCTGCCCACGGTACTGGCCGTCCGCCGTCGGTTGCAGGATGACACGGCGATCGCGCTCCGGCTGGGTCGGCGAGATCAGGTTGAGCACGATCTGCTGTGGGCGGCTGTTACCTTGCAGGCTGAGCAGGGCGGTACCGGTGGTGTTGTCCAATATCAGCTCGCCATGTAGTTGCAGGCGCTCGGCCAGTTTCTCGCGCTCCAGCGACTGGTTGATGCCTTTGCCGACGTCGTAGTAATCGTCGGAAATCAACCCCGGTGGGTTTTTGGTGGCCAGGGTGAGCAGGGCAACGCCCTGCACCACCGAATAGCCCAGCAGGGCGATGATGAACCAGGGCCAGAACTGCTTGTACCAGGGTTTGGCTGGCGATGGTGCGTGCTCGGTCATGCTCTTTCCGTTGTCAGCGGACGCTTGGGCCGATGAAGCGGCTGTCAGCGTCGTTCTTGATACTGGGGTCGTCCGCCGATTGTACGTGGAAGACGATGTTGTTGGCGCTCGAGGGCAGCTTCTCCGGCGCGATGGAGAGCTCCACCGGGAAGGAGTACACCTCGCCGGCCAGGGCGCGCACCTCGCGCTTGCCTTCGTAGACCAGGCCGTCGAGGCCGTCGGCGCTGATCACGTAGGTCATGTCGTGCTGCGCCTTGTTCATGATCTTCAGGGTGTAGACGTTCTCGATGTAGCCACGCTCGTTCTCGCGAAATAGCACGCGATCCTTGAGCACGTCCAGCTCCACCAGCGGGCGGTTGGCCACGGCCCAGGCGAACAGGCCCATCATCGCCACCAGCGCGACAGCGTAGCCGATCAGGCGTGGCCGCAGCAGGTGGGTCTTGTGGCCGGACAGGTTGTGTTCAGTGGTGTAGCTGATCAGTCCCTTGGGATAGTTCATCTTCTCCATGATGCTGTCGCAGGCATCGATGCAGGCCGCGCAGCCGATGCACTCGATTTGCAGGCCGTCGCGGATGTCGATGCCAGTGGGGCAGACGTGCACGCACATCTTGCAGTCGATGCAGTCACCCAGGCCCTGGGCCTTGTAGTCCGCGTCCTTCTTGCGCGGGCCACGCTTCTCGCCGCGGCGCGGATCGTAGGAGACGATCAGGGTGTCCTGGTCGAACATCACGCTCTGGAAGCGCGCATAGGGGCACATGTAGATGCACACCTGCTCGCGCAGGTAGCCCGCATTGCCGTAGGTGGCGAGGGTGAAGAAGCCGATCCAGAAATAGGCCCAGCCGCTGGCCTGGCCGGTGAAGATCTCCACCACCAGGTCGCGAATCGGCGTGAAGTAGCCGACGAAGGTAATGGCGGTCAGCAGCGATACGCCGACCCAGATGCCATGCTTGGCGAGCTTGCGTCCCAGCTTGTTGCCGCTGATGGGTTGCTTGTCCAGCTTCATGCGCTGGTTGCGGTCACCCTCGGTGACTTTCTCCGCCCACATGAATACCCAGGTGAACACGCTCTGCGGGCAGGTATAGCCGCACCAGACGCGGCCGGCGAAGACGGTGATGAAGAACAGACCGAAGGCGCAGATGATCAGCAGCCAGGACAGCAGCATGAAGTCCTGCGGCCAGTAGGTGGCGCCGAAGATATGGAACTTGCGCTCCGGCAGGTTCCACCACACGGCCTGGCGACCATCCCAGTTGAGCCAGACGGTGCCGAAGAACAGCAGGAAGAGCAGGGCGCCGCCTGCGAGTCGCAGATTGCGGAACAGCCCGGTGAAGGCGCGGGTGTAGATCTTCTCGCGGCTGGCGTAGAGATCGACGCCGGCATTCTTGGCAGGGGGGGTGATGTCCTGGACAGGTATCTGATTGCTCATCGATGCGCACCACAGCGGTTGGTTGGCAGCCCAGGCCGATACGTGCCGGTCAGGGTCGTTTCACGGTACCCATATGGTACGCCTGAAAGACAACGCCCGGGTGCGACGAGCAGTCGCGACCCGGGCGTTCATTGACCCTTGTCAAAAGAGTCGTGCTGCGCTTACTGCTCTTCGCTCTGATGCGACAGGCTGTAAACGTAGGCAGCCAGCAGGTGCACCTTGTCGTTGCCGAGGAATTCTTCCTGGGCCGGCATCTTGCCGTGACGACCGTAGCGGATGGTCTGTTGCAACTGAGCATAGCTGCTGCCGTAGATGAACGCTGCCGGGTTGGTCAGGTTCGGCGCGCCCATGGCGGGGGTGCCCTTGCCGTCGGCGCCGTGGCACGCGAAGCAGGTGCCGGCGAAGACCTTCTGGCCAGCAGCGATGTCGGCTTCCACGCCTTCCGGCAGTTGACGGCCAGCCAGTTGGGTCAGCACGTAGGCGGCGACGTTGCGTACACCGTCTTCGCCGATGGCCGGGCCTTGGGCGGGCATGGCGCCTTCACGACCTTTGAGGATGGTGGTCTTGATGGTTTCCGGCTCGCCGCCCCAGCGCCATTCGTTGTCGGTCAGGTTGGGGAAACCATAGCTGCCCTTGGCATCGGAGCCGTGGCAGACCGAGCAGTTGGAGGCGAACAGGCGACCACCCATTTTCAGGGCTTGCTCGTCCTTGGCCACTTCCTCGATCGGCATGGCGGCGTACTTGGCGAACAGCGGGCCGTATTGCGCATCGGCGCGCGCCATTTCCTTCTCCCACTGGTGCACGCCGGTCCAGCCGGAGTGACGCATGGAGCCATCAGCAATCTGTACACCTTCTGCGAAGGGGGTCTTGCTCTCGCTGTCGAGGTAGTCGTACCCCGGCAGCAGGCCTTTGAAGTTGCCCAGGCCCGGATACAGGGCCAGGTAGCCGAGAGCGAAGACGATGGTGGCGACGAACAGCATGAACCACCACTTGGGCAGCGGGTTGTCATACTCCTCGATGCCATCGAAGCTGTGGCCGACGGTTTCGTCGGTCACTTCCTGGCGCTGGCCCTTGCGGGTGCCGAAGATCAGCCAGGTCAGGGCGAAGATGGTGCCCAGGGAGAGGATGGTTACGTACCAACTCCAGAACGTGGTCATTGGTTATTGCTCCTGGAAGAGTCTTGGTCACGCTTGGACTCGGGCTTGGTTTCGGGGTCGTCGGCGAAGGGCAGGTTGGCGGCTTCGTCGAAGCTGGACTTGCGCTTGCTGCTGTAGGCCCAGAGCACCACGCTGATGAAGGCGATGAACACCACCGCCGTGCCGATTCCGCGAATAGTCCCGATATCCATGGCGTCTTACCGTTTGTTCTTGATGGAAGTGCCGAGAACCTGCAGGTACGCGACCAGCGCGTCCATTTCGGTCTTGCCTTTCACTGCATCACGGGCACCGGCGATGTCCTCGTCGGTGTAGGGGATGCCGAAGCCACGCATGACTTCCATCTTCTTCGCGGTGTCCTTGCCATCGAGCTTGTTTTCCACCAGCCAGGGGTAGGCTGGCATCTTCGACTCGGGCACGACGTTGCGCGGGTTATAAAGGTGGGCGCGATGCCACTCGTCCGAGTAGCGGCCGCCGACGCGGGCCAGATCCGGGCCGGTACGCTTGGAGCCCCACAGGAAGGGGTGATCCCAGACGCTTTCGCCGGCGACGGAGTAGTGGCCGTAGCGCTCGGTTTCTGCACGGAACGGACGGATCATCTGCGAGTGGCAGCCGACGCAGCCGTTGGCGATGTAGATGTCACGGCCTTCCAGTTCCAGCGCGGTATAGGGCTTGAGGCCTTCCACCGGCTCGTTGGTGACGTCCTGGAAGAACAGCGGAACGATCTGGGTCAGGCCGCCGATGCTGACGGCAATCACCATCAGCAGCGCCATCAGGCCGATATTCTTCTCGATGATTTCGTGTTTCATCAGTGAGCTACTCCGGCGGGAATCTGCGCAGCCGCATCGTATTCAGCCGGCTTGGCGGCACGCACGGTGCGGTAGGTGTTGTAAGCCATCAGCAGCATGCCGGTGACGAAGAAAGCGCCGCCGATCATGCGCACCACGAAGCCGGGATGGCTGGCTTCCAGCGCTTCGACGAAGGAGTAGGTCAGGGTGCCGTCTTCGTTGACTGCGCGCCACATCAGGCCCTGGGTGATGCCGTTGACCCACATCGAGGCGATGTACAGCACGGTGCCGATGGTGGCCAGCCAGAAGTGGGCGTTGATCAGACCGATGCTGTGCATCTGCTCGCGGCCGAACACCTTCGGAATCAGGTGGTACAGCGAGCCGATGGAGATCATCGCTACCCAGCCGAGGGCACCGGCGTGTACGTGGCCGATGGTCCAGTCGGTGTAGTGGGACAGGGCGTTGACGGTCTTGATGGCCATCATCGGGCCCTCGAAGGTGCTCATGCCGTAGAAGGCCAGGGAGACCACGAGGAAGCGCAGGATCGGGTCGGTGCGCAGTTTGTGCCAGGCACCGGACAGGCTCATCATGCCGTTGATCATGCCACCCCAGCTCGGCGCCAGGAGGATCACCGACATGGCCATGCCGAGGGACTGGGCCCAGTCCGGCAGGGCGGTGTAGTGCAGGTGGTGCGGGCCGGCCCAGATGTACAGGGTGATCAGCGCCCAGAAGTGGACGATGGACAGGCGGTAGGAGTAGATCGGACGCTCGGCCTGCTTGGGTACGAAGTAGTACATCATGCCCAGGAAGCCGGTGGTCAGGAAGAAGCCCACGGCATTGTGACCGTACCACCATTGGATCATCGCGTCGGTGGCGCCGGAGTACATGGAGTAGGACTTGGTCAGACTGACCGGCATTTCCATGCTGTTGACGATGTGCAGCATGGCGGTGACCAGGATGAAGGCGCCGAAGAACCAGTTGCCCACATAGATGTGCTTGGTCTTGCGCTTCATGATGGTGCCGAAGAACACCAGCAGGTAGGTGATCCAGACCACACCCAGGAGGATGTCGATCGGCCACTCGAGTTCGGCGTATTCCTTGGAGCTGGTGTAGCCCAGGGGCAGGGTGATCACGGCGAGCACGATCACGGCTTGCCAGCCCCAGAAGGTGAATGCAGCCAGACCATCGGAAACCAGACGCGTCTGGCAGGTACGCTGGACCACGTAATACGAAGTCGCGAACAGTGCGCATCCGCCGAAGGCGAAGATCACCGCATTGGTATGCAAGGGACGCAGACGGCCGAAGCTGGTCCACGGCAGGCCTAGGTTGAGTTCCGGCCACACGAGTTGTGCGGCGATGAACACGCCTAGACCCATCCCTATGACCCCCCAGATCACCGTCATAATGGCGAACTGGCGGACCACCTTATAGTTATAAGCAGTCTGACTGATTGCTGTGCTCATGCTAGGGGTTCCACGGTTAATGGATTTTTATGGGGCAAAAATCGGCGGCAAGTATGGAGAAAGCAGGTAGCCATTGCAACGCAACCCACCGACACGATCAGGGTTTCAGGGCTTTTCATCGGCCTGTTGGTCAGGCCTGAAAAAGCGCCTTGCACCTCGTTGCGCAAGCAGTTTGCGCGGCGCTAGGAATGGATCGCCTTGGAATTGTATGCAGATGGCGACTGTCAACGAGCTTAGCGCAGGTGAAGGAGCCTGCGTTGCTGTTGGTCGGATGGTGCGACATCGGGTCGCATGAAGGGAGGGGCCGGTGGTCGCGGCTGCGACCACCGGCAAGAGGCGGGGTTATTGCTCTTTACCGTGGCTCAGCTTGTAGACATAGGCGGCCAGCAGGTGGGCCTTGTCGTTACCGAGGAAATCTTCCTGAGCAGGCATGTTGCCATTGCGACCATAGCGAATGGTCTGCTGCAGTTGAGCGAAGCTGCTGCCGTAGATGAATGCGCTCGGGTGGGTCAGATCCGGTGCGCCCAGGGCAGGTGTGCCCTTGCCGTCTGCGCCATGGCAGGCGAAGCATGTAGTGGAGAAAATCTTCTCGCCTGCGGCGACATCCGCCACTTCGCCTTCCGGCAGTTCACGGCCACCCAGTTTGGTCAGCACGTAGGCGGCTGCGTTGCGTACGCCGTCCTCGCCGATCACCGCACCCTGCGGCGGCATCATGCCGTGACGCCCCTTGAGGATGGTGGTCTTGATGGTTTCCGGCTCGCCGCCCCAGCGCCAGCTATCGTCGGTCAGGTTGGGGAAACCGTAGCTGCCCTTGGCATCGGAACCATGGCACACCGCACAGTTGGAGGCGAACAGACGACCGCCCATCTTCTGCGCCTGCTCGTCCTTGGCCACTTCGGCGATGGGCATGGCGGCGTACTTGGCGAAGATCGGGCCGTACAGCTCATCGGCACGATCCATCTCGCGCTGCCACTGATTGACCTGAGTCCAGCCGTCTTCGTAGCCGGGCAGCAGGCCCTTGAAGTTGCCCAGACCCGGGTAGAGCAGCAGGTAGGCTGCGCCGAACACCAGGGTGCCGAGGAACAGCATGAACCACCACTTGGGCAGCGGGTTGTCATACTCCTCGATGCCATCGAAGGCATGGCCCATGGTCTGCTCGGTCGGGTTCTTGTGCACTTCGCTCTTGCGGGTAGCGAAGATCAGCCAGAACAGCGCGACCATCGTGCCGACGGTGAGCAGGGTGACGTAGATGCTCCAGAAGGCTGTCATGCTTCATTACTCCAGACATCGGGCTTGTCGTCGGCGAACGGCAGGTTGGCCGCTGCGTTGAACTCGTCGCGGCGTTCGCCGCTATAGGCCCAGAAGGTGACTGCGGTGAAGGCGATCAGTACCAGTGCGGTACCCAGACCGCGCAACGTACCCACATCGATGAACTCGAACATGGCGCTTACCTCTTGTTCTTCACGGCGGTGCCGAGCACCTGCAGGTAGGCGACCAGCGCCTCCATCTCGGTCTTGCCCTTGACCGCGTCGCTGGCACCGGCAATGTCGGCGTCGCTGTAGGGCACGCCGAGGGTGCGCAGGGCACTCATCTTCTTGGCGGTGTCCTGGCCGTCGAGGGTGCCTTCCACCAGCCAGGGGTAGGCGGGCATCTTCGACTCGGGCACGACGTTGCGTGGGTTGTACAGGTGGGCGCGGTGCCACTCGTCCGAGTAGCGGCCGCCGACCCGTGCCAGATCCGGGCCGGTACGCTTGGAGCCCCACAGGAAGGGGTGATCCCAGACGCTTTCGCCGGCGACCGAGTAGTGGCCGTAGCGCTCGGTCTCGGCGCGGAACGGGCGGATCATCTGCGAGTGGCAGCCGACGCAGCCTTCACGGATGTAGATGTCACGGCCTTCCAGTTGCAGGGCGGTGTAGGGCTTGAGGCCATCGACCGGCTCGTTGGTGACGTCCTGGAAGAACAGCGGGACGATCTGGGTCAGGCCACCGATGCTGACCGCCAGGATCATCACCAGGGCCATCAGGCCGATGTTCTTCTCGAGAATCTCGTGTTTCATCAGTGGGCTCCTTCTACCGAGAACTGCGCGGCTGCTTCCATCTCCACGGATTTGGCGCTACGCACGGTCAGCCAGACGTTCCAGGCCATCAGCAGCATGCCGCTGAAGAAGATGGCGCCGCCGATCACCCGCACCACGAAGCCGGGGTGACTGGCTTCCAGCGCCTCGACGAAGGAGTAGGTGAGGGTGCCGTCCTCGTTGACCGCACGCCACATCAGGCCCTGGGTGATGCCGTTGACCCACATCGAGGCGATGTACAGCACGGTGCCGATGGTGGCCAGCCAGAAGTGGGCGTTGATCAGACCGATGCTGTGCATCTGCTCACGGCCGAACACCTTGGGAATCAGGTGATACAGCGAGCCGATGGACACCATGGCGACCCAGCCGAGGGCGCCGGCGTGTACGTGGCCGATGGTCCAGTCGGTGTAGTGGGACAGGGCGTTGACGGTCTTGATGGCCATCATCGGGCCCTCGAAGGTGCTCATGCCGTAGAAGGCCAGGGAGACCACGAGGAAGCGCAGGATCGGGTCGGTGCGCAGTTTGTGCCAGGCACCGGAGAGGGTCATCATGCCGTTGATCATGCCGCCCCAGGAGGGGGCCAGAAGGATCAGCGACATCACCATGCCCAGGGACTGGGCCCAGTCAGGCAGCGCGGTGTAGTGCAGGTGGTGCGGGCCGGCCCAGATGTACACCGCGATCAGCGCCCAGAAGTGGACGATGGACAGGCGGTAGGAGTAGACCGGGCGACCGGCCTGCTTGGGCACGAAGTAATACATCATCCCCAGGAAACCGGCGGTGAGGAAGAAGCCCACGGCGTTGTGCCCGTACCACCACTGGATCATCGCATCGGTGGCGCCGGCATACAGCGAGTAGGACTTGGTCAGGGTGACCGGAATCTCCATGTTGTTGACCAGATGGAGAATGGCCACGGTGAGGATGAAACCACCGAAGAACCAGTTGCCCACATAGATGTGGCTGACCTTGCGCTGCATTACCGTACCGAAGAAGACGATGGCGTAGGACACCCAGACGATGGTGATGAGGATGTCGATGGGCCATTCCAGCTCGGCGTATTCCTTGGAACTGGTCCAGCCCAGTGGCAGGCTGATGGCTGCGAGCAGGATCACCAGTTGCCAGCCCCAGAAGGTGAAGGCCGCCAGTTTCGGCGCGAACAGCGTGGTCTGACTGGTGCGTTGCACCGCGTAGTAGCTGGTGGCGAACAGAGCGCAGCCACCGAAGGCGAAGATCACCGCATTGGTATGCAGCGGGCGGAGCCGGCCGAAGCTGGTCCAGGGTAGGTTGAAGTTCAGTTCGGGCCAGGCCAGCTGGGCAGCGATGAATACGCCGAGTCCCATGCCGACGATGCCCCAAACCACCGTCATAATGGCGAACTGGCGAACCACCCTGTAGTTGTAGGCGGAACGGGTTGTTGTGTTCATGTCTGGGCTTCCATCCACGGTTATGGCAGAGCGGCCGATACCCGTGGCACCCCTAGGCATGAGCAGGCCACGAACACCACGGATATCGACGCGAGGTAAGCATGAGCAAAGGGCCATCTGGGTTTATTGACGCCGGTCAATGTGAGTCGGGGCTGCCCTGGCAGTGGGACGAAGCGCCGCAGGGCGACGGGATTACCCTGATCCTCGCCCACGGCGCCGGCGCTCCCATGGACAGCCCGTTCATGCAGAGCATGGCTCGAGGCCTTGCCGCGCGCGGCGTGCAGGTGGTGCGCTTCGAGTTCGCCTATATGGCGCAACGACGTATGGATGGGCGTAAGCGTCCACCCAATCCGCAGGCGCAACTGCTCCAGCAATGGCGCGAGGTATATGCCCAGGTGCGCCAACGGGTCGCAGGGCCGGTGGCCATCGGCGGCAAGTCCATGGGCGGGCGCATGGCCAGCCTGCTGGCCGATGAGCTGGGGGCGGCAGCGCTGGTCTGCCTCGGCTATCCCTTCTATGCTGCCGGCAAACCGGAAAAGCCGCGAGTCGCGCACCTGGCCGAGCTGCGCACACCGACACTGATCGTGCAGGGTGAACGCGATGCGCTGGGCAGTCGCGAGGCCGTCGCCACTTACGATCTGTCACCGACCATCGAGCTGCACTGGTTACAGGCGGCCGATCATGATCTGAAACCCCTCAAGGCGTCCGGCTTCAGCCATGAACAGCACCTCGACACGGCGACCAGAAGCATCGTGGAGTTCCTCGCTTCGGATGCTGTTCGGTCACAGATACGCTAGGGGCTGTTGCCGCTTCGTCGCGGCGTGCGCGATAGGGCAACAGAGCCTAGGCTGTTTCATAACCGTCGCAGACGCTGGCCGCTCGTGCCATGCCATCAGCAAGCGCTGCTATGCACCCCGGCTATGCACTTTCATTCGGATACCTTTTCGTGCTCGGCGTGTTGCAAAAGCGGTTGCGCTTGACCGATGGGTCACGCAATGTGACCTCTGCGTGTCCGGCCCGGCGCAGGGCGGCTGACAAAGGTTTTTGGCCTTCTTCGGTTGCATGTCCGGGTGATGGCCATCGTGCCTGCCACGCAATGGGGCGGCGCTTCATGACGGAAACATGGCGGCGCACCTTTGTGGTGCGTTTTGTTCGGATGCTGCTGGTATGTACTTGAAATTAAAGGATTAACTGCTCTGGCTCGGGGCTTGCAAAGGTACCTGCAAGTCCGGGTGACAAGGAGTACGGCATGGCCCGCACCTTTTATGACGAGATGTACGACGCGAGCGGCGCTGTCCGCCCGCATTACCGCGAATTTTCCCGCTGGCTGGCTGAGACGCCGGACGATCTGCTGGCCCAGCGCCGCCGAGAAGCCGACCTTCTGTTTCATCGCGCCGGTATCACTTTCACCCTTTATGGCGATGACCAGGGCACCGAGCGCCTGATTCCCTTCGACATCATCCCGCGTGCGATCCCCGCCAGCGAATGGCGCATCGTCGAACGCGGCTGCATTCAGCGTGTACAGGCGCTCAACCTGTTCCTCGCCGACCTCTACCACGACCAGCGCATCATCAAGGCGGGGATCATCCCGGCCGAGCAGGTGCTGGCCAACGAGGGCTACCAGATGGCCATGCAGGGCCTCGACCTGCACCGTGACATCTACGCGCATATCGCCGGGGTCGACCTGGTGCGTGACGGCGACGGCAGCTACTACGTGCTGGAAGACAACCTGCGCACCCCCAGCGGCGTCAGCTACATGCTCGAAGACCGCAAGATGATGATGCGCCTGTTCCCTGAGCTATTCGCCGCGCAGCGCGTGGCGCCGGTGGATCACTACCCGAACCTGCTGCTCGATGCGCTGAAGAGCTCCAGCCCGCTGGACAATCCCACGGTGGTGGTGCTGACGCCGGGGCGTTTCAACAGCGCCTACTTCGAGCATGCCTTCCTCGCCCGCGAAATGGGCGTAGAGCTGGTGGAGGGCGCCGACCTGTTCGTGCGTGACGACAAGGTTTACATGCGTACCACTGCCGGCGCCCGTCAGGTGGACGTGATCTACCGCCGCCTCGACGACGCCTTCCTCGACCCACTGGCCTTCAACCCCGAGTCCATGCTCGGCGTCGCCGGTTTGCTGTCGGCCTACCGCTCGCGCAATGTGGTGCTGGCCAATGCCATCGGCACCGGCGTGGCCGACGACAAGTCGGTCTACCCCTTCGTTGGCGACATGATCCGCTTCTACCTCGACGAGGAGCCGATTCTCAAGAACGTGCCCACCTGGCAGTGCCGCAAGCCGGAAGAGCTGTCCCACGTGCTGGCTCATCTGCCGGAGCTGGTGGTCAAGGAAACCCAAGGTTCCGGCGGCTACGGCATGCTGGTCGGCCCGGCGGCGAGCAAGGCCGAGATCGAGAACTTCCGCGCGCGGCTGATTGCCAAGCCGGAGGCCTACATCGCCCAGCCGACGCTGTGCCTGTCGACCTGTCCGACCTTCGTCGAACGCGGTATCGCTCCGCGCCACATCGACCTGCGTCCGTTCGTCCTGACCGGCCGCGAAACCCGCCTGGTGCCCGGCGGCCTGACTCGCGTGGCACTGCGCGAAGGCTCGCTGGTGGTCAACTCGTCGCAGGGCGGCGGTACCAAGGACACTTGGGTGGTGGAGGACTGACCCATGCTTTCGAGAACTGCCTCCGATCTGTACTGGATGTCGCGTTACCTGGAGCGTGCCGAGAACCTGGCGCGCATGCTCGACGTCAGCTATTCGCTGTCGCTGATGCCGCAGGACGGCCGTGGCGACGGCCTCGATGAACTGGCCATGCCGCTGCTGATCACCGGCACCCTGGACGACTACCTGGAGCGCCACGGCCCGCTGCACGGCGAACGCATGCTGCACTTCTTCGCCCTCGATGCGAGCAACCCCGGCAGCATCTACTGCTGCCTGCAGGCCGCACGCAGCAATGCCCATGCGGTGCGCGGGCGGATTACCGCCGACATGTGGGAGAACATCAACGCCACCTGGCTGGAGATGCGCGGCATCGCCGAACAAGGCCTGGGGCGCTATGGCATCAGCCGTTTCTGCGAATGGGTCAAGGAACGTTCGCACCTGTTCCGTGGCGCCACCTTCGGCACCATCATGCGTGGCGAGGCCTATCGCTTCATCCGCCTGGGCACCTTCATCGAGCGCGCCGACAACACCCTGCGTCTGCTCGATGCCCGCTATGAAATGCTTGGCGAGGAAATCGACGAACTGGAAGAGCGCACCGCCCGCAGCTATTACCAATGGAGTGCCTTGCTGCGGGCACTGTCCTCGTTCGAGGCCTTCGCTGAGAGCTACCGCGGCTCGCCGCGTACGCGCAAGGTGGCCGAACTGCTCTTGCTGCGCCCGGACGTGCCGCGCTCGCTGCGTGCCTGCATGGAAGAACTCAACCTGATGCTTTCCGGTCTACCCGGAGAGAACGGTCGCCCGGCACAACGCCTGGCCGCCGAACTGGATGCCCGCCTGCGCTACACCAGCATCGATGAAGTGCTCGACGAAGGCCTGCATGCCTGGCTGACCGACTTCATCCTGCTGGTGCGCCAGCTAGGCAACACCATCCATACGTCCTATCTGGAGGTCGCATGAGACTCTCGATCAGCCATGACACCACCTACCATTACGATGATCAGGTGCGCGCGAGCATCCAGTACCTACGCCTGACTCCGCATGACAGCGAACGCCAGCAGGTGCTCAGTTGGCAGCTCGACCTGCCGCGCCCGGTGCACGCCCAGCTCGACCCCTACGGCAATATCCTGCACGTACTGACCCTGGACGAGCCGCACGAGTCCATCGTCATCGGCGCTCGCGGTCAGGTGGACATCGACGAAAGCTGCGAAGCCGAGCACGAGAGCCAGTCGGCCTTGCCCTTCCTACGCTTCACTCGTTTGACCCAGGCCGACGATGCCATCCGCGAATTCGCCGCTCAGCAGAGCAAGTCACGCACCGATCGCAATGGGCTGATCGACCTGATGCACGCGCTCAACGCCCATATCGCCTACCAGCCGGGCATCACCGCAGTGGACACCAGCGCCGCTGAGGCTTTCGCGGGCCGCCGTGGCGTCTGCCAGGATCACACCCATGCCTTCCTCGCCTGCGCGCGCAGCCTCGGCGTGCCGGCGCGCTACGTGTCGGGTTATCTGTACACCGACGACGCCGAGCACCTGGCCAGCCACGCCTGGGCCGAGGCCTGGGTGGGCGACGCCTGGTACAGCTTCGACGTGACCAACTGCCTGGCACGCCCGGAGCGCCATCTCAAGCTGGCGGTAGGCCTGGACTACCTTGACGCCTGCCCGGTACGTGGCATGCGCCGTGGTGGCGGTTGCGAGCAGATGCACGCCCAGGTGCAGGTGGCGCCGTTGTTGCAGGTACGACAGCAGTGAAGTGTCGATAGGCGTTGGGAGGGAGTAGGGTGCGCTGTGCGCACCTCCGACCGAAACATCGGTGCGCACGGCGCACCCTACTACAGATTCGTGCTGCCCTTGCGCTGTGCCATGTGCCGCAGATAGGCGATCAGGCGCTCTAGTTCGGCGCTCGGCAATACCGTTTCGCTGAAACCCGGCATACGCCCCTGTGGCCAACGCCGCAGGCTCTGCGGGTCGCGGATGTACTGGCGCAGGAAGTCGCCCGTGAAGTATTCGGTGGGGTTGTGCGGCAGGTTCAAGTCCGGGCCGAACTCGGCATCGCCGGCGCCATTGAGGCGATGGCAGGCCATGCAGTTCTTCTGGTAGACGGCGAAACCGGCCTGTACGTCAGCGTTGGCATCCGCCGCTGGCAGCAGGGCGGGGAAGCGCTGGGTGACCGGGGCCAACTGGCGGATCGTCGCGACCTGATAGGGCCATTGTTCGGGGCCGATCTGACTGGCCGCCGGATTGCTCCAGACCAGGTAGAAAGGCCCGGCGCTGGGTTTGCCCTTGGCCAGCGCCGGCCAGGGCTGTCGCTCGTCCTCCACGGCCAGCCAGGCGCGAGCCCCCTGTGTGGCCAGTAGGGTGGCGGCGGGCAATTCGGCGGCGAAACCATCGAGCGCCACCGCTTGCAGGTGATCACCAGGGGCGATGCGATCGAGCAGAACGCTTATCGGCACGGCGCGATAGTACATGCTGCGCTTGTAGGCCGCATCGTCGGGGATTTCGATATCGCGCGCCTGCGGGTGATTCAGCAGCTCGGCGCTGCTCCAGGTACGCCTGGCATCGCCCTGGATCACTTGCAGTTCGGCACTCTGTACGCTGCAGGCCAGGAGCAGCAGGCTGGCGAGCAGGGCTTTCATCGGGCCGACTCGAGCAGCGGGGCCAGGTCGTCGTAGGCGCCGGCGTTGATCACCTGGCTGTAGCCCTGTGCCTGCAGTTTCTCCTGGGCCAGTGACGAGCGCCGTCCGCTGCGGCAATACAGCACCAACGACCGATCCTTGTCGGGGGCCAGCTCGGCGATGTGCGAGGCGATCTGCTCATGGCCGATGCGAATGGCGCCGGGCAGGGCGCCGTCGGCGAATTCCTGCTCGGTGCGTACATCGATCAGCACGGCAGCGGGCTGGCGCAATGCAGCCAGGGCTGCGTCCTGGTCGATCTCCCCGGCCTGGGCCAGACCACTCAAGGTGAGAAGCAGCAGTAACGGGCGCATGTCGAACTCCTGTGCAGAGGCGTACAGCATCGCCTGACAGAAAGCCCGGGTCTAGCAGGCTGTTGAAAAACTACCTCGGCTTTGGCTTCCTGCGTCGCTCTACCTCCTGCATCCATGCAGTCGTCGCCTACGTTTCTCAACGGCCTGCTAGGGGCTGCGCCTCAACTGACCAGCCGGGTCAGGTTGGGAATGATCAGGATGACGGTGGTGGCGAAGAGAATGATGCCCGCCTGGCGGAGTTTCGGTTGTTTGAACATGGCCGGTGCCTTTGTTGTTATTGGCTGGTGTTCGGCACCGCTGCGCGACCGCTTGGCTGCTGCGACTTCTGGGCCTGATCCTGTCACTCGCCCCGGCATGACCCGGCGACGATCCCATGCACCTTGACGACTGCGTGCACGAACAACTCTAGGCCGGGTACCGGCAGTTTTTTAGACAACTTGGTTGCAAGCAGCGCAGTCATCGTACCTTCGCGTTATGCCAGTTCCTGACCGTTGGCACAGGAACCTTGCGCTAGACGGCTTGCTCGATCAGACGAAGCTTCCGGGGGCAGGATGACCGTTCGTCTGAGCTTTGTAGTCAATGCCCCTGAGCGCTTAGGTCATTGAGCCAGCAGGTGGCGGCGCTATGGTAGAGGTGCTCGACAAGAACAGGCCTGCTAGCGCCACACCATATCCGAGGACGCCATGACCGAAGCATATATTTTCGATGCGGTGCGCACACCGCGTGGCAAGGGCAAGAAGGACGGCGCGCTGTACAGCGTCAAGCCGGTTCAGCTAATTGCCGGCCTGCTCAATGCCCTGCAAACGCGCAACGATCTGGATACCAGCCAGGTCGACGACATCGTGTTGGGCTGCGTGACGCCCGTGGGTGATCAGGGTGCCGACATCGCCAAGACCGCAGCCATGGTCGCGGACTGGGACGTCAGCGTCGCCGGCGTGCAGCTCAACCGCTTCTGCGCCTCGGGGCTTGAGGCGGTGAACATGGGCGCGATGAAGGTACGCTCCGGCTTCGAGGACCTGGTGGTGGTCGGTGGCGTGGAGTCCATGTCGCGCGTGCCCATGGGCTCGGACGGCGGCGCCTGGGTGATGGACCCGGAAACCAACATCCACACCAATTTCGTACCGCAGGGTATCGGTGCCGACCTGATCGCCACCCTGGAGGGTTTCAGCCGCGCCGATGTCGATGCCTTCGCCCTGCGCTCGCAGCAGAAGGCGGCGCGCGCCAGCGCCGATGGCTCGTTCGCCAGGTCGCTGGTGCCGGTGATCGACCAGAACGGCATCGTGCTGCTCGACCATGACGAATTCATCCGTGGCGATTCGACTCTGGAAGGCCTCGGCAAGCTCAAGCCGAGCTTCGAGATGATGGGGCAGATGGGCTTCGACTCCACTGCACTGCGCGTCTACAGCCATGTCGAGCGCATCGAGCACGTGCATACGCCGGGCAACAGCTCCGGCATCGTCGACGGCGCGGCGTTGATGCTGATCGGCTCGGCGGCCAAGGGCAAGGAACTGGGCCTGAAGCCGCGCGCGCGCATCGTCGCCACGGCGGTGACCAGCACCGACCCGACCATCATGCTCACCGGCCCGGCGCCGGCCACGCGCAAGGCGCTGGCCAAGGCGGGACTCTCCATCGACGACATCGACCTGTTCGAGGTCAACGAGGCTTTTGCCTCCGTTGTCATGAAGTTCATGAAGGACATGGGCGTGAGCGAGGACAAGGTCAACGTCAACGGCGGTTCCATCGCCATGGGCCACCCGCTGGGCGCCACCGGCTGCGCAATCCTCGGCACACTGCTCGATGAACTGGAGAAGCGCCAGTTGCGCTACGGCCTTGCCACCCTCTGCGTGGGCGGCGGCATGGGCATCGCCACCATCATCGAACGAATCTGATCGGTAGGGTGAAACCCGCCATTCGTGTGCTGGCGGGTTGCACCCGCCCTACGCAGCTCCCACAGCTTTGGGAAGAGAATACAAAAATGACTGACGCCATCCGTTACGAAAAAGGCCAGGACAATATCGTCGTCCTGACCATGGACATGCCCGGCCAGAGCGCCAATACCATGAACGCGGCGTATCGCGAGGCCATGGGCCAGATCGTCGACCGTCTGGAAGCCGAGAAGGATTCGCTTGCCGGGGTGATCATCACCTCGGCGAAGAAGACCTTCTTCGCCGGCGGCGACCTCAATGAACTGATCAAGGTCACCCAGGCCGAGGCCCAGGGTTTCTACGCGATGATCCTCAAGGTCAAGGGCCAGCTACGCCGCCTGGAAACCCTCGGCAAGCCGATGGTCGCCGCCATCAACGGTGCGGCGCTGGGTGGCGGCTGGGAAATCGCTCTGGCCTGCCACCACCGCATTGCCCTGAACGAGAGCCACGTCCAGCTCGGCTTGCCGGAAGTCACCCTCGGCCTGCTGCCAGGGGGGGGCGGAGTGGTGCGCATGGTGCGCCTGCTTGGCCTGGAAAAGGCCCTGCCGTACCTGGCCGAGGGTAAGAAGGTACGCCCGGACGCTGCGCTCAAGGCCGGCCTGATCCACGATCTGGCCGGCGACCGTGAGGAGATGCTGGCCAAAGCGCGTGCCTGGATCGCCGCCAACCCGGCGGCCAAGCAGCCGTGGGATGTGCAGGGCTACAAGATCCCCGGCGGCACGCCGAGTTCGCCGAACGTGGCGCAGATGCTGGCCATCGCGCCGAGCGTGCTGCGCGACAAGACCAAGGGCTGCTTCCCGGCGCCGGAAAAGATCATGTGCGCCGCCGTCGAGGGCGCGCAGGTGGACTTCGACACCGCACAGATCATCGAGGCGCGTTACTTCACCGAGCTGACCTGCGGCCAGGTGGCGAAGAACATGATCGGCACCTTCTGGTTTCAGCTCAACGAGATCAACGCTGGCGGCTCGCGCCCTCAGGGCTATGCGAAAACCCAGACGAAGAAGGTCGGCGTGCTTGGTGCCGGCATGATGGGGGCAGGCATCGCCTACGTGTCCGCGGCTGCCGGTATCGAGGTGGTGCTCAAGGATGTATCCCTCGAAGCGGCGGAGAAGGGCAAGGGCTACTCGGCCAAGCTGCTGGACAAGAAGGTCAGCAAGGGCCATATGAGCGCCGAGCAGCGCGAAGCCTTCCTCGCGCTGATCAAGGCCACCGACAACGAGGCTGATTTCGCCGGCTGCGACCTGATCATCGAAGCGGTGTTCGAGGATCGCGCGCTCAAGGGCAAGGTCACCGCTGCCGCCGAAGCCGCTGCGCTGAGCGATGCCGTGATCGCTTCCAACACCTCGACGTTGCCGATTACTGGCCTGGCGACTGCCGTGGCCAAACCGGAGAAATTCCTTGGCCTGCATTTCTTCAGCCCGGTGGACAAGATGCCCCTGGTGGAGATCATCCGTGGCGAGCAGACCAGCGACGAGACGCTGGCACGGGGCTTCGACTACGTCATGCAGATCAAGAAGACGCCCATCGTGGTCAACGACAGTCGCGGCTTCTTCACCTCGCGGGTATTCGCCACCTTCACCAACGAAGGCCTGGCCATGCTCGGCGAGGGTGTCAGTGCGGCGCTGATCGAGAACGAGGCGCGCAAGGCCGGCATGCCGGTCGGGCCGCTTGCGATCAGCGACGAGGTGTCGATGAGCCTGATGAGCCATATCCGTCAGCAAACCCTCGCGGATCTGGCCGCCGAGGGCAAATCCATCCCTGAGCACCCGGCCTTCGCCGTCATCGACCTGATGGTGAGTGAGTACAAGCGTCCGGGCAAGGCGGCTGGGGCCGGTTTCTATGAGTATCCGGCCAGCGGCAAGAAACACCTGTGGCCCGAGCTCAAGGCGCGTTTCGAGAAGGCCGATGCGCAGATCGCTCAGGAGGATGTGCGCGACCGCATTCTGTTCATCCAGGCCATTGAAACGGTGCGCTGCATGGAAGAGGGCGTACTGAAATCGGTGGCCGATGCCAACGTCGGCTCGATCTTCGGCATTGGTTTCGCCGCCTGGACCGGAGGTGCGCTGCAGTTCATCAACCAGTACGGGGTCAAGGACTTCGTGGCTCGCGCGCAGTACCTGGCCGAGCAGTATGGCGAGCGCTTCCTGCCGCCGGCGCTGCTGCTGGATAAGGCGGCCAGAGGCGAGACGTTCTGAGATCTGGCAGGGCTGGTCGGCAGGGGCATCGCAGCCCTGCCGCCGGCTTGGCGCCGCTGGTCGGGTTGCTGCCGGCAGCCCATATTCGTCTACCCTAAGTTCTCTGCAGGGCGTATGATTCTCGCCCTTTTGATCATCCATCATTACACCGGGAGGTGCCTTAGATGAACGAACTCGAAACCCAGCGTCCGGCTGGGGAAAAACTGCAGAAGGTGCTGGCGCGCATGGGCCTGGGCTCGCGCCGCGAGATCGAGACCTGGATTAGCGAGGGCCGCGTCAAGGTCAATGGCGCCGTGGCCGGGCTGGGGCAGCGCGTCGAGATCAGCGATGCCATCGTCCTCGATGGCCGCTTGCTCAAGCGCGAAGAAGTTGCCACCTCGGTGCGCCGCGTGCTGATCTACAACAAGCCCGACGGCGAGATCTGCACCCGTGACGACCCGGAAGGCCGTCCCACGGTTTTCGAGCGTCTGCCGCGCCCGCGTGAGGGGCGCTGGATCAATATTGGCCGTCTCGACATCAACACCACGGGCCTGCTGCTGTTCACCACCGACGGTGAACTGGCCAACCGCCTGATGCACCCCTCCTACCAGATGGATCGCGAGTACGCCGTGCGCGTGCGCGGCGAAGTCACCGAGGAAATGCTGGAAAACCTGAAAAAGGGCGTGATGCTCGAGGACGGCCCGGCCAAGTTCACCGACATCAAGGAAGCGCCGGGCGGTGATGGCCTCAACCACTGGTATCACTGCGTGGTGATGGAAGGGCGCAACCGCGAGGTGCGTCGTCTCTGGGAATCCCAGGGCCTGGTGGTAAGCCGGCTGAAGCGTGTGCGTTTCGGTCCGGTGTTCCTTACCTCCGACATCACCATGGGCCGCTGGCGCGAGATGGATCAGCGCGAAGTGGACATCCTCAGCGCCGAAGTGGGGCTGACGCCGCAAGCGCTGCCGGTGATGAAGGAAAAGGTGCGCGACAAGCTCGACCGCCTGCAGCGCAAGTCGGCCAAGCCGGCCGAAGTGCGCGGCAAGCGCGTGCTGCGTCCTGCCAAGGACGAGGCTGGCGAGGGCGAGCGTGCGAGCCGGCCGGCGCGTCAGCGTGATGGCGAACAGCGGGGGTCTCGCGGCCCGCGTCAGGAGGGTGGCGAGCGTCGTGAACGTGGCACTCCTGTGGCCGAGCGCCCGGGCGATGTGAAGAAGCGTCAGCCGCGCCCAGCGGTGGAGTTGGCCGATCGCCCCGCGCGCAAACCGCGCCCTTCGTCGCCGGGCAAGCGCCCGTCGGGTGGTGATGGCCAGCGTCCAGGCTTCGGGCGTAAGCGATAGAGCAGCTACAAGCTGCAAGTGGGTCATCGCTTGTAGCTTGTAGCTTGTAGCTTGCGGCTGCTCTTATCCCGCCATACTCAAGCGGTTACGCCCTTCGCGCTTGGCGATATAGAGCGCGTTGTCAGCGCGGCGCAGCAGGCTCTCGCTGGACTCACCCGGCAGCAGGCTGGCGCAACCGAGGCTGATGGACACTTCGATGGGTTGGCCGGCATTCAGGCATTGCAGTTCCAGCACGGCGAAGCGCAGGCGTTCGCCGACCTGAGCGGCTGCCTCGCGGCCAGTGTTGGAGAGGATGATGAGGAACTCCTCACCGCCATAGCGGAACACCATGTCGACATTGCGCAGTTGCTGCTTGAGCGTCTGCGCGACGGCCTTGAGCACCTCGTCACCCTGAGCGTGACCGTGAGTGTCGTTGATCATCTTGAAGTGGTCGATGTCCAGCATCAGTAGCGACAGCGGATGCAGGTTACGCCTGGCCATGTCGACTTCGCGTTGCAGCACCTGATCCATGGCGATGCGGTTGCCTGTATTGGTCAGTGGGTCGCGCAGGGCGCTGAGCAGGGCGGTGCGGTAGAGCAGGGCGTTGCGCAGCGGGAACAGCAGGCAGGCCAGCAAAGACTCGAGCTGGGCCAGTTCGTCATCGTCGAAGCGCTGACGGCGGCGAAAGGTCAGCTCGCCCAGGTACTCACCGTCATGGCTGAGGCGGTAGCCCGCCGAATGCGGAGCACGCTCGCCCAGCTCCAGGCGCAGATCGTGCGACGAATGCTGGAACCCCATCGCGTCGATTGGCACCAGCGATTGCACCTCACGGTAGAACAGCTCGAGGATGCGCTCGATCTCCAGGCTGGTTTGTAGCTGCAGGTTCAGTTGCTGGCGCAGCTCGGCCAGCGTGGTGGGTTTGAGCGGCAGGTTGCGATTGCCGGAAAAGCCCAGACGCTGCAGTTTGGCTGCATCGAAATCAATGGTGTTGGGGCGGCGGGGGGGGGCCATACGACTGAACCTCTGGCGCAAGAGTGCGACGACGAAGAGGTTAGAGCGAATTCCGTGCCAGGTGTTTCGTGGTGATCTAAAAGTCCTTATTAATCAGTTGCTTGCTTGATTTTAAAGAGGCCTGCCGGCAAGTATTTGCCGGCTTTGCAGAAAGGTTGATGGCAAATTGATGCCGCTTGCGCCGGAAAGCTGTCGCCGCCTTGGGCCGGGCTGGCAGCTATTGCGCATCCAGCGCCTGACCATTGACGCCCTGGCTGTCCGGGCCCATCAGATAGAGATAGAGCGGCATGATCGCTTCCGGCTCGGGGCGGCTTGCCGGGTTCTCCGCCGGGTAGGCCTGGGCGCGCATGGAGGTGCGCGTGGCGCCGGGGTTGACGCTGTTGGCGCGTACGTTGGCGATGCCGTCCAGCTCGTCGGCCATCACTTGCATCAGGCCTTCGGTGGCGAACTTGGACACCGCGTAGGCACCCCAGTAGGCGCGTCCCTTACGACCGACGCTGCTGGAGGTGAAGATCACCGAGGCGTCCTGCGACAGCTTGAGCAGCGGCAGCAGGGTGCTGCTGAGCATGAACATGGCGTTGACGTTGACGTGCATCACCCGCATGAAGTTGTCGCCGGAAAGCTGTTCCAGCGGCGTGCGCGGGCCGAGGATGGAGGCGTTGTGCAGCAGGCCGTCGAGGCGACCGAATTCGTTCTCGATCATCACCGCCAGTTCGTCGTATTGATGCGGCAGGGCGGTTTCCAGGTTGAAGGGGATCACCACCGGCTGCGGATGGCCGGCGGCTTCGATCTCGTCATAGACCTGGCTCAGGTTGGCTTCGGTCTTGCCCAGCAGTAGCACGGTGGCGCCATGGGCCGCGAAGCTTTTCGCGGCCGCAGCACCGATGCCGCGGCCGGCGCCGGTGATCAGGATCACCCGATCCTTGAGCAGGTCGGGGCGGGCGCTGTAGTCGTACATGGACAAATCTCCTTCGCAGAGCTGCAAGCCTCAAGCTGCAAGCTTCAAGAAAAAACAGAAAACGAAATGGTGGCCGCCTGCCGCTGCTGTGCTAGCAGCCACAGAGGGCGCGGTCGAGCACGGCGCGTAGCTCCGAGGGGTGGTCGACCACCACGTCGGCGCCCCAGTTGCGGGGGTTGTCTTCAGGGTGGATATAGCCGTAGGTGACTGCCACCGTGCGGCAACCGGCCGCGCGGCCTGAGTCGATATCGCGGGCATCGTCGCCGATGAACAGGGTTTCCTCGGGTTTCACGCCCATTTTCTGGCAGGCCAGCAGGAGCATGTCCGGCGCCGGCTTGCTCTGCTCGACGTGATCCGGGCAGACCAGCACCGCCGAGCGCTCGGCCAGGCCCAGGCGCTGCATGATCGGCTCGGCGTAGCGCACCGGTTTGTTGGTGGCCACGCCCCATGGCAGGCGCGCGTGTTCGATGTCGGCGAGCAGGGCTTCGATGCCGTCGAACGGGCGGGTCAGCACCGCGCAGTGTTCTTGGTAGCGTTCGAGGAATTCCAGGCGCAGGGCCTCGAAGGCGGGCGAGTCCGGCGCTTCGTCGAAGGCGCAGGCGACCATGGCGCGGGCACCGCCGGAAACCTGGTCGCGAATGGCCTTGTCCGGCAGCGGCGGCAGGCCACGGGCCACACGCATGGCCTGGGTGATGGCGATGAAGTCCGGTGCTGAATCGAGCAGCGTGCCGTCCATATCGAAAAGAACCGCTTGCAAACGCATGCGTCTCACTCCTCGCGCAGCGTCTGGATCATGTAGTTGACGTCGACGTCGGCGGCCAGTTTGTAATGCTTGGTCAGCGGGTTGTAGGTCAGGCCGATGATGTCCTTGACCTCCAGCCCGGCGGCACGGCTCCAGGCGCCGAGCTCGGAGGGGCGGATGAATTTCTTGAAGTCGTGGGTGCCGCGTGGCAGCAAGCGCAGGATGTACTCGGCGCCGATCACTGCGAACAGGTAGGACTTGGGGTTGCGGTTGATGGTGGAGAAGAACACCTGGCCGCCGGGTTTGACCAGCTTGTGGCAGGCGCGGATCACCGAAGACGGATCGGGCACGTGCTCGAGCATTTCCAGGCAGGTGACCACGTCGAACTGGCCGGGCATTTCTTCGGCCAGGGCTTCGGCGGTGATCTGCCGGTACTCGACTTCGACGCCGGACTCCAACTGGTGCAACTGGGCCACCGACAGCGGCGCTTCGCCCATGTCGATGCCGGTGACGCTGGCGCCGCGCTGAGCCATGGCTTCGCTGAGGATGCCGCCACCGCAGCCGACGTCCAGCACACGCTTGCCGGCCAGGCCGACGCGCTCGTCGATCCAGTTGACGCGCAAGGGGTTGATGTCGTGCAGGGGTTTGAACTCGCTTTCCCTGTCCCACCAGCGGTGAGCCAGGGCCTCGAATTTGGCGATTTCGGCGCGGTCGACGTTGCTCATAAGCATCTCTTTTTTCAAAGCATGGAAAGCGTATCGCCGCTATGTTGCCAGTTTAGGCGTGTGCATGGAGCGGCGCGAATTCGTTCAATGTATGTCAGTTTGTCGCAGGGTCGGTGTCATGTGCTTGCCGGCTGGCACCGCTGATCCGGCTTCCCCAGGCCCTGGCCCTGGCGATCAGCTCGGCCTCGTCCATGCGCGTCAGGCGGCCGTCTTCTAGGAGCTGTTTGCCGCCGACCCACAGGTGCCTCACGCAGTCGCGGCCACTGGCATAGATCAGTTGCGACACCGGGTCGTAGATTGGTTGCTGGGCCAGTCCGGAAAGGTCGAAGGCTACCACGTCGGCCAGCTTGCCCACTTCCAGTGAGCCGACCTGTGCCTCCAGGCCGAGGGCGCGGGCGCCATTGAGCGTGGCCATGCGCAGGGCGCTGTGGGCGTTGAGGGCGGTGGCCGAGCCGGCCACCGCCTTGGCCAGCAGGGCTGCGGTGCGGGTTTCGCCGAGCAGGTCGAGGTCGTTGTTGCTCGCTGCGCCGTCGGTGCCGATGGCGACATTGACGCCCGCCTGCCACAGGCGCTCGACCGGGCAGAAGCCGCTGGCCAGCTTGAGGTTGGATTCCGGGCAGTGGATCACGCTGCAGTTATGCTCCACCAGCAGCGCCAGATCCTCGTCGTCGATCTGGGTCATGTGCACGGCCTGGAAACGTGGCCCGAGCAGGCCCAGGCGCGCCAGGCGTGCCAGCGGCCGTTCGCCCTGCTTGGCGATGGCTTCGGCCACTTCCTGGGCGGTTTCGTGCACGTGCATCTGGATGCCAGCATCCAGTTCGTCGGCCAGCACGCGTATTTCCTCGAGCTTGTCGTCGCTGACCGTATAAGGGGCGTGTGGGCCGAAGGCGATGCGGAGGCGTGGGTGTTGCTTGAGGTCATCGAACAGTTGCAGGCCCTTGCGCAGCGCTTCTGCCGCGTTGAGCGCGCCGGGCACGGGAAAGTCCAGCACCGGAACGCTGATCTGCGCACGCACGCCGGCATCGTGCACGCATTGGCAGGCCACCTGCGGGTAGAAGTACATGTCGGAGAAACAGGTGATGCCGACTTTGATCTGCTCGGCAATGGCCAGCTCGGTGCCGTCACGAACGAAGTCCTCGTCGACCCATTGGCCTTCGGCCGGCCAGATGTGCTCGTGCAGCCAGGTCATCAACGGCAGGTCGTCGGCAATGCCGCGCAGCAGGCTCATGGCCGCGTGGCCGTGGGCGTTGATCAGGCCGGGGGCGAGCAGGCAGTGTGGCAGCTCGCGTACTTCCCGAGCGCCCTGGCGCAGGGCTTCCTCGCGTGGGGCGAGCAGGGCGATCTGGCCATCGCGGATGCCCAGGGCATGATCGCGCAGCACGACGCCAGCCGGCTCCACCGGAACCAGCCAGGTGGGGAGAAGCAGCAGATCGAGTGGAGCTGAGGGCATCAGGCTATCCGTTTGGATCGAGGGCAGGGGTGGGCGCCAGTTTATAGAGGAACATCAGGCGCTTGAAGCGTCTGCATGCAGATGCTTGCTGTCTGAGCGCTGGCCAGGCGGCGTATACTTAGCTGTTTTCGATTGCCAAGGGTGAGGTAACAGATGCGCGAGCAATTGCTGGCGGCAGAGAAGGTTCAGGCAATCGATTGGCATGGTGGTGCGCTCCATTTGCTCGATCAGCGCCTGCTGCCGCAGGAGCAGGTCTGGTTGCGTTTCGATTCGGCTGCCGAGGTGGCACAGGCCATCCGCGACATGGTGGTGCGTGGTGCGCCGGCCATTGGTATCGCCGCCGCCTATGGCGTGGTGCTCGGTGCGCAGGCCTGTCTGGCGGCGGGTGGCGATTGGCGTCAGGCGCTGGAGGCTGACTTCCAGCGGCTGGCGGCTTCGCGCCCGACGGCGGTGAATCTGTTCTGGGCGCTGCAGCGCATGCGTGAGCGGCTGCAGCGTCTGAAAGGCGACCAGGGTGTACTGGAGCAGCTCGAGGCCGAGGCGGTGGGCATTCACGCCAGTGATCGCGAAGCCAACCTGACCATGGCGCAACTGGGCATGGAGCTGATCCGCAAGCATCAGGGCAGCGAGCAGGTCTTGATGACCCACTGCAATGCCGGCGCTCTGGCTACAGGGGGCTTCGGCACGGCGCTCGGGGTGATTCGCGCGGCCCATCTGGAGGGGCTGGTGGAACGGGTCTATGTCGATGAAACCCGGCCCTGGCTGCAGGGCGCGCGGCTGACGGCCTGGGAGCTGGCCGGCGATGGCGTGCCGGTGAGCCTGAATGTGGATGCCGCTGCCGCGCACCTGATGAAGGTCAAGGGCGTGTCCTGGGTGATAGTCGGCGCCGATCGCATCACCGCCAACGGCGACGTGGCCAACAAGATCGGCACCTATCAGCTTGCGGTCAATGCCATGCACCACGGCGTGCGCTTCATGGTGGTGGCGCCCAGCTCCACCATCGACATGGCGCTAGAAAGCGGCGAAGACATCCCCCTCGAAGAGCGCAGT
Source organism: Pseudomonas sp. GOM7 (assembly GCF_026723825.1). Taxonomy (NCBI): domain Bacteria; kingdom Pseudomonadati; phylum Pseudomonadota; class Gammaproteobacteria; order Pseudomonadales; family Pseudomonadaceae; genus Pseudomonas; species Pseudomonas sp. GOM7. The sequence continues at coordinate 3,211,723 of NZ_CP113519.1, read as the reverse complement.
GGCGATGAGCTGCGCCTGCTGGGCGGGCGGCCGATCGCCGCCGATGTGGCGGTGAGCAACCCGGTGTTCGATGTGACGCCAGCGGATCTGGTGGACTACATCGTCACCGAGAAGGGCGTGGTCGAGCGCCCGGACAGCGAGAAACTGGCGCAATTGATGTGCCGCAAGCGCCTGCACTGAGCCATCCGCCACAGCCAGTGGCGGGGTAGGTGCAGGGCGGGCTTTGTGGTAAGCTCCGGCAGTTTTCATGGGGCCTGCCGGCAGTGATCCCGGCGCCTCTTTAGCGCGGCATAACCCGTTGATTTATCGCGAGTCGTCATGGCCAGGCGCCATGCCGACGAACTTCGTAGCGTTCAGGAAGAATGACGCGGAGTTTCACCAGAAAAAGGAACCAGGCTTCTCATGGGCGAACTGGCCAAAGAAATTCTCCCGGTCAATATCGAAGACGAGCTGAAACAGTCCTATCTCGACTACGCCATGAGCGTAATCGTCGGGCGTGCGCTGCCGGATGCGCGCGACGGCTTGAAGCCGGTCCACCGCCGTGTGCTCTATGCCATGAGCGAGTTAGGCAACGATTGGAACAAGCCCTACAAGAAATCCGCCCGTGTGGTCGGTGACGTGATCGGTAAATACCACCCGCACGGCGATACCGCGGTGTACGACACCATCGTGCGCATGGCCCAGGATTTCTCTCTGCGCTACCTGCTGGTCGATGGCCAGGGCAACTTCGGTTCGGTGGACGGCGACAACGCCGCGGCCATGCGATACACCGAAGTGCGCATGACCAAGCTGGCTCATGAGCTGCTGGCCGACCTGGACAAGGAAACCGTCGATTGGGTGCCCAACTACGACGGCACTGAGCAGATTCCGGCGGTGATGCCGACCAAGGTACCGAACCTGCTGGTCAACGGCTCCAGTGGTATCGCCGTGGGCATGGCCACCAACATCCCGCCGCACAACCTCTCCGAAGTGATCGATGGCTGCCTGGCGCTGATGGACAACGCCGAGCTGACCGTCGATGAGCTGATGCAGTACATCCCCGGCCCGGATTTCCCCACCGCCGGCATCATCAACGGCCGCGCCGGCATCATCGAGGCCTACCGCACCGGCCGTGGGCGCATCTACGTGCGCGCCCGGGTCGAGGTGGAGGACATCGACAAGGTAGGCGGTCGCCAGCAACTGGTGGTGACCGAGCTGCCGTACCAGCTCAACAAGGCGCGTCTGATCGAGAAGATCGCCGAGCTGGTCAAAGAGAAGAAGATCGAAGGCATCACCGAGCTGCGTGACGAGTCCGACAAGGACGGCATGCGCGTGGTGATCGAACTGCGTCGCGGCGAAGTGCCGGACGTGGTGCTGAACAACCTGTACGCCCAGACCCAGATGCAGAGCGTGTTCGGCATCAACGTGGTGGCGCTGGTCGACGGTCAGCCGAAGACCATGAACCTCAAGGACATGCTCGAGGTGTTCGTCCGTCACCGCCGCGAAGTGGTGACCCGGCGTACCGTCTACGAACTGCGCAAGGCGCGCGAGCGTGGCCATATCCTCGAAGGCCAGGCCGTCGCGCTGTCCAACATCGACCCGGTGATCGAGCTGATCAAGAGCTCGCCGACCCCGGCCGAGGCCAAGGAACGCTTGATCGCCACCGCCTGGGAGTCCAGTGCGGTGGAAGCCATGGTCGAGCGCGCCGGTGCTGATTCCTGCCGCCCGGAAGGGCTGGATGAACAATACGGTCTGCGTGACGGCAAGTACTACCTGTCGCCGGAGCAGGCCCAGGCTATCCTCGAGCTGCGCCTGCACCGCCTGACCGGCCTGGAGCACGAGAAGCTGCTGGCCGAGTATCAGGAAATCCTCAACCTGATCGGCGAGCTGATCCGCATTCTCACCAGCCCCGAGCGGCTGATGGAAGTCATTCGCGAGGAGCTGGAGAAGGTCAAGGCCGAGTTCGGCGATGCCCGCCGTACCGAGATCATCGCTTCGCGTCAGGATCTGACCATCGCCGATCTGATCACCGAGGAAGAGCGCGTCGTCACCATCTCCCACGGTGGCTATGCCAAGAGCCAGCCGCTGGCCGCCTATGAGGCGCAGCGTCGCGGTGGCCGTGGCAAGTCCGCCACCGGGGTGAAGGACGAGGACTACGTCGAACACCTGCTGGTGGCCAACAGTCACGCGACCCTGCTGCTGTTCTCCAGCAAGGGCAAGGTGTACTGGCTGCGTACCTTCGAGATTCCCGAGGCCTCGCGTACCGCCCGTGGTCGCCCGCTGGTCAACCTGCTGCCGCTGGACGAGGGCGAGCGTATCACTGCCATGCTGCAGATCGATCTTGAAGCCCTGCAGCAGAGTGCGGGTGCCGACGAGGATCTGGACGACGAAGGCCTGGTGATCGAAGGTGAGGCCACCGAGGTGGTCGAGGCTGAAGAGGTCGAGGAGGTCGAGGGCGAAACTCCCGAGCTGGTGGCCGAGCCGACCGGTGCCTACATCTTCATGGCCACTGCCTTCGGTACCGTGAAAAAGACCCCGCTGGTGCAGTTCAGCCGTCCGCGCAGCGCCGGCCTGATCGCCCTGAAGCTGGAAGAGGGCGACACCCTGATCGCCGCTGCCATCACCGACGGCGCCAAGGAAGTCATGCTGTTCTCCGATGCCGGCAAGGTGCTGCGTTTCGCCGAGAGCAAGGTGCGCACCATGGGTCGTACCGCCCGCGGCGTGCGTGGCATGCGTCTGGGCAAGGATCAGCGTCTGATCTCCATGCTGATTCCCGAGTCCGGCGCACAGATTCTGACCGCCTCCGAGCGCGGTTTCGGCAAGCGTACCAGTCTGGGCAAGTTCCCCCGTCGCGGTCGCGGCGGCCAGGGTGTGATCGCCATGGTCACCAGCGAGCGTAATGGCAAGCTGGTCGGTGCCATCCAGGTGCAGGACGGCGAGGAAATCATGCTGATTTCCGACCAGGGCACCCTGGTGCGTACCCGTGTCGACGAGGTGTCCAGTTCCGGCCGTAACACCCAGGGCGTGACCCTGATCAAGCTGGCCAAGGACGAGACCCTGGTGGGCCTGGAGCGCGTGCAGGAGCCGACGCCGGTAGAAGAGGACGAACTGGTCGAGGGTGAAGAGAGTGTCGAGGTTGCCAATGAGGGTGCCGAGACGCCGATCACCGACGCCGAGGAAGCCGGCGAGGAGTAGGGTCGAGCTCCGTGGGAGGGGCTTTAGCCGCGACTGTCGCCGCTAAAGCGCCTCCCACGGGTGCGGCAGACAGTTTGGACATGCCACTGCCTGGTGGTGGCGTTCTGTGAATCTGAGAGAGACAGACGTGAGCAAGCGAGCTTTTAACTTCTGCGCCGGCCCGGCCGCGCTGCCGACCGCTGTACTGCAACGCGCCCAGGCCGAGATGCTCGACTGGCAGGGCAAGGGCCTGTCGGTGATGGAGATGAGTCATCGCAGCGACGAGTACGTGGCCATCGCCAGCCAGGCCGAGCAGGATCTGCGCGACCTGCTCGCCGTGCCCAACGACTACAAGGTGTTGTTCCTGCAGGGCGGTGCCAGCCAGCAGTTCGCCGAAATCCCGCTCAACCTGCTGCCGGAAGACGGCGTGGCGGATTACGTCGACACCGGCATCTGGTCGAAGAAGGCCATCGAAGAGGCGCGTCGCTATGGCGCCATCAATGTGGCCGCCAGTGCCAAGGCGCACGACTACTTCGCCATTCCCGGACAGAACGACTGGCAACTGTCGAAAGATGCCGCCTACGTGCATTACTGCAGTAACGAAACCATCGGCGGCCTGCAGTTCGACTGGGTACCGCAGACCGGCGATACCCCGCTGGTGGTGGACATGTCCTCGGACATCCTCTCGCGCCCCATCGACGTGTCGCAGTTCGGCCTGATCTACGCCGGTGCGCAGAAGAACATCGGCCCCAGCGGCCTGGTGGTGGTGATCGTCCGAGAAGACCTGCTCGGCCGTGCCCGCAGCGCCTGTCCGACCATGCTCGACTACAAGGTTTCGGCCGACAACGGCTCGATGTACAACACCCCGGCCACCTATTCCTGGTACCTGTCCGGCCTGGTGTTCCAGTGGCTCAAGGAGCAGGGTGGCGTCGAGGCCATGGAGCGCGTCAACCGCGCCAAGAAGGAGCTGCTGTACAAAGCCATCGACAGCAGCGATTTCTACAGTAATCCCATCGCCCACAACGCCCGCTCCTGGATGAACGTACCGTTCCGCCTGGCCGACGAGAAGCTGGACAAGGTCTTCCTCGCCGGTGCCGATGAGCGCGGCCTGCTCAACCTCAAGGGACACCGTTCGGTCGGCGGCATGCGCGCTTCCATCTACAACGCCGTCGGCCTGGATGCCGTCGAGGCGCTGGTGGCCTACATGGCCGAGTTCGAGAAGGAGCACGGTTGATATGTCCGAGCAGGAGCTGCAGGCGCTGCGCGTGCGCATCGACAACCTCGACGAGCGCATCCTCGAACTGATCAGTGATCGCGCCCGCTGCGCCGAAGAAGTCGCGCGGGTGAAGATGAAGGAACTCAAGGAAGGCGAGTCCCCGGTGTTCTATCGTCCCGAGCGCGAAGCCCAGGTGCTCAAGCGCGTGATGGAGCGTAACCAGGGGCCGCTGGGTAACGAGGAAATGGCGCGGCTGTTCCGCGAGATCATGTCCTCCTGTCTGGCCCTGGAGAATCCGCTCAAGGTGGCCTACCTCGGCCCGGAAGGCACCTTCAGCCAGGCCGCGGCGATGAAGCATTTCGGTCACGCCGTGATCAGCGTGCCGATGGCGGCCATCGACGAAGTGTTCCGCGAAGTGGCCGCCGGCGCGGTGAACTTCGGTGTGGTGCCGGTGGAGAACTCCACCGAGGGTGCCATCAACCACACACTCGACAGCTTCCTCGAACACGACCTGGTGATCTGCGGCGAAGTCGAACTGCGCATCCACCATCACTTGCTGGTGGGCGAAACCACCAAGACCGACAAGATCACTCGCATCTATTCCCATGCCCAGTCCCTGGCGCAGTGCCGCAAGTGGCTGGACGCGCATTACCCGAACGTCGAGCGCGTGGCGGTGTCCAGCAACGCCGACGCGGCCAAGCGGGTCAAGAGCGAGTGGAACAGCGCGGCCATCGCCGGCGACATGGCGGCCAACCTGTATGGCCTGAGCAAGCTGGCGGAGAAGATCGAAGATCGTCCGGACAACTCCACGCGCTTTCTCATCATCGGCAATCAGGAAGTGCCGCCGACCGGCGACGACAAGACCTCGATCATCGTCTCCATGCGCAACAAGCCCGGCGCGCTGCACGAGCTGCTGGTACCGTTCCACAACAACGGTATCGACCTGACCCGCATCGAGACTCGGCCGTCGCGCAGCGGCAAGTGGACCTACGTGTTCTTCATCGACTTCGTCGGTCACCATCGCGATCCGTTGATCAAGGACGTGCTGGAGAAGCTTGCCCAAGACGCTGTGGCGCTGAAGGTGCTGGGCTCCTATCCGAAGGCGGTACTTTGAGCCGCAAGCGTCAAGCCGCAAGCTGCAAGAGGGAAGCAGTTTGTCGCCTGATGCCGGAGGTGCTGCCGTGAGTCGCTTTTTCTTGAAGCTTGTAGCTTGAGGCTTGTAGCTATGCCCTGTGATTTCCTTGCCTTGGCTCAGCCGGGCGTGCAAAAACTGTCCCCTTACGTGCCCGGCAAGCCGGTCGATGAGTTGGCGCGCGAGCTGGATCTCGATCCGGCCGGTATCGTCAAACTGGCCAGCAACGAGAACCCGCTCGGCCCCAGTGACAAGGTGCTGGCGGCGATCCGTGCCGAGCTGGACGAGCTGACCCGTTATCCGGACGGCAACGGTTTCAATCTGAAAACCGCGCTGGCGACCCGCTATGGCGTCGATGCCGCGCAGGTGACGCTGGGCAATGGCTCCAACGATATCCTCGAACTGGTTGCCCGGGCCTATCTGGCGCCTGGCCTCAATGCCGTGTTCAGCGACTACGCCTTCGCGGTGTATCCCATCGCCACCCAGGCCGTTGGTGCCCAGGGCAAGATCGTGCCGGCCAGGGACTACGGCCACGATCTGGGCGCCATGCTGGCTGCCATCGACGACAAGACTCGCGTGGTGTTCATCGCCAACCCCAACAACCCGACCGGTACCTGGTTCGGTCCGCAGGCCTTGGAGGCCTTCCTGGCCAAGGTGCCGGAGACAGTGCTGGTGGTGCTGGACGAGGCCTATATCGAGTACGCCGAAGGCGATGAACTGCCCGATGGCCTGGATTACCTGGCGCGCTATCCCAACCTGCTGGTTTCGCGCACCTTCTCCAAAGCCTATGGCCTGGCGGCGCTGCGCGTCGGTTACGCCATCAGCTCACCGGCCATCGCCGACGTGCTCAACCGCGTACGTCAGCCGTTCAACGTCAACAGCCTGGCCCTGGCGGCCGCCTGCGCCGCGCTGGCCGATAGCGACTATCTGGCCGAGAGTCGTCGTCTCAACGATGCCGGCATGCGGCAACTGGAAGAGGGCCTGCGCGCGTTGGGCCTTGGCTGGATTCCCTCGAAGGGCAATTTCATCGCCGTCGACTTCGGCCGCGATGCCGCCTCGATCAATCTCGCGCTGCTGCGCGAAGGGGTGATCGTGCGACCAATGGCGGGTTATCGCATGCCGAGCTTCTTGCGCGTGTCGATTGGCTTGCCACGGGAGAATGCGCGCTTCCTCGATGCCCTGGGCAAGGTGCTGTCGGCGTGACCGAGACTGTAACGGCAGTGCAACCGAGCCCCCCTAAGATCGGCCGCCTGGTGGTGATCGGTCTGGGTCTGATCGGCGGTTCGTTCGCCAAGGGGCTACGTGAGCGCGGGTTGTGTCGGGAGGTGGTGGGTGTCGATCTGGATCCGCAGTCGCGTCATCTGGCCGTCGAGTTGGGTGTGGTCGATCGCTGCGAGAGCGATTTGGCTCAGGCCTGTCAGGGCGCCGAGGTGATCCAGCTTGCGGTGCCGATCCTGGCCATGGAGAAGGTGCTGGCCGAATTGGCCAAGTTGGAGCTGGGCCAGGCGATTCTCACCGATGTCGGTAGCGCCAAGGGCAACGTGGTGCGCGCCGCGCGCACGGCCTTCTTCGGGCGGGCGGTGCGCTTCGTGCCGGGGCACCCCATTGCGGGCTCCGAACAGAGCGGGGTGGAGGCCTCCAACGGCGAGCTGTTCCGCCGGCACAAGGTCATCCTCACCCCCAGCGAGCACAGCGACGATGCGGCGCTGGAGCTGGTACAGAGCCTGTGGCAAGCGCTGGGCGCGGATGTCGAGCAGATGGACGTGGAGCATCACGACCAGGTACTCGCGGCTACCAGCCATCTGCCGCACCTGCTGGCCTTCACCCTGGTCGACTCGCTGGCCAAGCGCAGCGAGAATCTGGAAATCTTCCGTTATGCCGCTGGCGGCTTTCGCGACTTCACGCGGATCGCCGGCAGTGACCCGGTGATGTGGCACGATATCTTCCTCGCCAACCGCGAGGCCGTGCTGCGCACCCTGGACACTTTTCGCGACGACCTCGACGCCCTGCGCGACGCGGTCGACGCCGGGGACGGGCATCAACTCCTGGGCGTGTTCACCCGCGCTCGCGTGGCCCGCGAACATTTCAGCAAAATTCTGGCCCGCAGGGCCTATGTGGACGCTATGCATTCGACCGATCTGATTTTCCTGGCAAAACCTGGTAGCTCGCTGGCTGGACGTATCCGCGTACCGGGTGACAAATCCATCTCGCACCGCTCGATCATGCTGGGTTCGCTGGCAGAGGGCACCACCGAGGTCGAAGGCTTCCTCGAGGGCGAAGATGCCCTGGCTACCCTGCAGGCGTTTCGTGACATGGGCGTGGTCATCGAAGGCCCGCATCATGGCCGTGTGACCATCCATGGCGTCGGTCTGCATGGTCTGAAAGCCCCGGCCGGCCCGCTGTACATGGGCAACTCCGGCACGTCCATGCGTCTGCTCTCCGGCCTGCTGGCCGCGCAACCGTTCGACACCACCCTGACCGGCGACGCCTCGCTGTCCAAGCGCCCGATGAACCGCGTGGCCAAGCCGCTGCGGGAAATGGGCGCGGTGATCGAGACCGGCGCCGAAGGCCGCCCGCCGCTGAACATCAAGGGTGGTCAGCGCCTGACCGGCATGGCCTATGAAATGCCCATGGCCAGCGCTCAGGTCAAATCCTGCCTGCTGCTGGCGGGGCTGTATGCCGCTGGCCGCACCTCGGTGACCGAGCCGGCGCCGACCCGTGACCACACCGAGCGCATGCTGCGTGGCTTCGGCTACCCGGTCAGCGTCGAGGGCAGCACGGCCAGCGTCGAGTCCGGCCACAAGCTGACCGCCACGCGCATCGAAGTGCCGGCCGATATCTCCTCCGCCGCCTTCTTTATGGTTGCCGCCAGTATTGCCGAAGGCTCCGAACTGGTGCTGGAGCACGTTGGCATCAACCCGACCCGTACCGGTGTGATCGACATTCTCAAGCTGATGGGTGGCGATATCAGCCTGGAAAATCAGCGCGAAGTGGGCGGTGAGCCGGTGGCCGACATCCGTGTGCGCGCCGCCAAGCTCAAGGGCATCGACATTCCCGAGGACTTGGTGCCGCTGGCCATCGATGAGTTCCCGGTGCTGTTCGTTGCCGCCGCCTGTGCCGAAGGCCGTACCGTGCTGCGCGGCGCCGAAGAGCTGCGGGTCAAGGAGTCCGATCGCATCCAGGTGATGGCCGACGGCCTGGTCGCCCTGGGCGTCAAGGCCGAGCCAACCCCGGACGGCATCGTCATCGAAGGCGGCGCCATTGGCGGTGGCGAAGTCTGGGCCCATGGCGACCACCGTATCGCCATGTCCTTCAGCGTTGCCTCGCTGCGCGCCAGTGCGCCGATCCGCATTCACGATTGCGCCAACGTCGCCACGTCCTTCCCCAACTTCCTCGCCCTGGCGGCCGAGGTCGGCATCAATGTGGCAGTAGAGGGCAAGTCATGAACGCTCCGGTAATCACCGTCGACGGGCCGAGCGGATCTGGCAAGGGCACGGTCTGCGCCCTGCTGGCCAAGCAACTGGGCTGGAATCTGCTGGACTCCGGCGCGCTCTATCGCCTGCTGGCCTTCGCCGCCGGCAACCACGGCATCGACCTGACCAACGAAGAGGCGCTCAAGCAACTGGCGGCGCACCTGGACGTGCAGTTCACCGACAAGCGCATCGTCCTCGAAGGCGAAGAGGTGACCGACGCCATCCGCAACGAGCAGGTGGGGGCGGGGGCTTCCATGGTCGCTTCCCTGCCGGCCGTGCGCGAAGCGCTGCTGCAACGTCAGCGCGCTTTCCGGGAAATGCCGGGTCTGGTGGCCGATGGGCGGGATATGGGTACCGTGGTGTTCAGCGACGCGCCACTCAAGGTTTTCCTCACCGCCAGCGCCGAGGAGCGTGCCCGTCGCCGCTACCTGCAGTTGAAGGGTAAGGGCGATGATGTTAATCTCGCGAGTCTTCTTGATGAGATACGGGCGCGCGACGAGCGTGATACCCAGCGCGCGGTGGCACCGCTCAAGCCGGCAACCGATGCGCTGGTGCTGGATTCCACCGAACTTTCCATCGAGCAGGTGCTGGAACGAATTCTGAGCGAGGTCGCCGCGCGCGACCTCGCCGGGTAAAAGAACCCTCTGGGGTTCACCAGAGCCACGGTTGCCTTAAACCGACAGGTTCGCAAGGAGGCATGCGGGAGACCAGTCCTAGTCCCGCAGGCCTCTTTTTACATGAACGAACCCACATTGTCTGGAGTGTGGTTTGGGCGAATCCCCGCCCTTGATCAACAGGAATCAACATGAGCGAAAGCTTTGCAGAACTTTTTGAAGAAAGCCTGAAATCCCTCGACATGCAGCCGGGCGCCATCATCACCGGCATCGTGGTCGACATCGACGGTGACTGGGTTACCGTACACGCCGGCCTGAAGTCCGAGGGCGTCATCCCGCTCGACCAGTTCTTCAACGAACAAGGCGAGCTGACCATCAAGGTCGGTGACGAAGTCCACGTCGCGCTGGACGCGGTTGAAGATGGCTTCGGTGAAACCAAGCTGTCCCGCGAGAAAGCCAAGCGCGCTGAATCCTGGCTGGTTCTGGAAGCTGCGTTCAACGCTGAAGAAGTGGTCAAGGGTGTCATCAACGGTAAGGTCAAAGGCGGCTTCACCGTTGACGTCAACGGCATCCGCGCGTTCCTGCCGGGTTCCCTGGTCGATGTCCGTCCGGTGCGTGATACCACTCACCTGGAAGGCAAAGAGCTGGAATTCAAGGTCATCAAGCTGGACCAGAAGCGCAACAACGTTGTCGTTTCCCGTCGTAGCGTCCTGGAAGCCGAGAACAGCGCCGAGCGCGAAGCTCTGCTGGAATCCCTGCAGGAAGGCCAGCAGGTCAAAGGTATCGTCAAGAACCTCACCGACTACGGTGCGTTCGTTGACCTGGGCGGCGTAGACGGCCTGCTGCACATCACCGACATGGCTTGGAAGCGCATCAAGCACCCGTCCGAGATCGTCAACGTTGGCGACGAGATCGACGTCAAGGTTCTGAAGTACGATCGCGAGCGTAACCGCGTTTCCCTGGGTCTGAAGCAACTGGGCGAAGATCCGTGGGTTGCCATCAAGGCTCGTTATCCGGAAAACACCCGCGTCATGGCGCGCGTCACCAACCTCACCGACTACGGCTGCTTCGCTGAGCTGGAAGAAGGCGTTGAAGGTCTGGTGCACGTGTCCGAAATGGACTGGACCAACAAGAACATCCACCCGTCGAAAGTCGTCAACGTCGGCGACGAAGTGGAAGTCATGGTTCTGGACATCGACGAAGAGCGTCGTCGTATCTCCCTGGGTATCAAGCAGTGCAAGACCAACCCGTGGGAAGACTTCTCCGGTCAGTTCAACAAGGGTGACAAGATCTCCGGCACCATCAAGTCGATCACCGATTTCGGTATCTTCATCGGCCTGGACGGTGGCATCGACGGTCTGGTTCACCTGTCCGACATCTCCTGGAACGAGCCTGGCGAAGAAGCCGTGCGTCGTTTCAAGAAGGGCGACGAGCTGGAAACCGTCATCCTGTCGGTTGACCCGGAGCGTGAGCGTATCTCCCTGGGTATCAAGCAACTGGAAGACGATCCGTTCAGTAACTACGTTTCTCTGAACGATAAAGGCAGCATCGTGCGCGGCACCGTCAAGGAAGTCGACGCCAAGGGCGCCATCATCGACCTGGGCAACGAGATCGAAGCCACTCTGAAAGCCTCCGAAATCAGCCGTGACCGCGTCGAAGACGCGCGTAACGTGCTGAAAGAAGGCGACGAAGTAGAAGCCAAGATCATCAGCGTCGACCGCAAGTCCCGTGTCATCAGCCTATCCATCAAGTCGAAAGACGTCGAGGACGAGAAGGACGCGATGAAGGAACTGCGTAACAAGCAGGACGTTGAAAGCACCGGCCCGACCACCATTGGTGATCTGATCCGTGCTCAGATGGAAAGCCAGAACTAAGTTCGGCTGATTCATCGCAGAAAAGGGCGACCCTCGGGTCGCCCTTTTTCATTTCTGCCGCCCTGCGTTCCTTTGCGCGCGATGGCGCATCACGCGGGCAATGCTGGCAAACTTGCGGTTCGTTTTCTCAGGAGTCAGACAGTCGATGCCTGCCAGCCCGGAATTGTCCCCCGGCCTCATCGTCATCCACGGCAACCATCTGGAGGAGCTGCGTGCGCTCTCGGTGGCCTGGATGCGCCGCTATCCCTTGCGGCCGCTGGAGAACGAGGTGCTGCTGGTGCAGAGCAACGGCATCGCGCAGTGGCTCAAGCTGGCCCTGGCCGAGAACGACGGCTGTGGCATCGCCGCTGCACAGCAGGTGGAGCTGCCGGCGCGTTTTCTCTGGCAGGCCTATCGCAGCGTACTGGGCAAGGAGGCGATTCCTGCGCAGTCGCCGCTGGACAAGGCACCGCTGACCTGGCGCCTGATGCGCCTGCTGCCGGGGCTGCTGGCCGAGGAGGCCTTCGCGCCGTTGCGTCGCTTCCTGGCCGACGATCAGGACTTGCGCAAGCGCTATCAGTTGGCCGAGCGCCTGGCCGATCTGTTCGACCAGTATCAGGTCTACCGCGCCGATTGGCTGGAGGATTGGGCCAACGGGCAGGATCGCCTGCGCACCTCGCGCGGCGGTGAGCGCCCACTGGATCAGGCCTCGCTCTGGCAGCCTGCCTTGTGGCGGGCGCTGCTGGCCGATGTCGGGCCGCAGCACCTGGCTGAGAGCCGCGCCGGCGTGCATCCGCGCTTCGTCGCCCACCTTGACACGCTGGATAGCCGGCCCGCCGGCCTGCCCCGGCGGATCACGGTGTTCGGTATTTCCTCGCTGCCAGCGCAGATGCTCGAGGCGCTGGCAGCCATGGCGCGCTTCAGCCAGGTGATGCTCTTCGTGCACAACCCCTGTCAGCACCACTGGGGCGATATCGTCGAAGACAAGGATCTGCTGCGCCACCAGTACCGCCGCCAGCGGCGCAAGGGCGACCCTGGCGGGCAGATAGGCCTGTTCGACGAAGTGGAAATGCACCAGCATGCCCAGCCGTTGCTGGCCGCCTGGGGCAAGCAGGGGCGCGACTACATCAATCTGCTGGATCAGTACGACGAGCCGCAGCGTTACCGTGAGCAGTTCGAGCGCATCGACCTGTTCAGCCCGCCTGCGGACGACTGCCTGCTGGGCCAGTTGCAGCACGACATCCTCGATCTGCGCACGCTGGCGGAAAGCCGCAGCACCTGGCCGCCGGTACAGCCAGAGCAGGATCAGTCGCTGCGTTTTCATGTGGCGCACAGCGCGCAACGCGAGGTGGAAGTGCTGCACGATCAGCTACTGGCCCGTTTCAGTGCCGATTCGAGCCTGCGCCCGCGTGACGTGATCGTCATGGTGCCGGACGTCAATGCCTACGCGCCGCACATCCAGGCGGTGTTCGGCCAGTTCGCCAGCGATGATCCGCGCTTCATTCCCTTCACCCTGGCCGACCAGGGGTTGCGCGGCAAGGAGCCGCTGGTGATTGCCCTGGAGCACCTGCTGCGCCTGCCGGAGAGCCGTTTCAGCGTCAGCGAGATTCTCGACCTGCTGGATGTCGCCGCGCTGCGCGCCTGTTTCGCCATCAGCGAGGAACAACTGCCGACCCTGCGCCGCTGGCTGGAGGGCGCCGGCATCCGCTGGGGGCTCGATGCCCACCAGCGCGAGGCACTTGGTGTCGGCCAGGGGCTGGAACAGAACACTTGGCGTTTCGGTCTGCGCCGCATGTTGCTGGGCTATGCGGTGGGGCGCGGCGAAGCCTATGCGGATATCGAGCCCTTCGACGAGATCGGCGGGCTCGATGCCGCCTTGATCGGCCCGCTCGACCGCTTGCTCGACGCCCTCGAGCGTCTGCTGCAAGCCTTGCATGAACCGGCTGCCCCGATGCTCTGGGGGCAGCGTCTGCGTGATTTGCTGGATGATTTCTTCCTCGCGCAGGACGAGCGCGACGAGGTGCTGCGCAACCAGTTGTTGGAAGCCCTCGATACCTGGCTGGAACTCTGCGACGGCGCTGGGCTGGAGGAGGCTCTGCCGCTGGCGGTGGTGCGCGAAGCCTGGCTCGGCGGTCTCGATCAGGGCCGCCTCAGCCAGCGTTTTCTCGCTGGTGCGGTGAACTTCTGCACCCTGATGCCCATGCGCGCGATCCCCTTCCGCCAGGTCTGCTTGCTGGGCATGAACGACGGTGATTACCCGCGCAGCCAGGCGCCGCTGGACTTCGACCTGATGGCCGGCGATTACCGCCCAGGCGATCGCTCGCGGCGTGAGGACGACCGTTACCTGCTACTGGAGGCGCTGCTCGCCGCCCGCGATCATCTCTACATAAGCTGGGTCGGGCGCAGTGTGCGCGACAACAGCGAGCGGCCGCCCTCGGTACTGATCGGCCAACTACGCGATCACCTGGCCAATGCCTGGCGCCTGGTCGGTGGTGGTGACCTGCTGCACGCGTTGACCTGCGAGCATCCCTTGCAGCCGTTCAGTCGGCGCTACTTCGGCGCCGATCCGCAGCTCTTCAGCTATGCCCATGAGTGGGCTGCCCTGCATGGCCAGGCATCGCCGGCACTGCTCGAGAGTGCGTTACCGGTGTGGGAGGAGGGGCGCACCCTGACCCCGGAGCTGCTGCAGAGCTTTCTGCGCGATCCCGTCCGCTGCCTGTTCAGTCGCCGCCTCAAGGTGTACCTGGATGAACAGGCGCAGCTTCGCTTGGATAGCGAACCCTTCGCCCTGGACGGCCTGGCGCGTTACCAGTTGCAAGAGCGTCTGCTCAAGGCGGCCTTGTTGGCGGATGACGAAGCGCCCGAGCAGGTACTGACCAGTGCCGCCGAACGTCTGCGGCGTAGCGGCGTGCTGCCCCTGGCCGGCTTCGGTGAACAGTACCGCCAGGCCTTGCTGGCCCCCTTGCCAGCACAGGTTCAGCGTTACCGGATGCTGCGTAACGCTTGGCCAGAGGTGATTGACTCACCCTTGGCGTTGCATTACGTGCAGGGCGAAGTGCTGCTCGAGGGCTGGCTCAGTGGCCTGCGCCGAGGCCGCGATGGCACGCTGGCCAGCTTGCAGATGCTGCCTGGGGCGCTGGCCAAGGACGGCGCCTGGAAGTGGCACCGCCTGCTGCGACCCTATGTGCTGCACCTGATCGCCTCGGCCTGCGAACATCCGCTGACCACCCTGCTGGTGGGCGAGGATCAGGCGCTGGCCTTCGACCCGGTGCCGCTCGAACGTGCCCGTGAGGTGCTCGGCACCTGGCTGCAGGGTTGGGTCGAGGGCATGTGCGCGCCGCTGCCGGTGGCCCTGAAAACTTCTCTGGTCTGGTTGCTCGACGGCAACGAGGACAAGGCGCGCAGCGCCTACGAGGGCGCCTTCAAACAGACTGGAGAGGTTCAGGCCAATGCCTGCCTGGCCCGCCAGTTCCCGGATTATGCCGCCTTGACCGCTGACGGCGGCTTTGCTGAATGGAGCGAGCGCCTGTATAGACCCTTGCTCGACAGCGTGCCGCGCTCGCTCGGGGAGGTGACGCCATGAGTGCCGCGCAACGCCCTCTGGCCCTGCGTTTTCCCCTGCATGGCAGCCGCCTGATCGAGGCCAGCGCCGGCACGGGCAAGACCTACACCATTTCCGCGCTGTATCTGCGTCTGATCCTGCGCCACGGTGGCGAGGCGGCCTTCGCCGAGCCGCTGCTGCCGCCGCAGATACTGGTGGTGACCTTCACCGATGCCGCCACCCGCGAGCTGCGTGATCGCATCCGTGCCCGTCTGGTGGAGGCGGCAGCGGTGTTTCGCTGCGATCGCGAAGGTGATGCCTTGCTGGCGACGCTGCGCGATGACTTCCCCGAGGCGCAGTGGCCCGATTGCGCGCGGCGCCTCGAGCTGGCCGCGCAATGGATGGACGAGGCGGCAGTGTCTACCATCCACGGCTGGTGCCAGCGCATGCTGCGCGAACATGCCTTCGACAGCGGCAGCCTGTTCAGCCAGACCCTGGAAACCGACCACAGCGAGCTGCTCGCCGAGGTGGTGCGCGATTACTGGCGGCAGCATTGCTATCCCTTGCAGGGCGCCGCGTTGAGCTGGGTGGCGCAGCAGTGGGGCACGCCGGATGCGCTCGGTGAGCGGCTACGGCCGCTGCTGGGCGAGGCGGATCAGGCTCAGGGGCAAGCGCTGGGTGAGTTGCTCGAACAGGCACTTGCCGAGCGCGAAACCGAACTGGCTGCGCTCAAGGCGCCCTGGACGAAGTGGGCCGATGAACTGCAACTGCTGCTGGACAAGGCCGTTGCCGACAAACAGGTGGACGCGCGCAAGATCCAGGCGCGCTACTACAACCCCTGGCTGCACAAGCTGCGCGAATGGGCGGGCAGCGACGAGGCTGCGCTCGATCTGGGCAGCGGCTTCAAGCGCCTGACCCCAGATGGTCTGGCCGAAGCCTGGAAGGGCGAGGCGCCACAGCATCCGGCCCTGGCCGCGATGGCTGAGCTGGAAGCACGCCTGGCGGCGCTCAGTGACCCTGCCGAACCGGCGCTGCGACACGCGGCCGCCTGGGTGCGGGCGCGTTTCGACTGGGAAAAACGCCAGCGCGCCGAGATGGGCTTCGACGACATGCTCATCCGTCTCGATGCCGCGCTGCAAGGGGAGAACGGCCCGCGCCTGGCCGAGGTGATCCGCCGCCAGTTCCCAGTGGCGATGATCGACGAATTCCAGGACACCGACCCGCTGCAGTACCGCATCTTCGATACCCTCTATCAGGTCGAAGCCAACCGCGCCGACTGTGGCCTGTTCATGATCGGCGACCCCAAGCAGGCCATCTATGCCTTCCGTGGCGCCGACATCCACACCTATCTGCGTGCGCGCCGCGCCACCCAGGGGCGCCACTACAACCTGGAAACCAACTTCCGCTCCAGCCAGGCCATGGTGGAGGCGGTCAATGCTCTGTTCCTGGCGGCCGAGCGGCGTGAGAGTGGCGCGGGGGCCTTCCTGCTGCGTGACGATCTGCCATTTATCGAGGTAGGTGCGCAAGGCCGCCCGGAGAGCTGGACGGTGCAGGGCCAGTGCCAACCGGCACTGACGGTCTGGCACCTGCACAGCGACGAGCCGCTGTCGAAGAAGGCCTACGTGGAGGCCATGGCGGCCTCCGCAGCCAGCGAAATCACTGCGTTGCTCAATCAGGGGCAACGTGACCAGGCCGGTTTCCTCCGCGGCGCTGAGTTGAAAGCCCTGCAACCCAGCGATATCGCCGTGCTGGTACGCGACTTCAGTGAGGCCCTGGCGATCCGTGGCGAGCTGGCGGCGCGCGGTGTGCGCAGCGTCTATCTGTCGGACAAGGACTCGGTATTCGCCGCCCAGGAGGCACGTGACCTGCTGCTGTGGCTGCGTGCCTGCGCCGAGCCGGACCAGGATCGTCCGCTGCGCGCCGCCCTTGCCAGCGCCACCCTGGGTCTGCAGTTACAGGAGCTGGAAGGGCTCAACCTCGACGAGCGCACCTGGGAACGGCGTGTCATGCAGTTTCGCGCCTATCGCCAGTGCTGGCAGCGCCAGGGTGTGCTGCCGATGCTGCGCCAGTTGCTGCAGGACTTCGAGCTGCCGCAACGGCTGATGGGGCGTGACGATGGCGAGCGGGTGTTGACCAACCTGCTGCACCTGGCCGAGCTGCTGCAACAGGCCGCCAGCGAGCTGGATGGCGAACAGGCGCTGATCCGCCATCTCGGCGAGCTGCTGGCAGGCGAAGGGCAGGGCGCCGATGAGCAGGTGCTGCGCCTGGAAAGCGACGAGTCTCTGGTGCGGGTGGTGACCATCCACAAGTCCAAGGGCCTGGAGTACCCGCTGGTATTCCTGCCCTTTATCTGTGGCTTCCGCCCGCTGGATGAGAAGAAACCCCTGCTGGTGCAGGACGGCGAGCGCCGACGCCTGCTGCTCAAGGCCGACGAAGTGGCGCTCGAACGTGCCGAGCGTGAGCGCCTCGGCGAGGATCTGCGCCTGCTCTACGTGGCGCTGACCCGTGCGCGACATGCCTGCTGGCTCGGCGTGGCGGATCTGAAAATCGGCAACGCCAGGAAGTCGCGGCTGCATCAATCCGCGCTCGGTTATCTGCTAGGCGGCGGCGAGGCGTTGGCGCAGAGCGCCGATCTCGGGCGCTGGCTGGAGCGCTTCGAGCAGGCTCCTGGCTGCGCGCTGCTACCGTTGCCCGAAGCGAGCGACGAGCGTTATCGGCCGCTGGCGGCATCGGCGTTCCAGGCCCACTGGCGCACGCCATCGCGGCGCGCTGCCGAGCATTGGTGGATCGCCTCCTACAGTGCGCTGCGCCTGGAGGAGGGGGAGTCGTCGGGCGTGCAACGGCATGAAGATGCCGCACCTGATAGCGCCGCCATGCAGAATGCCAGCGATGACGAACCGGCCACTCCGGTAGCGCTGCCCCTGCCGCTGGCGGCGCATGGGCTGCATCGTTTCCCGCGTGGGCCGAATCCCGGAACCTTCCTGCACGGCTTGCTGGAACTGGCGGCCAGCGAGGGCTTCGCGCATCTGCTCGGCAAGCCCGAGGTGCTGCGTGACCTGCTGGCCCGGCGCTGCCAGCGTCGTGGTCTCGAGGCCTGGATCGAACCGCTGCAGGACTGGCTGCTGACCCTGCTGCAACAGCCGTTGAAGCTGGCCGGCGGTGATGCGGCCAGCCTGGCACGGCTGGACGACTACCAGGCTGAGCTGGAATTCTGGTTCGAGGCGCGTCAGGTCGACGTGCAGCGCCTGGATGCCCTGGTGCAGCACTTCGAGCTACCAGGGCTGGCTCGGCAGCCACTACGTGCAGATCGCCTCAATGGCATGTTCAAGGGCTTCATCGATCTGGCTTTCGAGTACGGGGGGCGCTATTACGTGCTCGATTACAAATCCAACTGGCTGGGCGGTGACGAGCAGGCCTATACCCAGGCGGCCATGACCGGCTCCGTGCTTGAGCATCGCTACGACCTGCAATACGTCCTCTACGTGCTGGCCCTGCACCGGCAGTTGCGCCTGCGCCTGCCGGATTACGACTATGACCTGCATCTGGGGGGGGCGCTTTATCTGTTTCTGCGTGCTCCTGCCAGCGGGCAGTACCTGGCCCGCCCGGCACGCGAGTTGATCGAGCAACTCGATGCGCTGTTTCTCGGGGCTGCCGAGGAGGTGCGCGGATGAACAAGGCGCTGGATTCGCGCGAAGCGCTCTTCACCTTGCTGGCGAGCTGGAGCGAACGCGGCTGGCTGCGCGAGCTGGATCGCTCGCTGGCGCACTTCCTGGCCGAACTGGATGAGTCCGCATCTCCGCTGTTGCTGCTGGCTGCGGCTCTGGCCAGTCATCAGTTGGGGCAGGGTCACGTCTGCCTGGACCTGGCGGCCACCTTGAACGACCCGGACTTCGCGCTCTCGCTGCCACCGGAGGGCGAAGAGGCCGAGCAGTTGCTGTTGCCCTCGCAGGTGCTGCAGGGGCTGACGCTAGAGCACTGGCTCGAAGCCTGCCGCTCCAGCACCCTGCTGGCACCGGCGGCGCCGCTGGTATTGCGTGGCAGTTGCCTGTACCTGCGGCGTTACTGGGATTATGAGCAGCGCGTCGCCGGGCAGATTCGCGAGCGCCTGCAAAGGCCAGCGCAGGAGCCGGCGCAACTGGCCGCGCGCCTGGCCCGGCTGTTCCCCGAGCCCCTGATGGTGGCGGGCGAGCGCCTGACCGACTGGCAGAAACTGGCCTGCGCCCTGGCGGCACGCGGGTGTTTCACCCTGATAACCGGCGGGCCGGGCACCGGCAAGACCACCACTGTGGTGCGCTTGCTGGCGCTGTTACAGGAAGCGGCCATGGCCGAGGGGGCTGCGCTGCGCCTGAGCCTGGCCGCGCCCACCGGCAAGGCAGCGGCGCGCCTGACCGAATCGATTGGCGCTCAGGTGGCGTCCTTGCCGTTGGACGAGGCGATCAAGCTGCAGATTCCCACCGCAGTGACCACCTTGCACCGCCTGCTCGGCAGCCTGCCGGACAGCCGCCACTTCCGTCACGATGCCAGCAACCCGCTGCCGTTGGACGTGCTGGTGGTGGACGAAGCCTCGATGATCGATCTGGAGATGATGGCCAATCTGCTCGACGCACTGCCGGTGCATGCGCGCCTGATTCTGCTGGGGGACAAGGATCAGCTCGCCTCGGTGGAAGCCGGCGCTGTGCTGGGTGATCTCTGCCGGGATGCCGAGCAGGGTGGCTACAGTGCGCAGACGTTGGCCTGGCTCGAGTCGCGCACGCAGGAGCCCTTGCCTGAAGGCAGTCTGAGGCAAGGCGAGCAGCCATTGGCGCAGCATATCGTCATGCTGCGCCACTCCCGGCGCTTCGACAGTCGCTCGGGCATCGGCCAGTTGGCCTTGGCAGTCAATGCCGGTGAGGCTGATCAGAGCAAAGCGGTGCTGACGGGGGACTATGGCGATCTGCACCGGCTGCTTCTGACTGGCGAGCAGGATGGAGCGCTTGAGTCTCTGCTGCTCGACGGCATCGGCCAGCAGGCGCAGGGCTATCGACACTATCTGCAGGTACTGCATGCGCGGCGGCCGGCACTCGAGGCAGCGAATCTGCAATGGGATACCTGGGCGGCAGCGGTGCTGGCGGCCTTCGACCGCTTTCAGTTGCTCTGCGCCGTGCGTAAGGGGCGCTGGGGCGTCGAGGCGATGAACCAGCGCATCGCCCAGGCGCTGCACGTTGCCGGTTTGCTGGACGCCGATCAGGGTTGGTACGAAGGCCGCCCCGTTCTGGTGACGCGCAACGACTACAGCTTAGGTCTGATGAACGGGGATATCGGCATCGCGCTGAAGCTGCCGGACGAGGAGGGCGGCCAAAGGCGCCTGGTGCTGCGTGTGGTCTTTCCGCGCAACGATGGCAGTGGCGAGCTGCGGCATATCCTGCCCAGCCGGTTGAGCGCGGTGGAAACCGTATTCGCCATGACCGTGCACAAGTCCCAGGGCTCGGAGTTCGAGCATTGCGCACTGCTGGTGCCCGACACGCTCAACCCTGTGTTGACCAAGGAACTGCTTTATACCGGTATCACTCGCGCCAGAAACTGGTTCAGCCTGATCGAAAGCCGTGCCGGCATCTTCGAGCAGGCGCTGCAGCGTCGCGTCGAGCGCCGTAGCGGTCTGCGCGAGGCGCTCGAGTCACCCAGGTAACAAAACTGCAAAATAAGCTTGACGCGCATTCTGCTGGCGGTAGAATGCGCGCCACTTCAGCGATGAAGCGCTTCAAAAACTGCTTGTTAATCAATAAGTTAAGTTAAATGAAGGGCTTGCAAAGCTGGATCTGGCGTGTAGAATGCGCGCCGGTCGACAGGGCGGTGTTTGAGTCTTGTTGGTGGTTCGATCGAATGGATCGAAAGCGGTTTGAAAGAGGTGGTTGACAGCGGTTTTGAACGCTGTAGAATGCGCCTCCCGCTGGAGAGAAGAAGTTCTGATCGAAGGCGCAAGTGGTTGAGTAGAAAGAAAAAATTCTTTTGAAAACGACTTGACAGAAAGAAAGGCTGCTGTAGAATGCGCGGCCTGGTTGAGGCGAGAGGCTTAACCAACTGTTCTTTAACAACTGAATCAAGCAATTCGTGTGGGTGCTTGTGAGGTAAGCCTGATAGTCGACAGATTATCAGCATCACAAAGCAACACTCGTGAATTCGAGAGTTACTCTTTTAAGTAAGAGATTTGCGATTGCTGAGCCAAGTTTAGGGTTTTCTCAAAACCCAAGCAGTATTGAACTGAAGAGTTTGATCATGGCTCAGATTGAACGCTGGCGGCAGGCCTAACACATGCAAGTCGAGCGGATGAGAGGAGCTTGCTCCTTGATTTAGCGGCGGACGGGTGAGTAATGCCTAGGAATCTGCCTGGTAGTGGGGGATAACGTTCCGAAAGGAACGCTAATACCGCATACGTCCTACGGGAGAAAGCAGGGGACCTTCGGGCCTTGCGCTATCAGATGAGCCTAGGTCGGATTAGCTAGTTGGTGAGGTAATGGCTCACCAAGGCGACGATCCGTAACTGGTCTGAGAGGATGATCAGTCACACTGGAACTGAGACACGGTCCAGACTCCTACGGGAGGCAGCAGTGGGGAATATTGGACAATGGGCGAAAGCCTGATCCAGCCATGCCGCGTGTGTGAAGAAGGTCTTCGGATTGTAAAGCACTTTAAGTTGGGAGGAAGGGTTGTACGTTAATACCGTGCAATTTTGACGTTACCGACAGAATAAGCACCGGCTAACTTCGTGCCAGCAGCCGCGGTAATACGAAGGGTGCAAGCGTTAATCGGAATTACTGGGCGTAAAGCGCGCGTAGGTGGTTCGTTAAGTTGGATGTGAAAGCCCCGGGCTCAACCTGGGAACTGCATCCAAAACTGGCGAGCTAGAGTACGGTAGAGGGTGGTGGAATTTCCTGTGTAGCGGTGAAATGCGTAGATATAGGAAGGAACACCAGTGGCGAAGGCGACCACCTGGACTGATACTGACACTGAGGTGCGAAAGCGTGGGGAGCAAACAGGATTAGATACCCTGGTAGTCCACGCCGTAAACGATGTCAACTAGCCGTTGGAATCCTTGAGATTTTAGTGGCGCAGCTAACGCATTAAGTTGACCGCCTGGGGAGTACGGCCGCAAGGTTAAAACTCAAATGAATTGACGGGGGCCCGCACAAGCGGTGGAGCATGTGGTTTAATTCGAAGCAACGCGAAGAACCTTACCTGGCCTTGACATGCTGAGAACTTTCCAGAGATGGATTGGTGCCTTCGGGAACTCAGACACAGGTGCTGCATGGCTGTCGTCAGCTCGTGTCGTGAGATGTTGGGTTAAGTCCCGTAACGAGCGCAACCCTTGTCCTTAGTTACCAGCACGTTATGGTGGGCACTCTAAGGAGACTGCCGGTGACAAACCGGAGGAAGGTGGGGATGACGTCAAGTCATCATGGCCCTTACGGCCAGGGCTACACACGTGCTACAATGGTCGGTACAAAGGGTTGCCAAGCCGCGAGGTGGAGCTAATCCCATAAAACCGATCGTAGTCCGGATCGCAGTCTGCAACTCGACTGCGTGAAGTCGGAATCGCTAGTAATCGTGAATCAGAATGTCACGGTGAATACGTTCCCGGGCCTTGTACACACCGCCCGTCACACCATGGGAGTGGGTTGCTCCAGAAGTAGCTAGTCTAACCTTCGGGGGGACGGTTACCACGGAGTGATTCATGACTGGGGTGAAGTCGTAACAAGGTAGCCGTAGGGGAACCTGCGGCTGGATCACCTCCTTAATCGAAGACATCAGCTTCTTCATAAGTTCCCACACGAATTGCTTGATTCATAGTCGAAGACGATGCTGTAACGCGACCCTGTTATAGGTCTGTAGCTCAGTTGGTTAGAGCGCACCCCTGATAAGGGTGAGGTCGGCAGTTCAAATCTGCCCAGACCTACCAATTGCTTGGTGCAGAAGATTACGGGGCCATAGCTCAGCTGGGAGAGCGCCTGCTTTGCACGCAGGAGGTCAGCGGTTCGATCCCGCTTGGCTCCACCACTCTCGCGCGTTGCGGTAGAAGGAAAGAGTTCAGAAATGAGCGCTTCAGGGTAGACCTGGTGAGTGCTGATTTCTGGTCTTTTGACCGGTAGAAACATCGTTCTTTAAAAATTTGGATATGTGATAGAAGTGACTGATTGATTGCTTTCACTGGCAATTGATCTGGTCAAGGTAAAATTTGTAGTTCTCAAGACGCAAATTTTCGGCGAATGTCGTCTTCACGATTGAGACAGTAACCAGATTGCTTGGGGTTATATGGTCAAGTGAAGAAGCGCATACGGTGGATGCCTTGGCAGTCAGAGGCGATGAAAGACGTGGTAGCCTGCGAAAAGCTTTGGGGAGTCGGCAAACAGACTGTGATCCAGAGATGTCTGAATGGGGGAACCCACCTAGGATAACCTAGGTATCTTGTACTGAATCCATAGGTGCAAGAGGCGAACCAGGGGAACTGAAACATCTAAGTACCCTGAGGAAAAGAAATCAACCGAGATTCCCTAAGTAGTGGCGAGCGAACGGGGACTAGCCCTTAAGTTGATTTGAGTGTAGTGGAAGGCTCTGGAAAGTGCCGCCGTAGTGGGTGATAGCCCCGTACACGAAACGCTCTTATCAATGAAATCGAGTAGGACGGGGCACGAGAAACCTTGTCTGAACATGGGGGGACCATCCTCCAAGGCTAAATACTACTGACTGACCGATAGTGAACCAGTACCGTGAGGGAAAGGCGAAAAGAACCCCGGAGAGGGGAGTGAAATAGAACCTGAAACCGTATGCGTACAAGCAGTGGGAGCCTACTTTGTTGGGTGACTGCGTACCTTTTGTATAATGGGTCAGCGACTTATATTCAGTGGCGAGCTTAACCGAATAGGGGAGGCGTAGCGAAAGCGAGTCTTAATAGGGCGCTTTAGTCGCTGGGTATAGACCCGAAACCGGGCGATCTATCCATGGGCAGGTTGAAGGTTAGGTAACACTGACTGGAGGACCGAACCGACTACCGTTGAAAAGTTAGCGGATGACCTGTGGATCGGAGTGAAAGGCTAATCAAGCTCGGAGATAGCTGGTTCTCCTCGAAAGCTATTTAGGTAGCGCCTCGTGTATCACTGCTGGGGGTAGAGCACTGTTTCGGCTAGGGGGTCATCCCGACTTACCAAACCGATGCAAACTCCGAATACCAGCAAGTGTCAGCACGGGAGACACACGGCGGGTGCTAACGTCCGTCGTGAAAAGGGAAACAACCCAGACCGTCAGCTAAGGTCCCAAAGTTATGGTTAAGTGGGAAACGATGTGGGAAGGCTTAGACAGCTAGGAGGTTGGCTTAGAAGCAGCCATCCTTTAAAGAAAGCGTAATAGCTCACTAGTCGAGTCGGCCTGCGCGGAAGATGTAACGGGGCTCAAACCATACACCGAAGCTACGGGTTCATCCTTTGGATGAGCGGTAGAGGAGCGTTCTGTAAGCCTGTGAAGGTGAGTTGAGAAGCTTGCTGGAGGTATCAGAAGTGCGAATGCTGACATGAGTAACGACAATGCGAGTGAAAAACTCGCACGCCGAAAGACCAAGGTTTCCTGCGCAACGTTAATCGACGCAGGGTGAGTCGGCCCCTAAGGCGAGGCAGAAATGCGTAGTCGATGGGAAACGGGTTAATATTCCCGTACTTCTAGTTACTGCGATGGAGGGACGGAGAAGGCTAGGCCAGCACGGCGTTGGTTGTCCGTGTTTAAGGCGGTAGGCTGGTTTCTTAGGTAAATCCGGGAGATCAAGGCCGAGAGCTGATGACGAGCGTTCTTTTAGAATGCGAAGTGGTTGATGCCATGCTTCCAGGAAAAGCTTCTAAGCTTCAGGTAACTAGGAACCGTACCCCAAACCGACACAGGTGGTTAGGTAGAGAATACCAAGGCGCTTGAGAGAACTCGGGTGAAGGAACTAGGCAAAATGGCACCGTAACTTCGGGAGAAGGTGCGCCGGTGAGGGTGAAGCATTTACTGCGTAAGCCCATGCCGGTCGAAGATACCAGGCCGCTGCGACTGTTTATTAAAAACACAGCACTCTGCAAACACGAAAGTGGACGTATAGGGTGTGACGCCTGCCCGGTGCCGGAAGGTTAATTGATGGGGTTAGCGCAAGCGAAGCTCTTGATCGAAGCCCCGGTAAACGGCGGCCGTAACTATAACGGTCCTAAGGTAGCGAAATTCCTTGTCGGGTAAGTTCCGACCTGCACGAATGGCGTAACGATGGCGGCGCTGTCTCCACCCGAGACTCAGTGAAATTGAAATCGCTGTGAAGATGCAGTGTATCCGCGGCTAGACGGAAAGACCCCGTGAACCTTTACTATAGCTTTGCACTGGACTTTGAGCTTGCTTGTGTAGGATAGGTGGGAGGCTTTGAAGTGGGGACGCCAGTTCTCATGGAGCCATCCTTGAAATACCACCCTGGCAACCTTGAGGTTCTAACTCTGGCCCGTCATCCGGGTCGAGGACAGTGTATGGTGGGTAGTTTGACTGGGGCGGTCTCCTCCCAAAGAGTAACGGAGGAGTACGAAGGTGCGCTCAGACCGGTCGGAAATCGGTCGTAGAGTATAAAGGCAAAAGCGCGCTTGACTGCGAGACAGACACGTCGAGCAGGTACGAAAGTAGGTCTTAGTGATCCGGTGGTTCTGTATGGAAGGGCCATCGCTCAACGGATAAAAGGTACTCCGGGGATAACAGGCTGATACCGCCCAAGAGTTCATATCGACGGCGGTGTTTGGCACCTCGATGTCGGCTCATCACATCCTGGGGCTGAAGCCGGTCCCAAGGGTATGGCTGTTCGCCATTTAAAGTGGTACGCGAGCTGGGTTTAGAACGTCGTGAGACAGTTCGGTCCCTATCTGCCGTGGACGTTTGAGATTTGAGAGGGGCTGACCTTAGTACGAGAGGACCGGGTTGGACGAACCTCTGGTGTTCCGGTTGTCACGCCAGTGGCACTGCCGGGTAGCTATGTTCGGAAGAGATAACCGCTGAAAGCATCTAAGCGGGAAACTTGCCTCAAGATGAGATCTCACTGGAGCCTCGAGCTCCCTAAAGGGCCGTCGGAGACTACGACGTTGATAGGTTGGGTGTGTAAGCGCTGTGAGGCGTTGAGCTAACCAATACTAATTGCCCGTGAGGCTTGACCATATAACACCCAAACAATCTGCCCTCGTGCAGAGGGTGTCGATGGTGAAGTCGACAGAAAGCCGAAAATTTGCAAGAACTACAAAGCTTCTATCACGTATCCAGGGGATAGCGTCTAACGACGAGATCCCAACCGAATTGCTTGACGACCATAGAGCGTTGGAACCACCTGATCCCATCCCGAACTCAGTAGTGAAACGACGCATCGCCGATGGTAGTGTGGTGCTTCACCATGTGAGAGTAGGTCATCGTCAAGCTCCTATACGAACGCCCTGATCAGGTAACTGGTCAGGGCGTTCTTCTATGTGCGCGAAAAATGGCAGGTGGCGGTGAGAGTCCCGGAGTGCCGGCCAGATCATCGTCAAGCTCCTATACGAAACCCCAGATCGCCAACGCGGTCTGGGGTTTCTTCTTTGCGCCGGGAAAAGTCGAAGCCTGGCGTAGGGGGCGCTGTGCGCACCGATGCTCCGGGTTTATGGCCATGGTGCGCGCGGCGCACCCTACGCAGATTCAAGGTGGCTCGATACATACGGGATCCGAGCAGCCTGTAGATGCGCTGTGCGTACCGAGGCTCCGGGTTCATGGCCATGGTGCGCGCAGCGCACCCTACGCTGACTTCGCAATGAAAAGGCCACCTAGAAGGTGGCCTTGGTGTGGCTGGGGCGCTGATCAATCGCCGCGATATTCGCAGCCGCTGGTGCAGGTCTCGTGGATTCGCACGCGTGACAGTTCGGGCAGCAGGGGTTTGACCTGTTGCCAGATCCACTTGGCCAGCACCTCGCTGGTGGGGTTTTCCAGGCCAGGGATGTCGTTGAGGTAGTTGTGATCAAGTTGCTCGTAGATGGGCTTGAAGATCGCCTTGATCTCGGAGAAGTCGCGTATCCAGCCGGTATGGGGATCCATCTCGCCTTCGATATGCAGGGCCACCCGGAACGAGTGGCCATGCAGGCGACCGCATTTGTGGCCTGCGGGGACATGGGGGAGGCGATGGGCCGCCTCGAAGATGAATTCCTTGAACAGTTCCACTGTGTTGCGCTCGGCTTGCCATGATCGTTAGGGCGCGCAGTTTAACAGTTCTTGCCCATCGGCCGGGCAGCCTGTGAGCTTCAGGAAGGCACACAGTCGCCTCAGCTCATAGTGGTTGCAAGCGAGTCGCGAGCTGGCCGCTTTCCACCAGTTCGAGAAATTCGTCACCCAGGCGTTCACTTTCGGCCATGGCCTGCCGCCAGTAACGTTCGCGACCTGCATCGTCACCGAGATAGCGCTTGAAGTCGCGACGATCCGGCAGCTTGCCATGGGGCAGGCGCGCCAGGTATTGCGCAGAGGGGGCAAGCAGCACCACGTTCTGCAGATGCCCAGGCGTGCTGCGTCGCCAGGGAATGCCCTTGTCGAACCAGCCCGGAATCACCCGGTCGGTGAAGTGCGGGTAGAGCACGATGTCGTCACCGCTGTAGGGCAGGTCGAGATGATAGTCGAGCAGGCCGCCATCGCGGTAGGCGCCCGGCTGCAGACCGGGAATCTCACGGATGGCTTCCATGACCATGGGGATCGACCCGGAAGCCATAAGGGCGTGGCGCAGGTTGTCGGCCGTCAACACGTGAAAGTGCGAGGTAAAGTCCTGAAGTCGTGCCAGGGGCGGTAGCTGGCGGGCGTCATGCAGAATCACCCGCTCGAAATGGCGCGCCAAGCGTTGTCGGGCCAGCAGGTTGTTACCTATCACCGAGGACAGCCCGAGGCTGAGCTTGCCACGATGATCGTGTTGCAAGAGGCCCTGACTTCTCACCACGACGACATGCAGGCGGTAGTGGGCATTGCCGATGATGTCGGCATCCTGATCGGCCAGTAGCTCATCCAGCATGCGCCGACAAGTGCTTGACACTTCGGCCATGCTCACGCCCTTGGCGAAGCGTTGCGAGGTGTAGAGTTCACCGAGTCGGCGAATGCCCTCGGCTGGGTCGGGCAGACAGGCGCTGGCGAAACGCCAGGAGCCGATGGAGGCGCCGATCAGCGCCCGTTCACGCGGCGCCCGGGCCAGCCAGTCGCCGAACAGCGCCAGATCCAGCCCCTGAATGCCCAGCCCTTTGGGCCCGCCTGCGGCGCCCGGCAGAATGCCGACATCCGCTGGGCTCAGGCCTTGCTCGCGGATGCGGGCCAGGGCCTTGCTGCCGGCCTTGATGGTCAGGGCGGGGGCTTTGATATGGATTGCGCTCATCATCATCTCCATCGATGCAAGCTGGCGATTATAGAGCCCTGTGAAGCACGGCCAAGCGACTTCAGTGGCTGAATGACGCACCTGTGCGAGACAGCATTCAGCTTGAATTAAGTGCCATTACTTACAGTGGTGGCCGTACAGTTTTCTTTACTGGAGTCTACTCATGAATCGATTGCTCAGTGTTCTGGCCTTTGCCACGCTTGCTGGCGCCGCTACCATTGCCCAGGCGCGCGATCTGGCGCCGGATGAGGCGCAGCGACTGCAGGATGCCGGTACCATCAAATCCTTCGAGCAGCTCAATGAACTGGCGCTGGCCCAGCACCCGGGTGGCAGCATCAGGGAAAGCGAACTCGAGGACGAATATGGTCGCTACATCTACCAGGTCGAGTTGCACGATGCCAATGGCGTGCAATGGGATCTGGAACTCGACGCCAGCAGCGGCGCCATTCTCAAAAATCACCAGGATGACTGATGAACATGCGTACCTTTGCCATCCTCATGCTGCTGAGTGGCGTGCTGCTCAGTGGCGTGAGCCTGGCGCGTGATCTCGACCAGGACGAGGCCCTGCGCCTGCGCCGGGAGGGGGTCATCCTGCCCTTCGAGCAGATGATGAAACGGGTGGATCAGCATTATCCTGGCTCCACGCTGCTGGAGGCCGAACTCGAGGAGGAGGACGGCGTACTGGTCTACGAAGTGGAGATTCTCACGCCGCAGGGTGTGGTACGCGAGCTGGAACTGGACGCGCGTGACGGACGCGTACTGAAGGACGAGGAAGATGACTGATGCGCCTGTTACTGGTTGAGGATCATGTGCCCCTGGCCGATGAGTTGAGTGCGAGCCTGACCCGCCAGGGGTATGCCGTGGATTGGCTGGCAGACGGCCGCGATGCCGCATACCAGGGCGCAAGCGAGCCCTATGACCTGATCATTCTGGATCTCGGTCTGCCGGGCAAACCTGGGCTCGAGGTGTTGCAGGAGTGGCGTGCCGGCGGCCTAACCACCCCTGTACTGGTGCTCACCGCGCGCGGTTCCTGGGCCGAGCGCATCGAGGGCCTGAAAGCAGGGGCCGACGATTACCTGACCAAGCCCTTCCACCCGGAAGAACTGGCCTTGCGCATTCAGGCCCTGCTGCGCCGTGCCCATGGCCTGGCTAACCAGCCGCAACTGGAGGCGGCCGGCCTGCAACTGGACGAAAGCCGCCAGTGCGTGACCGCTGGCGGGCAGCGCATCGATCTGACGGCCGCCGAATTCCGGCTGCTGCGCTATTTCATGCTGCACCCTGGGCAGATCCTGTCCAAGAGCCACCTGGCCGACCACCTCTACGATGGCGAAACCGAGCGTGATTCCAACGTGATCGAGGTTCATGTCAATCGTCTGCGCGGCAAGCTGGGGCGCGAAGTCATCGAAACCCGGCGCGGCCAGGGCTACCGCTTCAGCGGAGAGCGTGGGTGAGGTCGATTCAGCGGCGCCTGAGCCTGGGCCTGGCGGCCGTGTTGTTGCTGGTTGGCCTGGCCCTGGCGCAGGCGGGCTTGTGGGTGTTCGACCGTGGTTTGCGCGCTTACCTGGAGGAAGATCTGCGCGACGAAGCGCAGGGCTTGCTGGCCGCTCTGGTGCGTGGCCCGGCGGGCCTGCAACTGGATGAACGGCGCCTCGACCCGTCCTTCCAGCGGCAGTTCTCCGGCCATTATTTCCGCATCGATTTCACTGATCACAGTTGGCGCTCACGCTCGTTGTGGGATCGTGAGTTGCTCAAGCCTGCAGGCCCTGGCATGCACGATGGTCTCAGCGATGGGCCGCAAGGGCAGCGCCTGCTGGTGTACCGCGCCGACTACCGGCGTTACGGGGAAAACCTGTCGATCAGCGTGGCGCAGGACTACGCGCCGATCCTGCAGGGCTTTCGCCGCATGCAGTGGCTGGGCCTAGGGCTGGGGGGCGCCGCGCTGGTGCTGATCCTGATTGCCCAGCGCTACA
The DNA here is from genome assembly GCF_026723825.1 of Pseudomonas sp. GOM7. Lineage (NCBI taxonomy): Bacteria > Pseudomonadati > Pseudomonadota > Gammaproteobacteria > Pseudomonadales > Pseudomonadaceae > Pseudomonas > Pseudomonas sp. GOM7. The sequence continues at coordinate 3,181,381 of NZ_CP113519.1, read as the reverse complement.
CGGTGCGGCGAGCCCTGAAGCCTCTGGAGCAGGTGCGCCAGCAGATCGCCCAGTTGCAGCAAGGCCAGCGCAGCGAGCTGGATACCCAAGTGCCTGAAGAGCTGGAGCCCCTGGTGGCGCAGATCAACCACCTGCTGGCCCATACCGAGGACACCCTGAAGCGCTCGCGTAACGCCCTGGGTAATCTGGGCCATGCCCTGAAAACCCCGTTGGCCGTGTTGATCAGCCTGGCCGGGCGCGAGGAATTGGCGGCCCATCCGGCCTTGCGTGCCACGTTGCGCGAACAGCTCGAACAGATCGAACAGCGCCTGAGCCGCGAGCTGGGCCGTGCGCGCCTGGCAGGGGAGGCACTGCCAGGCGCGCGCTTCGATTGTGCCCAGGAACTGCCAGGGCTATTCGCCACCCTGGCGATGATTCATGACCATGGCATCGAACTGGACTGGCAGGCACCTGCCGGCCTGGTGGTGCAGCGCGATCGCGAAGACCTGCTGGAGCTGCTCGGCAATCTGCTGGACAACGCCTGCAAATGGGCCGATGGCCAGGTGCGCCTGGCGTTACAGGAGACGCCTGGCAAGCTGCTGATCCATGTCGATGACGATGGCCCGGGCATCGAACCGCAGCGCCGTGAGGAGGTGCTGGGGCGGGGCACGCGCCTGGACGAGCAAGTCGCCGGGCATGGCCTGGGGCTGGGCATCGTGCGCGATATCGTCGAAGCCTGGGGTGGCTCCATCACCTTGCAGGACAGCCCGCTGGGCGGGCTGCGTGTGGCCATCGAACTGCCGAGCCGCTAACAGGCTGTTGAAAAACTACCTACGTTGCCATTGCTGCGTTAAAAACAGGCTCGTGCGCGAGTCCGATCAAAATGCTCATTTACAGCTCGTAAAGTCGAGCGCGACCCCGGTCGTTTTTCGCCTGTTTTTGCGGGGCCGCCATCGGTATTGCACTGGCTGCCTCGGCTCGGGCTTCCTGCTTCGCTCTACCTCCTGCATCCATGCAGTCGTCGCATACGTTTTTCAACGGCCTGCTGAGCGTCCTTACATGCCGTTGGCGAACGCCTGATTGTCGAAGCCTATGGCAGCGCGTACCGGCTGCAGAGCATGGGCGTAGCGCACCAGTACATCGAGGGCATAATCGGCGCGCTCGTGGATGCGCTGATCGGCTTCGTCCTGCGCCTGTGGTGCATTCAGCACCTTCTCCACCTGGCGCACGATCAGGTGTTCGGGCAGATAGCAGAGGCGGCAGTTCTTGTAGCTGGAGGCGCGCAGTTCGCTGATCGGGTAGGCGCCACCGATACCCGAGGAAACGCCCACCAGCAGTCCCGGCTTGTGCGCCAGCTCCGCCTTGCTGGCGTAGAGGAAGAAGTTCTTGATTGCCGGACAAGCCATGCCGTTCCACTCCGGCGCAACGATCACCAGGGCATCGGCTGCCGCCAGTTGCTGGCGATAGAGCTCCCAGGGGCCGGCGTCTTCGGCGGGCCAGAGTGGCAGCGGCGCCAGACCCAGGTCGATGATGCTGCTTGATTCCTGGGTGGTATGACCCATTTCGATCAGACGCTGACGCAGAAAACGTGCGACCTTCCCCGACTGGCTGTTGTTACGGCTGGAGCCGGCGACCAAGGCGATATTGAGCATGCTGCTTCCCTCAAAAAAAGAACGCAGGCTAGGCCATTGACCGCCTGCGCTGCAAGGGAGGCGCTGCCAGATCAGGGATGATCTGGCGTCATACGCGGAACTGATCCATCAGACCCTGCTGGTGGTTGGCCAGCCGATTTAGGTTCTGGCTTACCTGGGCCGATTCGCCTGCCTGTGCGGTAATGGCTTCGGTGACATCGCGAATCGCGGCGACGTTGCGGTTGATCTCTTCGGCGACCGAGCTCTGCTCTTCGGCCGCGCTGGCGATCTGCAGATTCATGTCGGTGATCACGCTTACCGCCTGGCTGATGCGCTGCAGCGCGGCGACCGCCTTTTGTACCTGATCGACACTGCCCTGGGCCTGGTGATAGCTGCTTTGCATGGTGCTGACCACCTCACGGGTACCATTCTGCAGGCCTTCGATGACCAGGCGGATCTCTTCGACCGAGCCTTGGGTGCGCTGGGCCAGGTTGCGTACCTCGTCAGCCACCACAGCGAAGCCTCGACCTGCCTCGCCAGCGCGTGCTGCCTCGATGGCGGCATTGAGTGCCAGTAGGTTGGTCTGCTCGGCGATGGCGCGAATCACTTCCAGCACCGAGCCAATTTTTTCGCTGCTGCTGGACAGGCCTTCGACCTCTTGCATGGCGACATTCATCTCGTTGGCCAGCAATTCGATGCTGCTCGTGGTCCTGTCGACCTCCTGCTGGCCTTCGCGGCTGGCTTGATCGGCACCGCGTGCCGCCTCAGCCGCCTGCGCTGCGTTGTGAGCTACGTCGTGAGCCGTGGCGCTCATTTCCTGGAAGGCGGTGGCAACCTGATCCACCTCGCGGTACTGCTGCTGCATGCCCGCGCTGGTCTGGCTGGCGATGGACGCGGCCTGGTCCGCGGTGCTGCGCGCATCGACGACGCTGTTCTTGACGTCGGCGATGATGGGCTGAAGCTTGTCGAGGAAACGGTTGAACCAGCTCGCCAGCTCTCCCAGCTCGTCACGCCTGGCATAGCCCAGGCGGCGAGTGAGATCGCCTTCGCCGCTGGCGATGTCCTTGAGCATCGCGGCCACACCGAGGATGGGCCGGGTCACGCCACGTGCGGTCAGCCACATCAGCAGCAGGCCGGCTGCTGCGGCCCCTAGACCGAGCAGCAGGGCGAACAGTTTGTCGCTGGCCTGGCGCTCGTCCAACTGGCCGCTGAGATGAATGGCTCGCTCAAGCAAGATGGCCTTGGGCACTTCGAGCAGCACGCTCCAGGGCTTGGCTTCCGGAATCGGTCGGAACGGGCTCAGCTCTTGCAATATGTCGCTGTGATCGAGTTCGGCAGCCGTACCGTTCTGAATCAGTTGGCGCAATTGAGCGGCTTTTTCCGGGTAGGCGCGTTCCACCGGCAGGCTGAGCAGGCTGGCATCGCGGCTATGGCCAACCAGCAGGGCAGAGGGGCTGAGAATGCTGACGTGGCCCTGGCCCTCGTAAAGTTCGCGATTGGCCTCCTGGCTGATTTTCTGCAGGCTGTCGAGGCTGATGTCCAGGCCCGTCACACCGATGATCTTGCCGTCCTGCTCCAGCGGGAAGGCGATGCTGGTCATCAGTACCTTCTGGCCGCCAACCACATCGTAATAGGGTTCCAGCACGCAAGGCTGTCGCGTTTCGCGAGGGCAGGTATTCCACGCGTTGTAGGGCACACCGTTGTCTCCGGGCGTGCTGTCCGCCAGAAGCTCCTCGGATATGGTTTCGGAGGCAAGCTCGCCGGGTGTCGACTGTGACCAGTACAGCGCAAAGCGTCCTGTATCGTTGCCGCCCTGCTTAGGCTGATCGACGAAGAGCTCGTCCTTGCCGTCGAGTAAGTTGGGGTCGAATACCAGGTACATACCGAGCAGATCGGGATTGGCTTCCAGGTTGGTACGCATCTGGCGTGCGAGATCTTCACGCAGATCAAAGGCATCGAGAAAGCGTTTGTTGGCCTGCTCTCGCAAGAACAGGAACTGCCGGGAGAAGCTCTTACCGTATTGGTAGGACTCCATGAAATAGCGCTGGATGCGAATCGCTTGCAGCTCGGCGAGTGCCTTCAGGCGCTGCTTGGCACTTTCCTCCATCATGGTGGCGCTGGCATCTCGCACCAGGGTGGCGCTACGACTGGATTGGTACTGTGATGCGCCGATCAATAGGATCACGATGGCGAGCAGGCATAGGCCGGCGAGCAAGGTGATCTTCCATTGGATCGAAAGACGGCTGAACGGCATGATGCGTTCCTTTCTACGAGGGCTGGTGCAGTTATCGGCAAACGGGCGGTCTTCTTGACTGGTACAGCGATCGATCGAAATTATGCACGAAACGATTAATATAATGAACGGTAAGTGGTTTTTGACAGCGTAGCCCGCTTGCTTCAAAGTACGCGGCTTTTTGCGCCGGCCCCAGCCGGCATTCCGGCAGGTAGGCTCTTTTATGAACGCTGTAATCGCTGCGGTTGGCATCATGTTGGTGCTCAGCCTTTGTCGCGTCCATGTGGTCGTGGCGTTGATCGCCGGTGCGCTGGTCGGTGGCATGCTCGGTGGGTTAGGCGTTGACGGCACGCTGGCCGCGTTCAACCAGGGGTTAGGCGGTGGCGCCAAGGTGGCGCTGTCCTACGCATTGCTGGGCGCCTTCGCCGTGGCCATTGCCAAGTCCGGCCTGGCTCATGCTCTGGCCGACAAGGCATTGAGGCTGGTCGACAGTCAGCACGAAGGTGGCGGTGCTGTGCTCAAGTGGGGCCTGATCGCGCTGCTGCTCCTGGTGGCTATCGCCTCGCAGAACGTTCTGCCGATCCATATCGCCTTCATCCCTCTGCTGGTGCCGCCACTGCTATACGTCATGAGCCGGCAGCAACTGGATCGCCGACTGATCGCCTGCGTGCTGACCTTCGGCCTGGTCACGCCTTACATGTTTCTGCCCGTCGGCTTCGGCAGCATCTTCCTCAACGAAATCCTGCTGGCCAACGTCGCCCACGCCGGCGTCGACGTCAGTGGCGTGAGCATCACCCAGGCCATGGCGATTCCGGCTCTGGGCATGTTCTGTGGGTTGCTGGTCGCCGTGCTGTTCAGCTACCGCGGTAAACGCAGCTACGACCTGAAGAAGATCGAACAGGCCGAACGGGTGGACGTCCAATACAACCCCGTGAGCCTGCTGGTGGCCGGCGTCGCCATCGCCGCTGCCTTCGTCGTGCAGCTCTGGCTGGATTCGATGATCATCGGCGCCCTGGCGGGCTTCGTGATCTTCTCGATCTCCGGTGTGGTGCGTTGGCGCGAGGCCGATGGCCTGTTCACCGAAGGCATGAAGATGATGGCCATGATCGGCTTCATCATGATCGCGGCGGCTGGCTTCGCCGCGGTGATGGAGGCGACCGGCGAGGTGAAGGCCCTGGTGAATGGCGCGGCCGAGCTGATCGGCCACAACAAGGCCTTGGGCGCACTGCTGATGCTGCTGGTGGGGCTGCTGGTGACCATGGGCATCGGCTCGTCATTCTCCACCGTGCCGATCATTGCCGCGATCTTCGTCCCGCTGGGCCTGCAACTGGGGTTCAGCCCTTTGGCCATCGTCAGTATCGTCGGCACGGCCGGAGCCTTGGGCGATGCTGGCTCGCCGGCGTCCGACTCCACCCTGGGGCCCACCGCCGGTCTGAACATCGACGGCCAGCACAACCACATCTGGGACAGCGTGGTGCCCACCTTTATGCACTACAACCTGCCGCTGCTAGCGTTCGGTTGGGCCGCAGCTATGCTTCTGTGAGGGCATCTTCCGCGCTCGGATTTTCAGTCCATCAGGTCGCTTTCAAGTTCTTCAGCGGGGCTGCCGATACAAGCGCTAGCCCCGTTTTTTCATTGGCAGCATTAAAGGACAATAAGAAATGCGCCTGACATTGAAAGCCAAGGTAATACTCCTGGCCCTGGTGCCGGTGATGCTCTTCGCACTGGTGCTCAGCGGTACCGCCGCCCAGGTGTTGCAGAGCCTGGCCGCCGACGAGGTGGCCGAGACCCGAGAGCGTTTGCTGCAGGAGAAGCGCACCGAGCTGCAGAACTACATCCAGATCGCCGTCGGGGCGGTGAAGAGCCTCTACGACAACGCCAGTCAGGGCGACATGGCCAGCCGCGAGCAGGCTATCGCCATTCTCTCGAAGATCAAGTACGGCACTGACGGTTACTTCTTCGCGCATGATTCCAACGTGGTGCGCCTGTTTCGCAGCGACAGCCCGGTGGACGTCGGCAAGAGCCTGATCGACCGGCGTGATGTGAACGGCGTTTACATCAACCGCGAGCTGGTCAATGTCGCCAAGAACAATACCTACTTCGTGAACTATTCCTCGCCGCTGCCGGGCAACGAGTCGGTGCAGGTGCCCAAGCTCGCCTACAGCTACTACCTGCCCAAGTGGGACATGGCGTTGGGTACTGCGCTCAATCTTGACGGTATCGAGGCGCAGATCGCCGAGGTGCAGGCAGCCATCGACAAGCGCATCAGCACCATCATCACCAGTGTTGTCGTCGTGGCAGCGGTGCTGCTGGTGCTGGTCGGTATCGTCGCGGTGTGGTTGGGCAATGCCTTTCTACGGCCACTGGTGCAGATCAAGGCGAACCTCGATGACATCGCCGCGGGCGACGGTGATCTTACCCATCGCCTCCCCATTACCAGCCAGGATGAGCTGGGCGAGCTGTCCGGCTCCTTCAATCGCTTCGTCGAGAAGATCCATGGTCTGGTGCGGCAGATCGCCGAAATGACCGGCCAGCTCACCGACCTGGTCGGTCAGGTGTCCGCTCAGGCGCAGCGTTCCGAGCAGGCCATGGCGCAGCAGCGCCATGAAACCGATCAGGTGGCCACGGCGATCAACCAGATGTCGGCGGCAGCGCATGAGGTGGCCAAGAGTGCGCAGAACGCGGCCGAGGCTGCCCAGCAGACCGACCATGAAGGCCAGGAGGCCAAGCGCGTGGTCGACGGCAGCATCCAGAGCATTCATGCCCTGGTGGAGGATATCCGCAGCAGCGGCGCGTCGCTGGACAGCTTGCAGCAGGACGTGCAGTCCATCGTCAGCGTGCTCGACGTGATCCGTTCCATCGCCGAGCAGACCAACCTGTTGGCGCTCAATGCGGCCATCGAGGCGGCGCGGGCCGGGGAGGCCGGGCGCGGTTTCGCCGTGGTGGCCGACGAGGTGCGAGCGCTGGCCAGCCGCACCCAGCAAAGCACTCGGGAAATCCAGGGCATGATCGACCGCCTGCAGCAGGGCACCCAGGCTTCGGTCACGGCCATGCGCCGCTCCAGCGATGCCGGCGAGCTGACCAGTGAACAGGCGAACAAGGCCGGCGCCTCGCTGGATGCCATCGCGCAACTGATCGCCACCATCAACGCGATGAACGCGCAGATCGCCAGTGCGGCCGAGGAGCAGACCGCTGTGGCCGAGGAGATCAACCGCAGCGTGCACCAGATCGCCGGAGCGGTTGACAGCGTCGCCAGCGAGACGGAGCAGGGCGCGCAGACCGCGCGCAGCCTGGCTGGGCTAGGCGATCGCCTCAACGCACTGGTGCGTCAGTTCCGCATCTGACGCCTATGGCCTGATCGAGCGGCCATGAAAAAGCCCGCAGTCGCGGGCTTTTTCATTTCTGAAGCAGACGTCAGACGATCACGCCCTGGCTGCGCAGGTAGTCGTCGTAGCTGCCACTGAAATCGGTCACACCATTGTCCGACAGCTCGATGATGCGCGTGGCCAGGGAGCTGACGAACTCACGGTCGTGGCTGACGAAGATCAGCGTGCCCGGGTAGTTCTCCAGCGCCAGGTTGAGCGCCTCGATGGACTCCATGTCCAGGTGGTTGGTCGGTTCGTCCATCACCAGCACGTTGGGCTTCTGGCAGGCCAGCTTGCCGAACAGCATGCGGCCCTGCTCACCACCGGAGAGCACCTTGACCGACTTCTGGATCTCGTCGGAGGAGAACAGCATGCGGCCCAGGGCGGCGCGAATGTTCTGCTCGCCGCTGGTCCACTGACCCATCCACTCGAACAGGGTTTCGTCGGCCTCGAAGTCGTGGGCGTGATCCTGGGCATAGTAGCCCACCTCGGCGCTGTCGGTCCATTTCACCGCGCCGGCGTCCGGGGTCATCTCACCGACCAGGTTGCGTAGCAGGGTGGTCTTGCCGATGCCGTTGGGGCCGATGATGGCCACACGCTCGCCGGCCTCGATGGTGAAGCTGAAGTTCTTGAACAGCACCTTGTCGTCGAAGGCTTTGGACAGCTTCTCGACGGTGACCGCCTGGCGGTGCAGCTTCTTGTTCTGGTCGAAGCGGATGAACGGGCTGACGCGGCTGGACGGCTTGACCTCGGCGAGCTGGATCTTATCGATCTGCTTGGCGCGGCTGGTGGCCTGCTTGGCCTTGGAGGCGTTGGCCGAGAAGCGGCTGACGAAGGTCTGCAGCTCGGCGATCTGCGCCTTCTTCTTGGCGTTGTCGGCCAGCAGTTGCTCGCGTGCCTGGGTCGCAGCGGTCATGTACTCGTCGTAGTTGCCGGGGAACAGGCGCAGCTCGCCGTAGTCCAGGTCGGCCATATGTGTGCAGACCGCATTCAGGAAGTGGCGGTCGTGGGAAATGATGATCATGGTGCTGTTACGCGCCGTGAGGATGTTTTCCAGCCAGCGGATGGTGTTGATATCCAGGTGGTTGGTCGGTTCGTCGAGCAGCAGCACGTCCGGGTCGGCGAACAGCGCCTGAGCCAGCAGTACGCGCAGCTTCCAGCCGGGGGCGACTTCGCTCATCGGGCCGAAGTGCTGTTCCAGCGGAATGCCCAGGCCTAGTAGCAGTTCGCCGGCGCGGGACTCGGCGGTGTAGCCGTCCATCTCGGCGAACTCGCCTTCCAGCTCGCCCACCTTCATGCCGTCTTCTTCGCTCATTTCCGGCAGCGAATAGATGCGGTCGCGCTCGGCCTTGACCTTCCACAGCTCCTCGTGGCCCATGATCACGGTGTCGATCACGTTGAATTCTTCGTAGGCGAACTGATCCTGGCGCAGCTTGCCCAGACGCACGTTGGGTTCGAGCATCACCTGGCCGGCCGACGGCTCCAGATCGCCGCCGAGAATCTTCATGAAAGTCGACTTGCCGCAGCCGTTGGCGCCGATCAGGCCGTAGCGGTTGCCGTTGTTGAACTTGACGGAAACGTTCTCGAACAGCGGCTTGGCGCCGAACTGCATGGTGATGTTAGCGGTGGAAATCAAAGGGCTTACCTATCAGTAACTTGAGGCGCGCTGTTGAACGGGTGATACCGCTTCGAGCCTTGCAACCCGGCCCGAACCGAGGAAGACGAACCTGCGCAGATGAGTGAGGGCTACGACCCTGCCGGCAGACGAGCCGTTGGGGCTGCTCGGCATGGGTGGGTGTGTCGGGTATCGTGGCGCCGCAGCCTGATGGTACCCAGGGCGGCGTCGAAGCGCGCAATGGTATCACTTGGCATCTGTAACTTCAGCCATCGCGGCGCACAAGGGTAGGGTGCGCCGCGCGCACCATTGAACAAGGAAAACGGGACAGATTTACTTACTGCGAGGGCGACCACGCTACCAGCGGCGCCAGGCCGGGCATGTTGCTGTACAGATGGGAAGTACTCACTCCGTACAGAAGACTTCTGCTCGCCCGCGCAGTTGTCCCAAGCCGATACTGCCAGCCCCTTCGATCAAGGCCACGAACTGGCGCTGGCGCCTGGCCGAATGCTCGCTGGCCGGCAGGCCCAGCTCATCACGGCGCGAAACAGCACCCTCTGCATCTCACTGAGAAAGTCCAGGGTGTCGGCTGCGGCCCAGTCAGGTCGGGCGGCTCAGCGAGAGCCGCTACGCAGGCGCATCAGCCCCCAGCCGACCAGCAGCACGGCCGCCGTGCCGGTCAGCAGGGCCGGCATCCGGCTATCCGCCGGGCTGCTGCGCCAGCCGCCGTCGATGCGCCGCTCCCCAGTCGCTGGCTGGAACAGGTTGCCGGTGGAGTGCGGCGTGCGTGGCCCGCGTTTCAGCGCGCTGCCCACCACCAGCCCGGAGAGCTGGGCGAAGCCCGGCAGGAGGAAGTGGCCGAGGCGCAGCAGGGTGGCGGCTCGCCCCACCGTGCGGCTCGGGCGGGGATCGAGGGCCAGTTCCACCATGGCATCGGCGACCTGGCGCGGATCGTAGCGTGGCGGCGGCGGGCTGAGCTGGTGGCCGGTGAAGTTGGCGCCATCGCGAAAGCCGGGGGTGTCCATCACCGCTGGGTAGAGGTCGCAGATATGGATGTGCGGCCAGCGCACCAGTTCGCCGCGCAGCGCCTCGGTGAGCCCGCGCAAGCCGTACTTGGCGGCGGAATAGGCGGCCGCGTAGGGCTGGGCGACCCAACTGCCGAGCGACAGGGTGTTGATCAGGATGCCCGAGGTCTGCGCCTTGAAATACGGCAGCACGACATGGGCGCCGCGCAGGTAGCCGAGCAGGTCGGTCTGCACCACCTGCTCGTGAGCGTTCAGCGGAGTGTCCTCGAAGCTGCCCACCGCGCCGACGCCGGCATTGTTGACCCAGACATCGATGCGCCCATCGCCGAAGGCCGCGGCCTGTTCGGCCAGGTGCTGCATCGATTCGTTACGGGTGACGTCGGTAGGCACGGCCAGGGCGCGGGCACCGATTCGCTCGCATTCTTCGACGACTGTGGCCAGTGCCGCTTCATCACGGGCCGCCAGCACCAGGCGCGCGCCATGCCGGGCGAAGGCATGGGCGGCGCAGCGGCCGATGCCGCTCGAGGCGCCGGTGATCACCACCAGTGCGTCGTTCAGTTGAATGCTTGCCATTGGATTCTCCTGCAGTCGGTGGAACGGGTTGGCGATGCGCCAATTGCCAGCGAGGTTGCGTAGCGCCAGTCGCTGGGCGATGGCTCCTGTAATGGGGACTGAGGAGCTTCGTAGGGAGTTCAGCCTGTTTTTGCTCATGGCCGGGTCGTGGCCCGGAACCCCAGCGCCACTGGTGAGCGAGGCAAGGGGCAGGGCGGAAAACTCCCTGAACCTGGCTTTGCCTGCCTCTGTCCACTGCGCACATCGCCACTGAAACCGGCATGGGTAGGGAAGCGAGGATTTCCCTCGACGTTGCTGATGACTGACGTGCTGCTCGGTGAGCCCCGAGGTGCCATGCAGGGCCACAGTGCGATGTCACGAGTCGAACCCGGTGTGCGCGGCCCTGGCGCCCGTGGTCGCCCGAGACTCTGCCTCGGGTGCGGGTATCGACTGACGATTGCAGACCTACCACGAGTGGAGAATGCTCATGAATAACGCTGATATCGAATCCTGCATCAAGGCCTGTCTGGACTGTGCCGTGACCTGTGACCGTTGCTTTGCCGCCTGCCTGAGCGAAGGCCAGGTGCAGATGATGGCCCAGTGCATCCAGCTAGATCGCGAGTGCTCGGAGGTGTGCCGCCTCGCGGCGTCGCTGATGGCCAGTGGCAGCGAGCTGGCAGCGGCTTTCTGTGGCGTCTGCGCCGAGATCTGCAGCCAATGCGGCGAAGAGTGCAGCCGGCATGAGGCCAAGCACTGCCAGGACTGCGCCAAGACCTGCAAGGCTTGCGCCGAGGCCTGTCGCCGCATGGCCGCCTGATGCCTGCCTGATGAGCCCTGCCGGAGCTCATACTCATGCGTACGGCTGGCGCCTGGCAGCCGAGAGGGGCGCTGCGACCCGGGACGCGCCTCGGAGGGAGCGTGGAGGAATGCTTCAAGAGTCTGTTTTTCGCGGTGAGCATCGTACTGCTGCTCGGTGTGTTGTCGCGCCCACTCAGACTTCATGGCCTGGTCGCGCCTTTTCTCGCCCTGCTTGGGGTTTCCAGGCTGATGATCAGCTAGGGGCATCGTGCCGATGGTGGAGCGTTGGAACCCGGGTCACTGCCTGAGCCGGCAGTGGCCTTGCGGCCTCGACATGACCAATAATCGCCACCCGTCCCTTCACTGCCGGAGCCCCTGATGAGTGCCGTCCTGCCACCGCTGGTTCTATCGATCCAATCCCATGTCGCCTGGGGTCATGTCGGTAATGCCGCGGCGGTCTTCCCGCTGCAACGCCTGGGCTTCGAGGTGCTGCCGATCCATACCGTGCAGTTCTCCAACCACACCGGCTACGGCCAGTTCCGTGGCCAGGTGTTTGGTGCCGAGCATGTGCGCGAGGTGCTGCTGGGGCTGCGTGAGCGGGGCGTGTTGCCGCGCCTGTCGGCGGTACTGTCGGGCTACCTGGGCGATGCCGACAGCGGCCGGGTGATTCTCGAAGCGGTGGGTGAGATCCGCCAGCACAATCCCCGCGTGCGCTACCTGTGCGACCCGGTGATGGGCGATGTCGGTCGGGGCGTGTTCGTCAATCCGGCGATTCCGGACTTTCTGCGTGACCAGGCCATTCCCTTCGCCAACATCATCACCCCCAACCAGTTCGAGTTCGAGCTGCTCACCGGCGCGAAACTGGGCAGCCTGCAGGAAGCGGTGAAAGTCGCCCGGCAACTGCGTGGTCGTGGGCCGGATATCGTGGTGATCACCAGCCTGGCGACGCCTGATATTCCCGATAGCGAACTGGGCACCCTGGCAGTGAACGGCGAGGGCGCCTGGCTGGTAAGCACCCCGCGCCTGGCTCTGCATCCATTGCCCAATGGCATGGGCGACGTGTTCTCCGCCACCTTGCTTGGTCGCCTGCTGGCCGGGCAGGCACTGCCACAGGCTCTGGAACTGGCCACTGCGACGCTCTATGCCCTGGTTGAGCAGACTGCAGAAGGTGCGCGCGATCTGCCGCTGGTGGCGGCGCAGGAGCAGATCGTGGCACCGGCGCCGCGTTTCAGCGCACGGGCGCTGGGCTGAGCCGGTCTGCTTGATTCGGCCTGATCTTCATTCCCTTACCACCTTTACCGAGGAGATCTTTCATGAACCCCGTTTCCTTCGCGCGCCAGCGCTACACCACCAAGGCCTACGATGCGACCCGCCAGGTGGAGCAGGCGAGCATCGATGAGTTGTTGGAGTTGCTGCGCCTGGCGCCGTCGTCGGTCAACTCGCAGCCCTGGCACTTCGTCGTGGCCAGCTCCACCGAAGGCAAGGCGCGCCTGGCCAAGGGCACTCAGGGTGGCTTCGTCTACAACCAGCCGAAGGTGCTCGATGCCTCGCACGTGATCCTGATTTGCACCCTGCGCGAGATGAGCGAGGCGCACCTGGCGGCGCTGCTGGAGCAGGAGGGCGCCGATGGCCGCTTCCGTGACGATGCCGCCCGTACCACCCAGCAGAACACCCGCAACAGCTACGTGAAGCTGCATCGCGAACTGGGCGACATGTCGCACTGGATGGAGAAGCAGGCCTACCTGGCGCTCGGCACGCTGCTGTTCGGCGCGGCCAGCCTGGGCCTGGATGCCACGCCGATGGAAGGCATCGATCGCGATGCCCTGGATGCCGAGCTAGGCCTGGCCGAGCGCGGCCTGCGCAGCCTGGTGATGGTCGCGCTGGGCTATCACAGCGAGAGCGATTTCAACGCCGCGTTGCCGAAATCGCGTTTGCCGGCCGAGCGCGTGTTCACCTACCTCTGAGCTTGTCTGCTGCGCTCAGTTACATGGCCGGGCGCAGTATCTCTCACGCCGGCAGCTTGGCGATTACCTTGATCTCGAAATCGAAACCGGCCAGCCAGGTCACGCCGAGGGCGGTAACGGTCGGGTAGGGGGCCTGGCCCCAGTATTCGGCCGCGACTTCCCAGATGGTCTCGAACTGAGCGTGCGGATCGAGCATGAACAGAGTGGTATCGACCACGTCATCGAAGCTGCTGCCGGCCTCGGCCAGAATCGCATTGAGGTTGGCGAAGGCCAGGCGTACCTGGGCTCGCAGATCCGGCTCCGGTGAGCCGTCCTTACGGCTGCCGACCTGACCGGAGACGAACAGAAAGCCGTTGCTGCGAATCGCCGGAGAATAGCGGTGAAGCTCGTACAGCGCATGGCGCTCGGCCGGGAAAACCACATCACGTTTGTTGCTCATTGCCTGCCTCCATCCGAACCCGTTTGGGCCGTGGTGAATGATGGAGCCACTTTAGGAAGAGCCCTGACCGGGATAAACACGCACCTCGGGTCATGACTGTTTGTAGAATCCAAACAATCCAGCAGCAAAAGAGAAACCCGAGATGGATCGTTTCGATGCAATGCAGGCGTTCGCCCGTGTGGTGGAGACCGGCAGCTTCACCAAGGCGGCCGAAACGTTGCACATCAATCGCAGCAGCGTGACGCAGCTCGTCCAGCAACTGGAGGCGCGCCTGCGTGTGCGCCTGCTCAACCGCACCACGCGCAAGGTCAATGTCACCGCCGATGGCGCCGCCTACTACGAGCGGGTGGTGCGTCTGCTGGCCGAGCTGGACGATGCCGAGACCAGCCTGTCCAGCGCAGCTCTGGCCCCGCGTGGGCGGCTGCGCGTGGATGTGCCCAGCCCCTTCGCGCGCCTGCTGCTGATCCCGGCATTGCCGGCCTTCTACGCGCGCTATCCGGAAATCCAGCTGACCCTGGGGGTGAGCGATCGCATCGTTGACATCATCGGCGAGAACGTCGATTGCGTGGTACGCGGCGGCGAGATCACCGATCAATCGCTGATCGCCCGGCACGTGGGCGATCTGCAGCTTGGTATCTATGCCACGCCGGGCTATCTGCAACGCAGCGGCACGCCGCTGCATCCGCGCGAGCTGGAGGACGCCGGGCACAGCACCGTGGGATTTCTCTGGTCGCGCACGGGCAAGGTCTTGCCCTATGCGATGCAGCGCGGGGAGGAGCGTGTCGAGAGCCAGGGCCGGCCGCTGCTCACCGTCGACGATGGCAATGCCTATCTGGCGGCGGGGCTGGCAGGACTGGGCATGCTCTGGCTCCCGGACTACATGGCCAAGCCGCATCTGGCCAGTGGCGAACTGGTGCCTCTGTTCGAGGATTGGCAGATGGCGCCTATGCCCATGTACCTGGCCTTCCCGCCGAACCGCCATGTCAGTGCCAAGCTGCGGGTGTTCATCGACTGGATCGTGGCGCTGCTGGCCGAGCATGCGCCGGTAGCGCCACGGCCTTTGAGCGCTTGAGGCCTTACTCTGCTTTGCCGACGCTCGATTCACTGGCGGTACCCAGTGAGGTATAGCCAGGCCATTGTCTGAGTAGCGTTTCGACGAACTGTTCGGCCGCCGGTGACAGCGACGAGCCACGGCGCCGTACCAGGCCCAGGGTACGGCTGATCACCGGATCGACCAGCGGCCGTCTGACCAGTATCGGATGATCCTCGGCGGGCATGGCCAGGCTAGGCAGGGCGGCGATGCCCAGGCCGGCTTCGACCATGCCCAGTGAGGTCGACAGGTGCTGCACCTCGTAGAACCAGCTCGGGCGCCAGTCCAGATGGGCCAGGCCATGGTCGAGCAGCACCCGGTTGCCGCTGAGGCGGCCGACGCCGATCAGGCGATAGTCGCTCAGTTCGCGCCAGGCCACTTCCGACTGTTTGGCCAGGGGGTGGTCGCGCCGGCAGGCCAGTACGAAGGGCTCGTTGACCAGCGGGGTGAAGTCGATTTCCGCACTCTGGCCGCTCTGCATGTTGATGCCGAAATCCGCTTCGCCACGGATCACCGCCTCCAGCCCTTCATGGGCGCTGAGGTCGAGGATGCGGATGCGGATCTTCGGATACTGCAGGTTGAAGGCGCGAATCACCGTGGGCAGGAAGTAGAACGCGGCGGTCGGGATGCAGGCCAGGGTGACCTGGCCGGACTGGCGCTCGGCCAGCTCGCGAATGCCGAGGATGGAGCGCTCGAAATCGTCCAGCAGGCGCTGCGCCTTGGGCAGGAAGTCGCGGCCAACGGCGGTCAGGCTGACGCGCCGGGTGGTGCGATCGAGCAATTGCGTGCCCAGGCTCTCTTCGAGCTTCTGCATGCGCCGGGTCAGCGCAGGCTGAGACAGATGGATGGCGTTGGCGGCTTCGTGAAAGTTGCCGAATTCGGCGATTTTCACGAAAGCACGGATATCCTGGAGTTCGTAATTCATGCGTGCTCGTTATTAGTCTTCTTTATTTTTGCCTGAAATTTACCAATGAACCCTAGTCATTTCGCTTGTGGCTGGCAAGTCAGAACACTTGGCTGATGCATTAATGCATGTATAGGAATAAATATCGAAATATATGCATTTTACAGAAGAAACTTGGCCTCTTCATAATCAACGCAAAGCAACAATCACCATTTTTAATGCGTTGGAGGCATCATGCGGACAGTACCTTGCGTACTCATGCGAGGCGGCACCTCGAAAGGGCCGGTATTCCTGGCCAATCACTTGCCCAGTGACCCGCTGCAACGCGACGAGCTGCTGATCAATCTCATGGGGGCGGGCCATGAGCTGGAGATCGATGGCATCGGCGGTGGCAGCCCGCAGACCAGCAAGGTGGCGATCGTCAGCCGCTCACCCCATCCGGATGCCGATGTCGATTACCTGTTCGTGCAGGTCATGGTCACTCAGCGGCGTGTCGACACCGCCCCCAACTGCGGCAACATGCTCTGCGCCATCGGCCCCTTTGCCATCGAGCATGGCCTGGTCAACGCCAGCTCGCCGATGACCCGCGTGCGCATCCGCAACCTCAACACCAACACCTTCGTCGACTCCGACGTGATGACGCCCGGTGGCCGCGTGCGCTACGACGGCGACACTGCCATCGATGGAGTGCCAGGCACCGCCGCGCCGATTCAACTGACCTTCCTCAATGCCGCGGGTGCCAAGACCGGCAGCCTGTTGCCCACCGGCCGCAGTCGTGACCAGTTCGACGGGGTAGAGGCCACCTGCATCGACATGGCCATGCCGATGGTGCTGCTGCATGCCGAGGCACTGGGCAAGACCGGTTACGAGTCGCCGGCCGAACTGGATGCCGATCCGCTATTCCTCCAGCGCCTGGAGCGCATCCGCCTGCAGGCTGGTCTGGCCATGGGCCTGGGTGACGTTTCGCAGATGGTGATTCCCAAGCCGGTGCTGCTGGCGCCGGCACGCCATGGCGGCACCCTCGGCGTGCGCTATTTCATGCCGCACAACTGCCACCGTTCGGTCGCCGCCACCGGCGCCATCGGCCTGGCGACAGCCTGTGCGGTGCCCGGCAGCGTTGCCCAGGACATCGCGCCCATCGCCGGCGAAGCGCTGGTACGCCTGGAACATCCCGGCGGGCAGATCGAAGTCTCCCTGCAGCCCGCAGCAGACGGGCAGCCACAGAACATGCGCGCCTCGCTGGTGCGCACCGCACGCCGGCTGTTCTCCGGCGAGGTTTACATCCCGCTCAGTCGCCGAACGGGAACCTGACACCGCTTCACTCACCACCACATCAAGGGCTTGATCACAATGACAAGAAAGACCCTCCTGACGCTGGCCACCTGCGGTGTGTCGGCACTGTCGCTGCCCAGTCTGCAGGCGGCCGGCTTCATCGAGGACAGCAAGGCCAGCCTGGAACTGCGCAACTTCTACCTCAACCGTGACTTCCGCCAGTTCCCGGGGCAGAACAAACGTGAGGAGTGGGCGCAGGGCTTCATCCTCAATCTGCAGTCCGGTTTCACCCAGGGCACCGTCGGCTTCGGTGTCGACGCCATCGGCATGCTCGGCCTGAAGCTGGATTCCTCGAAGGATCGCAGTGGCACCGCCCTGTTGCCGCGCGACAGCAAGAATCGCCCCGAGGACGACTACAGCAAGCTGGGCGTGACCGGTAAGGTGCGTTTCGCCGAGAGCCAGCTACGTATCGGTACGCTGATGCCGAAGATGCCGTACCTGCAATTCAGCAACTCGCGCCTGCTGCCGCAGGTGTACGAAGGCTGGCAGTTGCAGAGCAAGGATCTCGAGCGTGCCACCTTCACCCTGGGTGAGATCAACCGGGTGGTGCAGCGAGATGCATCCGGCTCGGAGAGGCTGGCCCTGAACAACAAGAACGGCCGTTTCGGTGGCAGCCCGGAAAGTGACGAACTGCGCTTCGCCGGTGTCGACTATGCGCTCACTCCGCAACTGCTGGTCAGCTATCACCATGCCGAACTGAGCGATGTCTACCGCCAGCATTTCGCCGGGCTGCAGCACAGGCTGTCGTTGCCTGCGGGCAAGCTCAAGAGTGATCTGCGCTACTTCAACAACGGTGAGGCAGGGCAGGAGCGGGCCGGCAAGATCGACAACCAGGCGCTCAACGCCATGTTCACCTACAGCCTCGCCGGCCATGCACTGGGGCTTGGCTACCAGAAGATGCGCGGCGACGACGGTTTCACCTATGTCGATGGTGCCACGCCCTACCTGACCAACTTCCTGCAGATCAACGATTTTGCCGGGCCGGATGAGCGTTCCTGGCAACTGCGCTACGACTTCGATTTCGCTAGCGTCGGCGTTCCCGGACTGAGGCTCATGACCCGCTACGTGCGTGGCGATCAGGTCGACCTCGCCGCCGGCGAAGGTCAGGAATGGGAGCGTGATACCGATATCGCCTACACCTTCGGCCAGGGAGCGCTGAAGAACCTGACCCTGACCTGGCGTAATGCCACCTATCGCTCCAGCTTCGTCCGTGATCTGGACGAGAATCGCCTGATCCTGAGCTACATCCTGCCGCTGTGGTAACCCAGCGCCCTTGCCGACAAATCTAATAAGAGGAACCCACAATGATCACCCGTTCCATTCGCCGTATCCTGCCGCTTTCCCTGGCCGCTCTGCTGGCCTGTACCTCCGCATTGGCCAACGAGCCGTCGCGTCCGGAATGCATTGCCCCGAGCAAACCGGGCGGTGGTTTCGACCTGACCTGCAAGCTGGCCCAGGCCGGTTTCAAGGATGAAGGCCTGCTCGAGTCGCCCATGCGCGTGACCTACATGCCCGGTGGCATCGGCGCCGTGGCCTACAACTCCATCGCCGCCAACCGCCGTGCCGAGCCGGGCACTCTGGTGGCCTTCTCGGGCGCCTCGCTGCTCAACCTGGCCTTGGGTAAATACGGCCGATTCGATGAGAACGCGGTGAAGTGGCTGGCGGTGATCGGCAACGACTACGGCACCCTGGCCGTGCGCGACGACTCGCCCTACAAGAACCTCGACGACGTGGTGCAGGCGCTGAAGAAGGATCCCAAGAGCATCATCGTGGGCGGTGGCGGCAGCATCGGCGGCCAGGGCTGGGTGAAGATCGCGCTGCTGGCCCGTGCCGCTGGCGTTGATCCGCGTGAGTTGCGTTACGCCGCCTTCGAGGGCGGAGCCGAGCACTATATGGCGCTGATGGGTGGGCACGTCGATCTGGTCACCGGCAGCGCCAGCGAGATCCGTGCGCAGAAGGGCAACAAGATTCGTACCCTGGCGGTGTTCAGCGAGAAGCGCCTGGACGGCGATCTAGCCTCCATCCCCACTGCTCGCGAGCAGGGTTACGACATTCAATGGCCGCTGATTCGTGGCTACTTCCTCGGCCCGGACGTGAAGGAAGAAGACGTCGCCTGGTGGCACGCGCAGTTCGACAAGCTGAACGCTTCCAAGGACTTCCAGAACTATCTGGTCGATCGTGACGTGTTGCCCGACTACGTGACCGGCCCGGCGCTGGAGAAGCTGGTCAAGGCACAGGTACAGGAATACCGCAAGCTGGGCGAAGAATTCGGCCTGGTTGAGTGATAGTCCCATGCGCCGTCTGCGGGCGGCGCATCGCTGCGGAGCAACACCATGCATGATCGTATCTTTGCAGGGGTCACCTTGCTGCTTTGCTGTGTGCTGGCCGTTCTGGCCTGGGGCTACAGCGCGCCTTTTTCCTATGAACCGGTCGGGCCGAAAGCCTTCCCATTGCTGCTGCTGTTGCTGATCGCCCTCGGCTGCGTGCAACTGCTGCTCAAGCCGCCTGCGCCTGCCGAAGGCGAGGAGCCGCCGCTCAATCGGGCGGTGCTGGTCAAGTCACTGACCTTCCTCGGCCTGATGCTCGGTTACGCCATGCTGTTCGAGATCCTCGGCTTCATTCTCGCCAGCCTGCTGTTCGGCATGGGCATGGCGCGCCTGTATGGCGGGCGCTGGCCGCACAGCCTGATCAGTGGCGTGGTACTCGCCATCGGCCTGTACCTGCTGTTCGACAAAGCCCTCGCGGTACCGCTACCGCTCGGCATTCTCGCGAATCTGGAGAGCTGACCCATGGAAACGCTCGGTTATCTCAGCCATGGCTTTGGCGTGGCGTTGAGTCCTTACAATCTGCTCACCGCCTTGTGCGGAACCCTGATCGGGACGGTGGTCGGCCTGCTGCCGGGGCTTGGCCCGATCAACGGCGTGGCGCTGCTGATTCCCGTGGCCTTCGCCCTCGGCCTGCCGCCGGAAACGGCGTTGATCCTGCTCGCAGCGGTCTATCTGGGCTGCGAGTACGGCGGCCGTATCTCCTCGATCCTGCTCAACATTCCGGGTGAGGCGTCCGCCGTGATGACCACCCTGGACGGTTACCCCCTAGCCCGTCAGGGGCAGGCTGGCGTGGCCCTGTCGCTGTCGGCCTGGAGTTCGTTCATCGGTGGTCTGATCGCCACCGTCGGTGTGGTGCTGTTCGCGCCCCTGCTGGCGAAATGGGCGGTGGCCTTCGGCCCGGCCGAATAC
This sequence comes from Pseudomonas sp. GOM7, assembly GCF_026723825.1. Taxonomy (NCBI): domain Bacteria; kingdom Pseudomonadati; phylum Pseudomonadota; class Gammaproteobacteria; order Pseudomonadales; family Pseudomonadaceae; genus Pseudomonas; species Pseudomonas sp. GOM7. The sequence goes on along the minus strand of NZ_CP113519.1, from coordinate 3,161,218 downwards.
TTCGTGCTGATGGTCTTTGCCATTACCTGCCTGGCTGGGATGGCCGGCAGCAAACCGTTGAAGACCGGCGTGGCTGCGCTGATCGGCCTGCTGTTGTCATGCGTGGGCATCGACGCCAACAGCGGCGTCTATCGCTTCACCTTCGGCAGCCTGGGGCTGGCCGACGGGATTCAGTTCGTGGTGCTGGTGCTGGGGCTGTTCTCGGTCAGTGAGTTGCTGGTGCTGCTCGAGCGTACCCACCACGGGCAGAAGGCGATCAAGGCCAGCGGCCGCATGTTGTTCACCCTGAAAGAAGGTGGTTACGTGCTGGCTACCAACCTGCGCAGTGGTGTGGTCGGCTTCGTCCTCGGCGTGTTGCCGGGTGCCGGCGCAACACTGGCCAGTGCGGTGTCGTACATGAGCGAGAAGCGCATGGCGGTCAAGGACAACAGGTTCGGCAATGGCGACCTGCGCGGCCTGGCCGCACCGGAAACGGCCAACAGCGCTGCCGCCTGCGGTTCCATGGTGCCGATGCTGACCCTCGGTGTGCCGGGCTCGGGCACCACCGCGGTGATGCTTGGTGCCCTGACGCTGTACAACATCACCCCGGGGCCGTTGCTGTTCCAGCACCAGCCGGACATCGTCTGGGGCCTGATCGCCTCGCTGTTCGTCGCCAACATCATGCTGATCGTGATGAACGTGCCGATGATCAAGATCTTCACCAAGGTGCTCGCCGTGCCTTACTGGGCGCTGGTGCCGGCGGTGGCGATCATCACTGCCATCGGCGTGTACGCGGTACACGCGACCACCTTCGACCTCTATCTGATGATCGCCATCGGTCTGTTCGGCTACGTGTTACGCAAGCTGGATTTCCCCCTGTCGGCGATTCTGCTGGGGTTCATCCTGGGCGGGATGATGGAGCAGAACCTGCGCCGGGCGCTGTCGCTGTCCAGCGGTGATGTCGGTATCCTCTTCGCCAGCCCGATCACCTGGGTGGTCTGGGCGCTGGTGGCAGTGATGGTGGTGCTGCCGTTCTGGCGTGCCTGGCGTGCGCGTCGTGAGCAGAAGGCCGGCGTCGCCAGCGCCGCCTGATACCGCTAGAGGAAAGTCGCATGCGTATCGTGATACCCGATGACTATCAGCGCGTCGTGCAGGGGCTCGAGTGTTTCAGCCTGCTGGAGGGCTTCGATGTCCGCGTGTATCACGATGCCGTCAGTGACGTGGACGTGCTGGCCGAGCGCTTCGCCGAGGCCGACGCGCTGGTGCTGACCCGTGAGCGCACGCGCCTCGATGCCGCGCTGTTGCAGCGCCTGCCCAGGCTCAAGCTGATCAGCCAGACCGGGCGGGCAGGGCCGCATCTCGATCTGGAAGCCTGTCGCGAGCGTGGTGTGACGGTTGCCGAAGGCACCGGCTCGCCGATTGCCGCCGCCGAGCTGACTTGGGCGCTGATCCTCAATGCCCGGCGCGGGTTGCGTGAGGCCATGAACGGTCTGTACGCCGGGCAGTGGCAGGTCAACCTGGGCCAACGCCTGTACGGCCAGACGCTGGGCATCTGGGGCTACGGCAGGATCGGCCAGCGCCTGGCGCGCTATGCGCGGGCCTTCGACATGCCGGTGCTGGTGTGGGGCAGCGAGGCGTCGCGCCAGGCGGCAGTGGCCGATGGTCATGAGGCCGCGCCGACGCGTGAGGCCTTCTTCGCGCAGGCCGATATCGTCAGCCTGCACCTGCGTCTGGTCGAGGCCACGCGGTATTGCGTGAGCGCTGCCGACCTGGCGCGGATGAAGCCTGATGCATTGCTGGTCAACAGCAGCCGCGCCGAGCTGATCGCACCGGGGGCGCTGCTCGAAGCGTTGGAACGTGGTCGGCCCGGCCAGGCGGCGCTGGACGTATTCGAGCAGGAGCCGATCCTGCAGGCCGACCATCCGCTGCTCACTCACCCGCGCGTGCTCTGCACGCCGCATCTGGGCTATGTCGAGAGGCACAGCTACGAGGCCTATTTCGGCGAGGCCTTCGCCAATGTGCGGGCGTTCTATCAGGCGCTCACGAAACAGTAGTGGGGCAACTGCTTCGCTCGGCGAGTTGCAGCGTTCAGCCCAGCAGTTCGTCGAGAATGCTCAGGTTGAAATGCCGCTGCAGGGTCACGGCGAAGAACTGCTCGGCGATCTCCGGAATCTCGGCATAGAGCTGCAGCACCCCGGCCTGCAGCTCGTCCTGCACCACCACCGCCGGTAACAGCGCCATGTCGCCGGAGTCGCGGGCCAGCAGACGCAGCATGGCCATGTCGTCCACTTCGGCGCAGATGTCCGGGCGCAGGCCATGGCTGTCGCAGAACAGCTCGAACTGGCTGCGAATGTCGCTGCTGCGTCCCGGCACGATCAGGCGCGCCTGTTGCAGGTCGCGGTACAGGTCGAAGCTGGCGCTGCGTGGCGGGCCGACCAGGCACACGCTCTGTCTATCCAGTAAGCGGCAGCGCCAGGAGCGCTGGGCGTCGCTGCTCACCGCCTGGTTGCTCAGCACCACGTCCAGCTTGTGCAGGGCCAGACGCTCCAGCAACTCCCCGAGGCTGCCGGATTCCAGGGTGACGCGCAGTTCGCGGCGGCCGAGGAAGGGGCGCAGCAGGTTCTCCTGAAAGTTACGCGACAGCGTGGCCACGGCGCCGATGCGCAGCCGCTGGTTGGCCTGCAGCGCGCCCTGCAGGGTCATCTGCAGCTCGCTGCCGAGGGCGAAGATGCTGTCGGCATAATCCAGCACCAGTTGCCCGGCTTCGGTCAGCAGCAGGTTGCGCCCGGAGCGGATGAACAGGGCGTGACCGAGCTGCTCCTCGAGCGCGCGGATCTGCGTCGACAGCGCCGACTGGGCGACGTGCAGGGATTGAGCGGCGCGGGTCAGGTTACCTTCCTTGGCCACGGCCCAGAAATAATGCAGGTGATGGAAATTCAGGCGGCGCATCTTTTGTTCTCTAAAAAAGAATGTTCAATTCTTATCAATCTATTTTAAATAAATAAAGCGCTAACGGAGACTAGAGCCATCTTCTCGCTTCGGAGATTGCTCATGCTCCCGCTTTATTCTGAACTGGCCACCTGGCTGCCCTGGTTGTACGCCCTGGCGCTGCTGCCCGTGGCACTGTGGCCGCAACGGCAGGGCAGCCGTCTGTGGCTGCCGGGGCGTCTGGCCGGTGCGGCAGGCTTCGCACTGGTACTGGCCGCGCTGTTACAGGCTGGACTCGATGACCAGCCCGCCGACCGCCTGGGGCTGGCCATGGCCACGCTGATCAGCCTGCTGGCCTGGGTGATCATCGAGTTCTCCGCTCGCTACCTGCAAGGTGAACCCGGTCAGCGTCGCTATCTGCTGGCGCTGCTGGGCACCCTGGCAGCCGTGGCCATGGTGGTGACCAGCCGCGATCTGTACCTGCTGGTGGCGGCCTGGATCGTCTCCAGCCTGTGCCTGCATCAACTGCTGACCTTCTACCCCGAGCGGCCTCAGGCGCAGGTGGCGGCGCACAAGAAATTCCTCGCCAGCCGCCTGGCCGATGTCTGCCTGCTGCTGGCCAGCGTGCTGCTGGTACGGGCAGCGGGCAGCAGTGAAATGGCGGCGATTCTCGAACAGGTGACGGCGCACCTGCAGCCGGACGGCACTCTGGATTGGGATGTGCAACTGGCGACCGTGCTGCTGGTGCTGGCGGTGATCCTCAAGTCCGCGCAGTTGCCGGTGCATGGCTGGCTGATCCAGGTGATGGAGGCGCCGACGCCGGTATCCGCCTTGTTGCATGCCGGGGTGGTCAACCTGGGTGGCTTCGTCCTGCTGCGTTTCGCTCCCTTGCTTTCGGCCGTGCCGCTGGCACAGACGCTGCTGGTACTGATCGGCGGCCTGACCGCCGTGCTCGCGGCGCTGGTGATGATGACCCGCATCAGCATCAAGGTGCGTCTGGCCTGGTCGACCTGCGCGCAGATGGGCTTCATGCTGCTGGAATGCGGTTTGGGCCTCTACGAACTGGCGTTGGTACACCTGCTGGCACACTCGCTGTACAAGGCGCATGCCTTCCTGGCCTCCGGCGAGACGGTGCTGCAGGTGCGTCAGCAGGCGCTGCAGCCGTCTCGCCCGGCGCCGGGCCTGGCTGCCTTGCTGCTGGCGCTGGTGCTGGCAGCGCTGGCCGTGATCGGGCTCGATCAGGCATGGCGGCATTTCGTGCCGGCGCACCCGCTGCCGCTGGAGGCGCTGATCATTCTCGCCGTGGGCCTGGCCCCCTGGTGCCTGCGCCGTGGCCATGCGCTGCATGCCGGGTCGATGCTGGTGGCACTGATGGGCCTGTACCTGCTCTGGCACCTGGCGGCGAGCTGGATTCTTGACCTAGGCCCGCAACTGCCAGGTGCGCCGCTGGCCCTGAGCCTGTTGGCCCTGGGCTTGTTCCTCGCCCTCTACCTGCTGCAGGCCTGGATAGTCGCGAGGCCGCAAGGGGCGCTGGCGCGGCGCCTGTATCCGGCCGCATTCGCCGGCTTCTTCCTCGATGAACATTTCACCCGCCTGACCTTTCGCCTGTGGCCGGTACGCCCGCCGCAAGCCACCGTATCCGTCAACGGAGAGCGCCCATGACCGCCATCGAATATTTCGCCGTGATCGACCGCGACACCCTGCATGCCGCTGCCAACCGGGCCTGCGAGCGTATCGCCCCGACCTGGCCGCTGGATCGCATGATCGCCGTCAGCCCCCTGTGGGAGCGGCGCCAGCAGCACTGGGGCGAGGTGGCCGAGCAGCTCTGGCGCCGTGTAGGCAGTCGCCTGACCCTGAAGCCCGAGGACTATAGCCAGGCCTGGGCCAATGGGCAGATCGGCGAACGTCATCTGCAGCAGGTGCTGGCCGACAACCCCCAGGGCCTGACGGTCGCGGATCTGTTGCAGGCCTTGCACGCAGTCCACGAGGAAGCTCGCAGCCTGCCGCTGCTGGAGGACATGACCGACGCCGAGATCGCCTTGCCGGGCTGGCCGACGCTGATCACCCAACAGATCGGCCAGTGCTGCGCCGCCTGGTTCGACGAGGCGCAGGCCGACTGGCATCCGCATCGCCAGGACGGTCTGTACCAGGCCTGGCGCCAGGCCATGCAGGATGACCGCGGCCTCAGCGTGCTCAGTGCCTGCCCTGAGCTGGGCGCGCGCATCGCCAAGCTGCCACCACAGCCACAGGCGGCACTGGAAAGCGTGGTGCAGCACCTCGGGCTCGGTGTCGACGAGCTGGATGAATGGTTCGACTGCCTGCTGCTGCGCAGCCTGGGCTGGGCTTCCTGGTGCGCCTACCGGCGCTGGCAGGCGCGCCTGTCCGGTGGCGACGATGCCACGCTGCTCGACCTGCTGGCCATACGCGCGTCCTGGGAATGGCTGGTGGACGACCACCAGCGCGGCGCCGGCAGCCGCTGGAGCGCCTGGCGTCAGGCCTGGCAACTGGCGCGTGGTCGCCGGCCATCAGCCACCTGGCAGGCACTGCAGCTCTGGCAGCGTGCCGAGGAGTTGGCCTGGCAGGAGCACCTGCAGCAGCTCTTGAGCACCCATGTACCCGCGGCAGAGGCTCCGCTGGCCAGGGTCTACTTCTGCATCGACGTGCGCTCCGAGCCGCTGCGGCGAGCCCTGGAAGCGGTTTGCCCGCAGGTGCAGACCGGCGGTTTCGCCGGCTTCTTCGGCCTGCCCATCGCCTATACCCCGCTGGGCACGGCGGCCACGCGCCCGCAATTGCCGGGCTTGCTGGCGCCGCAACTGGCGGTCAGCGACAGTTGCGGCGATGCCGACTGCGACGCCAAGCTGGCTGGACGGCGCCAGGCGCGTTTGGGCCGCCAGGGTGGCTGGCGCCTGTTCGGGCGTTTGCCGGCCTCGGCCTTCACCCTGGTCGAGTCCATCGGCCTGGGGCATGCCGCCGCGCTGCTTGGTCACACCGGTGGGCTGCTGCGGGGCCATACCCCGGCCGAGCGCGTGGCCTTGAAGGCCAGTGAATGGCAGCGCTTGCAACCGGTACTGGCGCCCCTGGCCGATGAGCAGCGGGTACAACTGGCGGCGCGCATTCTGCGGGCGATGAGCCTGACGCGGGATTTTCCGCCGCTGATCCTGTTGCTCGGCCATGGCAGCCAGAGTGCCAACAACCCCCAGGCGGCCGGGCTGGATTGCGGCGCCTGCTGCGGCCAGAGCGGCGAGGTCAATGCGCGCGTGCTGGCCGAATTGCTCAATGACCCGCAGGTGCGCCAAGGGCTGGCCGCGCAGGGCATCGAGCTGCCGGCTGACTGCCATGTGCTGGCCGGTTTGCACAACACCACCACCGACGAGGTGCAGGTGTTCGCCAGCGAACGCTTGCCGTCAGCCTTCACGGCGCACTGGCAGCGTCTGCGCGAAGCCCTGGATGCCGCTGCGGTCAAGGTACGCCAGAGCCGCGCCAGCCAGCTTGGCCTCGAACACCTGGGCCAACGCCCCGCACGCCTGCTGACGGCGCTGCGCCGACGCGCCAATGACTGGGCGCAGACCCGTCCGGAGTGGGGCCTGGCCGGCAATGCCGCGTTCATCGTCGCGCCGCGTGCGCGCAGTCGCGGCCTCGACCTGCAGGGCCGAGCCTTCCTGCATGACTACGACTGGCGTGCGGACGAGGGCGGCAAGGTGCTGGAGCAGATCATGACCGCGCCCATGCTGGTGACGCACTGGATCAACCTGCAGTACCTGACCTCGACCACCGACAACCTGCGCTTCGGCAGCGGCAACAAGGTGCTGCACAACGTGGTGGGCGGGCATATCGGCGTGTTCGAGGGCAACGGCGGCGACCTGCGCATCGGCCTGGCGCGGCAGTCGCTGCACGATGGTCAGCGCTGGGTGCATCGGCCAGTACGCCTGAGCGTGGTGATCGCTGCGCCGCGCGCGATGATCGATCAGGTGATCGCCGAGCATCAGGTGGTGCGTGAGCTGGTGGAGAACGCCTGGCTGTATCTGCTGCAACTGGATGACCAGCCTGGCGCCCCTCTGCAGCTACGCGATGCGCGGGGCTGGCGCCCGCTGACGGCAGGCTGAGCCGTCAGGCTGGATTACTGGGTGGTGGCCCGTTGCAGGCGCTCGTGCACCGCGGCCCAGGCCGCGCCCGTTGGCGGCAGGGCGATATGCAGGTGACGCAGGGCCATGGCGTCGAGCTGGTAGAGGGCGGCATACAGGCCGGCGGCGTAGCGTTCCGGGTCGGCGCTGAGGTCGATGGCAGGACCTTGGCTCGGCCGCGCCTGACCGCACCAGATCCAGCCGCAGTCGGGGGCATCCAGCGCCGCCTCGGGCACCTCGACGAAGGTGCTGGCCTGGGTGCCCGGTGCATAGTGGCGGCGGTGCTGGCCTGGGGCACGCAGGCCACCGTCGCGGGTTTCCAGGTCTTGCCCGAGCACCTGCTGCAGGCGCTGCTGGTCGAGCATGCCGTGGCGCAGCAGGCGCGGGGCGTCACCGGGCAGCAGGGCGACGATGCTCGATTCCAGGCCCACCCGGCAGGGGCCGCCGTCGAGGATCAGCAACTCGCTGTCTGAGAATTGCTGGGCAACGTGGGCTGCGCTGGTGGGGCTGATGGACATGTAGCGATTGGCCGAGGGCGCCACCAGCCCACCGCCGAAGGCCTGGAGCAGGACGCGTGCGCCGGGGTGGGCGGGTACGCGCAGGGCGACGCTGTCTTGCCCGGCGGTGACGCTGCGCAGCACCTCGTCGCGCGCCGGCAGCACCAGGGTCAGCGGCCCCGGCCAGAAGGCTTCCATCAGGGCCTGGGCCTGCGGCGGAATCTGGCTGGCCCAATTCACGGCCTGGCTGGCATCGGCCAGGTGGACGATCAGCGGGTTGCTGTCCGGGCGCTGCTTGAGCTGGAACACCTTGGCCACGGCGTCGCCGTTACGGGCGTCGGCGGCCAGGCCGTAGACGGTTTCGGTAGGCATGGCGACCAGCTCGCCGCTCTGTAGCTGCTGCGCGCAGCGCTCGATGTCGTGGGTGATGGTGGGCATGGGTAAAGGTGGCTCGTGGTATTCATCCCGTAGGCAGCGGGCGATTCTAGGGGATTTGTGGGGTAGATGGGCAGTTTCAAGAGCACCTCTGAGCACTGCCTCGGCTTGGGCTTCCTGCCCTATGCAGTCGTTGTGATCGCAACGTTAAAAACAGGTTCTTCGGATTTTAGGGGGAGGGCTTGGTTGATAGCGGACTGGCAAGTTTGTGTGTTGGCTTGTGTTGTCGTCTGGACGCCGCTTTGGGTGTCTTCAGATATTCCGGGTTTCGCCCCCTCGGGCGACTCACTTTTCTTTGAAATCGGAATGCCGCCCAGCGCAAAGAAAAGTAAGCAAAAGAAACGCACCCCCGCCATCCGGAACTAGGCGTCCCCGTCATGCTGCGCTCGACTTCCCTCACTCCGGCACCGCTCCGGGGTCGGCGTACATGGGCCATCCCTGGCCCATTACGCCTCTCGCGGCATCCATGCCGCTCGCCCCCTGCGCAATGCCTGCGTTCGGCCTCCTGAAGGGGGAGTTAGCGCGCCTGAACGAACGGGCATTCCAAAGTATGCTCGGCGTGTTCTAGTGGTTGTGAAATCGCGACTGGACCATCGAGTTAAACCAAAACTTTCATTCGCGTAGTTTCATTCGCTTGAATAGCTTGCCGGCTTGCAGCCGGCATTCTGGTCAGCCCTAAGGCTGACCTCATGTTCAAGCACACAGAGTCCCAAAGAGTTACCGGAGTTTCAGGCGCGTGCAGAGCCCGCCCAGGAGGGCGAACGGAATCGTCGTGGAAGAGGTTGAGCGACATGGATGTCGCGACGACTGCATGGATGCAGGAGGTAGAGCGACGCAGGATGCCAAAGCCGAGAGCCACGATGGGCCAGGGATGGCCCACCGCGGCGGGCCTCTGGAGCGGCGATGGAGTGAGCGAACCCTGGCGCAGCCAGGGCCGGATGACAGGGCGGAGGGTTTGGTTACTTTGCCCGCAAAGTGACTCGCCCGGGAGGGCGAAACCAAAAACATCAACAAAAACGCGGCAATCCGGAACAGATCCCCGAACAACCAACAAACCAAAACACAAACTTGCCTGCCCGGCGTGAATCGCTCCGGTGTTTCATAGAACCAGCATCAGTATTGCGCTGGCTGCCTCGCCTAGATTCCTAGAAACGTACTTCAGACACGCGGACGCAATTTCAGCTCCGGCGTCGGTTTCGGCGCGCCCTCGGCGGGATGCAGGGCAGGGCGGCGTTGGCTTTGCGCCTCGATCAGCCTAGCCAGCTCGCGCAGTGCATCCAGTTGCGCCAGGGCCAGCGCCGCCTGGCTCGGGTACTGGCCGTCAGCGTTGGCAGCCAGGTTGCCGAGGCCCTGCAGTGCGTAGCTGTGTTTCTCGCGGAAGAAGCGCGCATAGTCCTCGGACGTCTGCGCCAGGCTGCTGCAGGCGCGTTCCAGGCTGGTGAGCTGCTCGGCGACGCTAGCCAGCATCAGGCGCAGGCGAATGCTCTGGTGGTTCTCCCAGTTCATCTTGGTGGCCTGCGCGCCGGCCTGCCAGCAAGCCGGATCGCCGAAGCGACGGACGAACTCGATGCCGGCCTGGCGGCCGTATTCGGTCAGGCGGGCGATGCGCTCGGGCGGCATGGTCAGGTTCAGGCCGCCTTCCTCGCGGGTCAGCTGGATCAGGCCGATACGGTCGCGAAACCCCGGTAGCAACGACAGGGTCTCGTGGTTCCAGTCCTTGGCCACGTTCATCACGATGCGCAGGAAACCACCCAGGGCGCCGAGGCCGCTGCCGGGGAAGCGCCGCCAGTAGGACAGGCGTGCGTCGTTGTTGCTCGTGGGGAAGTGTACGCGCTGGCTGCGGGCGTCCTCGGTGCTGCCCAGGTCGAGGCCGAAGGTGGGCCGGGTCGGCAGGGCCTGGTCGAAGAAGTGAATGGGAAAGTTCGAGGCGATACCGCCATCGGTGAACCAGCAGCGCTCCATGGGTTTGTCTTTGTGCCGGTAGTCCACGGCATGCAGCGGCACGGCACTGAGTAGCAAGGGAAAACTCAGGCTCATGCGCACCGCCACCACCACGGGCAGGTCGTCCGGCAGCGGCAGGCGATACAGGCCGTCACTGCGCTCGCCTTGCTGCTCCGGGCGCTGGCGTGCGCACATCCAGTTGACGACACGCGCGGGGAAGAGGGCAGCGAATTCCGAGCGGGAGAAATAGAACTGGTTGTTCTCGCGTACCCGGCCGTCGTTGCCAAAGGGCAGGCGGAAGGGGCGGGCCATGCTGGCGCAGGTGGTCATCATCTGCAGATCGATGCCATGCCGGCGCAGGTCACCGAAGGTCAGGGGACGGGTGCACTGCACTGCCTTGGCTTCGTTCGCGCAGGCCTGGCGCTGGCCGCTGAGGCGGTCGAGGTAGTCGCTCAGCCAGGGGGGCAGCGCTTCACCTGGGGCGATGTCGTCCGAGCTGGACATGCCGCTGCACAGGCCGAAGCCATTGGCTGGCAGTTCGCGGCCGAGCTGGCGCAGCAGGCAGATAGCGACGGCCACCAGGGCTCCGACCAGTGCGCTGAGCAGCAGCCACAACCAGAGCAGCCAGCCATGGTCGCCGAATGCCAGCGGCCATAACGGGCCGCCGCCGAGCAGGGCGCCGAGGACTGCCGCCAAGCCGTAATGACGTAGCACGGCGCGCAGCAGGCCGAGGGGCTTGCGCCGGGCATCGAGCATGGCGGTGAAGGTGTCGAACAGGCCACGGAGCCTGGACTGCGGGCGGAACAGTGCCAGCAGCTTGGTGCCCTGGCCGCTCGCTGCCAGCAGGCACAGGTGCTGGGGTAGGCGTTCGATCTCGGCAAAACCCTGTGGATCCTCGCTCAGTTCACCGGCCTGGAAGCGTTGGCGACCGAGTTCCGCTGCGGCCGCGGCGGCGGCGGCGATCGCTCCGGCGCTGGTGCCGCCGATGCTGCGCAGGCGAAAGGCCTTGGCGATCTCGCTGATGGCCAGGGGGTAGACGATGCCGCTGGTGATGCCGCCCTTCATGACCAGGTCGCACTCACGGGCGAAAACGGCGGGGCGGCTGGCGTTCATCACGGCTCCTGAGGAAAGCGCACGTTGGCGGGAGCCGGCATGATAACGCGCCGATAAAGGCTATGTGCCAGTGCCGCTGCGTTCAGGGCACCTCTAAAAACGTAGGCGAGGCAGCCAGCGCAAGGCAAAAACAGGCGAGAAAGCGCAGTTTACGAGCTGTAAATGAGCATTTGACCGGGCTGGCGTTCCAGCCTGTTTTTAACGCAGCGATGGCAACGCAGGTAGTTTTTAGAGGCGCCCTTCAGTCGCGATAGAACACCTGGATCAGGTGATAGCCGAACTGCGTCTTCACCGGGCCGTGCACCTCGCGCAGGGCCTTCTTGAAGATCACCTGATCCACGGCGCGGACCATCTGCCCGGGGCGCACTTCGCCCAGGTCGCCGCCTTTCTTGCCGGAGGGGCAGGTGGAGTGCTTGCGCGCCAGCACATCGAAGGCCTCACCGGCAGCGATGCGCTTTTTCAGCGCCGCGGCTTCCGCTTCGGTCTTGACCAGAATGTGGCGGGCCATTGCCTTTGCCATTGATGCAGTCCTCATATTCACCGGGCGCGTATTGTGCCAGCATTCGTTGCGCCAGCAGAATGACGCCAGTTTGCAGCCATGGCTCGCCACTCAGCGGGCGGTCAATCGTGGCTATGGTAATTCAACTGTCTTCACGGGAATGCCGCCATGGATCTCCATGCAATGCTCAAGGTGCTGTCCACTCAGGATGGTTCCGACCTGTACCTCTCCACGGGCGCACCGCCTTGCGCCAAGTTCAATGGCGTGCTCAAGGCGCTCAGCCAGGAGCCCTTGAAGTCCGGCGACGTGGCGGCCATCGCCGAGTCGATCATGGACGGTGCGCAACGCGAGGAATTCGAGCGCGAGCTGGAGATGAACCTGGCGATCTCGCTGCCGGGCGTCGGGCGTTTCCGTATCAATATCTTCAAGCAGCGCAACGAGGTGTCCATCGTCGCGCGCAACATCAAGCTGGACATCCCGCGCTTCGAGGATCTCAAGCTGCCCGAAGTGCTGCTCAGCACGGTGATGGAGAAGCGTGGCCTGGTACTGTTCGTCGGTGGCACCGGCTCGGGCAAGTCCACCTCCCTGGCGGCGCTGATCGACTACCGCAACCGCAACAGCGGCGGCCATATCATCACCATCGAAGACCCGGTGGAGTACGTGCACCGGCACAAGAAGTCGATCATCAACCAGCGCGAAGTTGGGGTGGACACTCGCAGCTTCCATGCCGCGCTGAAGAACACCCTGCGTCAGGCGCCGGACGTGATCCTGATCGGCGAGATCCGTGACCGCGAAACCATGGAGCACGCCCTGGCCTTCGCCGACACCGGCCACCTGGCCATTTCCACCCTGCATGCCAACAACGCCAACCAGGCGCTGGATCGCATCATCAATTTCTTCCCCGAAGAACGTCGTCCGCAACTGCTCAACGATCTGGGCAACAACCTCAAGGCGTTCGTCTCCCAGCGCCTGGTCAAGACCGCCGATGGCAAGCGTCGCGCCGCCGTGGAGGTGATGCTGGGCACGCCGACGGTGCGCGATCTGATCAAGCGCAACGAGTTCTCCGAGCTCAAGGAAATCATGGAGAAGTCGAAGAACCTGGGCATGCAGACCTTCGATCAGGCGTTGATCGACCTGGTGCACGAAGGTGCCATCGACGAGGAAGAGGCGGTGAAGAATGCCGACTCGGCGAACAACGTGCGCCTCAAGCTCAAGCTGCACCGCGACAATCCAGCCAATGCCAAGCCGGCGCCTGTCGCCGCTGCACCCGCGGCGCCTGCGAAAGCGGCAGCAGCCAGTGAGTGGGAGCTGAAGCTGGAGGAGATTGAGCAGGAGCAGCCCCCGGAAGATCCGGGGCGCCACGGCATCTAGGGGTAGAGGGGCGCAGGCAGATAGGCCTGGCGCAAGCGCTGGCTGACGCCTTCCGCTTCCAGCTCCAGCACTGCCGTTCGCAGTTCGGCGATTAGCTGCGGGTCGCACAGCCTGGAGCAGGCCAGGTAGAGGTCGGTTCTTGCCAGCGCCGGGCTCATCTGCAGATCGTTCTGGCGTTCACTGGATTTGTTCCAGATGTATAGCGCTTCCGGTATGCCGGTGAACCAGGCATCGATGCGTCCCAGTTCCAGCAGGCGCGCCGGATTCTCGCCCAGTTTGAGCTGCACCACCTGGCTGTCCGCGAAGCCCTCGCGCCGCAGTATCTCCACCTGCGCCGTGCCCAGGCCGACGCCGATGCGGCTATAGCGCTGGCGGGCCTCGGCGAAGCTGTGCACGGGGGTGTCCAGGCTGAAGAAGGCCCGCTCCAGCGGCATGATCGGGGCGATCCAGCTATAGCGCTCTTCCCGATCCGGCGTGCGCGACAGCGGGATGATCAGCAGATCCTCGCCATCGGCGACACTGGCCTGTGCTCTGGGCCAGGGCTCATCCATGAGTTGGCTCAGCCGGCCACTACGGGCGATGGCCGCCAGCGCCACATCACCCACCATGCCATAGCCACCCTGATATTCGTGCAGGGTCAGCGGCGGGGCGTCGGGCATGTAGAGCAGCACCGTCTCTCCCGCGGCCAGGTAGCGGGGCAGCAGCAACAGGGCAAGCAGGCAGAAGATGATGGGCACGGCCGACATCCACGGGCTTGGATGAGGAAAGTATAGAGCCTGCTGCCGATGTCCACCTGCGACAACCGATGCCGCCCGCTCCAACCATGAGTGGCGCCGCGTGACGCATATGGGCGCAATGATCCTGGACACCGAGAATGTCCAGGGCGCAGGCCGCCTGATGCTCTTTCATCTAGTTCTGCAGTTCTGGCACATCACGATATAACGCTAGCGCCTGGGGGTTGGCCAGGGCATCGGTGTTCTTTACCGGGCGGCCATGAACCACATTGCGCACCGCCAGTTCGACGATCTTGCCGCTGAGGGTTCGGGGGATATCGGCAATCTGGACGATCTTTGCCGGCACGTGGCGTGGGCTGGTGTTGGCGCGGATCACCTGGCGGACTTCCTCGCGCAGGGCGTCGTCCAGCGTCACGCCATCACGCAGGCGCACGAACAGCACCACGCGCACATCGCCTTGCCAGTCCTGGCCGATGGCGATGGACTCCAGCACCTGCGGCACCTTTTCCACCTGGCGGTAGATTTCCGCGGTGCCGATGCGCACGCCGCCCGGATTGAGCACCGCGTCTGAGCGGCCATGGATGACCAGGCCGCCGTGCTCTGTTTCTTCGGCATAGTCGCCGTGGGCCCAGACGCCGGGGAACCTGGCGAAATAGGCATCATGGAATTTCTCGCCGTCTGCGTCGTTCCAGAAGCCCACTGGCATCGAGGGGAAGTGCCGGGCGCAAACCAGTTCGCCCTTTTCTCCCGTCACCGCCTGGGCGCTGTCGTTCCATACCTGCACGTCCATGCCCAGGCCCTTGCACTGCAGTTCGCCGCGCCAGACCGGTAGGGTCGGGTTGCCCAGGGCGAAACAGGAAACGATATCGGTGCCGCCGGAAATCGACGACAGGCACAGGTCGCGCTTTACGTCGCGGTAGACGTAGTCGAAGCTCTCGTGGGCCAGCGGCGAGCCGGTGGAGAGGACGGCTTTTAGGCTGCTCAGCCTATGGCTTTGGCGTGGTTTGACGCCGGCCTTCTCCAGCGCGGCGATGAACTTGGCGCTGGTGCCGAAGATGGAGATGTCTTCGGCGTCGATCAGGTCGATCAGCCGTGTTGGCTCGGGGTGGAAGGGTGAGCCGTCGTAGAGTACCAGGGTGGCGCCCAGGGCCAAGCCCGACATCAGCCAGTTCCACATCATCCAGCCGCAGGTGGTGTAGTAGAACAGGGTGTCGCTGGCAGCCAGGTCGGTGTGCAGGCCATGCTCCTTGACGTGCTGCAGCAGGGTGCCGCCGACGCCATGGACGATGCATTTCGGCACACCGGTGGTGCCGCTGGAGTAGAGGATGTACAGCGGTTGGTCGAAGGCTACCGGGGTGAACTGCGGCGCGCCGCCGGGTTGGTAGAAGTCCTGCCAGAGGCTGACTGGAGCAACTGACGTGTAATCGCTAGGGCTGGCCTCTTCCCGTGAGTAGGGCAGGATCACCAGCCGTTCCAGGCTGGGCAGTTGCGACAAGATTTCGTTGAGCTTGTCGGTCAGGTCGATGGTCTTGCCGGCGTAACGGTAGCCGGCGGCGGCGATCAGCACCTTGGGTTCGATCTGGCCGAAACGGTCGATCACCCCCTGGGTACCGAAGTCCGGCGAGCAACTCGACCAGGTGGCGCCGAGGCTGGCGCTGGCGAGCATGCCTACCACGGTCTGCCAGGTGTTGGGCATGAAGGCCGCGACGCGGTCGCCAATACCCACGCCAGCGTCGCGCAGGGCCCGTTGCAGGCCGGCGACATGGGCGGCCAGTTGCGCATGGCTAAGCTGCTCGCGGCTGCCGTCCTCGCTGATGGCTACCAGCGCCGGATGACCGTCGCGGCGGCGCAGCAGGTGTTCGGCGAAATTCAGCGTGGCGCCGGGGAACCACTGGGCATCCGGCATCGCCGGGCCTTCGCGCAGCACGCATTCGGCGGGGGCATGGAAAGCAATCTCGAAGAAATCGACTATGGCCTGCCAGAAGGCTTCGCGCTGCTCGACGCTCCAGGCGTGCAGGGCAGGGTAATCTGCCAGTTGCATACCGTGGCGCTGGTTGACGAAACGGCGAAAGGCGTCCATCCGGCTGGCGGCGATACGCTCGGGCGAAGGTGTCCACAGAGGTTGCGGCATGGTGAGTCCTCGTCGTTCTTGTGGGCTTGAGCTTAGTCCGTGCAGGCCTTTGGACTTTAACTCAGACGACCTTTGCTGGCATTGCACCGACCTTTACTACGCGCGCCCGTAGTGCCAGGCGTAGGGTGGATGACGCTTTTCTCATCCACCGTTGTGGTGGATCGGTGAGGTGTGATCCACCCTACGGCGCTTATTGACTCAGGCGGGTGCGGGCGACACGCGAGCCATTGGCCTTGCCCAGCACCTCGCAGATGCGCTGGCCAGCGGCGATCAGCTTATCCATGTCCACGCCGGTTTCGATGCCCAGACCCTGCAGCAGATACAGCACATCCTCCGTGGCGACGTTGCCAGTGGCGCCCTTGGCATAGGGGCAGCCACCCAAACCGGCCACCGAGCTGTCGAACACGGCGATGCCTTCGAGCAGGCTGGCGTAGATATTGGCCAATGCCTGGCCGTAGGTGTCGTGGAAATGCCCGGCCAGCCGCTCACGCGGGATGTCGCGGCCGACGACCTCGAACATCCTGCGTGTCTTGCCGGCGGTACCGGTGCCGATGGTGTCACCCAGCGACACCTCGTAGCAGCCCATGGCATACAGCTCACGTGCGACGCTGGCGACCTGTGTGGGATCGACCTCGCCGTCATAGGGGCAGCCGAGCACGCAGGAGACGTAGCCGCGCACGCGCAGGTTCGCGGCCTTGGTCGCCTCCATCAGCGGCACGAAACGCTGCAGGCTTTCGGCGATGGAACAGTTGATGTTCTTCTGCGAAAAGGCCTCGCTGGCGGCGGCGAACACTGCCACTTCCTCGACCTTGGCCTCCAGCGCGGCCTCGAAGCCTTTCAGGTTGGGCGTCAGGGCAGCGTAGGTGATGCCCGGTTGGCGCTGGATACCCGCGAATACCTCGGCGGAGCCGGCCATCTGCGGCACCCATTTGGGCGAGACGAAGCTGCCCACCTCGATATAGCGCAGGCCGGCGGCAGTGAGATCGTCGACCATACGTACCTTGTCGGCCACGCTGATCGGCTGTTTCTCGTTCTGCAGGCCGTCGCGCGGGCCGACTTCCACCAGGCGTACGGATTGGGGCAGGTTCATCGGGTGTCCTCGTGTTCATCGTAGGGTGCGCCGTGCGCACCGCTTGCGGCAAGACGTGGTAGCTATAGGGCGGGTTGCACTCGTCCTACATGGAGCTGAGCTGAATCGGTGGGCTAAAGCCCACCCTACGGAGCGGCGTAGGGTGGACATCGCTTTTCATGTCCACCCTCTGATAAGGGAATTGCCTGGCGGTGGATCGATAAAGCGTGATCCATCCTACGGCTCCAGCTCCACCAGCACCGCCCCTTCGCTGACCATCTCCCCCTCGCCGCAATACAGCGCCTTGACCGTGCCGGCCTCGGGTGCGCGGATGCTGTGCTCCATCTTCATCGCCTCCAGTACCACCAGGGTCGCGCCGGCCTCGACCGCCTGGCCTGGCTCGACCAGCACACGGACGATGCTGCCGTTCATCGGCGCGCTCAAACCGCCATGCTGGGCATGGCTGGCCTCGGCGGCGGCGATGGGGTCAAAACGGGTGAGGGCATGCAGCTCGCCGTGCCACTGCAAGTAAAGCGTGTCGCCACGGCGGATGGCACGCAGGCGCTGGCGCGTGCCGTCGATCTCTGCCAGCAGTGCTTCGCCCCGCAAGTGGGCCAGGTTGCTCGCGCGCACCTTGCGGCTCTCGCCCTGGCAGCTCAGGTGTAGCTCGATTTCCGCTGGACTGCCGGAGCGCCAACCATTACGGGCTGACCAGGGCGAATGCGGGTCATCGTCGCGCTCTAGCGGCGTCTCACTCTGTACCCAGGCATCGGCGGCGAGTTGCCAGAAGGTCTCCGGCAACTCACTGGGGGCAGGTAACAATTGCTGCTGATGACGCGGGATAAAGTCCGTATCCAGCTCGCAGGCGGCGAAGGCCGGATGGGCGAGGATGCGGCGCAGGAACGCCAGGTTGGTCTTCACCCCGCCAACCAAGGTGTCGTCGAGCATGGCCAGCAGGCGCAGGCGCGCCTGTTCGCGGTTCTCGCCCCAGGCGATCAGCTTGCCGAGCATCGGGTCGTAGAAGGGCGAAACGCTATCGCCTTCGGCCACGCCGCTGTCGATACGGCGCCCGTCGCCACTGGCGGCCTCGCGGTACAGCGCCAGGGTGCCGGTGGCAGGGAGGAAGTCGTGATCCGGGTCTTCGGCGTACAGCCGCACCTCGATGGCGTGGCCGTTCAGCGGCACCTGCGCCTGGCTGATCGGCAGCGGCTCGCCACGGGCGACGCGAATCTGCCAGGCCACCAGATCGAGCCCGGTGATGGCCTCGGTAACCGGATGCTCCACCTGCAAGCGGGTGTTCATCTCCATAAAGAAGAAGTCGCCACGCTCGTCCAGCAGAAACTCTACCGTACCAGCGCCGACGTAGCCGATGGCCTGCGCGGCCTTGACCGCCGCCTCGCCCATGGCGCGACGCAGCTCGGGGCTGAGGCCCGGCGCTGGCGCCTCCTCCACCACCTTCTGGTGGCGACGCTGGATCGAGCAGTCACGCTCGTTGAGGTACAGGCAGTTGCCGTGCTGGTCGGCGAACACCTGAATCTCCACATGGCGCGGCTTGAGGACGTATTTTTCTACCAGCATGCGCGAGTCGCCGAAGGCCGATTGCGCTTCGCGCTGCGCCGATTCCAGCGTCTCGGCGAGCTGCGCTTCCGATTCGGCGACCTTCATGCCCTTGCCACCGCCGCCAGCGGCAGCCTTGAGCAGCACCGGGTAGCCGATGCGTGCGGCGGCCTCGCGGAAGGTGTCGAGATCCTGCTTGTCGCCGTGGTAGCCGGGCACCAGCGGTACGCCGGCAGCTTCCATCAGCGACTTGGCCGCCGACTTGCTGCCCATGGCTTCGATGGCCGAGGCGGGTGGGCCAAGGAAAATCAACCCGGCCTGCTCGATGGCGCGGGCGAAGCCGGCATTTTCCGAGAGAAAACCGTAGCCAGGGTGGATGGCCTGGGCGCCGCTGGCTTTGGCGGCGGCGACGATCTTGTCGATCAGCAGGTAGCTTTCGCCAGGTTTGGCGCCACCGAGGTTCACCGCCACGTCGGCTTCGCGCACATGCCGTGCGCTGGCATCGATGGCGCTGTGCACGGCCACGCTGCGGATGCCCATGGCCTTGGCCGTGCGCATCACGCGGCAGGCGATCTCGCCACGGTTGGCGACCAGCAGGGTATCGATCATGGTCATTGCTCCTGCCAGGAAGGTTGGCGTTTTTCCAGGAATGCGCGCAGGCCTTCCTGGCCCTCGGCGCTGACGCGCAGGCGGGCGATGGCATTTTCGGTATAGCGGCGCAGGGCGGGGGTCAGCTCGCCGCTGCCGACCTCGCGCAGCAGATCCTTGCTGGCGCGCATGGCCTGTGGGCTGTTCTGTAGCAGGTTGGCGACCCAGGCTTCGACCTCGGCGTCCAGCTCATCGGCCGGGAAGCATTCGGCCAGCAGACCCAGCTCACTGGCGCGCTTGCCGTCGAAACGCTCGGCAGTCAGCGCGTAGCGCCTGGCCGCGCGCTCGCCCATGGCCTGCACGACGAAGGGGCTGATCACCGCTGGGGCCAGGCCGATGCGCACCTCGGACAGCGAGAACAGCGCATCCTCGGCGCCGATGGCCATATCGCAGCAACTGGCCAGGCCCACCGCGCCACCGAAAGCCGCACCTTGCACCACCGCCAGTGTGGGGATCTTCAGGCCGTGCAGGTTGTACATCAGCTCGGCCAGCTCACGGGCATCACTCAGGTTGGCGTTGTAATCCAGGGTGGCGGCGTGCTGCATCCAGGCCAGATCGGCGCCAGCAGAAAAGTGCTTGCCACGGCCACGCAGCAGGAGGAAACGCAGGCTCTTGTCTTCACCGACGGCGTCGAGGGCGAGGATCAGCTCGCGGATCATCTCGGCGTTGAAGGCGTTGTTCTTCTCCGGGCGGTTCAGCCAGAGGGTGGCGAATCCGCGCGGGTCTTTTTCAAGCTGTACGGTGGTGAAGTCGGTCATGGTCATTCCGTAGGGTGCGCTGTGCGCACCGATACATTGAATTTGGTGCGCACAGCGCACCCTACATACGAAACACGCCAAAGCGGGTCGGTTCGATGGCGGCGTTGAGGCTGGCGGACAGGGCCAGGGCCAGCACCTCGCGGGTCTGCGCCGGGTCGATCACGCCGTCGTCCCACAGGCGGGCGCTGGAATAGAACGCGTGCGCCTGTTGCTCGTACTGCTCGACGATGGGCTGCTTGAGGCGCTGTTCGTCCTCGTCGGAGTACGGCTGGCCGGCACGCTGCGCCTGTTCGCGTTTGACCTGCACCAGTACGCCGGCGGCCTGCTGCGCGCCCATCACGCCAATGCGCGCGTTGGGCCACATCCACAGGAATCGCGGGTCGTAGGCGCGGCCGCACATGCCGTAGTTGCCGGCACCGAAGCTGCCGCCGATGATCACGGTGAACTTGGGTACCTGGGCGCAGGCCACTGCGGTGACCAGCTTGGCGCCATGTTTCGCAATTCCCCCGGCTTCATATTTCTGCCCGACCATAAAGCCGGTGATGTTCTGCAAGAACAGCAGCGGGATACCGCGCTGGCAGGCCAGTTCGACGAAGTGCGCGCCTTTTTGCGCTGACTCGGCGAAGAGGATGCCGTTGTTGGCCAGGATCGCCACCGGGTAACCGTTGATGCGGGCGAAGCCGCAGACCAGGGTGGTGCCGAACAGCGCCTTGAATTCATCCAGTTGCGAGTCGTCGACGATCCGCGCGATCACCTCGCGCACATCGAAAGGCTGTTTGGCATCGGCCGGAATCACCCCATACAGCTCCTCGGCCGGGTAGCGCGGGGCGATGGGCGCGCGGCTGTCGAGCTGGCCCAGCTTGCGCCAGTTCAAATTGCTGATGCAGCGGCGCGCCAGGGCCAGGGCATGTTCGTCGTCCTCGGCATAGTGATCGGCCACGCCGCTGGTCTTGCAGTGCAGGTCGGCGCCGCCCAGTTCTTCGGCGGTCACCACTTCGCCGGTAGCCGCCTTCACCAGCGGCGGGCCGGCGAGGAAGATGGTGGCCTGTTCGCGCACCATGATGGTCTCGTCACTCATGGCCGGCACGTAGGCGCCACCGGCGGTGCAGGAGCCCATGACCACGGCGATCTGCGGGATGCCCAGCGCGCTCATATTGGCCTGGTTGAAGAAGATTCGACCGAAGTGCTCGCGATCCGGGAACACCTCGTCCTGGCGCGGCAGGTTGGCGCCGCCGGAGTCCACCAGGTAGATGCAGGGCAGGCGGTTTTCTCGGGCGATGGCCTGGGCACGCAGGTGCTTCTTCACCGTCAGCGGGTAGTAGCTGCCGCCTTTTACCGTGGCATCGTTGGCCACGATCATGCACTCGACGCCTTCGACGCGGCCGATGCCAGCGATCACCCCAGCGGCGGGCACGTCCTCGCCGTACACCTCATGGGCGGCGAGCTGGCCGATCTCGAGAAAGGGCGAGCCGGCATCGAGCAGGCGGTTGATGCGTTCGCGCGGCAGCAACTTGCCACGCGAGGTGTGGCGCTCCTGCGCCTTGGCGCCGCCGCCTTGGTGGATGCGGGCGAGCAGGGCGCGCAGTTCATCCACCTGGGCGAGCATGGCCGCGCTATTGGCGGCGAACTCGGGTGAGCGGGTGTTGATCTGGGTGTGCAGGATGGTCATGGCCTACTCCGTAGGAGCTGCAAGCTTCAAGCCGCAAGCTACAAGCAAGAGCACCAAAGCGCTGCTACTTGCCGCTTGAAGCTTGTGGCTTGCCGCTTATTTCGTTTCGTTGAACAGCTCGCGGCCGATCAGCATGCGGCGGATTTCGCTGGTGCCGGCGCCGATTTCGTAGAGCTTGGCGTCACGCAGCAGGCGCCCGGCCGGGTACTCGTTGGTGTAGCCGTTGCCGCCCAGCAACTGGATGGTGTCCAGGGCCATCTTGGTGGCCATCTCGGCGGTGTAGAGGATCACCGCGGCAGCATCCTTGCGCGACTCTTCGCCGCGATCGCAGGCGCGGGCGACGTTGTACAGGTAGGACTTGGAGGCATTCATGCCGGCGTACATATCGGCGAGCTTGCCCTGTACCAGTTGGAATTCGCCGATGGACTGCTTGAACTGCTGGCGCTCGTGCACGTAGGGCAGCACCACGTCCATGCAGGCGCTCATGATCCCGGTGGGGCCGCCGGAGAGCACGGTGCGCTCGTAGTCCAGGCCGCTCATCAGCACGCGCACGCCGCCGCCTTCGACGCCTAAGATGTTCTCCTCCGGCACTTCGCAATCCTCGAACACCAGCTCGCAGGTGTTCGAGCCGCGCATGCCCAGCTTGTCCAGCTTCTGGTGGCGGGAGAAACCCTTGAAGTCGCGCTCGACGATAAAGGCGGTCATGCCGCGCGAGCCTGCGTTGATGTCGGTCTTGGCGTAGATCACGTAGGTGTGGGCATCAGGGCCGTTGGTGATCCACATCTTGTTGCCGTTGAGCACGTAGCGGTCGCCGCGCTTCTCCGCGCGCAGCTTCATCGACACCACATCGGAGCCGGCGTTGGGCTCGCTCATGGCCAGGGCGCCGATATGCTCGCCGGAGCACAGCTTGGGCAGGTACTTGTGCTTCTGCGCCTCGCTGCCGTTCTTGTGGATCTGATTGACGCACAGATTTGAATGCGCGCCGTAGGACAGGCCGACCGAGGCCGAGGCACGGCTGATTTCTTCCATGGCCAGCACATGGGCCAGGTAGCCCATGTCGGTGCCGCCGTACTCTTCCTTGACCGTCATGCCGAGCAGGCCCATGTCGCCGAACTTGCGCCACATGTCCATGGGGAATTCGTTGTCGCGGTCGATCTGCGCGGCGCGCGGCGCCAGCTCGGCCTGGGCGAATTGGTGCACCGAGTCGCGCAGCATATCGAGGGTTTCGCCGAGGCCGAAGTTGAGGGTGGGGTAGCTCATGGGGTCACCTATGGTTGTCGTAGGGTGCGCCGTGCGCACCGGGACGGATTCAGTGGTGCGCGTGAGTGTCGGCCAGGGCGGCCAGGCAGCGTTCCTCGGCGGTATCCAGTTCCAGTTGCATCTGCTGGATATCCAGCAACTGTTGTTCAAGCTGCAGGCGACGCTCGGCGATCTTGGCGAGGAAGGTATTGAGCTGTTTGTGGTTGCCGCTGCTGGGGTCGTAGAGGTCGATCAGCTCCTTGCATTCGGCCAGGGAGAAGCCGATGCGCTTGCCGCGCAGGATGAGCTTCAGGGTCACCAGGTCCTTGGGCTGATAGATGCGCTCCTGGCCACGGCGCTCGGGGGCGAGCATGCCCTGTTCCTCGTAGAAGCGGATGGTACGCGGGGTCACGTCCAGTTCGCGGGCCAGGTCGGAGATGCTGTAGGTGGTGGGCATGGCACTGTTCTTGTTGTTTACCTTTACGTAAACGTTAAGTCTGCTTTTGCAGACTGTCAACGCTGCCGTTGGCCGGATCGATTCCACCGGCTGGACAGGCGCTACGGCAAAGCCTCTAGAATGCCGCTCTTGTCGACAGCCACGAAGCAAGGCAACTCATGGCAGGTGCGTCCGCTGAAAAAGGCACGATTTCCGTGCGCCTGGTGCTCGAAGCACTGTGCGAGCTGCGCCGCCAAGGCGTCGACGAGGCGGCATTGCTGGCCGTGGCCGGGATCGACGGCGAGCTGCTGGCGCAGCTCGACGCAAGGGTGTCGTCCGAGGCCTATGGCCAGCTCTGGCTGGCCATCGCCCGGCAGATGGACGATGAGTTCTTCGGCATGAACCCACGGCGCATGAAGGTGGGCAGTTTCGCCTACATGGCCCGCGCCGCGGTGAAGGAACCGACCCTGGGCGCGGCCTTGCAAGGCGCGCTGCGCTTTCTGCATCTGGTCTTCGATGACTTCAGCCCGAGGCTGGAAGTGCGCGATGGCCTGGCGGCCATCGTCGTCGACGAGGCGCCGGAGCAGAATTGCCGCGCCTTCGGCTATTTCACCCTGTGGCTGATCATCCATGGCCTGAGCTGCTGGCTGGCCGGGCGGCGCATCGATGTACTCGGCATCCAGCTACGCTGCCCGCAGCCTGACTATATCGAGGACTACCAGGTGATGTTCACCCGCAATCTGCAGTTCGCGCGCGGGCAGAGCCGCCTGTTGTTCAATGCCGACAGCCTGCAGGTGCCGATCCGACGCAGCCCGCATGAGCTCAAGCGCTTTCTCGCCGGAGCACCGGGCAATATTCTGGTGCGCTATCGCGACCCGCAGAGCCTGGGGGCGCGGATCAAGGCCCACTTGCGCAGCCTGGCACCGGAACAGTGGCCGGATGTGGAGGCGCTGGCCGGGCATTTCCATATGGCGCCTTCGACCCTGCGGCGCAAGCTGTCGCTGCACGGGCAGTCCTATCAGGGGCTCAAGGATCAGGTGCGGCGCGACCTGGCCATCGCCAGCCTGGACAATGACGAGAGCAATTTCAGCGAGCTGGCCAGCGAATTGGGTTTCGCCGATACCAGTGCCTTCTACAAGGCCTTCAAGAAGTGGACGGGGTCCACGCCGGGCCAGTACCGTGCGCTGATCAACCCAGAAAATCTTTGAGCAACAGCGCTTTTGTCATTTCTGCTCATTCAGATTGAGACCTTTCGACATTGCCGGCGGGCGGGCGCGGGGTAAAGATCGCAGCATCCAATAAGAACAATCCGGGAGATCACCCCGATGCGCGATTACTTCACCGCTGCCCGCGAGTTCGATTTCGAGGCTGCCGTTGCCGATACGCTGGCCGGTCGGCTGGATGCCATCAACGCCTGTGTGGAATGCTGCGATCGCCACGTCGGCGATGGCAAGACGGCGCTGATCTGGGAGGGGCGCAATGGCGAGCGCGCCACCTGGACCTTCGAGCAGTTGCAGACCGCCTCGGCACGTTTCGCCAACCTGCTGGCCAGCCGTGGTATCGGCGCTGGTGATTGCGTATCGGGCATTCTGCCGCGCACCCCGGAGCTGTTGATCACCATTCTCGGCACCTGGCGTGCCGGGGCCGTCTATCAGCCGCTGTTCACCGCCTTCGGCCCCAAGGCCATCGAGCATCGGGTGCACACGGCCGGCTCGAAGCTGGTGGTCACCGATGTACTCAACCGTGGCAAGCTCGACGAGGTGGAGCAGGCGCCGCCCGTGCTGGTGGTGGGCGAGGATTTCTGGGCCGAGCTGGAGCAGCAGACGGATCGCTTCGAGCCGGTGATGCGCCGGGGCGACGATCCCTTCCTGCTGATGTTCACCTCCGGCACCACGGGCCTGGCCAAGCCACTGCAGGTGCCGCTCAAGGCCATCGTCGCCTTCGTCGGCTATATGCGCGAGGCAGTGGATCTGCGCGCCGAAGATCGCTTCTGGAACCTGGCCGATCCCGGCTGGGCCTATGGCTTGTATTACGCCGTGACCGGCCCGCTGGCGATGGGGCATGCCACCACCTTCTACGAGGGCGCCTTCAGCGTCGAAAGCACCTGCCGGGTGATTCGCGAATACGGCATCACCAATCTGGCCGGCTCGCCCACGGCCTATCGCCTGTTGCTGGCCGCGCGTGATGAAGTGGAGACGGCAATCAAGGGGCGCCTGCGCGCGGTGAGCAGTGCCGGCGAGCCGCTGACGCCGGAAGTGATTCGCTGGTTCGCCGAGGGCCTGGGCTGCACCATCCATGACCATTACGGGCAGACCGAACTGGGCATGGTGCTGTGCAACCACCATGCCTTGCAGCATCCAGTACGCCTCGGCGCGGCGGGCTTTGCCATGCCGGGCCACCGTGTGGTGGTGCTGGACGAGCAGCAGCGCGAGCTGCCGGCCGGTCAGCCCGGCATTCTGGCGCTGGACATGGCGCGCTCGCCGCTGTTCTGGTTCCCTGGCTATCGCGGCATGGCGACCAAATCCTTCGTCGGTGACTACTACCTGAGCGGCGACACGGTGGAGCTCAACGATGACGGCAGCATCAGCTTCGTCGGTCGCGCCGACGACGTGATCACCACCTCCGGTTACCGCGTCGGTCCCTTCGACGTGGAGAGCGCGCTGATCGAGCACCCCGCAGTGATCGAGGCCGCGGTGATCGGCAAGCCCGACCCGGAGCGTACCGAGCGGGTCAAGGCCTTCGTCGTGCTGCATGCCGGCCACGCGGCAGACGATGCCCTGGCCGAGGCGCTGCAGCAATACGTGCGCAAGCGCCTGTCGGCCCATGCCTACCCGCGCGAGATCGAGTTCGTCAGCGAGCTGCCCAAGACCCCGAGCGGCAAGATCCAGCGCTTTCTGCTGCGTAACCAGGAAATCGCCAAGGCCCAGGCGGCCGCCGGCAGCCACTGATCGAGGAACCCCATCATGCAGATCGAACATTGCGTATTCCTGATCAGCGGCGGTGCCTCCGGCCTTGGCCTGGCCACGGCCCGTGAACTGGTCGGGCAGGGCGGTAAGGTGCTGCTGTTGGATATCAACGAGCAGGCCGGTCAGCAGGCCGTTGCCGAACTGGGCGCCGCTGCGAGCTTCGTGAGCGCCGATATCACCCGTGAAGAAGACGGCCAGGTAGCCGTGGCACAGGCGCTGGAGGCCTTCGGCGCGCTGCACGGGTTGGTCAATTGCGCCGGTATCGCGCCGGCCGAGAAGGTGCTGGGACGTAATGGCGCCCATGGCCTGGATAGCTTTCGTCGCACAGTCGAGGTCAACCTGATCGGCAGCTTCAACCTGCTGCGCCTGGCTGCCGCGGCCATGGCGCAGAACACGCCGAACGCGGGCGGCGAGCGTGGGGTCATTATCAATACCGCCTCGGTGGCGGCGTTCGACGGGCAGATGGGCCAGGTGGCCTATGCCGCGTCCAAGGGCGGGGTGGCGGCGCTCACGCTGCCGGCGGCGCGCGATCTGGCGCGCTCCGGCATCCGCGTAATGTGCATTGCTCCCGGCGTGTTCGAGACGCCGATGATGGCCGGCATGCCGCAGGAGGTGCGCGACTCGCTGGCGGCCAACGTGCCGTTTCCGCCGCGCCTGGGTCGGCCCGACGAATACGCCGCACTGGTGCGGCATATCGTCGAGAACGCCATGCTCAATGGCGAGGTGATCCGCCTCGATGGCGCACTGCGCATGGCGGCGAAGTAACGGTAGCCCGGATGCCATCCGGGGAGTCCCACACATTTCCCGGATTGCATCCGGGCCATAGGATCTGCAGGTGAACTCATGAATCAGCAACTCGATCCCATCGTCATTGTCAGCGCCGCGCGCACCCCCATGGGCGGCTTTCTCGGTGATTTGGCCGGCCTTACGGCGGCCGAACTCGGTGCAGCGGCCATACGAGCGACACTGGAGCGTGTCGGCCTCGCCGCCGAAGCGGTGGATACCGTGCTGATGGGCTGCGTGCTGCAAGCCGGCCAGGGCCAGGCCCCGGCGCGTCAGGCTGCTTTGGGTGCCGGGCTGAGCCAGGCGGCGCAGTGCACCACGCTGAACAAGATGTGCGGCTCCGGCATGCAGGCGCTGATGCTCGGCCATGACCAGTTGCTCGCCGGCAGCGCCGACGTGCTGGTGGCTGGCGGTATGGAGAGCATGTCCAACGCGCCATACCTGCTGGCGCGCGCCCGTAGCGGCTATCGCATGGGCCATGGCCAGGTGCTCGACCATATGTTCCTCGACGGTCTGGAAGACGCCTACGAACGTGGCCGGCTGATGGGCACCTTCGCCGAGGATTGCGCCGAGCAGTATCGCTTCAGTCGCGAGGAACAGGACGCCTATGCCCTGGAGTCGCTGCGCCGCGCCCAGCTAGCGATAGCGGACGGTTCGTTCGCAGGCGAGATCGTTGCCGTGGAGGCGCCGCAAGGGCGTGAGCGGCGCCTGGTGGATACCGACGAGCAGCCGCCCAAAGCCCGGCCGGACAAGATTCCCAGCCTGAAACCGGCGTTCCGCGAAGGCGGTACGGTGACGGCGGCCAATGCCAGCTCCATTTCCGATGGCGCCGCCGCGTTGCTACTGATGCGTCTGTCCGAGGCGCAGGAGCGCGGTCTGAAGCCGCTGGCGCGTATCGTCGGTCATGCCGGTCATGCACAGGCACCGAACCTGTTCACCACCGCGCCGGTGGCAGCGATCCAACGTTTGCTGGCGCGTACCGAATGGGCCTTGGAGACGGTCGATCTGTTCGAGATCAACGAGGCCTTTGCCGTGGTGCCCATGGTGGCCATGCGCGAGCTGGGCATCGACCACGACAAACTCAACGTACACGGCGGCGCCTGCGCCCTGGGCCACCCCATCGGCGCCTCCGGCGCGCGCATTCTGGTGACCCTGCTGGCGGCGCTGCAGCAGCGCGGGCTCAAGCGTGGGGTTGCCTCAGTGTGCATCGGCGGCGGCGAGGCCACTGCCGTGGCCATCGAGTTGTATTGAATCGACCCGTAGGGTGCGCTGTGCGCACCGAGTGTTTCCGCCAACCAGTGGTGCGCACGGCGCACCCTACGCCCGGAGCCAGCGATGCTGCCCAGAGAAGAAGAAATCCTCATCCGCGATATGGCCCGCCAGTTCGCTCAGGAGCGGCTGAAACCCTTCGCTGCCGACTGGGATCGCGAGCATCGTTTCCCCGCCGAGGCCATCGCCGAGATGGGCCAACTGGGTTTCATGGGCATGTTGGTGCCCGAGCAGTGGGGCGGTGCCGAGACGGGGCATCTGGCTTACGCCATGGCGCTGGAGGAAATTGCTGCCGGTGATGGCGCCTGCTCCACCATCATGAGCGTGCATAACTCGGTGGGTTGCATGCCGATCCTCAAATACGGCAGCGAAGAGCAGAAACAGCGCTTTCTCCGCCCGCTGGCCGAAGGCCGCATGCTTGGCGCCTTCGCCCTCACCGAGCCGCAAGCCGGCTCCGATGCCAGCGACCTGCGCACCCGTGCGCGGCGCGACAGCGAGCATTACCTGCTTGATGGCGCCAAGCAGTTCATTACTTCCGGCAATCACGCCAGCATGGTCATCGTCTTCGCCGTCACCGACCCGCAAGCGGGCAAGAAGGGCATCAGCGCTTTTATCGTGCCCACCGATACCCCCGGTTTCTCCGTGGTGCGGGTGGAGGACAAGCTCGGCCAGCATGCCTCCGATACCTGCCAACTGCAGCTCGATGGTGTGCGTATTCCGGCCAGCCTGCGCTTGGGTGAGGAGGGGGAGGGCTATCGCATTGCCCTGGCCAACCTGGAAGGCGGGCGCATCGGCATTGCCGCACAGGCGGTGGGCATGGCGCGAGCGGCGTTCGAGGCGGCGCGCGATTACGCCCGGGAACGGGTGACCTTCGGCAAGCCGATCATCGAGCACCAGGCGGTGGCCTTCCGCCTGGCCGACATGGCCACGCAGATCGCCGTGGCGCGGCAGATGGTGCATCACGCCGCCAGCCTGCGCGAGGCGGGCCAGCCCTGCCTGAGCGAGGCCTCGATGGCCAAGCTGTTCGCCTCGGAGATGGCCGAGCGGGTGTGCTCGGCGGCGATCCAGACCCTGGGCGGCTATGGCTACCTCAAGGACTTCCCGGTCGAGCGTATCTACCGCGACGTTCGTGTCTGCCAGATCTACGAAGGCACCAGCGATGTACAACGCATGGTGATCGCACGCGGTTTGTAGGGTGCGCTATGCGCACCGGGGGTTGCGCCGTTGCCGAGGGCAATAAACCCTCTTCCCCAACCCCTCTCTCCCAAGTGGGAGAGGGGCGCGGATTTGCGTCGTGTTCAAGTCTCGGCGCTCGCTCAGGTGGTGCGCACGGCGCACCCTAGAACCTCGCTTCAATCGAAATATTGCCGAGCCGCTGCCGTTCAGCCTTCCTTGCGCGATTTGGCTAGCTGTTCGACGGCTTGCAGACGCAGGCGTTCGTGCTCGTCGAAACGCTCGGCGGCCAGCGTGTCGATGGCCGCTGCACGGTCGCTGGCGCTGAGGCCTTCATTGTTCTGAATGCGTGCCTTGGCAGCCAGGTAGTCGTCCACGCGCTTTTGCCATTGCTGTCGTTGCTGATCGAGCGCCTCCAGGCGTGCAGTGGCCTCGGCACCCACCAGTTGCTGGCGCATCTGGCGGATCTGTGCGGCGCTGGCACCTTCGGCCTGCAGGCGCGCGGTGTGCTGGCGCAGTTCCTGTTGCAGCTCGGGCAGCACGGCCTCCTGCAGCTCTGCTGGCAGGCTGGCGCGCAGGCGGTCGATGGCCTGGCCCTTGGCTTCGTCGCTTAGGCTCGTGTCCTGACGGATGGCCAGGCGCTCCAGGGTGAAGCGGTTGTAACCCTCTTCATTGGCGAAGAAGGCCTGGTGCGTCTCGGCATCGAACAGGCGTGCGCGCAGGGTCTGCACGGCATTCTCACGCTGGCGCAGAGCATCCAGATTGGGGAGTTGTGGCAGGTCACGCTCGAGCAAGACCAGTTCGCGTTTGTAGTCGAGGTACTGATCGAGCAAGGTCTGGGCACGCGAGCGCGCCGGCTCGGCGAGCTGGCTGTCGATATAGGTACGTAGACGCCCGACGCTGGCAGCCAGGCTTTCTTCGCCAATACTGGCGAGGAAGTAGTCGAACAGACGGCGGATATCTTCGCTGATGATCAGGTTACCGGCAGCGTCTACCCGCAGGCTGCCATCGACTTCGGTACCGATGAACGAGCGCGGCAGATTCAGCTTGCTGGCCTGGCTGGTGCTCGTCTGAGTGGGCGTGGGTGCGTTGCGGGTGATGGGTGCACTGTCGTCTGGCGGCGTCACCTGGGCAGTGACAGGCTTGGCGACGGCCTCATGTTCGGTATCGGCCGCAGGTTGCAGATAGAGCATCAGTGCCAGGCTGGCGGCGAAGAGCAGGGGAAGCAGCAGAGCGAGTCTTTTCACGAAAGCGTCCTGAGCAGCACAAAGGGCCAGCCAGCCGTGCTGACTGGCCCTCGTGGGGGGATTACAGCCCGGCGTTCTTCAGACGATTGGCGTGCTGACGGTAGACGGTTACCGGGTCGGTCTCGAACAGGCTGGTCAGGCCCATGGTCTGGTTGACCTCGTCGAGATGGTTCATCCGATAGTTGTCGCGAATCACCTGGCCCATGTGCGAGCTGCAACGCCCGACCAGACCGTCGTTGTCCTCGCCTTTGAAGGTCAGCGCGGCGGAACCGAGCAGCAGGTCGCTGGGGTCGAGCGGGTTGGTCAGCGGGCTGGTGCCGCTCCAGGAGTAGTAGCGAATGCCATTGACGCTATAGGCGCCTTCGCCACAGGCGCTGGTCGGCAGGCCTTGTGGGAACTTGGCGTTGAAGCGTGCCGCCCCTTCGCTGTTGAGCGACTCCAGCGAGCCCAGGGCGTTCTGCTCCCTGTCGCTGGGGCCGCCAGAGAAGAAGTTGATCATCGCACCGAGGCCGTTGACCATACCTACCAGGATCGGGGTGGCAGCCGGGCCGATAGGGCCTTCGCTGAGCTCCTTGAGGAAGTCGGCGGCAGCCGAGCCCTTGTGCGGAGCGCCGACGCTGGTGACCGAGGCGACCAGATCCGGGCGTACAGCGGCAACGTAGCGGGTGGTCGGGCCGCCATGACTGTGGCCGATCAGGTTGACCTTGGGCTTGCCGCTGATGGCGACGATTTCCTCGACCTGCCGCAGCAATTGCTCACCACGGGCTTCGGAGGTGTCCAACTGGCTGACTTCGGTGACGTAGACGCTGGCGCCGTCGCGACGCAGGGCATCAGGAATGCCATACCAGTAATCGACGCCGTAGATGTCGTCGAAACCGAGCATGCCGTGACCGAGGACGATGGGGTAGCGGGTCTGGGTATAGCCGGTGGAGCCAGAGGCGCCGAACCAGGCAGCCTGCGTCTGAGCGCAGGTCAACAGGCCGGCACCGAGGCAGAGGGCGAGCAGGGTCTTGTTTTTGTTCATGGGTGCTCTCGTGTTGAATTGGGGGCACTTTGCAGGCACATCCTGTGCTGATTCGTGGCCTTCCTTGCTGACAATGGCACGGCAGGAAACGTGCCATCATCACGGCATCTCCGGGGAATGGCCGGCTGGAGCGGCTTTGTCGGTATTGGCGAGTTTACTGTGGGGATCGTGCAGGCATCTTCTTGTTACACCCAGAAACGCCGCACCTGACAAGGCGTGTAGGGGACTGGGAACCACTTGAAGGCTGTAGGGTGCTTCGGAAGGGGTGAGCCAATCGAAGGTTGGCTGTATTGGCGGTGATTGGTGTTTCGGCTGTCATCTTGACGCTGCCATGTGGCTTCTCTAGGATGCCGCTCTGCGCCGATTTAAACAGCTACTTGCGGGGCGCCAGAGGGAGTCGCGAGACGCCTGAAATTCCGCTAAAGCGCTGGTTCGGTGTCGCCTCTCACCGCTGCCCAGCGGGAAGAAGAGGCGGAGACTCGACCATGACCTGTCCCCAATTGCATATTCGCCTGGCGCCCATCACTTCGGGCCTGCCGCTGCGCAATCCACGCATTCTCCTTGGCGGTAGCCATCAGCCCACGCTGCTGCGCTATCTCGAGGGTTGGCCCAAGCGCTGGCGCGGGCCCCATGCCTTTCGCATCCAGTTCGTGCAGAACGACGAATCGCTGGCACGCTTTGCGCGTGACAGTTTCGACCTGGCCGTGGTGCAGGCACCCACCGCCGAACAGCGGGACGCGACCATCGCCGAGCTGGTCAGGGTGGCGCGTCAGGGGCTGATCACCCGGCGCTGATCCTTGCCCTAGGTGTAGGAGCGAGTTCTGCTCGCGAAGCTTCATGAGCGCCAATGTTCGCGAATCGGGCTCGCTCCCGGAGTCTAGGGGTAGTCGATCTCGACGATATAGCAGGTCTTCTCGCCGGTTGGCGTGTGTACTCGCACTTCGGCGTCCAGGGGCTTGCCGACCAGGGCGCGCGCCAGCGGTGAATCGATGCTGATCAGGCCCAGCTTGAGATCCAGCTCGTCCGGGCCGACGATGCGGTAGCGTGACTGTTCGCCTTCTTCGTCCTCGATGGTGACCCAGGCGCCGAAGTAGACCTTGTTGGGATCCGATGGCCGTTCGCTGACCACCTTGAGCTTTTCCAGGCGCTTGCTGAGAAAACGCACACGGCTGTCGATCTCGCGCAGCATCTTCTTGCCGTAGGTGTACTCGGCGTTCTCCGAGCGATCCCCTTGTGCGGCGGCCTCGCTGACGGCCTGGGTTACCTGGGGGCGACGCACATGCCAGAGCTCGTGCAGCTCGGCGCGCAGGCGCGCTTCGCCTTCGGGGGTGATCAGCGGTGTACCGGCAGGGCGGGGGGGGCGATAACGGCTCATGGCGACTCGGCTGCTGAAGGGGGCGCCAGTCTAGCAAACCCCTTGTCTAGCAGGCCGTTGAAAAAACGTAGGTGAGGCAGTCAGTGCAAGGCAAAAACAGCCGAAAAAGCGCAGTTTACGTGTTGTAAATGAGCATTTTGAGGCTGTTTTTAACGCAGCAATGGCAACGTAGGTAGTTTTTCAACAGCCTGCTAGCCTTAACCTTCGCGCAACACGTTGAGCGGGCTGGCGTTGAGCGCACGGCGCGTACCCAGTACACCGGCGCTGCCTACCAGCAAGGCGCCGATCACAGGCAGCAGCAATAACCAGGGGTGTGGTTGCCAGGCGATATCGAAGGCATAGCGGTACAGCAGCAGGCTCACCAGCTCGCAGCCCAGTGCCGCCAACAGTCCCGCCGCCGCGCCGAGCAGGCCGAACTCGGCCCTTCGGGCCTGCATCAGCAGGCGCCGCTCGGCCCCCAGGGCACGCAACAGGGCACCCTGGCGGATGCGCTCGTCGAGTGTGGATTGCAGGCCCGCGAGCAACACGGTGACGCCGGCCGCCAGGACGAACAACAGCACGTATTCGATGGCCAGGGTGACCTGGGCGAGGATGCTGCGCAGTTGCCCCAGCACGGCCTCGACCTGCAGCAGGGTGACGCTGGGGAAAGCGCGGCTGAGGGCGACCAGGTCAGCATCATGGCCGGGCGGCAGGTAGAAGCTGGTGAGGTAGGTGGTCGGCAGATCCTGCAAAGTCTGCGGCTCGAAGATCATGTAGAAGTTGGGCTGGAAGCTGTCCCAGTCCACCTCGCGCAGGCTGCTGACCTGGGCTTCGCGCTCGATGCCGCCGACGTTGAAGCGCAGGCGGTCACCCAGCTTGAGTTTCAGGCTTTCGGCCAGTTCGGCTTCCACCGATACGCCTGGCAGTTCACTGTGACTTTCCGGCGACCACCACTGGCCGCTGCTGATGCGGTTGCTGCTCGGCAACTGCTCGGCCCAGGTCAGGCTCAGATCGCGCTGCACGGCGCGCTCGCCACGGCTGTCCTTGCTGACGATCTGCCTGACCGGCTCGTCGTTGATCGCTACCAGGCGGCCCGGTACCACCGGGTACAGCGGCGCTGGGTGTGGCGACAGTTCGGCCAGGCGCGCGGCGAAGGCATCGCGCTCGGCTGGCAGCACGTTGAGGGCGAAATGATTGGGGGCATCGGCGGGCAACTGTTCCTGCCAGGTGTCGAGCAACTCGCCACGCAACAGGGCGATCAGCGCCATGGCCAGCAGGATCAGGCCGAAGGCCAGGGCTTGCCCGGCTGCTGCCAGCGGGTGGCGTAGCAACTGGCCCAGGCCCAGGCGCCAGGGCAGGGCGGAGCGTTGCAGCAGGCGACGCAGGCTCTGCAGGCCGGCGAGCAGCAAGCCACCGAGCAGGAGCGTGGTGATTAGCCCACCGCCGAGCAGCGCCAGGGTCAGGCGCAGATCCAGACTCAGGCGCCACATGATCAGGCCCAGCGCCAGCAAAGCTGCGCCGTAGATCAACCAGGAACTGGCCGGTACTGGCAGCACGTCGCGACGCAGCACGCGCAGCGGTGGCACCCGGCCCAGCGCGGCCAGTGGCGGCAGGGCGAAGCCCGCCAGCGCCACCAGACCGGTAGCCATGCCCGCCAGCGCCGGCCAGATACCGGCAGGCGGCAGATCATCCGGCACCAGGCCGCGCAGCAGGTGAAACAGCACGTACTGGCCGAACCAGCCGATCAGGGCGCCGAGCAGGCAGGCCAGCAGCCCCAGCAAGGCCAGTTGCAGGCTGAACAGGCCGAGGGCTTCACGGCGTGACAGGCCCAGGCAGCGCAGCAGGGCGCTGGCATCGAAGCGTCGGCTGGCGAAGCGTGAGGCCGACAGGGCCACGGCAACCCCCGCGAGCAGTACGGCGGCCAGGCTGGCCAGATTCAAATAGCGCTCGGCGCGGCCCAGGGCACCGCCCACCTGGCGATTGCCGACGCGGGCGTCCTCCAGGCGCTGGTTGGGTTGCAGGCCGGGTTCCACGGCTTGCCGATAGGCTGCCAGGGCCTGGCCGTCGCCGCGCCAGAGTTCTCGGTAGGTGACGCGGCTGCCTGGTTGCACCACTTCGGTGGCAGCCAGGTCGGCGAGGTTGATCAGCACTCTCGGCGTGAGGCTATAAAAGTCGCCAGCGTTGGCTGGGTCGTAGGTCAGCACCCGACTCAGGCGCAGGCGTTTGGCGCCAATCTCGATCTCGTCGCCCACGGCAATGCCCAAGGCCACCATCAGACGCGCTTCGGCCCAGGCTTCGCCGGGGGCGGGAAGCTGCCCGGGGCGCTGTGCCTGGTAGGGGGCGGCGGCACTGCGCAACTCGCCGCGCAGGGGGTAGGCCTCGTCGGCTGCCTTGATGCTGGCAAGCTGAATGCCGTCGCCGGCGGCCACCACGCTGGAGAACTCGACCAGGTGTGAGTGCTGCAGGCCCAGGCGTTTGCCGGCCTCGATCTGTTCTTCCGTGGCCGGCGTGCTGCCGCTCAGGCGCAGGTCGGCGGCGAGGAACTCGCTGGCGCGCAGGAGCATGGCATCGTTCAGCCGTGCGCTGAAATAGCCGATGGCGCTACTGGCTGCCACGGCCACCAGCAAGGCGAAGAACAGTACGCGCAACTCGCCGGAGCGAGCCTCACGCCACAACTGGCGGCTGGCCAGTGTCAGCAGGCGGGCGAAGGACAGGCGGGTCATCAGGGCTGTACCTGGTCGATCAGGTGGCCGGCTTCGAGGCGGATCAGGCGCTGGCAGCGATGAGCCAGGCGTTCGTCATGGGTAACCAGCACCAGGGTGGTACCGCGCTCCTGATTGAGGGCGAACAGTAGATCGCTGATGCGCTCGCCGGTCTGGGTGTCGAGGTTGCCGGTGGGTTCGTCGGCGAACAGCACGTCCGGGTCTGCGGCGAAGGCGCGGGCGATGGCCACGCGCTGCTGCTCGCCACCGGACAACTGGCGCGGGTAGTGCGACAGGCGCTGGCCCAGGCCGACTCGTTCGAGCAGGGCGCGGGCACGCTGGCGGGCATCGGCGTGGCCTTCGAGCTCCATCGGCAGCATGACATTTTCCAGCGCATTGAGGCTGTCGAGCAACTGGAAGGACTGGAACACGAAGCCGACATGCTCGGCACGCAGGCGGGCGCGCCGATCCTCGTCGAGCTGGCTGAGGTCCTGGCCGGCCAGCAGCACGCTGCCGGCGCTGGGCAGGTCTAGCCCGGCGAGCAGGCCGAGCAGGGTGGACTTGCCCGAGCCGGAACTGCCGACGATGGCCAGGCTGTCGCCCTTTTCCAGGTTCAGGTCGAGATCATGGAGGATGGTCAGCTCGCCTTCCGCGCTGCTGACCACTTTGCTAAGGTTCCGCGCAGCGAGAATGCTCGAAGTCATGGAGAATCCAATGCGTGCATGGTGGCTGAGTGGTGCCTTGGCCCTGCTGTTCTGGGCCCAGGGGGCGGTTGCAGGCACCCTGCTTGTGGTCGGCGATAGTATCAGCGCCGCTTTTGGCCTGGATAGTCGCCAGGGTTGGCTGGCGTTGCTGGAAAAACGCCTTTCGGACGAGGGTTTCGACCATCGCGTGGTCAATGCCTCGATCAGTGGCGATACCAGCGCAGGCGGCTTGGCGCGGCTGCCAGCGCTGCTCGCTGAGCATCACCCTGAAGTGGTGATCATCGAATTGGGAGGTAACGATGGCCTGCGTGGCCAGCCGCCTGCGCAATTGCAACAGAATCTTGCGTCGATGGTCGAGCAGTCGCAGCAGGCTGGGGCCAAGGTACTCATTTTGGGGATGAGGTTGCCACCGAATTATGGCGCGCGTTACACCGCCGCCTTCGCTCAGGTGTTCGATGACGTGGCGCAGGCGTATCAGGTCGCCCTGGTGCCGTTCTTCCTCGAGGGCGTCGGCGGGGTGCCGGGGATGATGCAGGCCGATGGCATCCATCCGAATGTCGCGGCTCAGCCAGTACTGCTCGATAACGCTTGGCCAGCTCTCGAGCCGCTGCTCTGAGGCTTTTCCCGCCAGGGCCTTTCGGCTAATGTGGCGACCCCGCCCCGGAGCTACAGATGCCGCGTCCTGCCTGGTCTATTCATGCCTACCAGCTTATCGAGCCGGACGAACA
This sequence comes from Pseudomonas sp. GOM7, assembly GCF_026723825.1. Lineage (NCBI taxonomy): Bacteria > Pseudomonadati > Pseudomonadota > Gammaproteobacteria > Pseudomonadales > Pseudomonadaceae > Pseudomonas > Pseudomonas sp. GOM7. Next base: position 3,124,143 of record NZ_CP113519.1, on the reverse strand, counting down.
GCTCGATCTGTTCGCCTGTCGCGAAGTGCGTCTGCACCTGGTGGCTCGGCAGTTGCGCCTGGGCGGCCATGCCGACCGTACTCTGTGTGGTGGACTGTTGCCGGCGCAACCCCGTTGGCGAGCGCTGCAAAGCGAGTCGCTGCGCGATCGGCGCCTCTGCCCGGATTGTCTGGCGATGCTGCAGACGCAGCGTCAGGGCCTGTGCTCCAACTGGGCGGATGGCTGATGGCTGCCTAGGCTTCAGGCTGCGGTGTACAATCGACTTCACTCAACTTTCAACCCATCAAGGATTCCCGGATGTTGTCGCGATTCTCTGCGGTCAACCGTTGTCTCGCTGTGCTGGCTCTGTGCTCCAGTACTGCCGTTCAGGCGCTCGAATTTCCCCTGCCTCCTCCTGGCGAGGACATCGTCGGTCAGGTGCAGGTAGTCAAGGCCAAGTACGAGGACACCTTCGCCGATCTGGGTACGGCCAATAACCTGGGCTATCTGGAAATGGTGGCGGCCAACCCGGGTGTCGATCCTTGGTTGCCGGGCGAAGGCAAGGAGGTCGTCCTGCCGACTCGCTTCATCCTGCCGCCTGGCCCACGCGAGGGGATCGTGATCAATCTCGCTGAGTACCGCCTGTACTACTACCCGAAAGACAAGAACGTGGTGTACACCTTCCCGCTCGGCATCGGCCGTGAGGGTTGGGGCTCTCCGCTTGGCACCGGGCGCATTACCGCCAAGACGCCAAACCCGGCCTGGTACCCACCCAAGTCCATCCGCGAGGAGCATGCGGCAGACGGCGATCCGCTGCCGACCATGGTGCCGCCGGGGCCGGACAACCCGCTGGGCCCTTACAAGATGTCTCTGTCCTTCCCTGGCTACCTGATCCACGGTTCAAACAAGAAGTTCGGTATCGGCATGCAGGTCAGCCATGGCTGCTTCCGCATGTTCAACCACAACGTCCTGGAACTGGCGGCGATGGCGCCGGTAAATACGCCGGTGCGTATCATCAACGAGCCCTACAAGTTCGGCCTCAGTGGCGGCAAGGTGTACTTGGAGGCGCACGCCCCGCTGAACGAAAAAGGCGAGCCCTCGGTGGTGGACAAGCACACTGCGGTGATCAATGCGTTGCTCAAGCGTGACGATCTCACTGGCTTGCGCCTGGACTGGGACAGCGTGCGTGAAGTCGTCGCGGCCGAAGATGGCTTGCCGGTGGTCATCGCCCAGGCCAGTGGTGGCGTGGTTGCTAGCAGCGAACAGCCGTCGTTCTGAGCCTGATGCCCCGAAAAGCCCGCCCATGTTCGCATCGGCGGGTTTTTTATTGCCTAGCCGCCAGGGATGGGACGAATTGCCGAGGGCAATTTTTGACGTCGCTTGCGACGGCCCGAAGGGTGTCACCAAGGCGGGGCAGGCAACAAAAAAATTGCCGGGAGCAGTTTTTGACGTCACTTGCGACGGCCCGAAGGGTGTCACCAAGGCGGGGCAGACAACAAAAAATTGCCGGGAGCAATTTTTGACGTCGCTTGCGACGGCTCGAAGGGTGTCACCAAGGCGGGGCAGGCAACAAAAAATTGCCAGGAGCAATTTTTGACGTCGCTTGCGACGGCCCGAAGGGTTGCCGCCAGGGATGGCAGGCAACAAAAAAGCCGACCCGGTTGCCCGGATCGGCTTTCTGAAAAGCCCGTCGCTATTACTTGCGGCTAGCTTTTTCCAGCATGCGCAGAGCGCGCTCGTTGGCTTCGTCAGCGGTCTGCTGAGCCTTCTGAGCAGCAGCCAGAGCTTCATCGGCCTTGCGGTAGGCTTCATCGGCACGGGCTTGAGCGCGAGCAGCAGCGTCTTCGGTAGCAGTCAGACGAGCTTCGGTTTCTTTGGACATGCTGCTGCAGCCAGTAGCCAGAACAGCGGCCAGAGCCAGAGCAGAGAATTTCAGAACGTTGTTCATCGTGTTCCCCTTAAGGTGGAGTTTTCCATAAAAAGCAATTTCCCTACTTTGGGAAATTAGCCGGCGTACATACTACCTGTTAGTTCCAGTAAGTAAACTGAGTGAAGGCAAGAGTGACATCTTTTTTTCACTCTCTGAGTGACGCAGCACGCGCCGCTGCAGTGGTTTGTACAAAAAACAAACAAAAAGTCGCTGGCTCGACTTAAAGAGGGTGCAGTAGGTTAGGTCGGCGATGCCGCAAGGCCAGCGCAATCCAACTACAACAATAAGGGGCTTAAAAGATGCTGGGTAACTTGGGCTTGTTAGTGGGGCTGGCGCTGTTGATCTTCATGGCGCTGCGTGGGGTGAACATCTTCATCGCTGCGCTGCTGTGCGCGATCCTGGTGGCCTTGACCAATGCGGTGCAGGTGCCCAAGGCATTGCTGGAGTATTTTCCGTTTGGCCCACTGGGAGCCTTTACCTTCGCTGGCAAGTTCTTCGTGCTGTTTCTCTGTGGCGCCATCTTCGGCAAGGTGATGGCTGCCAGCCAGGCTGCCAGCAGCATTGCTCAGGCCATTACGCGTGGCTTGGGCACGCAACGCACGCTGTGGGTGGCAATGCTGGTCTGCGCAGTGCTGACCTATGGTGGTGTGGTGGTGTTCGTGGTGATCTTCACCATGTACCCCTTGGGGATTTCCCTGATGCGCGAGGCCAATCTGCCCAAGCGCCTGTTCTGTGGCGCCATTGCTCTTGGCGCGGGAAGCTTCACCATGACCGCGCTGCCGGGCTCGCCATCGATCCATAACGTAATTGCCGCCAGCGCTCTGGGCACTGATCTGTTCGCCGGAGCCTGGATCGGCCTGCTGGCGAGCCTGCTGATGGTCGGGCTGGGCATGGCCTACCTGCAGCGTGAGTGGCGCCTGGCCCGTGAGCGCGGCGAGGGCTTCGAGGCCAATGCTCAGGACGAGCGCATGGCGCACTTGGCCGGCACGCCTGGCAGCGGGCCGCACTGGGGGATGGCGGTGATGCCGATCGTCGCCGTCCTGGGCATCATTTTGCTGCCGCGTCTTTTGGCGCTGTCCGGTATGGTCGTGGCGGGCGATGGGATGCTCGGCGGGCTGCTGGCGTTCAGTCAGGCGCAACCGATCCTCTGGCCCAGTCTGGCGTTGGTGCTGGCTACCGGCCTGGCGATCCTGATGTTCCCGGCGTTGCGCCGCAACCTGTTGCAGACGCTGGGGCAGGGCGCGGATGATGCGATCATGCCGCTGCTCAACACCGCGGCTGTGATCGGCTTTGGTGGGGTGGTAACGCAGACGCCGGGTTTCGCCCAGTTCGCTCAGTGGATCGTCTCGGTCGAGCTGCCGCCGTTGCTTTCGGTATTCGCTTCGGTCAGCGTGGTTTCGGGTATCGTTGGTTCGTCATCGGGCGGCCTGCAAATCTTCATGCAGACGCTGGCACCGCGTTATCTGGAAATGGGCATCGAGCCGGAGATATTGCACCGTATCGCCAATATCGCCGCCGGTGGGCTCGATTCGTTGCCGCATTGCGGCGCGGTCATCGCCCTGCTGATGATCATGGGCCTGACCCACAAGCAGGCCTACAAGGATATCTTCGTCATCACCGTGCTGATTCCTGTGGTCGCCTGCCTGGCCTGTATTGCCGTCTTGAGCCTTGTGTAAGTGGTTGATTACGCATGACTGTTACCCACGTGCCCTGCTAAGCTGCAAGGATTGCAGATTGTTGCAGGGCAGGTTTCAGGCATTTCCGGCCGCTGGCCGTCGAGTAGCAGAAGGTTGCCGCTGCACCGAGGCGCTTCGGAGAAAGCGTACGACGGACAGAGGAGTTGATATGAGCGAAGCGTTATCCATTCATCACGATGAGGCCAGTCATCAGTTCGTGACCACCGTCGACGGTGATCGCGCCTACCTGGCCTACATGGATCTGGGCAAGCAGACGCTGGATATCTACCGCACCTTCGTGCCCAACTCCCTGCGCGGCCGTGGCATCGCCGCAGCCTTGACCGAGCACGCCCTGCGCTATGCCGAAAACCGAGGCTATACCGTGATCCCGTCCTGCTCCTACGTCGAGCGCTACCTGGAGCGTCGCCAGCGCCATCAGGTGAGCTGAACGTTCAGGGCACAGAAAAACGCCGGGCAATGCCCGGCGTTTTCGTTTGCGCATGAAGCGCTCAGCTACGCTGGCGCTTGGGCAGTACATCCTTGAGTTTGGCATGCATGCTGCGCAGCGCCTTCTCGGTGGTGTCCCAGTCGATGCAGGCGTCGGTGATGGACACACCGTACTTGAGGTCGCAGAGGTTCTTCGGAATCGACTGGTTGCCCCAGCCCAGGTGGCTTTCCACCATCAGGCCAACGATGGAGTTGTTGCCTTCGAGGATCTGGTTGGCGACGTTCTCCATCACCAGCGGTTGCAGGGCCGGATCCTTGTTGGAGTTGGCGTGGCTGCAGTCGACCATGATGTTCGGGCGGATGCCGGCCTTGGTCAGTTCCTGCTCGCAAATGGCAACGCTGACCGAATCATAGTTGGGTTTGCCGTTGCCGCCGCGCAGCACCACATGGCCATAGGCGTTGCCCTTGGTGGTGACGATGGAGACGCCACCCTGGGGATTGATGCCGAGGAAACGGTGCGGGCTGGATACCGATTGCAGAGCGTTGATGGCCACCGTCAGGCCGCCATCGGTGCCGTTCTTGAAACCGACGGCCGAGGACAGGCCGGAGGCCATCTCGCGGTGGGTCTGCGATTCGGTGGTGCGGGCGCCGATGGCCGACCAGCTAATCAGATCCTGCAGGTATTGCGGGGAGATCGGGTCGAGCGCTTCGGTGGCGGTGGGCAGGCCCATCTCGGCGAGATCGAGCAGCAGCTTGCGACCGATGTGCAGGCCATCCTGGATCTTGAACGAGTCGTCGAGGTAGGGATCGTTGATCAGGCCTTTCCAGCCCACGGTGGTACGCGGCTTCTCGAAGTACACGCGCATCACCAGGAACAATGTGTCGGAAACCTCGGCAGCCAGCACCTTGAGGCGCTCGGCATATTCATGTGCGGCCTTGATGTCATGGATGGAGCAGGGGCCGACCACGACGAACAGACGGTGATCGCTGCCGTCGAGGATGTCACGCACCACCTGGCGACCGTTGGCGACGGTCTCTTGCGCCGCATCGGTCAGGGGAATTTCGCGCTTGAGCTGATCCGGGGTGATCAGCGTTTCATTGGAGGCGACGTTGAGGTCGTTGATCGGTAAATCAGCCATCGTGCTTGTCATCAGGTCAGGGTCGTCGGGTCACGGGTGCAGGCCGCCAGCGTTCCCCTGGTATGGTAGACACGGCCAGTTCAAGCAGGGGGAGCCGAACCTTAGCGCGTAAGGCGCGGCGCGACAATGGGGCGAAGGGCCAATGAGGTCGATAGACGGACTCTTCAGGACAATTGCGGAAAGCCGGCGGCATGCTGGGCGATCCATTCCTGCGCGCAGTGTTCGATGGAGACGGGGGCGCCCTGGTGCCGTTCAAGCTGCTGCCGGTAATGCTGGATCTGGCACACTTGTTCGACCATACGCGCGCGAAACAGGGTGTCCTCGTCGGTGAAGGCGATGCCGACCAGATAGTCGTCGGCCTGACGCCGACACCAGGCGACGACGCCTGGGTAACGGGCCTGTTCGCCCAGCAGCGGGATGCGCATCTCTATTGCGGTACCGCGGCGAAAGGCGCGACTCGAGTTGCACGCCACCCCGCCGAGGCTGATATTGTGCAGTCTTTGTCGCGGGATATTGGCTTGCCTGCGCAGAACCAGTTCCACCGGCATGTCGCTGGGATGACGCAGAAATTTACGCATGAGCACTGACCTCGACTGCAGGCAAAGTGATATCAGTGACTCCAGTATAGCCATACAACTGGAGTTGACCGATCTGGATGCCGACCGACACTTGCTCGACCTCGACGGCATATCGCTGCTGATCTTCACTAGCATGGGCTGTGCCAGTTGTCGCTGGGCACGGCAGAGCCTGCCTGGCATGGGCCTTCCGGTGGATCGCCTGTGCTGGATCGATGCCGGGCACAATGCCGGTTTGGTGACGCGTTACGAAGTCTTTCATCTGCCTGCATTGTTCATCGTGCGAAACGGTCAATTTCATGGCGCCCTGTCGGCACCTCTCACGTCTTCCGAACTGATCACTGCCGTCGGCCACGCCCTGCGTCGCCCGGCTGAGGAGCTTCCCTGATGACCCTTAATCCCGCGCCACGTATCGGCATCATTGGCACTGGCGCCATTGGTGGCTTCTATGGCCTGCTGCTGGCACGTGCTGGTTTCGATGTGCATTTTCTCCTGCGCAGTGAGTACCCGGCCGTGGCTGCCAATGGCCTGCAGCTCAACAGCCAGGTGCATGGTGCGCTGCATCTGCAGCCGGTGCAGGCCTATCGCCATGCCGAGGACATGCCGGCCTGTGACTGGCTGCTGGTGGGCGCCAAGACCACGGCCAATGCCGAACTGGCCCCGCTGATCAATCAGGCAGCGGCGCCGGGTGCGCGCGTCGTGTTGCTGCAGAACGGCCTGGGCGTGGAGACGGCGCTGCGTCCCTTGCTGGACGACGGCCTGCATCTGCTCGGTGGCCTGTGCTACATCTGCGTTCACCGCAGTGCGCCAGGGGTAATCGAGCATCAGGCCCTGGGCGCCATCAACCTGGCCTACCACAGTGGCCCAGCCGAGGATGACGAGGCTCGGCGTAGCTTGGTGGACGAGGGCGCGGAACTGTTTCGCAAGGCGGGTCTGGATTCGCAGGCCATGGCCAAACTCGAACAGACCCGTTGGCAGAAGCTGGTGTGGAACGTGCCCTACAACGGCCTTTCGGTACTGCTCGATGCCGATACCAAGGCGATGATGGGCAATCCCAGCAGCCGTGCGCTGATCCGCGACCTGATGCTCGAGGTGGTGCAGGCCGCACAGGCGCTCGGTCACGACATGCCGGAGAACTATGCCGACAAGCTGCTGGCGGCCACCGAGCGCATGCCCGATTATCTGCCGAGCATGTACTACGATTTCGCCCAGCGCCGCCCGGCCGAACTGCAGGCCATCTACGCCACGCCGCTGGCAGCTGCCGCTGCGGCAGGGCAGGACATGCCCAAGGTGCGCGCACTGTATCAGGCTCTGCAGTTCTTGCAGGCGCGGCAGGAGGCATAGGTCATGGGCAAGGGGTTGGGCGACAAGCTGGTGTTGGCGATCTCCTCGCGGGCGCTGTTCGACCTCAGCGAGAGCCACCAGGTCTATGAAAGCGAAGGCGTTGAAGCCTACCGGCGTTACCAGATCGAGCACGAGGACGAAGTGCTGATGCCCGGTGATGCCTTCCCTCTGGTGGAGAAGTTGCTGGGGCTCAATGCTCGGCTCAGCGAGCAGCGCGTCGAGGTGATCCTGGTGTCGCGCAACAGTGCCGATACCGGCCTGCGCGCCTTCAATTCGATTCAGCACTATGGCCTGGGCATCTCCCGCGCTGCCTTCGTCGGTGGGCGCAGCCCCGACCCCTACCTGGCAGCGTTTGGTTGCCATCTGTTTCTCTCCACCCATGCCGATGACGTGCGCAGTGCCCTCAAGGCCGGCTTCGGGGCGGCGACGCTGCTTTCCGGTGGTTCGCGGCGGGCAGCGAGCAATGAGCTGCGCATCGCCTTCGATGGCGATGCCGTGTTGTTTTCCGACGATTCCGAGCGGGTCTACCAGAGTGGTGGGCTGCACGCTTTTCAGAACCATGAGCGTGACGCCGCCCGACAGGCCTTGCCAGGCGGGCCGTTCAAGCCCTTTCTTGCGGCGCTGCACCGCTTGCAGCAGGCCTTCCCTGAGGATGCCTGCCCGATTCGTACAGCCCTGGTCACGGCCCGCTCGGCGCCGGCACACGAGCGGGTGATTCGCACCCTGCGTGAGTGGAACATCCGCCTCGACGAGTCCTTCTTCCTCGGTGGCCTGGACAAGTCCGCGGTGCTGGAGGCATTTGCCGCCGATGTGTTCTTCGATGATCAGACGGGGCACTGCGAGGCCGCGCGGCAGGTGGTGGCAACGGGGCACGTGCCCCATGGCGTGAGCAATGAGCCGATTCCCTGAGTGCCTGTGCGAGCAGGCCTTCCCTCGAGGGGGCGTACCGTTACGAGGCTTGTCCTTGCGTCGATGACTTATAGCCATTCGTCCTGAATGGCTTGGCCAACCTTGCGTTATCCGCTGCGCTGCTACTCTCATTGATGGGCCCAAGTCAGAGTAGTCAAGGAGGCCGCACATGATCCGCTCGATACTTTACGCCACCGATCTTGGGCTCTATGCCTCTTATGTGCTGCAACATGCGCTGGCGTTGACGCGCAGCTTCAATGCCAATCTATATGTGGTGCATGCCGTGGAGCCGATGGGCTTGTTCGCCGAGTCCGTGCTGCAAACCTATCTCGATGACGACACGCTCAAGGAGCTGCGCAGCAATGGACTGGGCACGGTGATGTCGAGCATCGAGCAGCGCGTGCTCGAAGGTTTTCGCGACGAGCTCGGCGATGCTGCGCAGGATCTAGATCAGATCCGGGCGGTGCGGGTGATTCAGGGAGATCCGCCCACGGTGATTCTCGAAGAATCACAGAAACTCGGGGTGGATTTGCTGGTCGTAGGCAGTCACAGCCATGGTGCGGAAATGGCCGTGCCGCTGGGACGCACGGCGTCACGGCTGTTGCAGCTATCGGAGGTACCGGTGTATCTGGTGCCCATGTTGCAGCATCGAACCCATGGCGAAATCTGAGGAAGCTGACGTCTTCGTGCTCAGGCTCTAGCAGGCCGTTGAAAAACGTAGGCGAGGCAGCCAGTGCAAGGCAAAAGCAGCCGAAAAAGCGCGGTTTACGTGTTGTAAATGAGCATTTTGAGGCTGTTTTTAACGCAGCAATGGCAACGTAGGTAGTTTTTCAACAGCCTGCTAAGCAGAAAAACAATCTATATTTAGGCCATAAACCAATAATATGGTTATATGAATGCCGGCCATCACGAGCGGGCCGTTCAGCTTTGAGGGAAATCTATGAAGCTTCAGCAACTGCGCTACATCTGGGAAGTCGCGCATCACGATCTCAACGTGTCGGCCACGGCGCAGAGTCTGTATACCTCGCAGCCAGGGATCAGCAAGCAGATACGTCTGCTGGAGGATGAGCTGGGCGTTGAGGTTTTCGCTCGTAGTGGCAAGCATCTCACACGCGTCACTCCTGCCGGTGAGCGCATCATCACCACTGCAGGAGAAATCCTGCGCAAGGTCGAGAGCATCAAGCAGATCGCCCAGGAATTCTCCAACGAGAAGAAGGGCACGCTGTCCATCGCCACCACCCATACCCAGGCGCGCTATGCCTTGCCGCCGGTGATCAGCGCCTTCATCAAGCAGTACCCGGACGTATCCCTGCACATGCACCAGGGCACGCCGACCCAGATCGCCGAGATGGCTGCCGATGGCGTTGTCGACTTCGCCATCGCCACCGAGGGTCTGGAGCTGTTCAACGATCTGATCATGATGCCCTGCTACCGTTGGAACCGCTGTGTGGTGGTGCCGCAGGGCCACCCGCTGGCGAAGTTGCCCAAGCTCACCCTTGAAGCTCTGGCCGAGCACCCCATCGTCACCTACGTGTTCGGCTTCACCGGCCGTTCCAAGCTGGACGAGGCCTTCAATCATCGCGGCCTGACACCCAAAGTAGTGTTCACTGCCGCCGACGCCGACGTGATCAAGACCTACGTGCGCCTGGGGCTGGGAGTGGGCATCGTGGCCAAGATGGCGGTGGACGCCAGGCTCGATCCGGATCTGGTGGTGCTCGATGCCGACGAGCTGTTCGAGCCCAGCGTGACCAAGATCGGCTTCCGCCGCGGCACCTTCCTGCGTGGGTTCATGTGCGATTTCATCGAGCGCTTCGCCCCGCACCTGACCCGCGACATGCTGGCCAAGGCCGTGCAGTGCCACAACAAGACCGAACTGGAAGAGCTGTTCGAGGGTGTCGAACTGCCGATGCACTGAAGGTTCGCAACCCATGAAAAATGTTCTTCGCATTTTTGTGGGAATGTTTGGTTGATACAGGACTGGCAAGTTTGTGTGTTGGTTCTTCTTATGCCTGTTCCGAATTGCCGCGTTTTTGCTGATGTTTTTGGTTTCGCCCTCCCGGGCGAGTCACTTTTGACGGGCAAAAGTAACCAAAACCCTCCGCCCGGTCATCCGGCCCTCGCTGCGCGAGGGTTCGCTCACTCCATCGCCGTTCCAGAGGCCCGACCGGATGCGGCCCACCGACGGTGGGCCATCCATGGCCCATCGCGGCTTTCGCGGCATCCATGCCGCTCAACCTCTTCCACGACGATTGCGTTCGCCCTCCTGGGCGGGCTCTGCACGCGCCTGAACCTGCGGTAACCCAGAAGTAGCACGGAGTGGTTGCACATGAGGTCAGCCTTAGGGCTGACCGGGATGCCGGCTACAAGCCGGCAAACTGAAACTAAGCGAATGAAAGTTTTGGTTTAACCCGGCGGCCACGCCATGGTTTCACTGTTACCAGAGCACGCCGGGCATGCCCGGAACCAATGTACGTTCAGGCGCGCTAACTCCCCCTTCAGGAGGCCGAACGTAGGCATTGCGCAGGGGGCGAGCGGCATGGATGCCGCGAGATACCGATGGCGGCCCCGCGTAATGGGCCAGGGATGGCCCATGTACGCCGACCCCGGAGCGATGCCGGAGTGAGGGAAGTCGAGCGAAGCATGACGGGGACGCCTAGTTCCGGATGGCGGGGGTGCGTTTCTTTTGCTTACTTTTCTTTGCGCTGGGCGGCAATCCGAGTTCAAAGAAAAGTGAGTCGCCCGAGGGGGCGAAACAAGGAGTTTCCGAACACACCGAAGCGGCGTCCAGAACACCAACCAAGACAACGAGACCACACACAAACTTGCCAGTCCGTTATCAAGACTGACTTTCCCGAGATTCCGCGAAAAACCTGAAAAAATGGCGCCGTTACAGGCGCCATTTTTCGTTGCGAGGTAGCGATCAGTGACTCAGGTGCAGGCCGCACTCACGGTTGTCTTCGCCCTTGGTCGGGTCGTAGTAATCGAACTCGTTCGGCAGGTCATGGGCGACCAGATACTGGTAAAGATCCTTGGACGTCCAGTGCAGCAGCGGGGCGACCTTGATCAGGCCATCCGGGTTGATGCTGATGGGCTCCATCTGTGCACGCACGGCAGTATCGGTGGCGCGCAGCGCGGTGAACCAGACGCCGGGATTCATCTCGCGCAGGGCTCGGGTGAAGGGCTCTAGTTTTACCTCCTCGGTGAAGGCGGCATGGCGCGGATCGTCCAGAGCCGGTACCGGGCCTTCCAGCGCCTCACGGTGGGCGCGTGAGCGCTTGGGCAGGTAGGTAATCAGATTGAGGCCAAGCTTGCGCGTCACCTCGTCGGCGAAGCGGTAGGTGGCCTCGGTGTTGTAGCCGTTGTCCATCCAGACCACCGGAATGTCCGGTTTGACCTGGCTGACCATGTGCAGGATGACCGCCTCGAAGGGACGGAAGTTGGTGGTGCAGATGGCCGGCTTGCCCAGGCCGATGGCCCATTGCACCAGCTTTTCCGGTTGCTTGCCGTACTCGGCGTTGAGCGCGTCCAGATCGAGTTGCATGCTGAGGACTCCAGGTCGTAATACGTGAGGGCGTCGATGGTAGCAAAGGCTGGTTATGCAGCTAAATAACTAAGGCTGCGGTTGACCTGTTCGTTAGTTATAAGCAGTACGTTGCACGCCTCCAGGTGAGCCGCTAGAGTGCCGCTACTTGGCCAGCCCGAACGAGGAGTGTCCTGTGGAGATCGCATGTCTCGACCTGGAAGGCGTACTGGTTCCGGAAATCTGGATCGCGTTCGCGGAAAAAACCGGCATCGAGTCACTCAAGGTGACTACCCGCGACATCCCCGACTATGACGTGCTGATGCAGCAGCGCCTGCGCATCCTCGAGGAACATGGACTCAAGCTCAGGGACATTCAGGACGTGATTGCCACGCTCGAGCCGCTGCCGGGTGCCGTGGCTTTCGTAGATTGGCTGCGCGAACGCTTTCAGGTGGTGATCCTTTCCGACACCTTCTATGAATTCTCCCAGCCACTGATGCGTCAGCTTGGATTTCCGACCCTGCTGTGCCATCGCCTGATCACCGACGAGAATGATTCTGTGGTCAGCTACCAGTTGCGTCAGAAAGATCCCAAGCGTCAGGCGGTCATCGCCCTCAAGAGCCTGTATTACCGGGTGATCGCCGCCGGCGACTCGTACAACGACACCAGCATGCTCAGCGAGGCCCACGCCGGCATCCTGTTCCATGCGCCGGACAATGTGATCCGCGAGTTTCCGCAGTTCCCGGCGGTGCATACCTATGAGGATCTCCGGCAGGCATTCCTCGCCGCTTCTAACCGTAAACTGCAGCTATAGGCCTGTAGCGGCTTATAGCTCTTCGAGCGTTTGTAGCAGCACCTTCACCTTGGTGATCGATTCCTGGTACTCGGCCTGCCAGTGCGAGTCGGCGACGATGCCGCCGCCGCCCCAGCAACTGATGCGGCCATCCTTGGCCAGCAGGCTGCGAATGGCGATTGAACTGTCCATCTCGCCACGCACATCCAGATAGAGCAGCGAGCCGCAATAGAGGCTGCGACGGGTCGGTTCCAGCTCTTCGATGATCTGCATGGCGCGGATCTTCGGTGCGCCGGTGATGGAACCGCCGGGAAAGCCACCGGCAATCAGATCCAGTGCATCCTTGCCGGCGGCCAGCGTGCCGGTGATGCTGCTGACCAGATGATGCACGTTGGGGTAGCTTTCCAGCGCGAACAGCTCCGGCACCTGCACCGAGCCAATGCGGCAGCTACGTCCCAGGTCGTTGCGCAGCAAATCGACGATCATCAGGTTCTCCGCCCGATCCTTGCCGCTGGCCAGCAGCTCATCGGCGTGCGCGCGATCTTCGGCGAGATCTTTCGCTCGCGGGCGGGTGCCCTTGATCGGGCGGGTTTCCACCTGGCCCTGGCTGACTCTGAGGAAGCGTTCGGGCGACAGGCTGAGGATGGCGCCGCCGCCGCTCAGACTCTGGAAACCCGCGAAAGGCGTGGGGCAGGCCTGGCGCAAGGCCAGGTAGGCGCCCCAGGGATCGCCTTGATAAGTAGCTTGGAAACGCTGCGTATAGTTCACCTGATAGCAGTCACCGGCCAGGATATAGGCCTGAATGCGTTCGATGGCCGCCTGGTAATCGCATGCTGCGAGATCGGCACGAAAGGGCTGCAGGAGACGAAATGGCGCCGGCTCGGGGGTGGCCGGGGCGTTGAACAGGGTCAGCAGGCGCTGCCGTTCGTCGCCTGGCAGGCTGGGGTGGAAGACAAGCTGGCTGGTGCCCAACAGATGGTCGCTGATCAGCGCCCAGGCGTACAGGCCAAGGCCCGCGTCGGGTAGGTGCAGGTCATCCTCGGCTATGCTGGTTAGGTGCTCCAGGCGTCTGCCGAAGTCGTAGGCCAGATAACCGATCAGCCCGCCGGCAAAGGGGAGCTCGAGGTGTTCGGGAAGCTGGGCCTGACCCAGTTCATGTAGGGCCTGACGCAGGCGTTGAAGAAAGGCCTTGGCCGATTCGTCGGCAATGGGTGCCAGTTCTGCCAATGGCCAGGCGCTCATTAGGTCATAGCGTCCGCGAGTCGCCAGCGGTCGACCAGCATCTAGCAGTACGGCACCCGGAGCCTGGCGCAGGCGCTGGAAATAGCCGCTGGGATCGGGCTGGTAGGGCAAGGCATGAATTTGGCAGGTGAGCATGACGGCATGTCGGATGAGGCGAAGCGGCGATTGTAATGTGCCGACAACATTCATCCTAGAGCGTCTGCCAGCAGTTTACTTGAGCGCTGATGGCTGTTTAGTATGAGGTCGCGACGCGCTGATTTTTTGCTCCAGAATAACAACGACGAAGGGGTTCAGGCTATGGATGAAGTACAGGATCCAGCCACTGGAGGCCTGCTGCGCTCGAAACTTTCGCCGCCCCAGGCAGCTACTGGTTTCTATATGGCACGACCACGGGTCGATGCAGCCCTTGCGGCCAATCCCCATGTCCGCCTGGTGTTGTTTTGTGCCCCTGCCGGCTTTGGTAAGACCACTGCGCTGGTTGACTTTGCCGCTCGCCGCCAGGAGCAGGGTGTGCAAGTGGTATGGCTGTCGCTGGGTTGCGATGACGATGATCCGTCGCGTTTCCTCCAGCAATTGATCGATGCCCTCGGTCAGGCCGTACCAGGCTTGGGCCAGGATGCACTCGGCTATCTGTGCAACCCCATGGGCGTGCCGGTGGCAGCGGCCATGGAGCTTTTGCTGAGCGACCTGGCGCGGGTGCAGACCCCCATGCTGCTGGTGCTTGATGACCTGCATCTGATTCAGGACACCGACCTGCTGGCAGCCCTCAACCGCATGGTCAAACTGGCGCCTGCCAGTTTCATGCTCGCTGCCGGCAGTCGTTCGTTACCGGCGCTCAATCTGGCGACACTGCGTGCCAAGGGGCTATTGCTCGAACTGGGAGCCGACGAACTGCGTCTGAGCCCCGAAGAGATGAGCCAGTATCTCGAGCATGCCGGCGTGCACCTGGACTGCGCTGCGCTCAAGTCGCTCTACGCGCATACCGAAGGCTGGATGATCGGCGTGCATCTGGCCAGCCTATGGCTGCGTAACCAGCCACAACCCGTGGCGTCCTTGCTCGAGCTGGGCAGCAATCAGCATGCCGTAGGTGACTACCTGCTGCATACGGTGTTCGAGCAATTGCCGGCAGAGCGTCAGGAACAGCTCCTGGCGCTGGGTGTGGCACGGCAGCTAAGCGGCGATCTGGCCAATACCCTGACGGGACGTCAGGATGGCCAGCAACTGCTGGAGGAGCTGGAGGCGATGCAGCTCTTCCTGCTGCCGCTCGATCGTGAGCGGCAGTGGTATCGCTTCCATAACCTGTTCGCCGAGTTCCTGCGCGCTCGTCTACGCGAACGAGATCCCGAGCGTTTTCGCCAGCTACACTTCAATGCCAGCCTATGGTTCACCAACCATCACATGCAGAATCTGGCCATCGAGCATGCCAGCCTGGCGGAAGACCCGGAAATGCTCGCCGCCTTGCTCGACGGCTGCGGCCTGGAACTGATTAACCGGGGGCAGCTCGGCCTGCTCTACAGGTGGCGTAAGCAGGTGCCTGACGAGGTGGCGAGCCGCTTTCCGGTGCTGGTACTGGCCGATGTCTGGACGCGTGCCACTGACCTGAGTCTGGGCGAAGCCTACCGTCTGCTCGACGAATTGCTCGAGCGCTGGGGGGCGACGCGTGACAGCGGGCCATTGAGCGAGCGCTTGCTGGCCACCCTGGCGATCAAGGCGGTGATCGCCCTGCAGAAGGATGATCTGGACACCTGCGTGCTTCTTGCGCGACGTATCGAGGCACAACTGGGGCAACACACGGCCTTTCTCGAGGTGGCCATTCTCATCGTCGGCGCCCTGGCGCTGGTAATGCTGGGCCAGACCGAACCGGCAAGACGTCTGTTGGCCTTGGCGCAACAGCGCAATCATTTCCTCGAAGGTCACTATCTCGACATGCAACTGACCAATGTCGAGGTGCTGCTGTGCATGGAGCAGGGTGGCCTGAAACAGGCGCAATTGCTCTTCCAGCAGTTGCGTGAGCGTTTCACCGGCTGGTTCGACCAACGCTCGCGGGCGTTGGTGCTGCCGACCATCACCGAGTCCTTGATCGATTACCGACAGGGGCGTTTCGACGGACTGCAGGAGCGCCTGCGCTGGGCGCTCGCCACCATCGACGTGATCAACCCCATCGATCTCTATGCCCAGGCCATGCTCTGCCTGGCCCGGGTGCAGCGCATGCAGGGGGGGAGCAAGGAGGCCAGCGCCACCCTGGTGTTGATGCAGAACCTGGCGGCCCGTAATCAGTCCTGGCGTTTTTACGTGCAGGCGGTAGGCGAAGAGATTGCGTTGATCCTGCAGGAACCCCAGGTAGATCGCTGCAAACGCGCTGAGCAACGGCTCAAGAGCGTGGACTGGAACAAGCTGGCCGAGCCCTATCAGTCGCGTGCCCTCAACCCTGTGCTGTGGGTGCTGGGGCTGACGCGCATCCGTCTGCAGCAGGCCCGCGGCCATTACAGTGAGGCCCTGCACGAGCTGGCGCAACTGCGTACCCAGTTGCAAGATGGCTTGCATGATCTGCAGCGCATGCGCCTGGATCTGTTGGCTGCGCTGAGTTACCAGCGCCTGGGGTATCAGGAGCGGGCCCAGAGCCTGCTGGTGCAATGCTTGATCTGCGCCGAGCGCGAAGGGGCGCGCAGCGTGTTCATCGAGGAGGGCGAGGCTATTCGTCAGTTACTGCAGCAATTGGAAGCAGCCGAGCGCCAACCGGCCCTGCAAGGCTTTCTGCGCAGTCTTCTGGGCATCTGGCCTGGGCGCGAGGCGCAACAGGCCATGGACATGCTGGAGGAGGGGCTGACCGAGCGTGAGCGGGAGGTGGTCTGCCTGGCAGCCAAGGGCTTGTCCAATGACGAAATCGGCCAGCAACTGGCGCTGGCGCTCGGTACCGTCAAATGGCACCTGCACAACATCTATGAAAAGCTCAAGGTGCGTAACCGTACCCAAGCCATCCGTCGCGCCCGTGAACTGAGCCTACTCGAACCATGACCGAACAACTTTCATCGAGCCTGCAAACCTTCGCCCTGTTGCGAACCAAGCTGCACCCTCCGCACGCCGAAGGGGCTCCACTGCTCGAGCGTGAGGCGTTGCTCGAGCGCCTGATGGCCGCGCGTAATCAGCGTCTGCTGGTGCTCAGTGCCCCGGCCGGTTTTGGCAAGAGCACCGTGTTGAGCCAGTTTCGCCAGCGCTTACAGGCCGAACGGGCGCATGTTTCCTGGCTCTCGTGCGATGAGGTGGACAGTGAGCCGCCGCGTTTGCTGCAGTACCTGATCGCTTCCATCGAAGCCGTCTGCCCGAATGTCGGCAACAGTGCATCACGCCTGCTGCAAGGCGACCTGAACTGGAACCTGCTGGCCGTGCTCGATGCCTTTGCCGAAGATCTCAAGGCCATCGACCATGACCTCTACGTGATGCTCGATGACTTCCACCGGCTGCGTTATCCCGCTTTGGCGGAACGGGCGCGATATCTGCTCGAGCGCCTGCCCGAGCATGTGCACATAGTGGTCAGTACCCGCTACCAGCCTGGCTTTCTCGACGGCAAACCCATGCTCGAGAGCGGCACCTTCTGGCTGCTGGCCGATGATCTGCGCTTGAATCGCACGGAGACAGCCGCCTATTTTCGCGAGGTCAAGCGACTGGAGCTTGGCGAAGAGGAGCTGGATCAGTTACATGATCGCACCGAGGGCTGGATCACTGCATTGCACCTGGCGGCGCTGGCTTTGCCCCGGCAACTTGATCGCAGTGCTTTCCTCGCCGGCCTGTCCGGTGCCGAGCGGGATATTGCCGACTACTTGGCCGAAGACGTGGTGGCCAGACTGCCGGAAGGCCTGCAGTTGTTTCTCGACCAGACCTCCATGCTCGATGAGTTCAACGCCGAGCTGTGCAATGCCCTGACCGGCCGTCAGGATGGCGAGGAAATGCTGCAGCGTCTGCAGAGCGAGCAGTTGTTCGTCATTCCGCTGGACGAGCAGGGCGAGTGGTTCCGCTACCATCACTTGTTCAGCGATTTTCTCCAGGGGCGCCTGGTCAAGCGGGGCGACCCGGCGCATCTGCTGCACGCAGCGGCACGCTGGTGCGAAAGCCACGACCTGGCCGACAAATCCATCAAGTATGCCTTGCGCGCGCGCGATTACGCATTTGCCGCCGAGCTGCTGGAGCGCCAGGGCGCGAAACTGATCGCCAGCAACCGGGTGTACGGCATCCTCGCCATTCTCAAGGACATTCCACCGCTGGTGATCAGCGAGCAGCCGGTGTTCCAGATCTTCTATGCCTGGCAGTTGGCTTTCGAGCAGAAATTCGCCGAATCCGAGGCCCTGATCGAGGAGGTCAGCGTGCGCCTGACCCAGGGCCGTGGCCAGGGCATGCACTTCGGCCTGCTCGAACTGCTCGCCGCTGCCCAGGTGCTCAAGGCGCTGGTGCTGCTCTATCAGGACAAGCTTGAGGCTTGCCTCAAGGTCGCTGGTCACTGGCTGGCGCTGGTTCCGCAGAATCAGCCGGTCTTTCGTGCCAGCCTGGCGTGCGTGCAGGCGGCGGCACTTGCCTTGCTGGGCGAGTTCGGCGAGGCGGCCAAGGCCATCGCCGTGGTGCGTGACAACCTGCGCCAGTGTGAAAGCGAATATCTGCACGTGATGTCCAGCCTGATCGAGGCGCTGATCTGCAAGGAGCATGGCGAGCTCGAGCGCGGATGTGCCCTGGCCGAACGTGCCAGAGCACGGGTCGATCAGGTGTTCGGGCGCCGCAGCCGGGTCGGTGGGCCGCTCGCACTGGCTTATGCCGACCTGCTGTACGAGCAGGATCGGCATGCCGCCATCCTCGCCGAACTGCCCCTGGCCACGACCTGGCGCGATGTGGCGACGCCGGTCGAGCTGATCAGCCGTGGTCAGTTGGTGATGGCTCGGGCGCGTTTCTTTGCAGGGGAGCCCGAGCAGGGCCTGGCGCAACTCGATGAATGGCTCGGTGGCTTGCAGGGAATCGGTTACGAGCGGGTGTTTGCCATCGTCATGGGCTGCAAGGTGCAGTTTCTGCTGTGGTTGCGGCGACCTAACGAGGCGCAACGCATTCTATTGCAGATGGAGCGGCATATCGCGCCCTTGCCCATCGAGCGTTATGGCGATGCGCATACCGCCTGGGCGTTGGCCGAAGCCCGCCTGGCCCTGTTCGAGCGGCGTGTGGAAAAGGCCCTGGTGAGCCTGGAGAACTGTCTTGCCAAGCAGGATGCCGACCATCAGCGTGATCGGCGCTTGCGTCTGGCGCTGTTACTTTCTGTTGCGTACTGGCGAAAAGGTAACAGCGACAAGGCTTTCGAGCTGTTCGGCAACACTCTGGAAGAAGCCTGGCAGTGCGGTTACCGTCGCTTGTTCCAGGACGAAGCCCTGTGGCTGCTGCCCCTGTGGGACGCCTGGAGCGAGGCGCTACCCAAACGTGCCGCCGCCTGGCCGCAGGTGCCTGAACTGATGCGTGAGCAATGTCGCCGCCTGGCTGTAGATCCTCATGATTTCGAGGAAAATCAAGATATTAGCCCGCGCGAACGAGAGATCCTGCGGCTCGTGGCGGCTGGATTGTCGAATCGTGATATCGCCCAGGCCGTGCACCTGTCGGAAGCCACCATCAAGTGGCACCTGCACAATCTGTTCGCCAAGCTCGGGGTGCGCAGCCGAACCCAGGCCGTACTCAAGGGCAAAAGTCTGGGGTTGCTCAGTGAGGCCTGAGTTCTGTAAGGCGCGCGGCAAAGCCTTCGCGCCATTCGTTGGATGGGCTGGCAGGGCGCCGGCAGATTAGTAGCTTGTAGCCATCGCGAAGCGCAATGTGCTTCGAGAGTCCAAGCCTGGCACACCTAGGGAAGTCGTGGCAGGTCTGGAGACCGGCATCTGCCGGTCAGGCTGCTCGTGACAGGACGTCACCGGCAGAGCCCGGGGAACCCCCATTTGAACTGTGGAGATAACAACAATGATGACCCTGAAGAAAATCGCTCTTGCCGTTGCCGTCGTGGCGCTCCCCTTCGCCGCTCATGCTGACCTGAAAGCGCTGGATGATTCTGCCCTGGCAGACGTCACCGGTCAGGCAGGCATCAGCATCTCCGGTAACTTCAATGCCACCATCGGCTCCGTCGTCTACACCGACACCGCAGACAACGTGACCGACGGCAGCAACACCCTGAGCCTGAATACCGTCACCCTGTCGGGCTTCAACATCGACGACAACGCGCCGTTGACCATCGACGTGGCTGACAACAAGCTGCAGATCGGCCTGCCGACCATCAATGGTCAGGTCAGCGTTGGTGCTGTGAAGGTGGGCGATAGCACCATCGGTGGCCTCGCCATCAACAACCTCAACATGGCTGGTTCTACCGTCAAGGTCTGGGGTCATTGATCTCTGCTTGAATGGTATGCGGCGACCTGAGTGCAAGGTGTGGCTCGGGTCGCCACTTCTGTTTGCTAGTCGTCGGATAGCAAGATGATCGAAATCCTCGTGGGCAGCCTGATCGGCCTGTTCGGTTTTACCGAGGCTGTCGACACCAAGCCGCCACCCGCCGGCACCGTCAATATCGGCCAGGCCGCCCTGAATCCCGTGCAGCGTGAATCGGTGGTACTGGAACCGATGAGCCAGCTGCAGTTTCGTAACGTTACCCGCCAAGCCTACGACTATAGCTGTGGTTCCGCTGCCTTGACCACGCTGCTCGACTACTTCCTGGGGCGCAACCTGCAGGAACGCCAGGTGATGGAAGGTTTGCTGCGTTTCGGCGAAGCGGAAAAGATCGTCGAACGCCGCGGCTTTTCCTTGCTCGACATGAAGCGTTTCGTGACGGCGCTGGGTTACAAGAGCGGTGGCTTTCGTGCTTCCTTCAGTGATCTGGAATCCTTGGAAAATCCGGCCATCGTGCCGATCCATTATGCGGGCTTCAAGCATTTCGTCGTGGTGCGTGACGTCTATAACGATCATGTTTTCGTGGCCGACCCGGCTTTGGGCAACATCAGTTTCACCCGGGTGCGCTTCGAGGAAATCTGGGATCAGAACGTCTTGTTCGTGATCTTTCCCAGCGGTAACGAGCCGCCCAATGCACTGGCTCTGAGTGAGCGCGATCTACGTATCATCGATGATCGCACCATCAGCCTGCTGGCCTTTCGCGAGTTTCCACAAATGGCCAAGTTCTCCACCAACCAAGCCGACCAGTTGGGCTCGGGAGGGGATATTCAGTACATCCGCCGCAAGTGATTTACCCGGCATAACAATAACGATCTGGGAGCAGCGTCATGGGATTTTCGGTATATGCGCGGCTGGCATTCGTGCTACTGCTCGCTGCACAGACGCAGCAGGTGTTTGCGGAGCAGGCTACGGTCGACGACGCGCGTGAGGCGCTGACCAAGAAAGAGGATGACGCCGACAGCGCCAAGGCGCTGGAGCAAGTATTCCAGGCGGCGGAAAAGAGCTACACCCTGCTCAAGAAGGGTGAGCGCACCCTGACCTACGGTTTCGATTATTCGTTGCTGCGCGACACGCAGATCCAGACGGTGCGTACTGGTAACAACGTGTTCAGTGTCGTCGGCCAGAGCGAAGCGCAGCACACCTTCACCAACTCCTTCACCTTCGACTATGGCGTCTGGGACAATCTGACGTTCAGCATGCGCGTGCCCTTCGTCGCCAAATATGACACCGAGCGCGACATCGATACCCACAGCCTGGGTGACCTGTCGCTCAGTCTGCGTTGGCAGCCCTGGTCGTCGGAGCGGGGCAAGCCGGTCACCACCCTGTTCGCCACGCTCGGCCTGCCCACTGGGGACAGCCCTTACGACGTGAAGACGGATAGCGGCCTGTCTACCGGAAACGGCTATTACAACCTGGGGTTTGGCGCCAACCTGTCCTACGTGGTTGATCCGGTGGTGCTGTTCGGCTCGCTCGGCTACACCTACAACATGCCGGTGCGCAACGTCGATCAGGTGCGCGGTGGGCGTCTGTTGCGTTCGGTAGATCCGGGGGCGAGCCTGGCGCTCAGCATGGGCTTCGCCTATGCCTTGTCCTACGATGTGTCCCTGGCCACCTCGTTCCAGATGTCGCACAACCTGGCACCGACTTTCACCTTCGCCGACGCCAAGTTCGAGGGCACCGAGCAGACCAGCGCGGTGATGAACTTCTCTCTTGGCCTGCGTACCTCGCCGGATCGTATCGTCAACATCAACGCCGGCTTCGGTATGACTGAAGATTCCCCCGATGTCCTGCTGGGGTTCTCCCTGCCTCTGGACATCAAGGGCCTGAAGCCACAATAAGCAGCGAGTACGACTCTCATGACTTCTCGTGCAATGCTGCAGCCCCTGCTGTTGGCGGGTCTGACGCTTGGCTGGTGGTTGCCGGCGCAGGCGCAACTGGCCAATAACCTCACCATCGGCAACCCCAAAGCCATGGCCATGGGCAACGCCGTAACGGCCGACTCGACTGGCATCGACGCAGTGCATTACAACCCGGCTGCCTTGAGCAAACTCAAGGGGCGGATGACCACGCTGAAGATGATCAGCGGCGTCATGGACATCCGCGCCAAGTTCGATCCGCGTGAAGGCTATAATTTCCTTGGTTACGACGACGATCCATACAAGAACTCCAGCACCCGCACCACGACGCCGGCCATGTATCTGCCAGGCCTCGGGGGGATGACCGAGATGCCGCTGCTGGCGGCGCCGCTGGCAGGGCTTTCGATCAACCCACCGGGTTCCAAGTTCACTTTCGCCACCAACGTCTATGCTCCCATGGCGTTGGGTTATTCGCGAGACTCCGACAGCGATCCGGGGCGCTTCCAGGGCCGTCAGGTATCCTTGCAGCGCATTACCTACTTCTCGCCATCGCTGGCCTATCAGGTCAACGACGAGCTGTCGCTGGGGCTATCGATTGGCTTCTCGCACCAGGCCATGGCACTCAATCAGGATTTCCGCAACCCTGGCCTGCTCACTGGCCTGACCCGCATGCTCAAGGAGACGCTGTGCCTGCCTGGTCTGGGCGAACTGGTGGGGCCGATCATCAACGTCTGTGGTGGTAAGGTCGGTCCATTCGACTCCCTGGCCAATCTCCAGCTCGACCTGCAGCAGAGCCTGTCACCCACCTACAATCTGGGCATTCTCTGGGAGCCCACCGACTGGTTCGCTTGGGGCGCGACCTACCAGAGTGAAGCGCGGATGCATCTGCAGGGCAAGTATCGCATCGAGTACTCTCAGGACTGGGCAGGCTTCTGGAGCGGTTTGCAAGGTTCATTGTTCGGAGCCATCTTCAGCCCTCTGTTTCCCTATGGTGCCAATGAGGAGAGCGGTAACGCTTCGTTGAAGCTGACCTATCCGGATTCCTTCAGCACCGGCATCAAGGTGCGGCCCTTCGACAAGTGGCAGTTCAACTTCGACCTGCGCTGGGTCGGTTACAGCGACTGGAACAATTTTGAAATCGAGTTCGATCGTGAGCTGGATATCCTGCGCATCGCCAAGACCTTCAGCAGTGAATACGCTACCGACCGCACCATCATTCTCGACCGAGGTTATCGTGACACTTGGAGCTGGGGCGTCGGCGTGCAGTACGAGGTCAACGACCGTCTGGCTTTGCGCGCTGGTTACGAGTACCGCCCCTCGGCGATTCCCAAGAACAAGGCCGACGTGCTGGCCCCTGTGGGCGACGCCGATCTCTATGGGCTCGGTTTCGCTTATCGCTGGGACAAGGACACCACCATCGAGGCGGGTTTCAACTACTTCGTCTCCAAGCAGAGCATCCCGGCGGGCAGTAGCTGCAACGCCAACTGCGAAGGTCTGGACAATCTCGTCTATAACCCTTATGCGGGGCTCAACATCGAGACGACGGTGAAGGCCTATATCTTCTCCCTCAGTTACACCACGAGGTTCTGACATCATGCGCCTGCTGCTGTTGGCCTGGCTGTTGCTGGCCTGCCTGCCGTCATTGGCAGCCAGCCGTTACCTGACCTGGGTGGATGACCACGGTCGGGTGCACAACACCTTCGTCGACGAACGCTTCGCCGAGCAGCAGCGCAGCGCGCAGCGTCGTGCCGAACTCAGCGATCAGGCGCGGCTGGGGGAGAGTGGCAAGTGGCCTGGCAGTGCACCGGACACGGGCGAGAGCAAGCGGCGCTACTACACCTGGGTCGACAGCGGTGGCCAGTTGCACAACAGCTTCTATCTGGGCGAGCGCAACCGCGAAGGCGGGGAGCGTGACCAGTTGTTGGGTACGGGAGAGCGAGTCGGCGACTACATCGACGCCGATGAGCTGGAGGGGCGTGGTTTCGCCCGCAGCCAGTCCGACAGCCGTTACTACACCTGGGTCGATGAGAAGGGGCAGATGCACAACTCGCCGGTGTTGGCACCTGGTCGGCAGAATAAGCCGAGCGGGGCGCAGGCGGTGCATTACAGCGAAGGACGGCAGGTTAAGTTCGAGCCTGTGGCGAGCAAACTGCCGACGCTCGATGGCCAGCCTAGTGCGGCGATGCAGGCGCTGTTGGAGGGCAGCGAGACCCGCGGTGAAGGCCTGTATGCCGAGTTGCTGCAGCGTTGCTGTGGGCAGATGCGCGAGAGTGATTTCACTCCCTTGTCTGTCGAGGAACCGCGTTACGAAGAGTTGAGCCGCTATTCGCCGAGCTTCGACTTTCCCATGGGGCGCAGTTATTACGCGGCCTTGAGTCTACCGGCGTCGCGCCAGACCTACGGTCTGCGCGTACGCAGTTTCGCCAATCGCCAGGTGGTGTATCCCTCACTGTTGTTTCTCGATGAGGCCAAGCGACCGACGCGCCTGGTCAGTGATGCGGTGTACCAGCTCCATCCGGAAACCTGGTACCGCTATGCTTTCATCGAGGGCACGGTCAAGGTGCGCGCCGAGCAGGGCGAGCGCTACGTGTTGCTGCTCACCACGGACGAGGATCGCAGTCTGCAGACCCTCGACAACAAGCCGTTCAAACGGCCTCTGCAGGCGCTGGCCGTGGACGAGGCGGGCATGCAGCGACATGCCCATGGCGACGAAGGTGAATTCGAGCTGGCGATCGTGCGTTAGGGGCTGAGCCTAAGGGGAGGGGCGCTTGCAGGTCCCGGATTGCATCCGGGCTACGGCGGGTTGCAGGCTCTGGCGAGGGGCAACCCGCTCCACAGGGGTCAATCGTCCTGCTTGAGCACGATGTTGCCGAACAGCTCCTGGGAGAAGCGTACACGCTCCTCGGCGTTCTCTTGAATGCCCTTGGCTTTCAGTTCTTCCAGGCGCGCTTCGACGGCATGAGTCCGCTTGGTGAGGCCGCAGTCGTTGGCGATCTGGATGTTCAGGCCAGGGCGGGCGTTGAGCTCGAGAATCAGCGGGCCCTTGTCCTGATCCAGCACCATGTCCACGCCAATGTAGCCCAGACCACACAGCTCGTAGCAGCCAGCGGCGAGCTTCATGAAACCGTCCCAGTTAGGCAGTTGCACGCCATCCACCGCATTGGTGGTGTCCGGGTGCTTGCTGATCTTGTTGTTCAGCCAGGTGCCGCGCAGAGTGACGCCGGTGGCCAGATCCACGCCGACACCGATGGCGCCCTGGTGCAGGTTGGCCTTGCCGTTGGACTGCCGGGTAGGCAGACGCAGCATGGCCATCACCGGGTAGCCCATCAGCACGATGATGCGGATGTCCGGCACACCTTCGTAGCTGATGCTCTTGAAGATGGTATCTGGGGTCACGCGGTACTCGATCAGCGCGCGGTCGCGGTGCCCGCCAAGGGAGTACAGGCCGGACAGGATGCTGGAAATCTGCTGTTCCAGCTCCTCGTGGCTGACGATCTTGCCGGATACCGTCTTGAAGCGATCCTCGAAACGATCGGCGATCACCATGATGCCGTCACCGCCGGCACCCTGCGCCGGCTTGATGACGAAGTCGTTGCGCCCGGCGATGATCTCGTCGAGCTTGTCGATGCCTTTCTCGGTTTCAATGATGCCGTACAGCTCCGGTACGTCGATGCCGGCCTCGATGGCCCGCTCCTTGGTGATGATCTTGTCGTCGACGATGGGGTACAGGTGCCGTTTGTTGTACTTCAGCACGTAGTCCGCATTGCGTCGGTTGATGCCCATGATGCCCTTGGCTTCAAGGGCCTTCCACGTCTTGATCAGGCCGAACATGGTCTTAGTCCTTGAGGAAGGCTTTGAAGCGGAACAGTTCGGTCAGGCGGTAGCCGCGGTAGCGTCCCATCGCCAGCATGAAGCCCACCAGGATCAGCAGGATGGCCGGGAAGGTGAACACGAAGTAGACCAGTTCCGGCACGGTCATCAGCAGGTGCGCGATGGTGGCGGCGAACAGGGTGCCGATGGCGACCTTGAAGGCATGGCTACCACCGCGCTCTTCCCAGGTGATCGACAGGCGCTCGATGGTCATGGTCAGAATCACCATCGGGAACAGGGCCACCGACAGGCCGCGTTCCAGACCCAGCTTGTGGCTTAACAGGCTGATGGTGGCGATCAACACCACAACGAAGGTCAGCACCACCGACAGGCGCGGCAGCATCTGCAGCTTGAGGTGCTCCAGATAGGAGCGTAGCGACAGGCCTAGCGCGGTGATCACGGTGAATAGGAAGATACCGAAGCCTAGCTGGGTTTCACGGAAGGCGAGGGCGATCAGCACCGGGGTGAAGGTGCCGAGGGTCTGCAGGCCGCCGAGGTTACGCAAGATGAGGATGACCAGCACGCCAATGGGGATCATCACCATGATCATAAAGGTCTGCTGGGTCTGCAGCGGCAGGCCGTAGAGCGAGTATTCGAGGAAGCTCGCGTCGGTGTTCTCGTCGGTCAGCTTGGCCAGGCGGATGGCGTTCATCTCGCTGTTGTTCAGGCTGAAGCTGACTTGCACCTGCTTGCCGCCCTCGAGGTTGATCAGATCGTCGTCGCCGATCCACCACACCAGTCGGTCTGCCGGCAGGCCCTGCTCGCCAGTTTCCGGGTTGAAGTATAGCCATTTCTGGCCGTTGAAGCTGCGCAGCCACAGTTCCGGCGACTGCGCCACCTCGGCCTGCAGGCGGATGGTGTGCACGCGCTCCATAGGTACGTGGGCGATGGACAGCAGCAGGTCGACCACCTTGGCCTTGTTGGCGGTGGAGGCGTCGCCGCCGAGTAGCAGCTTGACGTTGTCGTCATTGCTATTGTTGACGCGCTTGATGGTCTCGCTGATGAAGGTTTCGACATCCGCCGAGTGCTGGCGGATCGGCGCCAGCAGGGCTTCGGCGGCGATCTTCTCGGGGCCTTCGACCACCATGCTGTCACGGAAGATAGGGCCTTTGACCTGAGTCTGTTCGCCGCTGTAGCGCTTGGTCAGCACCAGACGGTAGTAAAGAGTCTGCTTGCCGCTGGCACGTCGGGCCGACCAGGTCACGCGGCGGTTGCCGTCGACACGGTTGACGCTGACCCCGTAATTGTTGGAGATGAAGCTCTCGTTGAGGCTGACGTAATCCTGGCTCAGCGGCGGCACGAACATCTGCAACTTCACCGGCTCGCGCGGGTTGGCCTGGAATTCGACCTTGGCGTCGATGTTCCACAGGTCATCGGTTTCATCCTCGGTGACCGGGATGCCGAGAATGAAGATTTGATATGCCGTAATCAGAACGCCCAGGGTCACCAACAGGGTGATCAGGACTTTCAGATGCAGGTTCAGAGAGCGCATGGGAATTACTCGCCAGGGGTTGCGTCGTTGATGCAGCCAGGCTTGCCGGCGGCATATTTAAGGCTTGGATCGACCATGGCACCGAAGCGTTTGAGTGCTTCGGAGCCGATCAGAAGCGGGTATTGGAATGCGCTTCGGTCGGTCAAGTTCACTTCTATCGTGCGCAGGGTCTGGCCCAGGCACAGTTCGAGGTCGATTACGGGGCGTGCGGTATAGGTTTTGTCTTCATCGGGATCATAGTCGCCGGCGCGGCGTTTGATCTTGCTGATCCTGGCCAGCGGGCGCTCGAAGGTGCGCTCGTGGGTATCGTCGATGGCCAGGATGAAGCTGACCCAGGTTTCGCCATCACGCTTGAAGCGTTTGATGTCGCGAGCGCTGAGCGAGGCGGTCTTGGCGCCGGTGTCGAGCTTGGCGGCAACCAGCAAATCCAGTTCTTCGATATGGACGTACTCGTTCAGGCCATAGATGGACTTGCCCACGGCCATGCTTGGGCTGAGCAGTGCAAACAGACAGGGCAGGGAGGCTAGAAGCTGGAGTCTCATGAGTCCTTGAGTAGGTAAAGCGATGGACTGTCCATACGCCAGTGAGCAACGGTCGCAGCGCAAGTCTGCCGTATTGATGCAGGCAGTGGCACTGGGCCAGCGGCGAAATGCGAGGAATTCTAGCATGTGCTGCAAGACCGCTGACAATTGCTTGTAACGCAGGTGGTGTAACCGATTGCGCAACTGCCATGTCGTTGGCTTCAAGAAACCAGGCCAGGGCTTGTTGCCTTGTGGCGGGCTGGGCAGCTATCAGGGCGAGGCTTCGACAGGGCGATGGGCATGATACGGGGAAGGGGCTACGCATCTGCATCATTGTCGACAATAGTGCTTTTTTCTTTGACGTGGCTGCTGGTTTGGCGTATCTATTTGGCTGTTTTCAGAATTTAGTGTCGACAATATGCTTAATGTCATTGAGGCTCAAGAAGCGCAGGAAGACTCTGGAACCCTGGCCGAGCATGTCTTCCGGTTGATCCAGTCAGCTATCGTGCGCGGCGAGATCGCCCCTGGCAGCAAGATCTCCGAGCCCGAACTGGCACGCACCTATGGCATCAGCCGTGGCCCGTTGCGCGAGGCGATCCATCGCCTGGAAGGGCAGAAGTTGCTGGTGCGGGTGCCACATGTGGGGGCGCGGGTGGTGTCGCTCAGCCATTGCGAGCTGATCGAGCTGTACGAGATTCGCGAGTCCCTCGAAGGCATGGCCTGCCGCCTGGCCGCCGAGCGCATGAGCCAGGGCGAGATCGACGAACTGCGCCGGGTGCTGGAGCTGCACGAGCAGGACGCCGCGTTCAAGGCCGGCGTCGGCTACTACCAGCAGGAAGGCGATTTCGATTTCCACTACCGGATCATCCAGGGCAGCGGCAATCGCACTCTGGCCAAGTTGCTGTGCGACGAGCTGTACCAACTGGTGCGCATGTACCGCCTGCAGTTTTCCGCTACGCCCAATCGACCGCACCAGGCTTTCGCCGAACACCACCGCATTCTCGATGCCATCGCCGAACGTGACGGCGAACTGGCCGAACTGCTGATGCGCCGTCATATCGGCGCCTCCAAGCGTAATATCGAGCGCCACTATCAGGAGGCGCTCGTCACTTCATCCCAGACCCGAGGTGATTCATGACCCAGCTTTCCGCCGGCCAGCGTTTCCGCCAGGCCCTCGCCGAAGAGCAACCGCTGCAGGTGATCGGCGCGATCAACGCCAACCATGCATTGCTGGCCAAGCGTGCCGGTTTCCGCGCTATCTACCTGTCCGGTGGTGGCGTGGCGGCCGGCTCCCTGGGCCTGCCAGACCTGGGCATCAACACCCTGGATGACGTGCTGACCGATGTGCGCCGCATCACCGATGTCTGCGACCTGCCGCTGCTGGTGGACATCGACACCGGCTTCGGCCCAAGTGCCTTCAACATCGAGCGCACCATCAAGAACCTGATCAAGGCAGGTGCCGCTGCCGCGCATATCGAGGATCAGGTCGGTGCCAAGCGCTGCGGCCACCGTCCGGGCAAGGAGATCGTTTCCACCGAGGAAATGTGCGACCGCGTGAAGGCTGCCGCTGATGCCAAGACCGATCCTGACTTCTTCCTTATCGCCCGTACCGACGCTATTCAGGCCGAGGGGGTGGACGCCGCCATCGAGCGCTGCCAAGCCTACGTCGAGGCGGGTGCCGACGGTATCTTCGCCGAGGCGGCCTATGACCTGCCCACTTACCAGCGCTTCGTCGAGGCGCTGAAGGTGCCTGTGCTGGCCAACATCACCGAATTCGGTGCCACGCCGCTGTTCACCCGCGACGAACTGGCCTCGGTCGGCGTGGCCATCCAGCTTTATCCGCTGTCGGCCTTCCGTGCGGCGAACAAGGCGGCGGAAAGTGTCTACACCTCGATCCGCCAGAACGGCCATCAGAAGGACGTGATCGAGCTGATGCAGACCCGCGCCGAACTCTACGACCGCATCGGCTACCACGCCTTCGAGCAGAAGCTCGACGCGCTGTTCGCTGCCGGCAAGAAATAAAGACAAGAACAAGGATTCGAGGAGATAACCATGAGTGCCACCGAAACCACCCCTGGCTTCAAGCCTAAGAAATCCGTCGCTCTGAGCGGTACCGCCGCTGGTAACACCGCGCTGTGCACCGTTGGCCGTACCGGCAACGACCTGCACTACCGTGGCTATGACGTGCTCGACTTCGCCAACCGCTGCGAGTTCGAGGAAATTGCCCACCTGCTGGTACACGGCAAGTTGCCCAACGTCGCCGAGCTGGCCGGCTACAAGGCCAAGCTCAAGGCCCTGCGCGGCCTGCCGGCCGGGGTGAAGGCGGCTCTGGAACAACTGCCGCCCTCGGCGCATCCGATGGACGTGATGCGCACCGCCGTATCGGTGCTCGGTTGCCTGGCGCCGGAAAAGGATGACCACAACCACCCGGGTGCCCGCGATATCGCCGACAAGCTGATGGCTTCCCTGGGTTCGGCGCTGCTGTACTGGTACCACTACAGCCACAACGGCAAGCGCATCGAGGTGGATACCGACGACGACTCCATCGGCGGCCACTTCCTGCATCTACTGCATGGCGAGAAGCCGCGCGAGTCCTGGGTGCGCGCCATGCACACCTCGCTCAACCTCTACGCCGAACACGAGTTCAACGCCTCGACCTTCACCTCGCGGGTGATCGCCGGTACCGGTTCCGATCTGTTTTCCTGCATCGCCGGCGCCATCGGCGCGCTGCGCGGCCCGAAGCACGGCGGCGCCAACGAGGTGGCCTTCGAGGTGCAGAAGCGCTACGACAGCCCGGACGAGGCCGAGGCTGACATCCGTGAGCGGGTAGGGCGCAAGGAAGTGGTGATCGGCTTCGGTCACCCGGTCTACACCGTCAGCGACCCACGCAACAAGGTGATCAAGGAAGTGGCCCGCGAGCTGTCCATGGAGCAGGGCAACACCAAGATGTATGACATCGCCGAGCGACTGGAAAGCGTGATGTGGGAGATCAAGAAGATGTTCCCCAACCTCGACTGGTTCAGCGCCGTGAGCTACCACATGATGGGCGTGCCCACCGCCATGTTCACTCCGCTGTTCGTTATCGCCCGTACCGCCGGCTGGTCCGCGCACGTTATCGAGCAACGCATCGACGGCAAGATCATCCGCCCGAGCGCCAACTACACAGGCCCCGAAGACCTGAAGTTCGTGCCGCTCAAGGATCGTAAATAACCATGAATGACACCGTGAATAGCCAATACCGCAAGCGCCTGCCCGGCACCGCGCTGGATTACTTCGACGCCCGTGAGGCGGTCGAGGCGATCCAGGCCGGCGCCTGGGCGAGGCTCCCCTACACCTCGCGCGTGCTCGCCGAGCAGCTGGTGCGCCGCTGCGATCCGCAGGATCTGACCGCCTCGCTGGAGCAGCTAGTCCACCGCAAGCGCGACCTTGACTTTCCCTGGTACCCGGCGCGCGTGGTCTGCCACGACATCCTTGGCCAGACCGCACTGGTCGACCTGGCCGGCCTGCGTGACGCCATCGCAGAAAAAGGTGGTGACCCGGCCAAGGTCAACCCGGTGGTGCCGACCCAGCTGATCGTCGACCACTCCCTGGCCGTCGAGGCGCCGGGCTTCGACCCGGACGCCTTCGAGAAGAACCGTGCCATCGAGGATCGCCGCAACGAGGATCGCTTCCACTTCATCGACTGGACCAAGACCGCGTTCAAGAACGTCGACGTGATTCCCGCCGGCAACGGCATCATGCACCAGATCAACCTGGAGAAGATGAGCCCGGTGATCCAGGCGCGCGGCGGCATCGCCTTCCCCGACACCTGCGTCGGCACCGACTCGCATACACCGCACGTGGATGCTCTTGGCGTGATCGCCATCGGCGTCGGCGGCCTGGAGGCCGAGGCGGTGATGCTTGGCCATCCATCGATGATGCGTCTGCCTGATATCGTCGGCGTCGAGCTGACCGGCAAGCGCCAGCCTGGCATCACCGCCACCGATATCGTCCTGGCACTGACCGAGTTCCTGCGCAAGGAGCGCGTGGTCGGTGCCTGGGTCGAGTTCTTCGGCGAGGGCGCCGACAGCCTGTCCATCGGCGACCGCGCCACCATCTCCAATATGTGCCCCGAGTATGGTGCGACGGCCTCGATGTTCTATATCGACGGCCAGACCATCGACTACCTCAAGCTCACCGGGCGTGAACCGGAGCAGGTGGCGTTGGTGGAGAATTACGCCAAGACCCTCGGCCTGTGGAGCGACGCGCTGAAAACCGCCGAGTACGAGCGCGTGCTGCGTTTTGATCTGGGCAGCGTGGTGCGCAATATGGCTGGCCCGAGCAACCCGCATCGCCGCCTGCCGACCTCGGCGCTAGCCGAGCGTGGTATCGCCGACGAAGACAAGCTGCAGGCCGGCAAGGGCGAAGAAGCCCAGGGCCTGATGCCTGACGGCGCGGTGATCATCGCCGCTATCACCAGTTGCACCAATACCTCCAACCCGCGCAACGTCATCGCTGCTGGCCTGGTGGCGAAGAAGGCCAATGCGCTGGGCCTGGTGCGCAAGCCCTGGGTGAAGACGTCGTTCGCGCCGGGCTCAAAGGTCGCCAAGTTGTATCTTGAAGAGGCTGGTTTGCTGCCGGAGCTGGAGAAGCTCGGCTTCGGCATCGTCGCCTACGCCTGCACCACCTGTAATGGCATGTCTGGCGCGCTGGAACCAAAGATCCAGAAGGAAATCATCGATCGCGACCTGTACGCCACCGCCGTGCTCTCGGGCAACCGCAACTTCGACGGGCGTATCCATCCCTATGCCAAGCAGGCCTTCCTCGCTTCGCCACCGCTGGTTGTGGCCTATGCGATTGCCGGCACCGTGCGCTTTGATATAGAGCAGGACGCGTTGGGCACCGATGCCGATGGCAACCCGATTACGTTGAAGGATCTGTGGCCGAGCGACGAGGAAATCGACGCCATAGTCGCGGCGAGCGTGAAGCCCGAGCAGTTTAAGCAGATCTATATTCCGATGTTTGACCTGGGCAGCGTGCAGGAGGCAGAGAGCCCGCTGTACGACTGGCGGCCGATGTCCACCTACATCCGCCGCCCGCCATATTGGGAAGGCGCGCTGGCCGGCGAGCGTACGCTCAAGGGCATGCGCCCGCTGGCGATCCTGCCGGACAACATCACCACCGATCACCTGTCGCCGTCCAACGCTATCCTGGCGGATTCGGCCGCTGGCGAGTACCTGGCGAAAATGGGCCTGCCGGAAGAAGACTTCAACTCCTACGCCACCCACCGTGGCGACCATTTGACTGCGCAACGCGCCACCTTCGCCAACCCGCAACTGGTCAACGAAATGGCCGTGGTCGACGGGCAGGTGAAGCAGGGCTCGCTGGCCCGGGTGGAGCCCGAAGGCAAGGTGATGCGAATGTGGGAAGCCATCGAGACCTACATGAACCGCAAGCAGAACCTGATCATCGTTGCCGGTGCTGACTACGGCCAGGGCTCGTCCCGTGACTGGGCGGCCAAGGGCGTGCGTCTGGCGGGTGTGGAAGTGATAGTCGCCGAAGGTTTCGAGCGCATCCATCGCACCAACCTGGTGGGCATGGGCGTGCTGCCGGTGGAGTTCAAGCCGGGCACCACGCGTCTGACCCTGGGGTTGGATGGCACTGAAACCTATGACATCGAGGGCGAGATCTCGCCGTGCTGCGACCTGACCCTGGTGGTCAATCGCCGTAACGGCGAGACGGTCAAGGTGCCGGTGACCTGCCGCCTGGATACCGCTGCCGATGTCAGCGTGTACCAGGCTGGCGGCGTGCTGCAGCGCTTTGCAAAGGACTTCCTCGAAGGCGCGGTGGCGTGATGACGCGGTCTGCTCCCTCTCCCATTCATGGGAAAGGGCTGGGGAGAGGGTGGTGCAGGCGGCTCGGTGTTGTCTGATAGACCCTCTCCCCCGGCCCCTCTCCCGCAAGCGGGAGAGGGGAGACAAGCGCGTAGCCCGGATGAAATCCGGGGCAAGGTTGAATGATTCTCCCCGGATTGCATCCGGGCTACTTCAGGACTGCACTCATGGCTCATCTGCCTCAAGTGAAAATCCCCGCCACCTATATCCGTGGCGGCACCAGCAAGGGCGTATTCTTCCGCCTGCAGGATCTGCCCGAGTCCTGCCAGGTGCCTGGCGAGGCCCGTGACAAACTGTTCATGCGCGTGATCGGTAGCCCCGATCCGTACGCCGCGCAGATCGACGGCATGGGCGGCGCAACCTCAAGCACCTCCAAGTGCGTGATCCTGTCGAAAAGCACTCAGCCCGATCACGATGTCGACTACCTCTACGGCCAGGTCTCCATCGATAAGGCCTTCGTCGACTGGAGCGGTAACTGCGGCAACCTGTCCACCGCGGCTGGCGCCTTCGCCATTCATGCCGGCCTGGTCGACCCCACGCGAATTCCCGAGGACGGCACCTGCGTGGTGCGCATCTGGCAGGCCAACATCCACAAGACCATCATCGCTCATGTGCCGGTCAGCAATGGGCAGGTGCAGGAAACTGGCGACTTCGAGCTGGACGGCGTGACCTTCCCGGCGGCCGAGATCGTGCTGGAATTCCTCGACCCGTCCGATGACGGCGAGGAGGGCGGCTCGATGTTCCCCACCGGCAACCTGGTGGACGATCTGGAGGTACCTGGCATCGGCACCTTCAAGGCCACCATGATCACCGCCGGCATCCCGACCATCTTCGTCAATGCAGAGGACATCGGCTATCGGGGCACCGAGCTGCGCGAGGATATCAATGGCGACCCGGCGCAACTGGCGCGCTTCGAGCAGATCCGCATTGCCGGCGCACTGCGCATGGGGCTGATCAAGACGGCCGAGGAGGCCGCGACCCGTCAGCACACCCCGAAGATCGCCTTCGTCAGCCCACCCAAGGATTACTGCACCTCAAGCGGCAAGGACGTCAAGGCCAGTGATATCGACCTGTTGGTGCGCGCGCTGTCCATGGGCAAGTTGCACCACGCCATGATGGGCACCTGCGCGGTGGCCATCGGCACGGCGGCGGCGATTCCCGGCACGCTGGTCAACCTGGCTGCCGGTGGCGGCGAACGCGAGGCGGTGCGTTTCGGCCATCCTTCCGGCACCCTGCGTGTCGGCGCCCAGGCCAAGCGGGTCGATGGTCAGTGGACAGTGACCAAGGCGGTGATGAGTCGCAGTGCGCGCATTCTGATGGAAGGCTGGGTGCGGGTGCCGGGCGACAGCTTCTGAGTCGCTCAGTGCTGGCTGGTGCCCAGCAACAGGCCACCGGCACCCACGAAGAAGGCGCCGGTGGTGCGGTTGAGGTTGCGTACACCGCGAGCGGTACGGATCAGGCGGCGAATCTGCAGACCGAATAGTGCGTATAGCAGCGAGGCCACGTATTCAGCCAGCAGGTAGGTCGCCCCGAGGTAGAGAAACTGTTCGGTGGCTGGCTGATCGGTGCGGATGAATTGCGGAAAGATCGCCGCGAACAACAAGATCGCCTTGGGATTGCTGATGCCGATGAGGAACTCTTGGCGTGTCGCCAGCCACAAGTTGCGCCGTGAGGGTAGCGCTCCTTGCTGCTCGCTCGGGGCGAAGGCGTGGCTGCGCCAAGCGCTGATGCCCAGGTACAGCAGGTAGGCGGCGCCGATCCATTTGATTGCAGTGAATACTCGCTCGGATGCCAGCAGCATCGCGCCGAGGCCGACAGCCGAAATCGAGAGGAAAAAGGCAAAGGCGGCGACTCGCCCAGTGGTGGCCAGCACTGCGGTGCCCACACCATGGCGGATGCCATTGTTCATCGAGCAGAAATTGTTGGGCCCCGGTGTTATAGCGATCAGCAGGGCGACCGGGGCGAACAGCAGGGCGTCGTTGAGTGTCATGTTGGGCTCGCGCGAGGTTACTTGAGACGGCGCTCCACGCCTTTTTCCACCAGAATCTTGGCCGAAATTTCCTCCACCGAGAAATGCGTGGAGTTGATGAAGGCGATGTTTTCGCGGCGGAACAGGTTCTCTACTTCGCGCACCTCGAACTCGCACTGGGCGTAGCTGGCATAGCGGCTGTTGGGTTTGCGCTCGTGGCGGATGGCGGTGAGACGATCCGGGTCGATGGTCAGGCCGAACAGTTTGTCGCGGTACTTCTTCAACGACTCGGGCAGTTGCAGGCGCTCCATGTCGTCTTCGGTCAACGGGTAGTTGGCGGCGCGGATGCCGTACTGCATGGCCATGTACAGGCAGGTGGGCGTCTTGCCGCAGCGCGACACGCCGACCAGGATCAGGTCGGCCTTGTCGTAATAGTGAGTGCGCGCACCGTCATCGTTGTCCAGGGCGAAGTTGACCGCCTCGATACGCTCCATGTAGTTGGAGTTCTGGCCGATGGAGTGCGACTTGCCGACGGAGTAGGAGGAGTGCGAGCTCAGCTCCTGTTCCAGTGGCGAGAGAAAGGTGGAGAAGATGTCGATCATGAAACCATTTGCCGTATCGAGGATCGCACGGATATCGCGATTGACGATGGTGTCGAAGATGATCGGACGTGCGCCGTCCCTTTCGGCGGCCGCATCGATTTGTTGTACCATGGCGCGCGCTTTATCGACGCTGTCGATATAAGGACGCGTGAGTTTGGTGAATTGGATATTCTCGAACTGCGCGAGCAAGCTCTGGCCCAGGGTTTCGGCGGTGATGCCGGTGCCGTCGGAGATGAAGAAAGCGGTTCGTTTCATTTGCGCCAAAGGCCTTAAGCTGAGATCGATTCTTGGCTATGATAGGCCGCGTTTTTCGCCGGGCCCATGGGGGTTTCGGCATTGTTACTTATTCAAGGGCAAGGCCACAATCGCGCGACTCTGGTCGTTCGACATTGCGCAGCCCACTGAGCTTTTCCAACACCGTTAGTGGAGAGATCACCTTGGTAGAGTACGTAGTTTCCCTCGATAAGCTCGGCGTCCACGATGTAGAGCATGTGGGGGGCAAAAACGCATCCCTCGGCGAGATGATCAGCAACCTGGCTGGCGCCGGCGTCTCGGTTCCCGGCGGTTTCGCCACTACGGCTCAGGCCTATCGCGACTTCCTCGAGCAGAGCGGCCTGAATGCCCAGATCCACGCGGCCCTCGATGCGCTCGACGTCGACGACGTCAACGCCCTGGCCAAGACCGGCGCGCAGATTCGCCAGTGGGTCATGGAAGCCGACTTCCCGGCCGAGCTGGACAAGCAGATTCGCGAAGCCTTCGCCACCATGAGCGCCGGCAACGACAACATGGCCGTGGCGGTACGTTCCTCTGCCACCGCCGAAGACCTGCCGGACGCCTCCTTCGCCGGTCAGCAGGAAACCTTCCTCAACATCCGCGGCGTGGACAACGTGATCCGCGCCACCAAGGAAGTGTTCGCTTCCCTGTTCAACGACCGTGCCATCGCCTACCGCGTGCACCAGGGCTTCGACCACAAGCTGGTCGCCCTGTCTGCTGGTGTGCAGCGCATGGTGCGTTCGGAAACCGGCACCGCCGGGGTGATGTTCACTCTGGACACCGAGTCCGGCTTTCGTGACGTGGTGTTCATCACCGGCGCCTACGGCCTCGGCGAGACCGTGGTGCAGGGCGCGGTGAACCCCGACGAATTCTACGTGCACAAGCCGACCCTGGAAGCGGGCCGTCCGGCGATCCTGCGTCGCAACCTGGGCAGCAAGGCGATCAAGATGGTCTACGGCGACGAGGCCAAGGCCGGTCGTTCGGTCAAGACTGTCGACGTCGACCGCGCCGAGCGTGCGCGTTTCTGCATCACCGACGCAGAGGTCAGCGAGCTGGCCAAACAGGCGCTTATCATCGAGAAGCACTATGGCCGCCCGATGGACATCGAGTGGGCCAAGGACGGTGACGACGGCAAGCTGTACATCGTCCAGGCTCGTCCGGAAACCGTGAAGAGCCGTTCCAGCGCCACCGTCATGGAGCGCTACCTGCTGAAAGAGAAGGGCACCGTACTGGTGGAAGGCCGCGCCATCGGTCAGCGCATCGGCGCCGGCAAGGTGCGGGTGATCCACGACGTGTCCGAGATGGACAAGGTGCAGCCAGGCGACGTGCTGGTTTCCGACATGACCGATCCGGACTGGGAGCCGGTGATGAAACGCGCCAGCGCCATCGTCACCAACCGCGGCGGGCGTACCTGTCACGCGGCGATCATCGCCCGTGAGCTGGGTATCCCGGCTGTGGTCGGTTGCGGCAACGCCACCAGCGTGCTCAAGGACGGCCAGGGCGTCACCGTGTCCTGCGCCGAAGGGGATACCGGCTTCATTTTCGAGGGCGAACTGGGCTTCGACATCCGCAAGAATTCGGTCGATGCCATGCCCGAACTGCCGTTCAAGATCATGATGAACGTCGGTAACCCGGATCGTGCCTTCGACTTCGCCCAACTGCCGAACGAAGGCGTGGGTCTGGCCCGCCTGGAGTTCATCATCAACCGCATGATCGGCGTGCACCCCAAGGCGCTGCTGAACTTCGCCAGCCTGCCGGCGGAGATCAAGGATAGCGTCGAGAAACGTATCGCCGGTTACGGTGATCCGGTCGACTTCTACGTCGAGAAGCTGGTCGAGGGCATCAGCACCCTGGCCGCCGCTTTCTGGCCGAAGAAGGTCATCGTGCGCCTGTCGGACTTCAAGTCCAACGAGTACGCCAACCTGATCGGCGGCAAGCTGTACGAGCCGGAAGAAGAGAACCCGATGCTGGGTTTCCGTGGCGCCTCGCGCTACATCAGCGAGAGTTTCCGCGACTGCTTCGAGCTGGAATGCCGTGCACTGAAGAAGGTGCGTGGTGAGATGGGCCTGAGCAACGTCGAGATCATGGTGCCCTTCGTGCGTACCCTGGGTGAGGCCTCGCAAGTGGTCGAGCTGCTGGCCAGCAACGGCCTGGCCCGCGGTCAGGATGGCCTGAAGGTCATCATGATGTGCGAGCTGCCGTCCAACGCCATCCTGGCCGAGGAGTTCCTCGAGTTCTTCGACGGTTTCTCCATTGGCTCCAACGATCTGACCCAGCTAACCCTGGGCCTGGATCGCGACTCCGGCATCGTCGCTCACCTGTTCGACGAGCGTAACCCGGCGGTCAAGAAGCTGCTGGCCAACGCCATCGCCGCGTGCAACAAGGCCGGCAAGTACATCGGCATCTGCGGCCAGGGGCCCTCGGATCACCCGGATCTGGCCAAGTGGCTGATGGAGCAGGGCATCGAGAGCGTTTCGCTGAACCCGGACTCGGTACTCGACACCTGGTTCTTCCTCGCCGAGGGTGGCGCTGCCTGAGGCGGCACCAATAGGTGACGAAAGGGCGGGTTACAAACCGCGAGAAAACTACTGCGCTCGGCCATGCTGCGTTAAAGAACGGCTCAAAATGCTCATTTACAGCGCGTAAACTGCGCTTTTTCGCCGTTCTTTGCCTTGCCTGACCTTCGCTCGCTACGTTTTCACGCGGTCTGTTAGCCCGCCCTTTTTCGTGCTTGGCCTACTGGGCGTGCAGCCCGTTTCGTGTTTCGTTTTTCATGGCAAATTGCCCATGTGGTCGTCCGATTCATGCAAAGCAGCAGTGAGCTTTTTCCCGTCGCCCTGGTCAGCGCTGAGCTTCGTGGTGACCTCAGCGAGGATGTCTACCGCCTCAAACCCAACAACAGCCCCGATACCAGCGTCGAGCTGGCGCTGACCCGTCTGGGGCTGGCTGCTGCAGACACGCCGCGTGGTGTGCCGGTGGTGCTGTTGCATGGCAGCTTCTCCAACCGGCGTTTCTGGTATTCACCCAGGGGGCTGGGGCTGGGCGCCTACCTGGCGCGCGCCGGTTTTGATGTATGGATCGCCGAGATGCGTGGCCATGGTTTGTCGCCACGTAACACTGACTACCGCAACAACAGCGTGGCGCAGTATGCCCGGTACGACCTGCCCGCCATCGCCGATTTCGTTTTCGAGCAGACGGGGCAGGCCGCGCATTGGCTCGGTCACTCACTGGGTGGTGTTGTTTTGGCGGCGGCGCTCGGCGGCTGGTATCTGGATGGCGGGCGGGTACGTTCGGCCAGCCTTTTCGGCAGCCAGGTAAGCCGTGGTCACTGGCCGCTCAAGCTGCCGCCGGTACAATGGAGCGCACGCCTGGCCCTGCGCCTGTTCCCTTACCTGTCGGGGCGGCGGCTCAAGCGTGGGCCGGAAGATGAACCCATCGGCATTGTGCGGGAATTCCTGCACTGGCAGAGATTGTTCGGGCGCTTCGGCGAGCCGGAGCGCGACTGGTGGGCGGGACTGGCCGAGGTCAGACTGCCGGTACTGGCGGTCAGCGCTGTCGGCGATCGGCAGGATCCTGCCTGGGCCTGTCGCAAGTTGCTGCAGCAGTGCGGCCAGGCCAGCACGACCTTCCTGTTGCTGAGCAAGGCCAATGGCTTTTCCAGCGACTTCGGCCATATTGAAATGCTGGTCAGCAAGGAGGCGCAAACCGAAGTCTGGCCGTTGGTAAAGCATTGGTTGCAACATCTGCAGTTACCGCCAGATATCTCGGAGTAGAGCCTCTAGGCGATGCCGGGCGTTTCATCACAGGCGGCATCCCGGTAAGATGTGACGCCTCCAGGCGCTTTGGTCATTCTCCGGCCTGCGTGCCGGGCGACGTTCGCTTTTCGCTGTCGCAATCAAGCGGCCTGCTCAAGGCTAGCTGCTCCCATCCCTGCTCAAAGGAGTTTTGCCATGCACTACATCACCCCAGACCTGTGCGATGCCTACCCGGAACTGGTGCAGGTGGTCGAGCCGATGTTCGCCAACTACGGTGGCCGTGATTCCTTCGGTGGGCAGATGGTCACCATCAAGTGCCATGAGGACAACTCGCTGGTCAAGGAGCAGGTCGATCTGCCCGGTGAAGGCCGTGTGCTGGTGGTCGATGGTGGTGGTTCGCTGCGTCGTGCGTTGCTCGGCGACATGCTGGCCGAGAAGGCAGCGAAGAATGGCTGGGCGGGAATAGTCGTGTACGGCTGCATTCGCGACGTCGACGTGATCGCGCAGACCGATCTTGGCGTACAGGCCCTGGCCAGCCATCCGATGAAGACCGACAAGCGTGGTATCGGCGACCTCAACGTACCGGTGACTTTCGGCGGCGTGACCTTCAAGCCAGGCGAGTACCTGTATGCCGACAACAACGGCATCATCGTCTCCCCGCAAGCCTTGAGCATGCCGGAATAAGCCCGATGGTCGATCAGGATTCGGCGTTGCTGCACGCCTTCGTGCTCGACGGGCAGGGGGGGGCGCGCAGCATCGACCGGCGCGAGCTGGACGAACTGCAGCTCGGCGCCCAGGAAAGCCTCTGGCTGCACTGGGATCGTGGCCAGGCGCAGGCGCAGCGCTGGTTGCGTGAAAGCAGCGGGCTGGACGAATTCAGTTGCGACCTGCTGCTGGAGGAAAACACCCGCCCACGCCTGTTACCGCTGCCAGACAACGAACTGCTGGTATTCCTGCGTGGCATTAACCGAAATCCGGGGGCCGAGCCGGAAGACATGGTCTCGGTGCGCATCTTCGCTGATGCTCAGCGGGTCATCTCGCTGCGCCTGCGCCCGCTGCTGGCCACCGACGCCCTGATCGCCGATCTGTGTGCTGGCAAAGGGCCGCGCACCTCTTCCGAGTTGCTGCTGGAACTGGCCCGGCACCTGACTGACCGGGTCGACGATCTGGTGGCCGAGCTGAGCGAGCAACTGGAAGCCGAAGAGGACCGTCTCGACAGCGACGAACGCTATCGTCCCGATCATGGCCTGATGCTGCAAGTGCGTCGCCGTGCGGCCAGCCTGCGGCGCTTCCTGGCGCCGCAGCGAGACCTCTATGCGCAGCTTGTCCGCAGCCGGCAGCCCTGGTTCGTAGAGGATGACGGTGATTACTGGAACGAGCTGAACAACAGCCTGACCCGTTACCTGGAAGAGCTGGAACTGGTTCGCGAACGCGTCAGCCTGGTGCTCGAAGCAGAGAGCCAGCGTTTGCGTGAGCGCATGGATCGCATCATGTATCGTTTCACGGTGATCACCGGCATGTTCCTGCCGTTGACGTTCCTGACCGGCCTGCTCGGCATCAACGTGGGCGGTATTCCGGGGGCAGAAAGCCCGACCGGGTTCTTCGTTGCCTGCGGCCTGATGGTGGTTCTGGCTGTCGCGCAACTGCTGCTGTTTCGGCGTTGGCGCTGGCTATGAACTGTGACCTGGCCCATGGCAAGGGCGTCTAGCCCAGACATCCAGTGAGGTGCCCATGCACGACCCATTTGAAGAATCCCTGCGCGATCTGCTCAAGACGACGCCGGCGAGCCGCGATGACGACGCTTGCCTGCATCGCGTGCTGAAGACCGCCAACCGCCAGGTCGGTGCGGGCGATCTGTTCAGCCTGATGGGGCATTGGCTACAAGCACTGATGATCGCCCTGAACAACGGCTCGGCGCATGTCGCGCCGGTTTCGCGCCGTACCCAACCCTCCGCTTCCGCTGACAAGGCCGATTGAAATGGAACTCGACCCCTGGACCCAAAGCCTGATTGCCGCCATGAGCGCCCTGTGGAACAAGGTGGCAGGCTTCATTCCCAATCTGTTCGTGGCGCTGGTGCTGGTGTTGCTGGGCTTCGTCGTGGCCAAGCTGCTCGATACCCTCCTGTCCAAGTTGCTAGGCAAGGTGGGGCTGGATCGCCTGATGATGGGCACCGGGATGACCAAGCTGCTGGGGCGTGTCGGTATCCAGGTATCGGTCTCCACCCTGATCGGCAAGATCGTCTACTGGTTCGTACTGCTGATCTTCCTGGTTTCGGCCGCTGAATCGCTCGGCCTGCAGCGCGTGTCTGCAACCCTCGACGTGCTGGCGCTGTATCTGCCCAAGGTGTTCGGGGCGGCCCTAGTGCTGCTCGCTGGCGTGCTGCTGGCACAACTGGTCAGCAGCCTGGTGCGTGGCGCTGCCGAAGGTGTGGGCCTGGAGTATGCCCACGGCCTGGGACGCGTCGCCCAGGGGCTGGTGATCATCATCAGCATCTCGGTGGCCATCGGCCAACTGGAAATCAAGACCGACCTGCTCAACAACGTCATCGCCATCGTGCTGATTTCCGTCGGTCTGGCGGTCGCGCTGGCCCTGGGGCTGGGGAGCCGTGAGATCGCCAGCCAGATCCTGGCGGGTATCTACGTGCGCGAGTTGTACCAGGTTGGGCAACAAGTGCAGATCGGCGAGGTCGAAGGACAGATCGAAGAGATCGGCACGGTGAAGACCATTCTGCTGACCGACTCCGGCGAGCTGGTTTCGGTGGCCAATCGCGTGATGCTCGAACAACGGGTGAACAGTCGCTGACGCCAATCTGTTATTTTATATAGCTGCCCGGCCGGTAGACCCGCCGGGCACTTTCGTCCTGTCCGTCGGCCTGACCCGTTTTGAACAAAGCTCAAACCCTGCCCACGCGTTACGATCCCCGCGAGCTCACCGATGAGGAGCTGGTGGCGCGCGCCCATGACGAGCTGTTTCACATCACCCGTGCCTACGAAGAGCTGATGCGCCGCTATCAGCGCACGCTGTTCAATGTCTGCGCACGTTACCTGGGGAACGAAAGAGACGCTGACGATGTCTGTCAGGAAGTGATGCTGAAAGTGCTCTACGGCCTGAAGAACTTCGAGGGCAAGTCCAAGTTCAAGACCTGGCTCTATAGCATCACTTATAACGAGTG
This sequence comes from Pseudomonas sp. GOM7, assembly GCF_026723825.1. NCBI lineage: Bacteria > Pseudomonadati > Pseudomonadota > Gammaproteobacteria > Pseudomonadales > Pseudomonadaceae > Pseudomonas > Pseudomonas sp. GOM7. The sequence continues at coordinate 3,080,755 of NZ_CP113519.1, read as the reverse complement.
CATCACCCAGTACCGTAAAGAGCGAAGAAAGCGCCGACTGATTGACGCCTTGAGTTTGGATCCGTTGGAGGAAGCCTCCGACGAGAAGACCCCCAAAGTCGAAGAGCGCGGCGGGCTCGATCGCTGGTTGGTACACGTTAATCCGATCGACCGGGAAATTCTGGTATTGCGCTTCGTTGCGGAACTGGAGTTCCAGGAGATCGCCGACATCATGCACATGGGCTTGAGCGCGACGAAAATGCGCTACAAGCGTGCGCTGGATCGGTTGCGGGAGAAATTTTCGGACAATTCCGAAACTTAATTCAGCAAACTGACACTAAAGCAGTGGCGAGATCTGATAAAATCGCCGCCAAGTTGCCGCTTTGAGTTACACGGGAACTTATTAACCATCAAGATGGGGATTTAACGGATGAAAGTAAAAAACACCTTGGGCGTAGTCATTGGTTCTATCGTTGCCGCTACTTCCTTCGGCGCGCTGGCGCAAGGCCAAGGCGCAGTCGAGGTGGAAGGCTTCGTCAATCGCTACTTCACCGATTCTCAGCGTGATTTCGCGCATGACGAAGGTAACCTGTTCGGCGGTAGCATCGGCTACTACCTGACCGATGATGTCGAGTTGGCACTGTCCTACGGTGAGTACCACGACCTGCGTGGTGAAGGCACTCAGGGCAGCAAGAACATCAAAGGCAACTTGAGCGATCTGAAGGCCATCTACCACTTCGGTCAGCCGGGTGCAGGGCTGCGTCCTTACGTGTCTGCCGGTTTCGGCCATCAGAGCATCGGCGACGCCAACAGCGGTGGTCGTAACCACTCGACTCTGGCCATCGCAGGTGCCGGCGCCAAGTACTACTTCACCGATATGTTCTACGCCCGTGCCGGCGTCGACGCTCTGTACAACATCGATCAGGGCGACACCGAGTGGCAAGCTGGCGTGGGTGTTGGTCTGAACTTCGGTGGCGGCAGCAAGCCGGCTCCGGCTCCGGTCGTTGCCGCAGCGCCGGAACCGATGCCTGAGCCTGCTCCGGAACCGGCCATGGAAACCGTTCGCGTCGAGCTGGACGTCAAGTTCGACTTCGACAAGGATCGCGTGAAAGAAGAAAGCTATGGCGACATCAAGAACCTGGCTGACTTCATGAACCAGTATCCGCAGACCACCACCACCGTTGAAGGTCACACCGACTCCGTCGGTACCGATGCCTACAACCAGAAACTGTCCGAGCGTCGTGCCAACGCCGTGCGTAACGTGCTGGTCAACCAGTACGGCGTAGACGGCAGCCGTGTAAATACTGTTGGTTACGGCGAAACCCGCCCGGTTGCCGACAACGCCACCGATGCAGGTCGTGCCATCAACCGTCGCGTTGAAGCGGAAGTGGAAGCTCAGGTCAAGCAGTAATGCCCTGATGCTTCGCGAAGAACCCGGCCTCGGCCGGGTTTTTCTTTTTCTGAAATAAAAAAGCCCGCCGAAGACAGCGGGCAAACAACGGCTTCGCAGGAGCGCGAAGCGGTCAGGCATGCAGGAGCTGGGGCATGCTGATCTGGGCGCTGGCGCGGGCCACTTCGCCAATCACTAGGATGGCCGGGCTCTTCAGGGAAAAGGCCGCAGCATCGTTCTGCAGCGCCGCGAGCCGGCTGCGACATTCGCGCTGCGCGGGCAGCGAGGCGTTTTCGATCATTGCCACCGGCATATCGCCATTCATGCCGCCGGCGAGCAGGCCAGCCTGAATCTCGTCCAGCTTGGCCACGCCCATGTACACCACCAAGGTCGTACCGCTCTGCGCCAGCGCTTGCCAGTTCAGGCCGCTGTCGTCCTGCGTATGTGCTGTGACCAGGGTGACGCCACGGGCGACACCGCGCAGGGTCAGGGGGATGCCGCACTGGGTAGCACCGGCCAGGCCGGCGGTGATGCCGTTGACCAGTTCCACCTCGATGCCATGGGCGTTCAGCCAGTCGGCTTCTTCGCTGCCACGACCAAAGATGCACGGGTCGCCCCCCTTGAGGCGCACCACGCATTTGCCCTGGCGCGCATAACGCAGCATCAGGCGATGAATGAAGACCTGTGGGGTGGAGCGGCAACCGCCGCGTTTGCCCACTGCTACGATGCGCGCCCCTGGGCAGTGCTCCAGTACTGCGGGGTTGACCAGATCGTCGATCATCACGATATCGGCCTGGCTCAGGGCTTTCACCGCCTTGAGGGTCAGCAGCTCGGGATCACCAGGGCCAGCGCCCACCAGCCAGACTTTTGCGCTCATATTGCTACCTCGTAGGGTGCGCTGTGCGCACCGAATGATTTTGCAGCGGTGCGCACAGCGCACCCTACGCGTGTGTCACCGCTGGCTGTCGAGCCAGCAGGCGTCTGATTTCAGGGACGCAGGAGCCGCAACTGGTGCCGCACTTGAGTTCCTGCTTGAGGCCGTTCAGATCCAGGCCGCGTTCGATGCCGGCGCACACCGCGCTTTCGCTGACGTTCAGGCAGTTGCACAGGGTCTTGCCGCGCAGCGCAGTGCTGGCGCTGCCCGGCGGTGCCGAGACCGGGGCGAGCAGCCAGCGACGCAGATCGGCGTCGGCCTGGCCATCCAGCCACAAGCTTCTGAGCCATTCGCTGGCGGCGGTTTCTCCGGCCAGGCGGATGCTGACGATGCGGCCTTCCTCGATACGCACACGCTTGCCGACGGTGCGGCGTGGGTCGTCATAGGCCAGCACCGGGCCTTCGTTCAGGTGCAGCAGCCGGTCGATCTGCGCCAGCAACTCGGGCTGCGGCGCTACGGTACTGGCGGCACGAATCAGCAGGGCGGGGCGCTCGCGCCCTGTGGGCGTGAGGCTGGCGAAGGCGAAGCCCTCGAATAGCGGGCGAAGCGCCTCGAGGCGTTGCTGCACTTGGCCTTCGACCAGGGCGAAGAACTGCCAGGGCAGCTCGACCTTATCCACCTCGACGCCGGCATGCTTGAGCTCTGGCTGCTTGGACAGTGGATCGCAGGCCGGCTGGGTCAGCACATTGGTGCCCAGACCTCGCAGGAAACGATTGCCCCAGTGCATCGGTAGCCAGGCCTGGCCAGGCCGCACACTGTCGTCGCTCTGCACCGGCAGGATCAGACTGCCGCGACGGCTGTGCAGCCTGACCAGATCGCCGTCCTGCAGGCGCCTGCGTCGCAATTCATCCGGGTGTAGACCCAGCAAGGGGCCTTCGACGTGGCCGAACAGTTGCGCGGCCGTACCGGTACGACTCATGCCGTGCCACTGGTCGCGCAGGCGGCCGGTGTTGAGGCTCAGCGAATAGCGCGCCTCGCGCCTTTCCTTCGGTGCGCGGTAGGGATCGGCATGGAACTGTGCGCGGCCGCTGGTGGTGGGGAAGCGGCCGTCGGCATAGAGGCGCGCGGTGCCCTGGCTGGCATCGGCCGGAAACGGCCATTGCTGCGGGCCCTGGCCATCCAGCAGGGCGTAGCTCAGCCCCGAGAGGTCGAGATCGCGCTGGGCGGTCAGGTGTTTGTATTCCTCGAACAGCGATTCGCTGCTGGTGAAGTCGAACAGGCTGGGCAGGCCGGGGCGGAGCAGGGTTTCCAGGCGACGAGCGAAGTCGCAGGTGATCGACCAGTCGGGCCGCGCCTCTGCGGGCGCTGGCACGGCCGGGCGTACATGGCTGACGCGGCGCTCGGAGTTGGTCACCGTGCCTTCCTTCTCGCCCCAACTGGCGGCGGGTAGCAGCAGGTCGGCGTAGTGGCAGGTCTCGGTGGTGAAGAAGGCTTCCTGCACCACCACGAAGGGGCAGGCGGCCAGGGCTTCGTGCACCTTGTTCTGGTTCGGCAGCGATTGTGCCGGGTTGGTGCAGGCGATCCACAGCGCCTTGATGCGCCCGTCGTGCACCGCATCGAAGAGTTCGATAGCGGACAGGCCGGGCGTCTCCGGCAGGGCATCGATACCCCAGTAGGCAGCGACTTCGGCGCGGTGTTCGGCATCGCCGGCTTCGCGATGGCCGGGCAGCAGGTTACTCAGGCTGCCGGTCTCGCGACCGCCCATGGCGTTGGGCTGGCCAGTCAGGGAGAAGGGGCCTGCACCGGGTTTGCCGATCTGTCCGGTGGCCAGGTGCAGGTTGATCAGCGCGCTGTTCTTGGCGCTGCCGGAGGATGACTGATTGAGCCCCATGCACCAGAGCGAGAGAAAGCTGGGTGCCTGGCCGATCCATTGCGCGCAGGTCTGCAGCGCCTCACGACTGATACCGCAGATTTCCGCGACGGCAGCGGGGCTGTAGTCGCGTACCAGATCCTTCAGCGCCTCGAAGCCTTCGGTATGGGCGTCGATGTAGGCGCGGTCGATCAAGCCTTCCCACAGCAGGATATGCAGGATGCCGTGGAACAGGGCGACATCGGTGCCAGGCAGTATCGCCAGATGGAGGTCGGCCAACTCGCAGGTATCGGTGCGCCGCGGGTCGATGACGATCACTTTCATGTCCGGCCGGCGCGCCTTGGCTTCTTCCAGGCGGCGGAACAGCACGGGGTGGGCGTAGGCCATGTTGGAGCCGGCGATCAGCACGCACTCGCTCTGTTCGATGTCTTCGTAGGAGCAGGGCGGCGCGTCGGCGCCGAGGCTGCGTTTGTAGCCCACCACAGCGCTGGACATGCACAGCCGCGAGTTGGAGTCGATATTGTGGGTACCGACCAGGGCGCGGGCCAGCTTGTTGAAGGCGTAGTAGTCCTCGGTCAGCAGTTGCCCGGAAATGTAGAAGGCGACGCTGTTCGGGCCGTGTTCGCGGATGGTTTCGGCGAACACGGCCGCGGCGTGATCCAGGGCGCTGTTCCAGTCCGTGCGGGTACGGGCCAGGCTCTTGCCCAGACGCAGCTCGGGGTACAGGCCGCGGGCGTCGAGATCGCCGGTCAGGTGCAAGGTCGAGCCCTTGCTGCACAGCTTGCCGAAGTTGGCCGGGTGGCTGGGGTCGCCGGCGACGCCGAGGATCTGCTCGCCGTCGTGCTCGATCAGCACGCCGCAGCCGACGCCGCAGTAGCAGCAGGTGGAGGCGGTAATTTGCGTGGGGCTGGCCATATCGGGCTCCTACAGGCGCAGGGTGAACAACGCTGTGTTTTGTCCTCCGCTGCGCATTTGTGTCGGTGGAAAATGCTTAGCGATTTTCCTCCCTACGGCTTACGCACATTTCTCGGTGGTATTCAGGGCCAGCAGCACGCGGCCGTTCTCGACCCGGACGTGGTGCCGGTGGGCGCAGCCGACGTCCGGTGCCACGGCCTCGCCGGATTCCAGTTCGATCTGCCAGTTGTGCAACGGGCAGGCCACGCGCTTGCCGTAGATCAGCCCCTGGGACAGCGGGCCGCCCTTGTGCGGGCATCGATCGTCGAGGGCGAAGACCTCGTCGGCCGCGGTACGAAAGATGGCGATATCGCCCTTGGGGCCTTCGACGATGCGCGAGCCCAGCGGGTTGATCTCATCCAGGGCGCAGATATCCAGCCAGCTCATACCGTGGCCTCCTCGAGTTGCACGACCTTGATGGTGTCGAATTCCTTCTTCAGTTGTGGCGTCTCGATGCGCTGCTTCCACGGATCCTGCTCGAACGACAGGGCATAGTGCAGGCGCGCGGCCAGCGCCTTGCGGTTGGCCTCGTCGTCGATCACCGCCTTCTTGATGTATTCCATGCCGACACGCTGCAGGTAGTGCACGGTGCGCTCCAGGTAGAAGGCTTCCTCGCGGTAGAGCTGGAGGAAGGCAGCGTTGTATTCGCGCACCTCTTCGGCTGTCTTGACCTTGACGAAGAACTCGGCCACCTCGGTCTTGATGCCGCCGTTGCCGCCGATGTAGATCTCGAAGCCGGAGTCCACGCCGATGATGCCGACGTCCTTGATGCCAGCCTCGGCGCAGTTGCGTGGGCAACCGGAAACCGCCAGCTTGACCTTGTGCGGCGACCACATGTTGAACAGGTCGTGCTCCAGGTCGATGCCGAGCTGGGTCGAGTTCTGCGTGCCGAAGCGGCAGAACTCGCTGCCCACGCAGGTCTTCACGGTGCGGATGGATTTGCCGTAGGCGTGGCCGGAGGGCATGTCCAGCTCCTTCCACACCGCCGGCAGGTCTTCCTTCTTGATCCCCAGCAGGTCGATGCGCTGGCCGCCGGTGACCTTGACCATGGGCACGTTGTACTTGTCGGCAACGTCGGCGATGCGGCGCAGCTCCGACGGGTTGGTCACGCCGCCCCACATGCGCGGCACCACCGAGTAGGTGCCGTCCTTCTGGATATTGGCGTGGGCGCGTTCGTTGATCAGGCGCGACTGCGGGTCGTCCTGAGCCTCGCCCGGCCAGGTGGAAATCAGGTAGTAGTTCAGCGCCGGGCGGCAGGTGGCGCAGCCGTTGGGCGTGCTCCAGTTCAGGTACTCCATGGTCTGCGCCATGGAGGTCAGGTGCTGTTCACGGATGGCCTTGCGGATCTGCCCATGATTGAGGTCGGAGCAGCCGCAGATGGCCTTCTCGCTCTTGGGCTTGACGTCTGCCGCACCGCCCACGGTGCTGATCAGGATCTGCTCCACCAGGCCGGCGCAGGAGCCGCAGGAGCTGGCCGCCTTGGTGTGCTTCTTGACCTCGTCGACGGAGAACAGGCCGTTCTCCTGGATGGCCTTGACGATGGTGCCCTTGCACACGCCGTTGCAGCCGCAGATTTCCATGCTGTCGGGCATGTTGGCGGTCTTGTCCGCGCCCTGGTGGCCGACGTCGCCGATGGCGCCTTCGCCGAACATCAAATGGTCACGAATTTCGCTGACGTTGTGGTTCTCGCGGATTTGGCGGAAGTACCAGCCGCCATCGGCGGTGTCGCCGTACAGGCAGGCGCCGACCAGTACGTCGTCCTTGATCACCAGCTTCTTGTACACGCCGCCGATGGGGTCGGAGAGGGTGATGGTTTCGGTGCCTTCGCCGCCCATGAATTCCCCGGCGGAGAACAGGTCGATGCCGGTAACCTTGAGCTTGGTGGAGGTCACCGAGCCCTGATAGCGGGAGAAACCGAGCTGGGCCAGGTGGTTGGCGCAGACCTTGGCCTGCTCGAACAGCGGCGCCACCAGACCGTAGGCGATGCCACGGTGGCTGGCGCATTCGCCGATGGCATAGACGCGCGGGTCATAGGTCTGCAGGGTGTCGTTGACCAGGATGCCACGGTTGCAGGCGATGCCGGCGCTCTCCGCCAGTTCGGTGTTGGGGCGGATGCCGGCGGCCATCACTACCAGGTCGGCGGGAATCACTTCGCCATCCTTGAACTTCACCGCGCACACTCGGCCTTCGCCGTTATCCAGCAATTCAGCGGTGTGCTTGGGCAGGAGGAACTTCAGGCCGCGGTCTTCCAGCGACTTCTGCAGCAGCTCGCCTGCGGTACGGTCCAGCTGGCGCTCCAGCAGCCAATCGCCGAGGTGCACCACGGTCACGTCCATGCCGCGCAACTTGAGGCCATTGGCCGCTTCCAGGCCGAGCAGGCCGCCACCGATGACCACTGCATGCTTGTGGGTCTTGGCGGTGTCCATCATGGTCTGGGTGTCGGCGATGTCGCGGTAGCCGATCACGCCGTCCAGATCCTTGCCCGGAATCGGCAGGATGAAGGGCGTGGAACCGGTGGCGATCAGCAGGCGGTCATACTCGGCCTCGCTACCGTCATCGGCGATCACCCGGCGTGCCTTGCGGTCGATCTTCACTACCTTGCGCCCGAGCAGCAGCTTGATGCCGTTGTCGGCGTACCAGTTGAGATCGTTGAGCACGATCTCCTCGAAGGTCTGTTCGCCAGCCAGCACCGGCGAAAGCAGGATGCGGTTGTAGTTGGGGTGCGGCTCGGCGCCGAACACCGTGATGTCATAAAGATCGGGGGCGAGCTTGAGCAGCTCTTCGAGGGTGCGCACACCCGCCATGCCGTTGCCGATCATCACCAGCTTGAGTTTCTGCATGCCGGCTGTCTCCTGATTCGTTGATCACGGTAAAAGGTTGTCGGGTGCGATCTCGCGCCGCGACGGCTCTGAGCGTGGTCGCCAGCAATGGCGAACCGGAAAACAAAAAAGGCGTCCCGCTAGTCACCTAGCGAGGACGCCTTTGTCCAGATCCCGTTCTATCGGGGGGCGCCACCTTCTTCGTTGAAGGAGGCGCCTTGTTTACCTTGTGGCAATACCAATGCAGTGCTTGTGCCAACTCGCCGAGTGGCCCGTTTACAGGCTCTCGGCAGCGATAGTTGGCGCTTTTTTCACCGATGGATGCCTCTTTCTAGGGCGCAATGCCTTGCCTTGGTGCGTGCATTACTTGAGCAGCAGTACCGCCAGCAGCAGATTGATGAGCAGCGACAGCAACGCCACCGTGCGCCAGACCCGCAGTGGCTCGCGTTCCAGCAAGGGCCGTGGCCGCTTGTCGAGCGATCTGCGCTCGCCCATGTCCAGCGCCAGCAGCCATTCCTCGGCGGTCTCGAAGCGCTGTTCCGGGCTGGCGTCGACGGCGCGAGCGAGCAATTCGTCGAGCCAGGTCGGGATGTCCGGGCGGTAACGGCTGACCGGCACGGGTTGAGCGAAACGCGGGCGCTGGAAGGCTTCGATCTCGCCATGGGGATAGTGCCCGCACAGCAGGTGATAGAGCGTCACGCCGGCGGCGTAAAGATCGTGCTGTGGGTTGGGCGGGCTGCCGGCGAAGGCTTCCGGGGCGATATAGCTGGGTGTGCCGGGCAGGCTATGGACCTCGTCGTGGCTCAGGCCTGGGCAGTAGGCCAGGCCGAAGTCGAGTACGCGCAGTTCACCGTCGTCGCTGAGCAGCAGGTTCTCCGGCTTGATATCGCGATGGACGATATTGCGCCGGTGCAGCAGCCCCAGTGCCTTGATCAGGCGTGGAGCCAGATCCTGCCACTGCGCCAGGCTCAGCGGGCCCGTCTGGCGTAGGCGTGCCTCCAGGGTTTGCCCCTTGTATTCGCGCTGTACGTAATACAGATGCTGGCGTTGTGGCAGGGCGTGCACTTCGGGGAAGTGGCGACCGGCGACGCGGCGCAGCAGCCATTCTTCTTGCAACAGTGCCGGGCCAGCCTGTTCTTCGCTGGCGCGGCTGGTGGGCAGGGTCTTGAGCAGCCAGGGCTGGCCATCGGCATCGCTGACCCGATAGATCAGCGACTGGCGCGACTCGCCCAGCAGCCCTTCGACCCGCCAGCCCTCGAAGTGTTGCCCGGCACGCAGGCGCGGTGGCAACGGCCAGTGCGCCAATTGCGCCAGGGTGTCGGCCAGGGCCGCTTCCTCGGGGAGTCGCTCGATTCGCACCAGTAGGGCACTGGCGTTGTCCTGGCTGCCGGCGCGGTGCGCTTCGGCGATCAGCGCCTGGCATAGGCCTTGGACATCGTTGCTGCTCTGTAGCAATTGAGCGATACGCGCGTCGCTGAGTGCGCTCCAGACGCCATCGCTGATCAGCAGGAAGGCGTCGGCGACCTGCAGCTCACCTTCCCGGTAATCCACCACCAGATGTTGGTCGAGACCCATGGCGCGCTTGAGCACATGCTGCATGCCCGGCTGTTCCCAGACATGATCCTCGGTCAGGCGCATGAGTTGGCCGTCACGCCAGAGGTAGGCGCGACTGTCGCCGATATGCGCCAAGGTATAGCGCCGGCCGCGCAGCACCAGGGCGGTGAGGGTGGTGAGTAGCGGCTGACCGCCGCCGTTGGCCTGCAGCCAGCGGTTGTGCGCGGTGAGCAGGCGATCCAGGCTGTACTGCACGGGCCAGGTTTCCGGCGTGGCGTAATAATCCAGCGCCAGTGCCTGCAGAGTCGCGCGGGCCGCCAGGCCACCATCGGCGCACTGGCTGACGCCGTCGGCCAGGCTCAGCAGGTAGCCCCGGCTGGCGGCCAGGGCCGGCGCCGGGGTGACCACACGCAGGGCGTCCTGATTCTCGCTGCGCGGGCCGGTGGCGCTGGCTTCGCCGGTGCTCAGTTGCAGGGCCATGGGGTGGTTTCCGCAAATGGTTGATTGGGTAAGCGCTGTGGATCGTAGGGTGCGCCGTGCGCACCCTACGATAGGTGAACCAGCGAGGGTTCGCTCACACCCGCGCAGCGCTCACTGCGGCACTGCCCCAGGTGGTGCGCCAGCGCTGCTTGACCCCATGCAGGCCGATCCAGGCCAGCACGCCGAGGCTGGCGAACAGCCACAGGCCAAGCTGGTAATCCCCCGTGTGCTGCTTGATGGCGCCGAGGCCGGCGGCGAGGAGGAAGCCGCCGATACCACCGGCCATGCCGATCAACCCGGTCATCACGCCGATTTCCGCGCGAAAGCGCTGCGGTACTAGCTGGAACACCGCGCCGTTGCCGGCACCCAGGCCGAGCATCGCAGCGACGAACAAGGCCAGCGCCGCACTCGAGCTGGGCAGGTTGAAGCCCACCACGGCAATGCACAGTGAAGCGATGCCGTACATCATCAGCAGGGTGCGGATGCCGCCGATGCGGTCGGCCAGGGCGCCGCCGAGCGGGCGCAGCAGGCTGCCGGCGAAGACGCAGGCGGCGGTGTAATAGCCGGCGGTGACCGGGTTCAGCCCGTACTGGTCGCTGAAGTAGCCGGGCAGGGCGCTGGCCAGGCCGATGAAGCCACCGAAGGTAATGCTGTAGAAGAACATGAACCACCAGCTATCGCGGTCGCCGAGGGCCCTGAGGTAATCGGCGAAGGCCTTGGGCTTGGGGCGCTGCGGGGCGTTTCTGGCCACCAGGGCGAAGATCGCCAGGGCCGCCAGCAGCGGGATCAGCGCCCAGCCGAACACGTTCTGCCAGCCCGAGAGTGCGGCCAGGCCCGGGGCGAACAGCGCCGCCAGTACCGTGCCGGAGTTGCCGGCGCCGGCGATGCCCATGGCCTTGCCCTGGTGCTGCGGCGGATACCACTGCGAGGCCAGCGGCAGCGCCACGGCGAAGGCGGCACCGGCGAAGCCGAGGAACAGGCCCAGCAGCAAGGCCTGTTCGTAGCTGCCGATACCGATTCGCCAGGCGCAGAACAGCGCCACGATGACCACCACCTGGCCGAGCAGGCCGGCGGTCTTGGGCGACAGACGATCGGCGAGAAAGCCCATCAGCAGGCGCAGCACGGCGCCTGCCAGAATCGGCGTGGCCACCATCAGGCCGCGTTGCTGGGCGTTCAGCTCCAGATCGGTGGCGATCTGTACCGCCAGTGGCCCGAGCAGGTACCAGACCATGAAGCTCAGGTCGAAGTAGAGAAAGGCGGCGAACAGGGTGGGGGCGTGCCCGGCTTTCCAGAAACTTGTATTCATCGATCACCTCATCAGCGAGAAGGAGCCCGACAGCGCGCGGCGAACCGTGGTCGTGGACACGGCGGCCGCGCCTGCCGGGGAGGCCCCGCACTTGTGATGCAGAGCCCTGCGGCCTGGGCCGCAAGCAGGTTCGAGCGGTTGCAGCGCAGGTTCGGATCGCGAGGTCTGCGCCAGCCCCGGACACTGGGGCGAACACGAAAAAAAACGTCGCTTCACCACGGCCCGTGAGGGCGAGGTGAGGCGACGTCTTTGTCGTGAAGGAGGTGGCCGCCGTTGGCTACCTTGTGCCGTGATCTAGCAAGAGCTGCGCCAAGCAGGGTAAAGCCCGGCGGTTGCGGGTTCGAGGGCGTTCGGCGCACCCGTGCCTGGCGCAAAAGGAGGCGCTGGCGAGGCCGGTGCACCGCAACGGGGCGTGCTCACGGGGCGGATGATCAGCCGTATGTGGCGGGGGCCTCTGTGGCTTCGGCCTTGACGGGCATGGCGCTGCGCAATCGTGCAGATGCTGGGATCACGCAGTTGCTCAGCGGTGCTGACTGTTGAGGTGGTAGAAGGTCACTCGGCCTCCTTCCTTGTCCGGCCCATAGTTGTCCTGCACGTAGGCGCCGGCCTTGAAGTACAGGCTCTGGGTGCTCCAGCGGCTGCTCAACTGACGGTATAGCGAGCCTTCGTCGCCATCGACACTGGCCACGCTGATGCCGATACGCCCGCTGGGCGTGACCCGCAGGTCGTAGCCGAAGCGCTCGCCGAGCTGCACGTTGTCGGCCAGCAGGATGTTCTGCACCTCGCTGTCGCCCGGACGGGCGCGCAGCAGCAGTTCGACGCGACCGACGCCACGGCGATAGTGATACTGCAGCTTGAGCAGAGGGTCGTTCTCGCTGCCGGGCACGTCGGTGCTGTGCACCTGGCCGATCACCACCTTGCCCTTGCTGGGCACCTGATCGACCTGCAGTACCGCACTGAGGTAACTGTCCGAACTGGCATGCTGCCAGTTGTCGAGGCTGCCATCGCGCTGGGTTTCGCGCAGCTCGCTGCGTGGATAGCGGGCATCTTCGGTGGTGGAGCCGGTGACGGGTACCCAGAAGGTCACGCTGCCGTCGTCGTTGCGTCGAAAGTAACGGCTCTGATAGCCATTGTTCAGGCGCTGGGTGCTGATGGTGGTGGGAGTCGGTTCGGTGGGAATCGACAGATTCCAGGTGGAGAGGTCTAACACGGGAGTTGCCTGCCTGGTTGTTGAGGATCCCTGTTCGTGTACAAGCGAAGCGATTGGTTCCGCCGCCCCGGCCCATGAGCCGGGGCGGTTGCATCGGGTCAGGCGGCCGGGCGCTGCTGGCGCTGGTAGAGGAACTCCAGCACGGCACTGCGATAGGCGTGGTACTGCGGGTCGCTGGCCAGGGCCAGGCGATCGCGCGGGCGCGGCAGCTCGACGCTGAGCGTTTCGCCCACGGTCGCCGCCGGGCCGTTGGTCATCATCACGATGCGATCGGACAGCAGCACCGCCTCGTCCACATCATGGGTGACCATCACCACGGTGCTGCGGGTCTGGGCGACGATGCGCAGCAACTCGTCCTGCAGGTGCGCACGGGTCAGGGCGTCGAGGGCGCCGAACGGCTCGTCCATCAGCAGCACCTTGGGTTCCATGGCCAGGGCGCGGGCGATGCCGACGCGCTGCTTCATGCCGCCGGAGATCTCGTTCGGGTGCTTGTGCATGGCATGACCCAGGCCGACCATGTTCAGCGCCTGTTCGGTGCGGGCCTTGAGCTGGGCCTTGCCTTCGCGTGCGCCGAACACCCGTTCCACGGCCAGATGCACGTTGCCGAAGCAGGTCATCCAGGGCAGCAGACTGTGGTTCTGGAACACCACGGCGCGTTCGGGGCCGGGGCCGTCGATCTCGCGGCCGTTGCAGATCAGCCCGCCCTCGTTGGCTTCCAGCAGGCCGGCGATCAGGTTGAGCACCGTCGACTTGCCGCAGCCGGAGTGGCCGATCAGCGCCACGAACTCGCCGCGGGCGATGCTCAGGTTGACGTCTGTCAGCGCCTGGAAGCGGCCTTTCCTGGTGTCGAAGTGCTTGCTGACGCCGGTCAGCTCCACGAATTTGTCCATGTTCGTCTCCTTAGCTGGCGTAGTCGAAGCGCTTGGCGATCAGCAGCAGTGTCTGCTCCAGTGCCAGGCCCACCAGGCCGACGATGATGATGGCGATGAGAATGTGCTCGACGTTGAGGTTGTTCCATTCGTCCCACACCCAGAAACCCAGGCCGATGCCGCCGGTGAGCATCTCCGCGGCGACGATCACCAGCCAGGCCACGCCGATGGCCAGGCGGATGCCGGTCATCAAGTGCGGCAGCACGGCGGGGAAGAGGATGCGCGTCAGCACCTTGAACTCCGACAGCTTGAGCACGCGGGCAACGTTGAGGTAGTCCTGCGGCACGCTGGCCACGCCGGCGGCGGTATTGAGGATGATTGGCCAGATCGAGCTGATGAAGATCACCCAGATCGAGGCCGGGCCGGCGGCCTCGAACACCAGCAGGCCAATGGGCAGCCAGGCCAGTGGCGAGACCGGACGCAACAGGCTGATGATCGGCGCGAGCATGCCGGCAAGGAAGGCGAAGCGGCCGATGGCGAAGCCCAGCGGGATGCCCACCAGCGCCGCCAGGCCGAAACCGACCCCGACGCGGCCGAGCGAGTTGAGGATGTTCCAGCCGATGCCCATGTCGTTGGGGCCGTTGTCGTAGAAGGGATCGGCGAACAGCACCAGCGCCGATTGCCAGGTACTCAACGGCCCGGGCAGGCCCTCGCTGTACTGCGCCAGCAACGACCAGAAGCCTATGAAGGCAAGGATACCCAGCAGCGGCGCGATGCCGGCCTTGCACAGGTTGCCCAGGGCCGCGGCGCTGGGCAGCCGCGACGACAGGCGCGGCTTGGCGACGGGCTGCAGGGGTGTTTTCAGGGGCGCATTCATGTCCACCTCCGGTCAGGCCTTGATGGCGAAGGAGTCGGCGTAGGCAGCCGGGTTGCTGCCGTCCCAAACCACGCCGTCGATCAGCGTGCTGCTGCGCAGCGGGCTGCCGGGCACGGCCAGCTTGAGCGCGCCGGCGGCTTCGGCGTAAAGCACGGTCTGGTTGATCTGGGCGGCCACGGCGGCGTAATCCGGGGCCTCCTTGAGCAGGCCCCAGCGCTTGAACTGGGTGAGGAACCACATGCCGTCGGAGTGGTAGGGGAAGTTGACGCTGCCGTCCTTGCAGAAGGCCATGGCGTGCTCGTCCTGCCAACTGTTGCCGAGGCCGTCCTCGTAGTGGGCGAGAAAGCGCGGCTCGATCACCTGTACCGGCGCGTTGACGTAGGCCTTGCCGGCAATCAGCTTGGCCGTGCTCTTGCGGTTCTCCTCGCTGGCCTCGATGAACCGGCTGGCGTCGAGCACGGCCATGATCAGCGCGCGAGCGGCGTTGGGATACTGCTCGATGAAGGCGCGGGTGGTGCCGAGCACCTTCTCCGGGTGATCCGGCCAGATCTGCTGGGTGGTGGTGGCGGTGAAGCCGATCTTGTCGAAGATCGCCCGCGCACCCCAAGGCTCGCCGACGCAGAAGCCGTCCATGTTGCCGACGCGCATGTTGGCGACCATCTGCGGTGGCGGCACAACGATGGTCTTCACGTCGCTCATGGGGTTGATGCCCAGGCTGCCGAGCCAGTAGTACAGCCACATGGCGTGGGTGCCGGTGGGAAAGGTCTGGGCGAATGTCAGCGGGCTGCCGCCTTTCTTGATGTGTTCGGCCAGTTGCGCGCCGTTGCTCACGCCGGCCTCGCGCAGTTGTTTGGAGAGGGTGATGGCCTGGCCGTTCTGGTTCAGGCTCATGAGCACGGCCATGTCCTTCTGCGGGCCGGCCAGGCCGAGCTGGGCGCCGTACATCATGCCGTAGAGCACATGGGCAGCATCCAGTTCGCCGGTGTTGAGCTTGTCACGCACACCGGCCCAGGACGCCTCCTTGCTCGGGGTGATGGTCAGGCCGTATTTCTCGCCGAAGCCCTGGGTGGCGGCCACCACCACCGAGGCGCAGTCGGTCAGCGGGATGAAACCCACCTTCAGCGCGGCCTTCTCCGGCGCGTCGGAGCCGGCCGCCCAGGCGGCGCTACGCAACGAGGCCGGGGCCGACAGCCCCAGGGCGGCGATACCGCCGATGGCCCCGGCCATGGCGATGGATTGCTTGAGGAAATTACGGCGGCTGCTGTCTACGGCTTTTTTCGAATCACGATCGGTCATGGGCTGATCTCTTTTTTCGGGCGCAAAAAAACGGCGTGCGTCAGATCGCCTCGCTGGGAGGAAGGTGATCCGACGGACGCCGTTGTCCGTGATCCTCGGCCCGCCGCCGTTGGCGCGCTACGCAGGATGCTGAAGGGGAATTAGCAAAGTGCTTGCCAGTTTTTCCGCCAGCCCCGATAAGCGAGGCGATTGCCTTGCAAATCAGTCACCTGCGCCGCACGAGGCGCAGCGGGCAGCGCCCGAGAAGGCCCTGTGCGGGGCCAATGCCGTGCACCCGATGCCTGCGCTGAACGTTTTTGAGGCGCGTTCAGGAGGCCGGGACGCTGCGCGACTCCTCGACGAAGTCGCGCAGCCAGCGCAACACCTCCACCGCCTCCCAGCGCGCAGGGTCGAACAGGGCATAGGCCAGGCCCTGATAGCCGACCACGTCCAGTTGCCGGTGATAGCCGGCGCGTTGCAGCAGCGCCTCGATTTCGGCGAAGCAGGTATTGAAATGGGTACGGTTGAAGGGGGTGCGCCCCTCCATCACCAGGCCTTCACGCTGCAGCTCTTCGACCATGGCGCGCACGCGCTCCAGCGGCATGCGATTGACCTGATGTTTCACTTGCAGTACGTCCAGCATGATGATGCTCCTGTGCCTTGCTCGTTTATCAGTGGTTGCAAGCCTATCCGAAAAGTACTGTACAAATAAACAGTATCGCGTAATAGTTAGGCCATCGCAGCGACATCCACCCGCCCAATCCCCCTGACGGGCGTTCTGGTAAAGGAGAATGAACAATGCAACAGATGCTTGTGACGATTGTGCTATTGGCCCTGCTCGGCGGTTGTGCGCAGCCGCAGATGGAGCGGCCACAGGCCAATGGCGCCTACCTGGTG
Source organism: Pseudomonas sp. GOM7 (assembly GCF_026723825.1). Lineage (NCBI taxonomy): Bacteria > Pseudomonadati > Pseudomonadota > Gammaproteobacteria > Pseudomonadales > Pseudomonadaceae > Pseudomonas > Pseudomonas sp. GOM7. The sequence goes on along the minus strand of NZ_CP113519.1, from coordinate 3,064,401 downwards.
ATCGACGGCAAACAGGCCTGGGCCGTGTTGGTTTCCGACGGGAGACGCGTGGAAGAGGCGGGGCGTGTGCTGGATGTGGTCCATCTGCCGGGGCATCACTCCAGCATCGCGGCCAGCTATGTGATCGAAACCCCCAATTGCGGCAGGTTGCAGTGGCTCACCGAGCGTCTTGGCGAAGCGGAAGGGGATACCACGCTGCTGCACAATCAGGAACTGGATAGCCCACAGTGTGTGTTGTCGCAGGGGCTTAGCCGTAACTGGACGGCGCTGGACTATTCCGGCTGAACAAAACGAAAGGGGCGCCATCGCTGGCGCCCCTTCCACATCACTCCTGCTCGGCCTTGGCCTTCTTCGCCGGCAGCAGGCCATCGGCCCTGAACATGGCCTTGATGCCGCGCAGTGCCTGACGGGTGCGATCCTGATTCTCGATCAGGGCGAAGCGCACGTGGTCATCGCCATAGTCGCCGAAACCCAGGCCGGGTGATACGCAGACCTTGGCCTCGGCCAGCAACTTCTTGGCGAATTCCAGCGAGCCCAGGTGTGCGTAGGCCTCGGGTATCTTGGCCCAGACGTACATCGACGCCTTGGGTTTCTCCACCATCCAGCCGATTTCGTGCAGGCCCTTGACCAGCAGGTTGCGGCGCTGGCGGTACTGCTCGGCGATATCGCGCACGCATTGCTGGTCGCCCTCCAGGGCGGCGATGGCTGCCACCTGCAGCGGGGTGAAGGTACCGTAGTCGTGGTAGCTCTTGATCCGCGCCAGGGCGCTGACCAGTTCCGGGTTGCCGACCATGAAGCCGATGCGCCAACCGGCCATGTTGTAGCTCTTGGAGAGGGTGAAGAACTCCACCGCAATGTCCTTGGCGCCCGGCACCTGCATGATCGAGGGTGCCTTCCAGCCGTCGTAGACGATATCGGCATAGGCCAGGTCGTGCACCACCAGCACGTCGTACTGCTTGGCCAGGGCCACCACGCGCTCGAAGAAGTCCAGCTCCACGCACTGCGCGGTGGGGTTGGAGGGGAAGCCGAGAATCATCATCTTCGGCTTGGGGATCGATTCGCGGATGGCGCGTTCCAGCTCGTTGAAGAAATCCACCCCCGGTACCAGCGGCACCGAACGCACCTGGGCGCCGGCGATCACCGCACCGTAGATGTGGATGGGGTAGCTGGGGTTGGGTACCAGCACGGTATCGCCATGATCCAGAGTGGCCAGCATCAGGTGTGCCAGGCCTTCCTTGGAACCGATGGTGACGATCGCTTCGCTTTCCGGATCGATCCCCACGTCGTAGCGTTCCTGGTACCAGCGCGAGATGGCGCGACGCAGGCGGGGAATGCCGCGGGAGGTGGAATAGCCATGGGTGTCTTCACGCTGGGCGACCTGCACCAGCTTCTCGACGATGTGCGGCGGTGTCGCCCCGTCGGGGTTGCCCATGGAGAAGTCGATGATGTCCTCACCGCGACGGCGCGCGGCCATCTTCAGTTCGGCGGTGATGTTGAAGACATAAGGGGGGAGACGATCTATGCGCGCAAAGCGGCGCTTGGCGTTTTCGGCCATGATTTCCTCGGGGTACGTAAGCGCCCGGAACCGTCCGAGCGACGTTGGCCACTGCTGTGGCCGACGGCGAAGATAAGCCTTTTTAGCCGCAAGCTTCAAGCGCCAAGCCGCAAGTGGAACGGTGGGAGTTGCTTGTCAGCGCTTGCTTCACATGCAGCAGCAGGGCGGCCCTGCCAAAGGCGCGGGCCGAACCAGATGGCGTTGCTCAGTTTCCGACCAGAATGGAGAACTTCTTGTGCAGGGTATTGCCGTTCACATCGCGCACCTGGGCCACGAACCAGTGCGCCGTGGCGGAGACTGCCGAAGCCTCGGGGCTGCCGCTGATCGTGCCGTCGCGGGACAACTGTATGCCGGCAGGGGGATGGCCGCTGACCAGGCGCCAGGTGGCTCCACCACGCCCGCCGCTGCTATGGAGGCGGGCTTGATAGGCCTGGCCTGCACGGGCGTTGGGCAGGGCTGCAACGCTGGTGATCGCAAGCCCATCGTTGGGGTGGCTGGCAGCCAGGCGATAGAACTTGACGCGGGCACCTTCGCTGGCGCTGTCGCCATGCATATGCAGGTAGGCGCCGGCCTTGAAGTAGAAGGTGTGACTGTTCCAGGCCGGATCCATTGGCATGCGGGCGCTCGGCCCGCCATTGGCCGAGGCCGTCGCCACGTTCTTGCTGACCCTCATCTGGTAGCTGAAGGTTTCGCCTAGGTCGATGTCGTTGGCCAGCGTATGGGTGGTAAAGGGTGGCCCCTGTTCCGGTAGTCCCTGCAGCTTGGCGATGACCCGGCCGGTCTGGCGGGCGGCATCGTAGCGGTAATAGACCATGATCAAGGGCGCGCTACGGTAGCCATGAACCTGGCCGACGATGACGATGCCGTCCTGCGGAACCTGCGTCACCCTGAGCATGGCGTCCTGCACCGACTCGCCCGCGCCGCTCCAGGTCATGGACAGGTTACTGGGGTCGAGCATCTCGCGCAGTTCCGCGCGTGGGCTGCTGGAACCGCCGGCTGTGGCGCCATTGATGGGAGCCCAGAAGGTCATGGCGCCATCTTGCGCATCGGTGCGAAACCAGCGCGATTTGTAACCATAGGGGCCGGTCAACTGGTCGGGGCGAGCGGTGATCGCGGTGCCTTCGGTGCTGCCATCGGCGTCCTGGGGGACGGTGAGATTCCAGTTGTCCAGGGCGAAGTTGCCGCCCGGAGAAACGCTTCTGTACAGCTCGGCATGGCCGTTTCCGGCCAGCAGGCAGCCACACAGGGCAGTGCCGAACCACTGGATGCTCAATGCGCGTGACGGGAGTGCTTGCATGCTTTCGTCCTCGTTGCCGGGCCGCGCATGCTCGCCTGTGGCGACTGCAACTCTACGCTCCCTGAATGAAAAGGCCTGCCTGAACAGGCCTAGTCAGAGAGTGGCGAGAGGTACGCAAGGTTCGACTGTTTTTTACCCGACCGTCAGGTCTCAGCCCCCCAGCATGTCGTGCATGGCGATGATCTGTTCGGCCACCTGGATCAGCTTCTGCTGGCGACTCATGGCTTGGCGGCGCATCAGGGTGTAGGCCTCTTCCTCGTTGCAGCTCTTCATCTTCATCAGCAGGCCCTTTGCCAATTCGATGCGCTTGCGTTCGGCCAGTTGCGCCTCGCGGGCCTGCAACTGGGCACGCAGGGCCTGGTCGCTCTCGAAGCGGGCCATGGCCACGTCGAGGATCGGTTGCAGGCGCTGGGCGTGAATGCCCTCGACTATGTAGGCGCTGACACCGCTCTGGATCGCCTGGCGCATCACGCCGGGGTCGTGCTCGTCGGTGAACATGACGATGGGCCGAGGCTGGTCGCGGCTGACCAGTACCACCTGTTCCATCACGTCACGCCCCGGAGACTCGGTGTCGATGAGGATGACATCGGGGCGCACGGCTTCCACCCGCGCCGGCAGGTCGATGGTCAGGCCGGACTCGTCGATCACCTCGAAGCCGGCTTCGGTCAGGGCGCTCTTGAGGCGGCCGACCTTTTTCGGTGTGTCATTGATCAGCAGGATACGCAGCATGGCAGCTCTCCAGATGATCAGGCGCTGAGCGCTGGCGCGTCGGCCAGGGCATGCAGGGCGAAGCTACGGGCGTAACCGGCCGGATCACTGCCGTCCCAGTAGGGGCCGCCCTGCAAAGCGCAACCGCGCATGGGCTCGGGGCAGGCGACGCCCAGTGCTTCCGCCGCCTGGCGATAGATCTGCAGTTGCTGAACGGCCTGGGCGACTCCCAGGTAATCCGGGTCATCACGCAGCAGGCCCCAGCGACGGAACTGGGTCATGAACCACATGGCATCCGACAGATAGGGCAGGTTGACCGCGCCATCGGCGTGGAAGCGCAGGCGATGGGCGTCCTGCCAGGCATTGCCGAGGCCGTCCTGATACTGGCCAAGAAAACGCGGCAGGATTGCCGACAGCGGCGCGTCGACATAGGCACTGCCGCTCAGCAGTTGCGCCGTGCCACGGCGGTTCTCCTCGCTCTCGTCGATGAAGCGGCTGGCCTCCAGTACCGCGCTGATCAGGGCCCGTGCCGTCTTGGGGTTCTCTTCGACGAAGCTGCGCGTGCAGCCCAGTACCTTTTCCGGATGATCCGGCCAGATCGCCTGGGTGGTAGTGAGCATGCAGCCGAGATTGTCTTCCACGGCCTTGGCCGTCCAGGGTTCACCGACGCAGAAACCGTCGATACGCCTGGCCTTGAGGTGCTCGACCATCTGCGGCGGCGGCACCACGACGCTGCGCACGTCGCGCAGCGGGTGGATGCCCTGGCTGGCCAGCCAGTAATACAGCCACATGGCATGGGTGCCGGTGGGGAAGGTCTGGGCGAAGGTGAGTTTTGCTTCATGCTGGTGCACGTACTTGCGCAGTGCCTCACTGCTGGTCACGCCGGCCTGTTGCAGCCCATGCGAGAGGTTGATGCTCTGGCCGTTCTGGTTCAGCCCCATGAGCACCGCCATGTCGGTGGCCGGTGCGCCGCCGAGGCCCAGTTGCACGCCATAGATCAGGCCGTAGAGGCTGTGGGCTGCATCCAGCTCGCCGTTGACCAGGCGATCACGCAGGGCAGACCAGGATGCCTGGCGTTGCAGTCGCAGGCTCAGGCCATGCTTTTCGGCAAAGCCTTGAGTCGCGGCGACGATCACCGAGGCGGAATCGCTCAAGGCCATGAAACCGATGTTCAGGGCGCTCTTTTCCGGTGCATCGCTGCCATGGCTCCAGGCCAGGGCGTCATTGCGCGGGGTGTCATGTTCACTCATGAGGCATCGTTCCTGCTCGACATCCGGGGTGACCTGGATGGCCAGGCCATAAAAAAGCGTCGTCCAGCCAGCCTGTCACGGCCGGCGGGTACGACGCCATTGTCGAATGCGTCTTTCCGCCATTGGAGGACGCTTTACCCTCTGGCGAAGCAAGGCATGTGCCAGTGATTGGGATGGATCTCGGAGGTGAAACTAAGGGAGCCGGGCCTGACAAGCTGCTGTGCTGGGTGTCTGCGGTGTGTTGGGAAATCCCATGTATTGAGACCTCACCGTCCAAGGTCATCATGACCAGGGACGGTGAAGATTTTGAAGGCCCGTTACTCAACGGGCCCTAAGGTCATACCGCTTAGCTGAACGGTCAAGCGGTTGCCAGTGTGTTACTCGGTCGCTTCGCGTGCCTTGCGCGCGCCTTTGGGCGCGAAGCGAGCGGCCAGGCCCATGCTGAAGGTGACCAGGCGCTGGTACGCCGCCGGCATGCTGCGTTGCATCCAGTCCAGGGCATGGGCGTCGCCACCGATGAGGATGCGCCGCTTGTTGGCCAGTACGCCATTGACGATGACCTTGGCCGCCTGTTCCGGCGTGGTGCGCAGCAACTGATCGTTGAACTGCTGGCGCGCCTTCTCGATGTCCTGTCCGGTGACATTGGCCAGGCTGTCGTTCATCCGTGCGGTCTTGGCGATGTTGGTGCGAATGCCGCCAGGGTGCACGCAACTGGCGGAAACCCCACAGCGCGCCATGTCCAGTTCCTGACGCAGCGATTCGGTAAAGCCGCGCACGGCGAACTTGCTGGCGTTGTAGCCACTCATGCCCGGTTGGGAGAACAGCCCGAAGACGCTGGAAACGTTGATCACATGGCCCTGGCCGCTGGCCTTGATGTGTGGCAGGAAGGCCTTGGTGCCGTTGACCACACCCCAGAAGTTGATGCCCATGATCCACTCGTAGTCGGCGTAGTCGTTGCCTTCCACGGTGCCACCCTGGGCCACGCCGGCATTGTTGAAGATGGCGTTGACCCGGCCGAACTCGCTTACTACCTGCCCAGCCCAGGCTTCGACGGCGGTGCGGTCGGCGACGTCGACCCGCGTTGCGCTGACGGTGACGCCAAGCTTGCGTGCCTGTTCGGCGGTTTCGTGCAGGCCCTCGACATTCACGTCCGACAGGGCCAGATGGCAGCCCTGGCGCGCCAGATGATAGGCCAGGGCTCGGCCGATGCCGGAGCCGGCACCCGTGATGGCGGCAACCTTGTTCTCGAAGGATTTCATGCGCTGGCCTCCTGGGCTTCCTGGCTGTGAATGGCATTGCTCTGCGCTGGATGTGCAGCGTTCTTGCGGCTGAAGTGGTAGGCCGGTGCATCGAAGTGACGGGTGAGCATGCGGAAGCGCCAGGTGAAACCAGGCCATACCGTGCAGTTGCGTCCGCTGACCGGGTGCAGGTACCAGCTCATGCAGCCACCGGCATTCCACACGGTATTGCGGGCCGCGCCCTGGATCTTGTGGTTGAAGGCGTCCTGCACCGCGCGCTTGGGTTCCAGGCTCTGCAACTGGCCTTCTTCGAGCAGGCGCAGGGCGCCGAGCACGTAGTGGATCTGCGACTCGATCATGTACACCATCGAGTTATGGCCGAGGCCGGTGTTCGGCCCCATGAGGAAGAACAGGTTGGGGAAGCCGGCGGTCATGGTGCCCTTGTAGGCTTCCGGGCCTTCGGGCCAGGTGTCGAGCAGGTCGACGCCACCACGGCCGAACACCGTGCCGCGCGGCAGCGGGTCGCTGGGGGTGAAGCCGGTGCCGAAGATGATGGCGTCCACCTCGCGCTCCTGGCCGTCGGCGGTGCGCACGCCATGGGGCAGGATCTCGGCGATACCGTCGGTGATCACCTCGACGTTGGGCTGAACCAGCGCCGGGTAGTAGTCGTTGGAGATCAGCACGCGCTTGCAGCCCATGGTGTAGTCCGGGGTGACCTTGGCACGCAGCACCGGATCCTTGATCTGCTTGTGGATGTAGCGCTTGGCGATGTTCTGGGCCAGGCGTAGCAGGCGCGGGGCGAAGGCGAAGGCGATCACGCGGCTTTCGAGCATGCTGTAGAGCGCGCCGCGCCAGAGTTTCTGCGCCAGTGGGAAGCGCTTGAAGCGGCTGCGTTCGTCGTCGCGAATGGCGCGATCCGGCTTGGGCATGATCCACGGCGCAGTGCGCTGGTAGAGGTCGAGGCGCGCCACCTGCTTCTGGATCTGCGGCACGAACTGAATGGCCGAGGCGCCGGTGCCGATCACCGCCACGCGCTTGCCGCTCAGGTCATAGTCGTGGTTCCACTGCTGCGAGTGGAAGACCTCACCGGTGAAATTTTCCAGACCCTTGAGCTTGGGGATCGAGGGAGTGGACAGGGCGCCCATGCCGGACACCACGAATTGCGCGCTGTAGCGCTGGCCGGCGCGATCCTTCAGGTGCCACAGTTCGGCCTGCTCGTCCCAGCGAATCTCCACCACTTCGGTGCCCAGCAGGGTCTTGTCCTGCAGGCGGTATTTTTCCCAGCACCCTTCGAGATAGGCCTTGATTTCCGGCTGCCTGGCGAACATCCGCGTCCAGTTCGGGTTCGGCTCGAAGGAGAAGGAGTACAGGTGCGATTGCACGTCGCAGCCGCACCCCGGATAGTTGTTCACCCGCCAGGTACCGCCAACGCCGGCCTCTTTCTCGAACAGCAGGAAATTCTCTTCGCCCTCCTGCTTGAGGCGAATGGCCATGCCAAGGCCGGAAAAACCGCTGCCGAGAATGGCGATCTTGCAGTGGCGGGTCGCCGGGAGCGGTGACACGGACGCGTTCATGGAGTGACTCCTGCTTGTCGTTATTGTGGGTGTCTACATCTGTCTACCAAGGTAGACATGTGTATACTCCTTGGCAATCCAGCCAATCGACAAACCAACTTTAGGTAGGGGTCAGCATGCAGGACGACGATACCTCACTGCGCGAACGGGCCGTGGCCGCACCTGGCAAGCGTCTGTTGCTGGAGGCGGCGTTACGCCTTACCTCGACCCATCGCAGCCTGAGCAGCTTGGGCCTGCGCGAGTTGGCGCGCGAGGCGGGGCTCAACCCCAACACCTTCTACCGGCACTTTCGCGATGTCGACGACCTCGGTCTGACCATCATCGAAGAGATCAACACGCTGTTGCGCCAGCCACTGCGCGACCTGCGCCGCGAAGCGGCGCAGCGGGCCGTGAGCGACAAGGGGGCGATGCTGCCCAAGCTGCTGGGCATCGACCTCGGGCGTGGACGGCGGGTCTGCCACGAGACGGTGAAGCTGTTCTTCGACTTTGCCGCCGAGCACCCCGAGGCCTTCATCATCGGCGTGCGTGAACTGCATGGTGCTTCGCCGGTGTTGCGCGAGGCGCTGCGCCAGGTGATGGACGATTTCGCCAGTGACATGGCCGAGGATCTGCTCGAGCTGGAGCTGCTGCCGGGGATCGTCAGTGCTGACACCGTGCGCCAGGTGTCGGGGCTGATCAGCCGCAACCTGTTCGAGCTATCGCTGGACTACATCGGCCAGCCGCAGCGGCGCGAGGCCATTCGCGCACTGGCCGAGGAACAGGTACTGATGCTGTTCACTGGCGCCAGCGTGCTGCAGAGCCTGGGCCAGTTGCGTATATGAAGCAGCCCATCACTCGTCGCTGATCAGGCGCTTGCCCAGGCTTACCGAAGCATCGACCTGGTAGCCGAGGCGCTCGTAGAAGGCCAGGGCCTGCTGGTTGGTATTGCGCACCAGCAGGCTCAGCTTGGGGCAACCCAGGGCAAGCATCTTTTCCTCGATATACTGCATCAGTTGTCGCGCCAGGCCCTGCTTGCGCCTGTCGGGGCACACCGCCAGGTAGTTGACCCAACCGCGATGCCCTTCGTAGCCGGCCATGGCCGAGGCGACCAGGGCACCATCGAGTTCGCCGACGAGAAACAGCTCGGGTTGCACCGCGAGCTTGCGCTGGATGTCCTTGTACGGATCGTTCCAGGGACGAATCAGGTCGCAGCGCCGCCAGAGATCGATGACGGCGGCTTGGTCGGCCAGTTGGAAGGGGCGGATCAGCATAGAGACGGCTCCTGATGAGGAAGCCGCCGTTTTAGCACAGCGCTCAGCGCCGCAGGTAGGCGGCGAAATCGATGTCACCGGCCGAGAGGATCGCCTGCACCCGGTTGTGCACCCCCAGCTTGCGCAGGATGGCCGAGACATGCGCCTTGACCGTGGTTTCGGCGATATCCAGGCTGTAGGCGATCTGCTTGTTCGATTCACCCTTGGTCATGCGTTCGAGCACCAGCAATTGCTTGCGCGTCAGCGCCTGCAACAGCTCCGGGGCGATGCTAGGGTTATCGTGGTGTGGGCGCGAGCTGCCGCTCTTCTGCGTGCGGATGATGTCCGGCGGCAGGTAGACGTTGCCGTCGAGGATCTGGCCGATGGCATCGGTCATCTGCGCCCGAGGCGAGGACTTGGTGATGAAACCCACCGCGCCGTAGGTGATGGCCTGCAACACCACCTGTTTGTCCTGCTCGGCGGAGACGATCACCACCGGGATGGTCGGTGCCTCGTTGCGCAGGTTCATCAGGCCGCCCAGGCCGTGCATGCCGGGCATGTTCAGGTCGAGCAGGATCAGATCCAGGTCATCGTGTTCCTGGGTCAGCGCCAGGGCGCTGTCCAGGTCGGCTGTTTCCATGATCTCGCTGCCGGGAAAGCCGTCGGCGATGACGTTATGGATGGCTTCACGAAACAGCGGATGGTCGTCGGCAATCAGAATCTTGTACATGGCCTTGCACCTCGTTGTCGTGATTATGGTGTGGCGGCGGGCGTGAGGAAAGCGTGCGGCATCTCGGCCGGTTGCGCCGGCACCAGGGGCAGGCCGGCCTGTTCCCAGGCATCGACGCCGTCGCGGTACCAGTACAGCTCGCGATAGCCCAGGGCCTGGGCGCGGCGCGCGGCGTTCCAGCTCAGCCAGCAATCGGAGCGGCAGTAGAACACGAAGGGTTGGCGCATGTCGCCTTGACTTGCCTGCTGCAGATGGTGCGCGAAATAGCGCTGCCAGAGGCTTCCCAGATTGCCGTCGCCGGCATTGGCTAGCCACAGACTGCCGGGCAAGTTGGCGTGGGGTGTGTCCTCGACGAAGCGGTTCTGCACCCAGGGGCGGCGGTAGACATCGATCAGGCGGGTAGCGGGGCGTGCGGCGAGCAGTTTCTGCAACGCGGGGGTATCGAGGACCTGCACGCCTTCCAGATGAGTCGGGGTGGGGCTGCGGTACTGGCCGCTGCGATAGCCCTCGGCATCGAACAGGGCTTCGGCGTGCACCAGGTTGGCCAATAGCAGCGAGACGAGCATCAGGCCTGCAGGCACAGGCAGACGGTACTTCATGGCGAGTTCTCTACTTATTCTTGTGCGGGTATTACAGGCCATGGTCGCAGGCTTGGGAATTCGACGATGGAGAGGAAAAGCAGTACCAAAGTAGTAGGGGGATGGCAGCTGAGCCTGTCATGGGGCGTGCCGGTGTTTTTGCAGGCGCGAATTCATTGGCGATCCTGACCGCACAGGCGCCAATGGATGCGCACCTATCCCGCCTTGCGCAGCGCCGCGTGCTGCGGATTGAAGCTGACCACTGCGAGCAGGGTGAGCAGCAGCGTCAGGCCGACACAGATCAGCAGTGCCTCGACATGCAGGCGCAGATACAGCGTGTTGCGCACCAATTCCACGGCATGGGTGAAGGGGTTGACCGCGCACAGCCAGTACAGCCACTCGCTGGACTCGCGCATCTTCCACAGTGGGTACAGCGCCGATGACAGGAAGAACATGGGGAAGATGACGAAATTCATCACCCCGGCGAAGTTCTCCAGTTGCCGTATGCCGTTGGACAGCAGCAAGCCAAGGGCGCTGAGCAGCAGCGCCACCAAGAGCAGCGCCGGCAATGCGGCGAGCAGGCCCCAGGCTGGCGGTTGCACGCCATACACCCAGGCGATGGCGAGGAAGGCGTAGACCTGCAACAGCGAGATCAGCGCCGTGGCCAGCAGCTTGGCAGAGAGCAGGAAGGCCCGTGGCAGCGGGCTGGTGAGCAGCACGCGCATGCTGCCCATCTCACGGTCGTAGACCATCGACAGCGAGCCCTGCATGCCGTTGAACAGCAGGATCATGCAGGCCAGGCCCGGCACGATGTAGGTGTCGTAGGTGATGTAGGTGTCGTACGGCTCGATGATGGCGATGCCCAGCGCGGCGCGAAAGCCGGCGGCGAACACCAGCAGCCAGAGCAGCGGGCGCACCAGGGCGCTGAGAAAGCGTGAGCGCTGCAGGACGAAGCGCAGCCATTCGCGCAGGACGATGCCGCGCAGGCATTCCCAGTAGGCACTCATCAGCGCGCACCTCGCGTAGGGTGCGCCGTGCGCACCGCGGCTGTTTCATCATCGTCGTGGTCGCCGCCACGTTTCGGCCGCAACGCCTCGCGCACATGCCCCCGACCCAGCGCCTCGTCGCCGGTCAGGCGGGCGAAGCTGATGGCCAGGTCATCGCCGAACTGGCTGGCCTTGCCCCAGGCCACGCGCTCGCCACGATGGAGGATCAGCAGGTCGTCGCTGGACTCGATCTCGTCCAGCAGGTGGGTCGTCCACAGCACGCACAGGCCTTGCTCACGGCACAGGTTGCGCACGTGCCGGCCCAGCGCCAGGCGGCTGGCCGGATCGAGCCCAGCGCTGGCCTCGTCGAGCAGCAGCAGGCGCGGTTGATGGAGCAGGGCGCGGGCGATCTCCACGCGGCGGCGGTGGCCGCCATTGAGCGTGCGCACCTTGTCGTGACGGCGCTCGGCGAGATCCTGGCGCAGTAGCTCTTCGTCGATACGCGCCTGTGCCTGGCGACGCGGCATGCCATGCAATGCCGCGTGGTAGGCGAGGTTCTGCTGCACCGACAGGTCGAGATCCAGCGTGCTCTGCTGGAATACCACACCGAGCTGGCGCAACGCCTGGCGCGGTTCGTCGCGCAGGCTGTGGCCGAAGATACGGATATCGCCCTGCTGCAGGTCGTAGAGGCGCGTGAGCAGGGCGATCAGCGTGGATTTGCCAGCGCCGTTGGGGCCGAGCAGGGCGCCGAAGCGCCCCGGCGCCAGCTCGAAGTCCAGCCCGTCGAGTGCCTGGCGCGCGCCATAGGCGAAACCGACGCCGCTCACCTCGAGGGCGTTCATGGCGTCACCACTACGCCCCAGGGGTAGCGGCCGACCTTGATCGACTTGCTCACCTTGAGGTTGTCGATGTCGATCACCGACACGTCGCCGCTGACGCCGTTGGTGGTCAGCAGGCGCTTCTGATCCGGGGTGAATTCCAGGTGCCAGACGCGCCGGCCCACCAGCAGGTAGTCGAGAATCTCGTAGGTCTTGGCATCCACCACGGCCACATGGTTGGCCGGTCCGAGGGCGATAAAGGCGTATTTGCCGTCGTCGGTCAGCTTGACCCCCACCGGCTGCACCTTGTCCGGGTGCACGCCCTTGATGGCGAACTTCAGCACCTTGAGCACCTGGCGCGAGTCCACGTCCAGCACCGTTACCGTGCCACCGATCTCTGCCGAGGCCCACAGACGCTTGCCATCCTTGTCGAACTCGACGTGGCGCGGGCGCTGGTCGACCAGGGTGTTGTCCACCAGTTGCTGGGTGCTGGTGTCGATCCAGTGCAGCATGTTGGTGGTTTCGCTGGTGTTGACCGCCCACTTGCCGTCCGGGCTCACCGCCATGCCTTCGGGTTCCACGCCCACGTCGATCTGCGCCAGCACCTCGTCGCTCTGGGTGTCGACCACCGTGACCAGCGCATCGTCCTCGTTGGAGATGTACAGCCAGCGGTCGTTGGGGTGCAGGGCGAACTGCTCGGGGTCGGCGCCGGAGGGTAGCTCCTTGATGATCTTGCGTGTGGCCAGATCCATCACCTGCACGCGATCCGAGTCGCTGGCGCAGATGTACAAGAGCTTGTTGTCGGAAGACAGCAACAGGCCGCGCGGGCGCATGCCGACGTCCAGGGTGGCGGTGACCTCGAGGCTGTCCAGGTCGATGACGCTGATGCTGTCATCCTTCTCGTTGGACACGTAGGCGGTGGCGGCAAGGGCCGAGTGGCAGGCCAGGCCGAAGGCGACGGCGCAGGCGAGACGGGTCAGGCGCATGGGGTTGATCCTCTTGTTGTTGTCTTGGGCGGCATTTGGTGCGCGCGGCGCACCCTACGGCTCGGTGTGGGTAGGGTGCGCTGTGCGCACCATCAGTCAGATGTACTCGCCAGATCGCAGCTCACTTCAGGCCGGTCATAGCCGAGGCTGTCCATCTCGTTGCTGGGGTGGAGAAAACCGTCCTGTGGCGAGGTGCTCACCAGCGCGCGCGGGTGCACCAGCGGAATAGGCTGGCGCAGCTCGCCGTTCCACGGGCGGAAGCTCAGCTTGCGGCCCTTGAAGCCGTCCAGCGGCAGGTCGGCGGACAGCGCCAGAGTGCGAATCGCCTGTGGCTCGGCGGCGCGTAGCTTGGTCACGGCAGCGGCGATGCTGCGTACGGCCATCCAGGCGGCGAAGTCGCGGTCGTTCATCCAGCGCCCGGCCAGTGCCTCGAAGCGCTTCTGCAATTGCGCGGCGCCGAAGGTTTCCACCGTCTTGTGCCAGGCGGTGGGGGTCAGGCCCTGGGTGCCGGCTACCGGGCGCGGCAGCCAGGTGTTGTAGGGCAGGTATTCGCCGAAGTCGCCGCGCTCGTCGGCCACCAGCACCACGTCGTATTCGCCAGCCTGGGTGAACAGCGGCATCTCCGCCTGGGCGCTGCGGCGCTGGTCGTTGTCGAAGCTCCACGGCTTCTCGGCGACGATCTTGTGGCCGAAGCGTTTGGCCGCGCGTTTGAGCGCGTCGGCGTAGGCGCTGTCGTCTGCGGTGGTGCCGGTCACCAGCAGCCAGCGCGTCCATTTGCGCACGGCGAGAAACTGTGCCAGGGCATCGGCCAGCATGGCGCGGCTGGGCAGGGTATGCAGCACGTTGCCCAGGCATTGCTCGCGGCGCAGGCCATCGTCGGCGCTGCCGGCATTGAACAGTAGGCTGTCCGGCAGGCGTTCGCTGAGCAGGCGCAGGGTGGCGACCGGGGCGTTGACCACGAACAGGCGAATGCCGGCCTGGTGCTGCTGCTCGGCAGCGGCGAGCAACTCATCGGCCTGGTCGCTCTCGGCACTGTGCAACTCGAACTGCTGTTTGAGAAAGCGCCCGGTGCTGTTGCTGTCGATGATCGCCAGTTCGGCGCCACGGCGCCCTGCGTCGGTGGGTTCGGGGATGACGTTGGACAGTAGCGGGCCACGCAGTGGCTGATGCGCCAGGTAGCCGATGCGCACCTGCAGCTCGTCCGCGCTGGCGCTCAGGCTCAGGCTCAGGCCGAGGCTGGCGAACAGGCAGAGCAGGGCGTGGCTGAGCAGGCGCATGGGGTGGCTCCATCGGAGGATGCCGCCAGCATAGGAAGGGCGGCCAGCTCGGGAAATATGCCCAAGGTAGCGCCCGCCACCTACGAAGGTCGTAGTCCGTCACGCCAATTGGCGCGGCCAACCTGCCCAAAGTACCAGCCTGGTAGTACCAAGGTAGTAACCCGGTGTGGGGCTTTACTTCCTAGCATGGCAGGCACCGCCCAATAACAATAACGGTGACCTTCATGCGTATTTTCAAGGCCCTGCTGCTGCCTTTGTTGCTGATCATCAGCCTGCTCGGCATCGACCAGTTGCACGCCGCCGGCGATATGACCCGCCGCCCGGTGGCGCTGCCCGACCTGGTGCTGGGCAACGACGACAGTGACTACTTCATGTCGCAGAGCGAGTACCAGTTGGAAACCGGCCAGGCCTATCAGCTCAAGATCATCTCCAACGGGCAGAAGGAATACGCCTTCCAGGCGCCAGAGTTCGCCACATCGATCTACCTGCGCAAGGTCGAGGCCGGTGGCGTGGAGGTCAAGGCCATGACCCTCACCGAACTGGAGTTCGAGGACGCCGGCCAGGCGGAAATCTTCTTCCTGCCGGTCAAACCGGGCAAATACCGCTTCTACGCCAAGGGCATGGAAGGCAAGGGCATGCTCGGCTACTTCGTGGTCAAGTAGCCGGGTCAAGCAGATGAGCGCCCTCGGTCGCATCAACCTGGTGGTCAGCCTGCTCTTCGCGCTGGTGACCCTGGCCGGGTTGGCGCTGCTGCTGCGCCAGGCCAGCCACGACGTGCAGCGCGAGCTGCAGGCTGCCGAGGCAGTGGTCGAGTACCTCGGCGAAGTGGCGCGCACCAACCCCGGCAGCCTGCGCCCGGAGCTGACCGACAACCTGCGGCATATTCGCGTGAGCTGGCTGCGCCCCGGCGAGCAGCCCAGGGCGCAGAGCAAGAGTCTGGTCGAGCGCTGGATCGCCGAACGCCTGCTGGGTTCGACGACGCTGGTGAGCGATGCCTGGCCGCTGGCCGATGGCCGTGAGCTGCATATTGCCCTCGACCCCTATGACGAAATCGAGGAAATCCAGGACTCGCTGCTGCAACTGCTGTTGCTCAGCGCCTTCGCCCTGATCCTCAGCCTGCTCACCATCCGCTTTGCCGTGCGCCGCGCCCGCCGCGTGCTGGACGAACTGCTCGCCGGCCTGCGCCAGGTCGGTGCCGGCCACTTCGATACCCGCCTGCGCGATCACGGCCTGGCCGAGGCCAAGCGCCTGGCCGGGCACTTCAACGACATGGCCATCACCCTGCAGCAGGTGCAGGCGGATAACGC
The DNA here is from genome assembly GCF_026723825.1 of Pseudomonas sp. GOM7. Classification (NCBI taxonomy): domain Bacteria; kingdom Pseudomonadati; phylum Pseudomonadota; class Gammaproteobacteria; order Pseudomonadales; family Pseudomonadaceae; genus Pseudomonas; species Pseudomonas sp. GOM7. The sequence continues at coordinate 3,048,868 of NZ_CP113519.1, read as the reverse complement.
CGAGCTGACCCAATCCTTATTGGAACTGCAGGAGCGCGAGCGCACACGCCTCGGCCAGACCCTGCATGACGACCTCGGCCAGTACCTCAGCGGTATTCGCGCCCAGGCCTGCCTGCTCAAGGTCATAGCCGACCGCCCGCAACAGGTGGAGGACACCGCGCGACTGCTGGACGACAACTGCGAGCGCCTGCAGCAGGGCTTTCGCAGCCTGATCCGCGACCTCTACCCGGTGGTGCTGGAGCGCCTGGAACTCGGCCCGGCGTTGCAACAACTGGCCGCCGACTGGCAGCAGGCGCAAGGCATTCGCTGCCGCCTGCAACTGGGCGAGCGACTGCCGAGCCTGCCGCTGGCGAGCAAGGCCCATCTCTATCGCCTGGTGCAGGAGGCGCTGACCAATGTGGCCCGCCATGCCGACGCCAGCGAAGTGCGCATTCGCCTGCAACGCCGTGGCCAGGGCCTGCGCCTGCTGGTGCGCGACAACGGCCAGGGCACTGCGCTGCCGCTGCGCCCCGGCATCGGCCTGCGCTCGATGCGCGAACGCAGCCGCAGCCTGGGCGGCGAGCTACGCCTGCATAGTCGCCCGCAAGCGGGCTGGGCGTTGTGCCTGAACATTCCCCTGGAGGCAACGTCATGAAAGTTTTGCTGGTAGACGACCACGCCGTGGTGCGCCAGGGCTACGCAAGCCTGCTGCGTGCGCTGTTGCCGGACGTGCAATTGCGTGAGGCCTGCGACGGCGAACAGGCCCTGCAGCGGGTGCAGGAGGAGATACCCAACCTGGTGATCATGGACATTGGCCTGCCCGGCATCAGCGGCCTGGAAACCACCCGCCGCCTGCGCCAGCGCCTGCCGCAACTGCGCATCCTGTTCTTCAGCATGCACGACGAACTGCCCCTGGTGCGCCAGGCACTGGACGCCGGCGCCATCGGCTACCTGACCAAGAACTCGTCGCCGGAAGTGCTGGTGGAGGCGGTCAAACGCACCGCCGCCGGCCACGCCTATATCGAACAACCCCTGGCCACCCAGCTTGCTTGCAACCCCACCAGCGCAGATGGCCTCGACCCACGCCTACGCGAGCTGACCCAGCGCGAATTCGAGATCTTCGTCATGCTCGCCCGCGGCCTGCCACCAAGGCAGATCGCCGAGAAGCTGTGCATCAGCGCCAAGACCCTGTCCAACTACCAGACGCTGGTCAAGAACAAACTGCAGATCGCTTCGCAGGCGGAGTTGGTGCATTTGGCGATTGATAGTGGGGTGGTAAGGGTGGGGATGGAGAGTGCTTGAGGGAGGGGCGGGCTGCAATGGTCTGCTTGCTGAGGTGTTTTCTGCTATAGCTTTAACTCTACTGCTCGGTCTAAATCGAACATCCTCCGCAGGCTCGCCGCAAGCTGTTGGTTAGGTGTAAATTGATTGCAATAAGCTGTGCTTTGCCGTGTGGTGTGTTAGAGCAAATTCTGTGTCAAATCACTGTCGCCCTTTAATAAATTTTTAGAACCCGAGATATGCTGCCATGGCATCATCACCTTCCGCTGGATCAATGATTCCGTTTCTTCGTCGACGGGATTATATTTTTTTAGAGCACTTGGGGCAGGGAGCATGCGGAGAAACCGTTTTGCTTCATGATGATCTCATTGATAGTGACTTTGTTTGTAAGAAGTATTCGCCTATCTCGGAGTCGCTTCGTCAAGAGCTTTTTAAAAATTTTCTTAGGGAGATTAAGCTCCTTCACGAAGTGCATCATCATAACGTGGTTCGTGTGTTTAATTATTATTTATATCCGGATAAATTGACTGGCTATATTCTTATGGAATATGTTCAGGGTTTGGATATAGAGGATCATTTAAGTTCTCGGCCTGAAACTGTTAATGAGCTTTTTGCTCAGGCAATTGATGGATTTGCGTATCTTGAGTCAACCAGGATTTTGCATCGAGATATCAGGCCGCAGAATATTCTTGTGCGTAATGATGGCACCTTAAAAATTATTGATCTGGGCTTCGGGAAGCGTATAGGTGCAACCATCGATTTTGATAAGAGTATTAGTCTTAACTGGTGGTGTGAGCCGCCGGGTGAGTTTTCGGATGGTATATACGATCATGCGACTGAGGTTTATTTTGTTGCAAAGCTCTTCCAGAAAATTATTGCTGAAAATGGAATTGAGCAGTTCAAGCATGCAGCGCTCCTAGAGCGAATGTGTCGTAGCAATCCAGCTGAGCGTGTGCGTTCGTTCTTTGATGCAAAAAATGAGCTTAGTCTTCGGCTCTCTGAAGATATCGAGTTTGATTTTGAAGAGCGCAAGGCTTACAAAAATTTCGCAGATGAGGTTAGTGGGCATATTACGAAAATTGCCGAAGGGGCTAAGTATGCAGTTGATTTAGATCGCATTCGTGCTCAGCTCGAAACAGTTCATCGTAACTGTATGCTGGAGGATGAACTACCTAACTGTGCGCCGCTTCTGCGCATATTGGTTGAGGGGCAGTATTACTACCGGCGAGCTAATTTTCCAACATCCGTTTTGCGCACCTTTCTTCATTTTCTACGCAGCGCGCCTTTGGAAAAACAGAGAATTGCGCTAGCTAACCTCCATTCAAGACTTGATGCTATAACGAGATATACAGAACCAACTTTTAGCGATGATATTCCGTTCTGAAGAATGTCTGTGGTTAGTTGTGTCGCCTTCTCTGCTGTTGGATTGGTGTGGGCGGTGATCTAATAATTATTAGGAAGCCTCGAGTGAAAGATCCGTGGGAGAATCGGGTTCGTCCTGAGCTTGAACACATAACCTCGCTATTTGAAAACGAGGTTTTAGGTGCTTTCATGTCTGGACATTTAGTCCTTGAGTCAATTTTAGTACAAATGCTAGAGACTCAACCCAAAGAGGGTGACGGTGGACGTTACTTTGATTGGAGCTTCAGGCGGAAGGTTGATGCATCAGAGTCTAGGGGGATAATTAGCAAAGGTGTAGCTGATTTTTTGCGTGGTTTAAATGATGTTAGAAATCGTTTGGCTCATAAGCTCGATACTCCAATTACCTTTGCGGAAGCCTTTTCGCTTGCCAAGCTCGCAGCAGAAGGAGGTATAGAATTCTCGGATGAAGCAATTTATCTGGATCGTGAAAGATCTGAACAGTGGTACGGCATTGAGGGCATTATTCAAGAGATCTTCCAAAATGCGGCACAGGATCTTCTCGGCTTTTTAGATGACGGTAGCTACATTTTGGAGTTCGTCAGTGCAAAGGATTCCTAACAATCGCAGCAGGTAGCCCGGACATTGGCCTCGCCAATGGTGGATGAAAAAAGCGTCATCCACCCTACGCAAGGGATATGTAGGGTGGACAACGCGAAGCTTGTCCACCATGTCCGCAGCTCAGATGCCGAGGGTGGAAACGCTTTGCCGTTTCCACCCTCACAGCCTTATTCGCCGCCTTTTCGCACCACCCGCCAAACCGTATTCGCCAGATCATCCGCGACGATCAGCGCGCCGCGCGGATCGACCGTTACGCCCACCGGACGGCCTCGGGTCTTGCCGTCTTCGCCGCGAAAGCCGGTGACGAAGTCGATGGGGCCGCCCGAGGGGCGGCCATTCTCAAAGGGCACGAAGACCACCTTGTAACCCACCGGATCCTCACGGTTCCAACTGCCGTGCTCGCCGATGAATACGCCGTCGGCATAGCGTTCGCCCATCACTTCGCTGGAGAAGTCCAGGCCCAGTGCGGCGACGTGGGCGCCGAGGGCGTAGTCCGGGGCGATGGCGCTGGCCACCTTGTCCGGGTTCTGCGGTTTCATCCGTGGGTCGACGTTCTGCCCCCAGTAGCTGTAGGGCCAGCCGTAGAAGGCGCCTTCCTTGACCGAGGTGAGGTAGTCGGGCACCAGGTTCTCGCCCAGTTCGTCGCGCTCGTTGACCACTGTCCACAGGGTGCCGGTGCCCGGCTGGATGGCCAGCGCGGTGGGGTTGCGCAGGCCGGTGGCGTAGGGCTTGTGGGCACCGGTTGCGGCGTCGATCTGCCAGACCATGGCGCGGTCGGCTTCCACCTCCATGCCGCGCTCGGTGATGTTGCTGTTGGAGCCGATGCCGACGTAGAGGTAGCGGCCGTCCTCACTGACGGTCAGCGCCTTGGTCCAGTGGTGGTTGATCTCCGAGGGCAGGTCGGTGACCTTGCTGGGCGGGCCCATGGCCTGGGTCTGGCCTTCGCTGTAGTCGAAGCGCACCAGGGCGTCCTGATTGGCCACGTACAGATTGCCTTCATACAAAGCCAGGCCGTAAGGGGCGTTGAGGTTTTCCGCAAAGACGGTCTGCAGTTCATAGGCGCCGTCACCGTCGGCGTCGCGCAGCAGGGTCAGGCGATTGCCGCTTTCCACCGAGGTGGTGCCGCGCGACTTGATCATGCCGGCGATCACGTCCTTGGGCTTGAGCTTGGGCGCGTTGCCGCCACGGCCTTCGGCGACGAGGATGTCGCCATTGGGCAGCACCAGGGTCTGCCGGGGAATCTTCAGGTCGGTGGCGATGGCGCTGATGCTGAAGCCTTCCGGCACGGTCGGCTGCTGATCGCCCCAGGGCGTTGGTTCGGCGATGCTCATGCTCGGTAGCAGCCCGCGTGCGGGCTCGGGCAGTTGCGGTTGGGCGCCGGTGGTCTGTTGCGGGCTGCCAGGGTCTTCACCGCAGGCGCTGAGCAGCAGGGCGAGGGGCAGGGTGGGTAGTAGCTTGGCGAGGTTCATCGGTCATCTCCCAGGCGTGGTTGGGCGAGGCCGACCCAGGTGGCGACGCAGGCCAGCAGGGCGACGATGAGCGAGAGCAGCAGCCCCCAGGGCATGGCGGCCCAGGCGTCCTTGGCATGCTCCAGGGCATTGACCAGGCCAACGAGCCAGGTGGCCAGAAGCAGCAGGAAGTAGGTGCTGGCATGTCCGTTACCGCGTTCGCGGAACAGGTCGATGAGGGCGAACAGCAGGGCCAGGCCGGCGAAGACCATGCCGCCGGCGATCAGCCAGGAGGCGAAGTTGCTCCATTGGATCTGATAGCTGCGGTAGTAGGCGAAATCACTGAGCAGGGCACCGAGAAACAACGGCATCTGGCCGCAAAGCAGAATGGCATGCAGGCGGTTGGGTGGACTCAGGTGGATGCTTGAAGTGGTGGTCACGGAAGATCCCTCTTGGGTCGTTGATGGATGGCCGCTCACCTGGAACGGCCTCGCTCTGACCTAAGAAGGGATTGCCCCGAAGGGGCATGGTTCAGTGTGTTTTGTGCCGGGGGCGCGGTTAGACCGCACTGCGAGTGCTGATTGCCGTTAGCCGTGCTCTCTGTCGGTGGGCTGAAGCCCACCCTACGCGCTGGGGCTGATGGGGTTCAGCCTGGGGCTCGCGTGGGGCGTAGGAGCGGCTTTAGCCGCGATATTCAGGTGTGATCGCGGCTGAAGCGCAATGCCGCCCAGCCGCTCCTACGGGGTGTGGGGACGGTGGGTTTTAGTCCCAGCCTTTGGGGCACTCGACACAGCCGGGCATATTGGCATCCTGAAAGTTGCCGAAGCGCACTCGTGCGCCGCTGAGGTTGGCGTTCTCCAGATTGGAGCCGCCGAGCTTCACCTCCTGCAGGTTGGCGTCCTGCAGATGCGCACCCTTGAGGTCGGCCTTGCTCAGCCAGGTCATTTCCAGGTTGGCGGCCTGCAGTTGCACGTCGTGCAGCTTGGCCCCGGAGAGGCGGGCAAATTCCAGGTTGGCGGCGCGCAGGTCGGCCCCCTCGAATTGCGCAGCCTGGGCGAACAGGCCCCAGCCGGCGATGGCCACCAGGCTGGCGCCAGAGAAGTCGGCCAGGCGCAGGTTGCTTTGTTGCAGGCTTGCGCGGGTGAGGTTGGCACCGCGCAGTTTGGCCTTTTCCAGATTGGCCAGGTCGAGGTTGGCGTGGCGCAAGTCGGCGCCGGAAAGATCGGCACCGGACAAGTCCATGCGGCGCAGGTCGAGGTTGCGTAGGTCAGCACCGCGCAGATCGGCCTTGGGGCATTTGCTGTCGGGTTCGAGGCGGCAGCCGTTGATCTGCGGCACGCCGTCGTTGTCGGTCTCGGCGCCGATGGCGTGGCTGCCGAGTACCAGCAGCAGAACCGGGACAAGCAGAGGCAGGTAGTTCATGGCGAGTCCTCATGTAGGGTGCGCTGTGCGCACCAATGGGGCAGTGCAGTTGTGTAGCCTGGGTAGAGCGGCGCGAAACCCGGGGAATAGGCCCCTGGGTTTCGCCGTGCTCAACCCAGGCTACGGCGCTGTGCAGAGGGCGAGATTGCAACGCGAGAAGCTGGTGCGCATGGCGCACCCTACGTGCGCCATGCGTTCAGCCTTTAGCGCTGGGCGCTGGCCTTGTCCCAGCTCGGCAGCTTGAACACCCAGAAGGAACCACCCTGGGCCACCGGCTTGGTCAGCTCGGCCATGTCGCCGCCCCACAGCGGTACGGCGCCGCCGTAGCCGGCGGTCACGCCGATATACTGCTCGCCATCCTGCTCCCAGGTGATGGGCGGGGAGATGATCCCGGTGCCGACCTGGAACTTCCACAGCTCCTTGCCGTTCTTGGCGTCGAAGGCCTTGAAGTAGCCATCGCCGGTGCCGGTGAACACCAGGTTGCCCTTGGTGGCCAGAACCCCGGCCCACAGCGGCAGGCGCTCCTTGTGCTCCCACACGACCTTGCCGGTGGTGGGGTTCATGGCGCGCAGGATGCCGACGTGATCGTCGAACAGGCGCTTGATGCGGAAGCCCATGCCCAGGTAGGCGGAGCCTTTCTTGTAGTGCGGCTCCTCGGCCCAGTAGTCCTCCTTCCAGTGGTTGGCTGGCACGTAGAACAGGCCGGTGTCCTGGCTGTAGGCCATGGGGTTCCAGTTCTTGCCGCCGAGGAAGGGCGGCGAGACTTCCACCACTTCACCCTTGCTTTCACCCGGCTTGGGCTTGGGTGGGCGCTGGCCTTCGTTTTCCACTGGGCGGCCGGTTTCCAGGTCGATATGGCTGGCCCAGGTGATCTTGTCGACGAAGGGGAAGGCATTCTTCAGCTTGCCGTTGGCGCGGTCGACCACGTAGAAGAAACCGTTACGGTCGGCGTGGGCGGTGGCCTTGGTGACCTTGCCGTCCTTGTCCTTGTAGTCGAACAGCACCAGTTCGTTGTTGCCGGAGAAGTCCCAGGTGTCGTTGGGGGTGTGCTGGTAGAACCACTTCACTTCGCCAGTGGTGGGGTCGACGCCGACCTGACCGGAGGTGTAGAGGCTGTCGTAGTCGTGCGGGTTGCCGCCGTCGGCAGTACGTGCCCAGCCGTTCCAGGGGGCCGGATTGCCAGCGCCGACGATGATGGTGTTGGTTTCGGCATCGAAGCTGGCGCTCTGCCACGGTGCGCCACCGCCCTGGCTCCAGGCCTCTTTCTTGCCGGTGGGCGAGTTGGGATCGTCCGGCCAGCTCGGTGCCTTGATGTCGCCGGTGGGGGTGCTGTCCTTGCCGTTGAGGCGGCCCATGTGACCTTCGACGAAGGGACGCATCCAGACTTCTTCGCCGGTGTCCGGGTCGCGGGCAAACAGCTTGCCGACCACGCCGAACTCGTCGCCGGAGCTGCCGTGGATCAGCAGTACCTTACCGCTCTTGCCGTCCTTCACCAGCGTCGGGGCGCCGGTCATGGTGTAGCCGGCGGCATGGTCGGCGAACTTCTTGTTCCAGACCACCTTGCCGGTGTCCTTGTTCAGCGCCACGACGCGGGCGTCGAGGGTGCCGAAGTAGATCTTGTCGCCGTAGATGGCGGCGCCACGGTTGACCACGTCGCAGCACGGGCGAATGTTGTCGGGCAGGCGGTGGCTGTAGGTCCACAGGCGCTTGCCGGTCTTGGCGTCGAGGGCGAACACCCGCGAGTAGGAGCCGGTCACGTAGATCACGCCGTCATGGATGATGGCCTGCGATTCCTGGCCGCGCTGCTTCTCGTCACCGAAGGAATAGCTCCAGGCCGGGGTGAGCTTGAACACGTTGTCGGCGTTGACCTGGGTGAGCGGGCTCCAGCGCTGGGCGTTGGTGCCCATGCCGTACTGCAGCACGTTGTTGGTGGTGGCGTGGTCATTGGCGATGTCTTCCCAGGTGACCGGCTTGGCCAGCGCGCCCTGGCTCAGCGCCAGGCCGCCGGCCAGCATCAGGGCGAGGGCCAGGGGGCGAGGGCTGCTGGGTAGGTTTCTTGTTGTCATGGTCGTGCTTCCCGTTGGAGTTGAAAGTGCCGCAGTGGCAAGCCGATGGTGGTGCCCGGCCACCTCCGCGCCTACGGAAAAATTCCCGACTTCGCCGGGAGGATTTCCCAGTCGCCCCATGACTTGGCCTTGCTGCCAAGGCATCAGCCAAACCCCCACCCAAGCCCTACTACCAAGGGACTAGAACGCGGCCACCAAAGCAGGATTCGGTGCGCGCGGGGGCCTTTCTAAGATGGACGCCACAAGCTCGAAACGGGCTGTTCGGCGTGCATTCGATGAGGTCCTAGCCATGAACAAGAAGAAGATCCAATCCACCCTGGCCCTGATGCTGCTGGCCGCGTCCACCCAGCTCTGGGCGCACGGCGACGTGGTGCCCCAGGCGGTCAACACCGATGGCCTGGAACCCCTGGGTGAAGAATGGCTGGAAGAAAACCCCTACCGTGGCAACCCGCGCGCCATCGAGATCGGCGCCTCGGCCTACAACCAGAACTGCGCCGCCTGCCACGGCCTGGAAGCCAAGTCCGGCGGTATCGCCCCCGACCTGCGTCTGCTCGAAACGGGAGCCAGTGGTGATGAGTGGTTCAAGGAGCGGGTAATCAATGGCGCGGTGCGCGATGGCCGGGTGTACATGCCGAAGATGGCCGATTACCTGAGCCAGGAAGCCCTGTGGGCGGTGCGCAGCTATCTGGAGAGCGTGCACGTCGAGGAGTGAGAGATTCATGCCAAATCTGCTGCGCTCGTGCTTCACGATCTTCGCGGTCATTCGCCGCCTGATCCTGCTGAGCGGCCTGTTGCTGTGCCTGGGTAGCGCCCAGGCACAGGTGCGCGACTACGACCGCATCATGGAAGAGGGCGTGTTGCGCGTGGCGCTGTACCAGAACTTTCCGCCCTACAGCTTCGAGCAGGAGGGCCAGCCGCGTGGGGTCGACTACGAGCTGGCCAAGGCGCTGGCTGAAGGGTTAGGCCTAACGCTGCAGGTGATCTGGGCGCCGCCCGGCGAGAAGCTCGACGACGACCTGCGCGACTACATCTGGCGTGGCCGGGTCACCGCCCAGGGCGAGCTGGCCGACCTGATGCTGCGCGTGCCCTACGACCGTGACTACGCGCAGATGCGCAACGAACTGGGTGAGCTGGTCAACGAACGCGTGGTGATGTTCGGCCCCTATCAGCGCGAGCGCTGGCAACTGGCCTTCGACCGCCGTCGCCTGGCCGAGGTGCCGAGCATCAATGCCCTGCAGCAGCATCCCATTGGCGTCGAGGTGGACAGCGTGCCGTCGTTCTACCTCAGCTCCGCGATGGACGGCTTGCTGCGCTCGCAGGCTCGTCACTATCCGTCGCCGACCTTGGCCTGCGCTGCCATGCGTGCCGGTGAGGTGGACGCGGTGATGGCCCTGCGCGGCGAGGTGGACTGGCTGCTGCACGAGGCCAATGATCCGCAACTGGCGCTGGCCGAGAACGCCTACCCAGACATGGGCCGGCAGATCTGGGAAATCGGCATGGCGGTGCACGAGACCAATCGACAACTGGCCTATGCCCTGGAAGAACAACTGGAAAACCTGATTCTCGATGGTTCGCTGGAGCGCCTCTACGGGCAGTACGGTCTGCGCTTCGAGAAGCCCGAACAATACCAATAGGGCGCGAGCCGGAGGTGGGCGATGGATTGGCGTGGCCTGATAGTACTGGCGCTGTGCGTCTGGAGTTGGGAGACGCAGGCGGCGGAGCCCGATCCGGTGGCCTCGGTGATGTGGGACTACTACCACCAGCGCTTGCTCGATGGCGAACCCTTCGTCTTCGACGAGCTGGTACGCCTCGAGGTACCGCCCTTCGCCGAGGACGCGCGCCAGGTGCCGATCCAGATCGACGCCAGCGCCTATCGCGGCAAGGTCAGACGCATCCTCGCCTGGGCCGAGCTCAACCCCATCCCGCGTATTGTCGACTTCACCCCCAGCGCCGCGCTGGAGCCGACTTTGGCCATTCGCATCCGCGTCGAACAGGCCACGCCGATTCGTGCGGCGGTGCTCACCGAGGACGGCCTCTGGCATATCGGCTCGGCACGGGTGGAGGCGGCCGGCGGTGGCTGCACCGCGCCCAGTGTGGTGCGCGCCGAAGCCGGCTGGCAGGAGCGCCTGGGCCAGGTGCTGGGCAAGCGCTTCCAGCGCGGCGAGGACAGCCGCCTGCGCCTGCAGGTGTCGCACCCGATGGACAACGGCCTGGTCGGTGGCATCCCCGAGTTCTATATCGAACGGGCCGAGCTGCGCGATCCTGACGGCCAGGTGCTGGGGCGTCTGGAGCTGTTCCCGGCGGTCAGCGAGAACCCGACGCTGACCTTCGACCTGCGTGGCGACCAGCACGCCGAGCTGTGGCTGCGCGACAACAACGGCAACGAATTCCAGGCCGCGTTCTGAACGATGCGGCGTAGGGTGCGCTGCGCGCACCAGTCACCAAGGGTGCTCCCCATGCGCTGGATACTATTGATGACCTGCCTGCTCGCCAACCTGGCCCAGGCCCTCGATTACCACCTGCTACCCCGGCAGATCGCCGAAGGCGTCTGGCTGCTGGAAGGCAGCACCGACAATTTCGCCGCGGACAACGGCGGCAATATCGTCAATGTCGGCTTTATCGAAACCGCCGACGGCGTGGTGGTGATCGACACTGGCCCCTCGCGCCGCTATGGCGAGGCACTGCATCAGGCTATCGAAAAGGTCACCGGCAAGCCGGTGCTGCGTGTGCTGCTGACTCACCATCACCCCGATCACGTGCTGGGTAACCAGGCCTTCACCGACGTACCTATCGTCGCCTTGCCGGGCACCACGAAACGTCTAGCCGAGCAGGGCGATGCCATGGCGGAAAACATGTACCGCCTGGTGGGCGACTGGATGCGTGGTACCGAGGTGGTGTTGCCCACCGAAGAGGCGCAGGAGGGCGTGCTTGAGATCGGTGGTCGGCGCCTGCAGCTACTGGCGCTGAGCGGCCATACCGGCGCGGATCTGGCCATTCTCGACGAGCGCACAGGGGTGTTGTTCGCGGGCGACATCCTGTTCTACCAGCGCGCCCTGACCACGCCGAACACGCCGGGGCTGGACGTCTGGCTGGCCGACCTGGATCGCCTGCAAGCGCTGCCCTGGAAGCAGCTCGTGCCTGGTCACGGGCCACTGGCCAGGGACGCCGCGCCTTTCGTGCAGATGCGCGACTACCTGGGTTGGCTCGATGGCCTGCTGCGCCAGGGCGCGGAGCAGGGCGCCGAGATGAACGAGCTGATCCGCACGCCAATCCCCACGCGTTTCGCCCAGGTGAATCTGAGCCGCTACGAGCTGATCCGCAGCGTCAGCCATCTCTACCCGCGCTATGAGCGTCAGGCCATGAGCCGGGTGGATCGCGCCGAGTAACGAGCGTGGCCTTTTGGGCAGCGTGTAGGGCGTCCCGCTCCGCACTGAACTGAAATCTGACCCTGCCACTCTCAAGAGGGTGGTTCTACTTTGCTTGTGACAAGCGAGCAGGCCATTTGACGAAAAATTGACCTGCACCCGAGTAGGGTGGACTTTTCACAACCGAGGTAGCTGTCGATGGCCATGCCCCCTGTAACCGCTTCCGCTGTAGCGCTGATGCTGGCAATGATGTCTTCGCCAGCGGTGCACTCGAAGACGAACTCGCCATCTCCCCGCGTCTATGGGTGGGTAGAGGAGGGGCTGCTGTTGCCTGAAAGGGCTTCGCTGAAGATCAAGCTGGATACCGGCGCCCTGACGTCGTCGATGGATGCCAAGGATCTCGAGCGCTTCGAGAAGGATGGCGAGGACTGGGTGCGTTTCAATGTGGAAGCCAATGACAGCAAGAGCGGAAAAACGCTGAGCATTCCCTTCGAGCGGCGTGTCGAAAGGAACGTCAAGGTCAGGGGCGCCGGCGGTGCGGAAAGGCGCCCGGTGGTCAAATTGAAGATGTGCATTGGTGATCGCATCTACAACGAGGAGTTCTCGCTGAAGAATCGCGGCAAGATGATCTATCCGGTATTGATCGGCCGGCGCACGCTGGAGCACCTGGGCGCCGTTGATGTTTCCAGGACGTTCACCGTCGAGCCCAAGTGCTCGAGCGGCAAGTCTTAGGCTGTGCTGCCCCCTGCGCTAGAGCCTGAACCCCTCGACGATATGCTCGGCCAGGCACTCGGTCACTGGCGACTGGCTGCCTTGCTTGCGTAGCAGCACGATGCTGGTCAGCGGCAGCGTCGGCAGGCCCTCGGCTTCGCCGAGAATGCGCAGATCGGGGGTGATCAGGCTCTGCAGTTGCGCGGTCACTGCCAATCCTGCGCGCACCACGGCGAAGATCGCCGACAGGCTGGGGCTGGTATAGGCGATGCGGTAGGGGCGGCTCATCGCGTCCAGCGCATTGCACGCCCATTCGCGACAGAAACAGTCGGCATTGAACATCGCCAGCGGCATGGGCGTCTGCTCGTGCGGGGCGAAACCCTGCGCCACCGCCCAGGCAAAGCGCTCCTGGCGCAGTAGCTGGCCGATCTCCTTGCCCGGTTGGCGGGTGACGATGGTCAGATCCAGATCCTGGCGCTGCAGCAATTGCCCGGAGGGTTCGCAGTGCACCTCAACCTGCACCAGCGGGTAGGCCTGGGCGAAGCGCGAGAGAATCTCCGGCAGAAAGCGCATCACGTAATCGTCCGGTGTGCCGATGCGCACGGCGCCGACCATATGTGGCTCGCGCAGGGTGTTGAGCACCTCGCCATGCAGCTTGAGGATGCGTCGCGCATAACCCAGCAGCACCTGGCCTTCGGGCGTGAGCCGAACCTGGCGGCCGTCGCGCTCGAACAAGGGGCGCTGCACCACGTCTTCCTCCAATCGCTTCATCTGCATGCTGATCGCTGATTGGGTGCGGTTCACCGCATCGGCGGCGCGGGTGAAACCGCCGGTGTCGGCGATGGCGACGAAGCTGCGCAGCAATTCGGTATCAATGCTGGGATGGTAAGCCATTCATCAACTCTCGAGATGGATTGCATAAGAAACATTCGTTGGATTGATCATAAGCCCGGCGTGAGACTAGCGCCAACCCCACAGGGAGGGCGATGAGATGAAAGGTCAGAAAGGTTATGCGATGGCTTCGGCCATGCCGTCCGGGCGCTTGCCGAAGTTGCTCAATGTCTGGCGCGTGCTGCGTCGCTGGCAGCAACTGGCACGTGAGCGCCGTCAGTTGGCCGCGCTGGATATGGCGGCGCTGAAGGATCTGGGCTTGAGCCGCGCGGACGTGATACAGGAAAGCGAGCGGCCATTCTGGGATGATCCGCTGCGCAAATGAACCAAGGAGTGAAGTGATGACTGCGGTACGCAAGGGCGCCGACCTGTTTCTGTTCCAGTTGATGCTGTTGCTCTGTGCCATCTGGGGTAGCCAGCAGGTGGCGATCAAGCTGGCGGCCCCCGATATCGCGCCCATGCTGCAGGTGGCCCTGCGTTCGGGCATCGCCGCCTTGCTGGTCGGCCTGCTGCTGCTCTGGCAGCGCGGCTGGCAGGGCTGGGTGGGCTGTACCTGGCGCGCGGGCGTGTTGGCCGGGGTGCTGTTCGCGCTGGAGTTCTTCTTTATCGCCCTCGGCCTGCGCCATACCTCGGCCTCGCACATGGCGGTGTTTCTCTATACTGCGCCGATCTTCTCGGCGCTGGGCCTGCACCTGCTGCTACCCAGCGAACGCCTGCGGCGCCTGCAGTGGCTGGGCATCGCGTTGTGCTTCGGCGGCGTGGTGATGGCTTTCGGCGTCGGCGGCAACTGGGCCGGGATCGACCGCGGCATTCTGCTTGGCGATGCGCTGGCGCTGTGCGCGGGCATGGCCTGGGGCGCCACCACCGTGGTGGTGCGCGGCTCGCGGCTGTCCGAGGCGCCGGCCGGGCTGACCCTGTTCTACCAACTGGCAGTGGCTTTCGTCCTGCTGTTCGCTTATGCGCTGGCGGTGGTCGACCTCGGCCAGGTGCGCTGGAGCCCCGTGGCCATCGGCAGCATCCTGTTGCAGGGCGTGGTGGTGTCGTTCTTCACCTACCTGGCCTGGTTCTGGCTGCTGCGTCGCTACCTGGCCTCGAACATGGCGGTGTTCTCCTTCATGACCCCGCTGTTCGGAGTGACCTTCGGCGTGCTGGTGCTGGACGAGCCGCTGACCCTGAACTTCGTCATCGGCGCGGCGCTGGTACTCAGCGGCATTACCCTGGTCAGCAGCGAGGCCTGGCTGCGCCGACGCCTGGCCGGCTGGCGCGGTGTACCGCAGCAACCCTGATCCGCAAGGAGGCTGGAGATTGTCCACTTATCACTTGGCCCAACTGAATATTGCCTGGATGAAAGCGCCGCTGGAGTCGCCGGAGATGGCCGACTTCGTCGCCAATCTGGAACGTATCAATGCGCTGGCCGAAGCCGCGCCCGGCTATGTCTGGCGCCTGCAGGACGAGGCGGGGGATGCCACGGCCATCCGCCCCTTCGGTGAGGAAGTCTTGGTCAATATGTCGGTCTGGCAGGATGTGCAATCCCTCAGCGATTACGTCTACAAGTCGGCCCATACCGAGATGCTCAAGCGCCGCCGTGAATGGTTCGAGCGTGTCGAGCAGGCGCATCAGGTGCTGTGGTGGGTGCCGGCCGGGCATCGTCCGAGTGTAGTGGAGGCGGCCGAGCGTCTGGCTCATCTTCGCGAGCATGGTGCTACACAACAGGCCTTCAGCTTTCGCCATGCGTTCGCGGCGCCGGCCTGCTAGGCTGGTTCGCCATGACCCTCTCACTTTCCCTCGCCGAAGCCCGTCGCCTGGCCCTGGCAGCTCAGGGCTTCGGTCGTGTGCCGCGTGGCACCATCGCCCACAAGCAATTGCAGGCGCAGATCGAGCGTCTGGGCGTGCTGCAGATCGACTCGGTCAATGCTCTGGTGCGCTCGCATTACTTGCCGGCGTTCTCCCGCCTGGGCCATTACCAGGCGCAGCACCTTGATGAGCTGGCCTGGGGCCGTGCGCGGCGCCGACGCTTGTTCGAGTACTGGGGGCATGAAGCGTCTCTACTGCCGCTGGAACTCTACCCGCTGCTGCGCTGGCGCATGCGCCGAGCGGCGGACGGACAGGGCATCTATCCAGGCCTGGCGCGCTTCGGCGTGGAACGGCGCGATGTGATAGAAGCCGTGCTGCAGGCAGTGCGCGAGCGTGGCGCATTAGGCGCCGGCAGCCTCAGCACGCGCACGGAGAAGGCCGGGCCCTGGTGGGACTGGAGCGCGGAAAAGACGGCGCTGGAATGGCTGTTCGCTGCTGGCGAGGTGACGGTAGCGGGGCGGCGTGGCTTCGAGCGTTTGTACGACCTGCCGGAGCGGGTCATCCCGAACGAACTGCTGAACCACACCGACCTGGCCGAAGATGAAGCGCAGCGCCAACTCTTGTTGCGTTCGGCCGATGCCCTTGGCGTGGCCACCGAGAAGGATCTGCGCGACTACTACCGGCTCGAGGTCGGTGACAGCAAGCGGCGTATCGCCGAGCTGGTGGAAGCCGGCGAGCTATTGCCGGTAACGGTGCAAGGCTGGCGACAGACTGCCTACTGTCGTGGTGAGCCGCACATCCCACGGCGCGTGCGCCACAGCGCGTTACTGTCGCCCTTCGATTCTCTGATCTGGGAGCGCGAGCGTACCGAGCGGCTGTTCGGCTTCCGCTATCGCCTGGAGATCTACACCCCGCAGGCCAAGCGCGTGTATGGCTACTACGTGCTGCCATTTCTGCATCACGAACGCCTGCTGGCGCGAGTGGATCTGCGCAGCGAGCGCGCGGCCGGACGCCTGGCGGTGCATGCCGTGCATCTGGAAGAGGCGGTATTGAGTGAGGAGGCGCGCCAGGCGCTGAGCGATTCGCTGCAAGTGCTGGCGCATTGGCTGGGGCTGGATGAGGTGTGGTTGGCGCCGAGTGTTAGCCAGCGAGGGGTGTTCGGCTAGATGCCGTTATCCAGCAGGAATTGCAGTTCGTTGACGCGCTCGATATTCATCTTCATCGGGCAATAGTGATACATCGGTGAGCCGACACGGCGGCCCTGCAATTCACATTGGCCGTTGCGATAGATCAGCCAGGCCTTTTGCGCCGCTTCCAACTGCTGGGCATCTTCTTGCGCGCTTGCCTGGAACTTCAGGAAAAGCTGTTGATAGATGCGGTTCATCTCCTGCTTCGCCTTGTTCGATACGCCTTCCGCGCAGATTGCGACGACGGAGTTGTTGACCGTGCCATTGGCGTCCAGGCAGTCCTGGTATTGCTTGTCGTAATCGGCCCATGTGTTCAGCGGCAGGAGTGGCAGAGCGGCGATCAGATATTTGCTCAGCGTCGACATGACTGTCTCCCTGTGGGCTCAGGGGCCACGGCGCAGCCCCTGAGCCTTGCCCTTACTTGGCCGCCAGGCGATTGCGCATATTCTCGGCGCGCTCGGCGGAGCTTGGGTGCGAGTCGAACATGCTGCTCTCACCGCCACTGAGTTTGGCCAGTTTCTCGAAAGCACTGACCAGGCCTTCGCGGGGGATGTTGCGTTCGGTCAGCAGGTCGAAGGAGAAGTTGTCGGCCGCGCTTTCCTGGCTTTGCGAGAACTGCGCATTGACCAGTTGTTCGCCCAGTGCACCCAGTTGCGAGGATGACAGTGCGGCGACGGTGCCATTGCCCGAGGCAGCCGCGGCATTGCGTGCGGCAGAGGTGGCGTAGGCGGTCTGCATGGCCTTCTTGGTGTGGCCGAGGGCGACGTGGCCCATTTCGTGGCCCAGCACGCCTTCCACCTCGTTGTCGTTCATGGCGTCCATCAGGCCGCTGTAGACGCGCACGCAGCCGTTGGCCATGGCCCAGGCGTTGACCTCGTCATTGAGGTAGACCTTGTAGTTGACCGGCGTGCCATTGACCTGGTTGCCGAGGTTGGCGGCGATCTTGTTCAGGCGCTTGCCGTAGGAGGTGTCCGGGCCGGCGATGCTGTTGGAAGCATCCATTTGCGCGCAGGCCTTGTCGGACATGCTTTTGACTTCGGCATCGCTGAGGGTGGCGGCCTGCACTGCCATCATGCCCGATTGCAGCATGGCGTCGGGGGACATGTTTTGGCAGCCGCTCAGCAGTACGGCGCTGGAGAGGGCGAAAGCGGAGAGGGTGGTGCGCAGTTGCATGGGTCATCGTCCTTGTTGGAGGTGTTGGCCGCGAGTCCTTTCCGGCTGGTAGCGTCTTAGGCACCGGCTGGGGTGCTCGCGTAGGGGGTGGCATTATGCCGGATATCGCACGAAAGAAGTGCGAGGTGGTTCGCGCCCTGGCCGTTGGCCAGGGCGCGCTGAGTCAGCGGCGCACCTGTTTCAGCGTCTCGGCGATCATGAAGGCCAGTTCCAGGGACTGGTCGGCGTTCATGCGCGGGTCGCAGTGGGTGTGGTAGCGGTCGGACAGGCCGTCCTCGGTGATCGGTCGCGAGCCGCCGATGCACTCGGT
Organism: Pseudomonas sp. GOM7; assembly: GCF_026723825.1. Lineage (NCBI taxonomy): Bacteria > Pseudomonadati > Pseudomonadota > Gammaproteobacteria > Pseudomonadales > Pseudomonadaceae > Pseudomonas > Pseudomonas sp. GOM7. The sequence goes on along the minus strand of NZ_CP113519.1, from coordinate 3,031,261 downwards.
GACGTTCTGCCCGGTCATCTCGATATGGATACCGCCGGCATATGTGCCTTCGGCCTGGTGCACGGCGAAGAACTGCCGCACCTCGGCGAGAATCTGCGCGAAGTCGCGGGTCTTGTAGCCGCTGCTGGCCTTGATGGTGTTGCCGTGCATGGGGTCGGAGCTCCACAGCACCTGGCGGCCTTCGCTCTGTACCTTGCGCAGCAGGCGCGGGAAGTGCGCTTCGACCTTGTCCGCGCCCATGCGCACGATCAGGTTGAGGCGACCCGGATCGTTGTCCGGGTTGAGCACGTCGATCAGACGGATCAGCTCGTCCGCATCCATGCTCGGGCCGACCTTGACGCCGATGGGGTTCTCGATGCCGCGCATGAACTCGACATGCGCACCATCGAGCTGGCGGGTGCGGTCACCGATCCACAGCATGTGTGCGGAACAGTCGTACCAGCGACCGCTGAGGCTGTCGCGACGGACGAAGGCTTGCTCGTAATTCAGCAGCAGTGCCTCGTGGGCGGTGAAGAAGCTGGTTTCGCGCAACTGTGGTGCGCTGTCCATGCCCACCGCGCGCATGAAGGCCAGGGTTTCGTCGATGCGGTCGGCGAGCTGGTGGTACTTCTCGGCCAGCGCCGAGTTGGCGATGAAGTCGAGGTTCCACTGATGCACCTGATGCAGGTCGGCGAAGCCGCCCTGGGCGAAGGCACGCAGCAGGTTGAGGCTGGCGGTGGCCTGATGATAGGCCTGCAGCAGGCGCTCGGGATCGGGCACGCGACTGGCGGCGTCGAAGCCGATGCCGTTGACGATATCGCCCCGGTAGGCGGGCAGGGTGACACCATCGAGGGTTTCGCTGCCGGACGAGCGCGGCTTGGCGAACTGGCCGGCCATGCGCCCGACCTTGACTACCGGGCAGCCGGCGGCGAAGGTCATGACGATGGCCATCTGCAGCAGCACCTTGAAGGTGTCGCGGATTTTCGCGGCGGAGAACTCGGCGAAGCTTTCGGCGCAGTCGCCGCCCTGGAGCAGGAAGGCGCGGCCCTGGGTGACTTCGGCGAACTGGCGGCGCAACTCGCGTGCTTCACCTGCGAACACCAGCGGCGGATAGCCGGCCAGGGTTCGTTCGACCTGTGCCAGGTGGGCAGCGTCGGGGTATTCGGGCTGTTGCTGGATGGGCTTGGCCCTCCAGCTTTCGGGGCTCCAGGCGTGCGACATGGTGCATCTCTAGCGGCTGATTGAGGCGCCGCGCATGGTAACCGATAAGGCGGCCGGCTCGCCGTGTAATTATCGCGTGACCATCGGCAGTGCTTGGCCGACAATCGCAGCGGTGACCCGGCCGCGTGGCTCAGGGACGACATTCAGGAGCAAGGACATGCCGGGATTGCCGCCGAGCGAAGAGATGCAGAAGCTGGACGAAGTCCTGCTGGCCGAAGTGCGCGATGCCTTCGGGGTGATCCGTGTGGTGCAGATCGGAGCCTATCGTTTCCTCGAATTCGGCGATGCCATCGAGCAGAGCTGCGTCTTTCCTGCCGACCCGACCTGGCTGGAGTACGACTACACCCGCGCCATGCTGCTCGGTGCCCTGGCTCATGAGAAGCCTGAGACCGCCCTGTTCCTCGGCCTGGGCGCGGGCAACCTGACTCAGGCCTGCCTGAAGTTCCTGCCTCTGGAAGATGTCGAGGCCATCGAGCTGCGCCCGGACGTGCCGCGCCTGGCCATGGAATTTCTCGGCCTCGACGACGACCCGCGACTGACCATCCGCATCGGCGACGCCATCGAGCTGTTGCCCAGCGCGGAAACCGCCGATCTGATCTTCCTCGACCTCTATACCGACCAGGGTCCGGGTGTTGGCCACCTGGCCTGGAATTTTCTCGAGCAGTGCCAGACCAAGCTCAACCCCGGCGGTTGGCTGATCATCAACCAGTGGGCCGGCAACGACGGCAAGCCTCTGGGCGCGGCGCTGCTGCGTGGCCTGTTCCATCGCCATTACTGGGAGTGCCCGGTGAAGGAGGGCAACGTGGTGATGCTGATTCCCGCCGACCTGGATCAGGAGCTGGATCTGGGTCTGCTGCAACTGCGTGCTGGCGAGATGGCGCCCCGGCTGGGCTATTCGTTGCAGCCATTGATCGATCTGCTGCGCCCGGCCAGTTAACGCAGCGACAGCAGCTTGGCGTCGGAAAAACCTGTCCCTCAGGCTAAAAAATCCTGTATGATCCGCGCCCGGCCAAAACGGCCTCGTCACTACTGCGAAGCCCCGCTTCGTTGCTGGTTCGCTGCGGCGAACTACTCTTGACGTTTCATCCATCGTTTTCGCAAATGCCCGTCTATCGGCTGCCAGGGTGACCCACAAGGTCCTACATGGCACGTGCAGCCTTTGTTCCTGGGTCTTTGCGGATGCACAGAGGCAGACCCCATGACCCAGGAAATCGGCGGCTTCGCCGCACTCGGACTTCACCCCAATATTCTCGCCGCTCTGACCGCCGTCGGTTACGAAGAGCCGTCGCCGATCCAGTCGCAGGCCATTCCGGTGATCCTCGCCGGCCATGACATGATCGGCCAGGCCCAGACCGGCACCGGCAAGACCGCCGCCTTTGCCCTGCCGCTGCTGTCGAAGATCGACCCGGCCAAGCGTGAGCCGCAGGTACTGATCCTCGCCCCGACTCGCGAGCTGGCTCTGCAGGTTGCCACCGCCTTCGAGACTTACTCCAAGCAAATGCCGGGTGTCAGCGTGGTTGCCGTTTACGGCGGCGCGCCGATGGGGCCGCAACTCAAGGCCATTCGCCAGGGTGCACAGGTCATCGTCGCCACGCCGGGTCGCCTGGTCGATCACCTGCGTCGTGATGAAAAAGTGCTGTCCACCATCCAGCACCTGGTGCTCGATGAGGCTGATGAGATGCTCAAGCTGGGCTTCATGGACGATCTGGAGATCATCTTCGAGGCCATGCCGGAAAGCCGCCAGAGCGTTTTGTTCTCCGCCACCCTGCCGCATTCGATCCGTGCCATCGCCGAGAAGCACCTGCGCGAGCCGCAACACATCAAGATCGCCGCCAAGACCCAGACCGTCTCGCGCATCGAGCAGGCGCACCTGATGATCCACGCCGATCAGAAGATCAACGCCGTGCTGCGCCTGCTGGAAGTGGAAGAGTTCGACGCGCTGATCGCCTTCGTGCGCACCAAGCAGGCCACCCTGGATCTGGCCGCCGCGCTGGAAGCCAAGGGCTACAAGGCTGCCGCACTGAACGGCGACATCGCGCAGAACCAGCGCGAGCGCGTGATCGACTCGCTCAAGGATGGCCGCCTGGACATCGTCGTCGCCACTGACGTGGCTGCCCGTGGTATCGACGTGCCGCGCATCACCCATGTGTTCAACGTCGACATGCCCTACGACCCGGAATCCTACGTGCACCGTATCGGCCGTACCGGCCGTGCCGGCCGCGAAGGCCGTGCGCTGCTGCTGGTGACCCCGCGTGAGCGGCGCATGCTGCAGGTGATCGAGCGCGTTACCGGGCAGAAGGTCGGCGAGGCCAAGCTGCCCAACCCGCAGCAGGTGCTCGATGCGCGCATCAAGAAGCTGACCAACAGCCTGGCGCCGCTGGTGGCCGAGGCCGAAGCCAGTCATGGCGATCTGCTCGACCGTCTGACCGCTGACATCGGCTGCAGCCCGCGTGCCTTGGCCGCTGCGCTGCTGAAGAAGGCCACCAACGGCCAAGCGCTCGATCTGGCTACCGTGGAGCGTGAGCAGCCGCTGGTGCCGGGTGTTGGCGGTGCGCCGCGTGAGCGTCGCGAGCGTGACGGTGAACGCGGTGGCGAGCGCGGTGAATACCGTGAGCGTCGTGCGCCGCTGCCGCTGGCCGAAGGTCGCGTGCGTTGCCGTACCGCCCTGGGCACTCGTGACGGCATCGCCGCGAAGAACCTGCTCGGCGCCATCCTCAACGAGGGCGGCCTGGCCCGCGAAGCCATCGGTCGCATCCAGATCCGTGAGACCTTCAGCCTGGTAGAGCTGCCGGAAGATGGCCTGGATCGCCTGCTCGGCAAGCTCAAGGACACTCGCGTCGCCGGCAAGGCCCTGAAGCTGCGCCGCTACCGCGAAGACTGAGGCATTACCCGGCGTAGCGCCGGGTCTGCTGCTTGCACAGAACGCCGCGCCCGGTTGACCGGGCGCGGCGTTTTTCATGGTGCGCCGTTTACTGCGTTTCGCCGAGGGTGGCCTCTTGGGCGAGGCGGTCGAACACCTCGGGTGTCAGCGCTGCTTCGCCAGCCTGGTCGAGCACTTCACGCGGTCGTTCGCTGCCGGGAATGCTGCTGTCGAGCAGGCTCAGGAGCTGCGCGCCGCGAGTGGTCAGGACGAAGTTCTCGCCGTTGCCGCCTTCACTTTCCGGGCGTGGTGCGATGAAGTCGCCTTTGAGCAGGCTGGCCTCGTAATGGGTTGCCTCCGCGCGGAAATGGTCGAGGTCGTCGACGCCTTTTCCGGCCTGGCTGAGCTCTTCGGCCAGCTCCTCGGCATAACGCCGTGGCGCGAAGGGCTGGCCGGCGGAGTTCTGTGCCTCGTGCAGCAGGCGTTCGATCAGATCCCAGTGAAAACTCATGTCGCTACCTCCGTATGCGCAGGGTCTATGGGTATCGACCCTGGCATTGCCGCAGAGGTTCGACCTGCTTGCAGTCTGACCTTGTTCAGCCGAAACGGTAGATATCCATGCCCAGCGCGCCGTGGGTGAAGCCGCTGTGCTCGATGGCGAAGGCACCACCAGCCGCACGGGCGAAGAACAGCGGCAGCAGATGCTCGTCGCTCGGATGGTTGCGCACCGCCTCCGGTGCCCGTTGCCGGTAGTCATGCAGTGCCTGCTCGTCGTTCGCAGCGAGCTGTTGCACCATCCATTGGCGAAACGCCTTGGCCCAGGGCGTGCCCTCGTCCGGCCCGGCGTGCCAGTCCAGCTCGCGCAGGTTGTGGGTGATGCTGCCGGAGCCGATCAACAGGATGTCGCGTTCGCGCAGGCTGGTCAGGGCCTGCCCGATGCGCGTCTGCAGCGCCGGTCCATGGCGGCTGGGCAGGGAGAGCTGGATCACTGGGATGTCGGCCGCCGGATACATCAGCGACAGCGGTACCCAGACACCGTGATCGAATGGGCGCTGTGGGTCGAGGGCGGCGCTGAGGCCGGCCACGCCGAGCAGCTCGGCCACTTCGCCAGCGAGCTCGGGAGCGCCTGGGGCCGGGTAACGCAGCGCGTACAAGGCGGGCGGGAAGCCGTAGAAGTCATGCCAGGTTTGCGGCTGGGCAGCGCCGGTGAGCAGCAGTTGCTCGCTCTCCCAATGCGCGGACACCACCAGGATGGCGCGCGGACGCGGCAATTCGGCGGCCAGGCGTGCCAGTGCCGTACCGCTGGCACCGGAATCCAGCGCCAGCATGGGGGAGCCGTGAGAGATGAAGAGCGCAGGTAACATGGAAACCTCCGTGACGAGGCTTCATTCTCGCCGAGCTATCTATCGATGAATAACGCATATTCTGCGCTATTCTTATCGGCTGTTTCGATGCTTTTGGTCGGCGCCTGCGGGCGTCGTCTGTTAGGGTTTCCCCGGCGAGGCGTCTGGGCGTTACCGTTGTGAATGTTCATCCATTTGAGAGGGAAAGATGCACGAAGCTTTCTGGCAGGAGCGCTGGGCGCGCGATCAGATTGGCTTTCACCAGGCCCAGGTCAATCCCTATCTGCAGCGCCATTGGCCCAACCTGGGCGTAAAGAGCAGCGCGAAAGTGCTGGTGCCGCTGTGCGGCAAGAGTCTCGACCTGGCCTGGTTGGCTGGGCAGGGGCATGCGGTGCTGGGGGTAGAGCTGGCGCAGAAGGCCGTTTGCGAGTTCTTCGCCGAGCACGGCTTGCAGCCCCAGATAGAGGTTCATGGCGCATTCGAGCGTTACCGTGCCGCCGATATCGAACTCTGGTGCGGCGATTTCTTCGCCCTGAGTGCTGAGGATGTGCTCGACTGCCAGGCCTTTTATGATCGTGCCGCACTGATCGCCTTGCCGGCGGCCATGCGTGAACGCTATGTGGCGCATCTGCGAGCGATTCTGCCGGAGGGCTGCCAGGGCCTGCTGGTGACCCTGGACTACGAGCAGTCACGCATGGACGGCCCGCCGTTCTCGGTCGGCGATGCTGAGGTGCGCGAGCATTTCTCGGGGCGCTGGGTGGTCGACGAGTTGCAGCGTGAGGATGTGTTGGCGGGGAACTGGAAGTTCATTCGCCATGATCTCAAGGCGTTGGATGAGGTGGTCTACCATCTGCGGTGAAAAGGTTCTGTGTGAGATGCTCACACTGGACTGGCAGAATTGTGTGAGTGAGTTTTGATTTTCGATGCTCAGGTTGCTTATCGGCGTTCTGCTGATGTCTCCCGTTTCGCCCCCCGGCGACCTTCTTTTGTCAAACGCCACAAAAGAAGGCAAAAAGGCTTGGCCCCGCCATCCGGCCCCGGCTGCGCCGGGGTTCGTTCGCTCCATCGCTGCTCCGAGGGTCGGCTTACAAGGGCCATCCCTGGCCCTTTAAGCCTCTCGCGGCATCCATGCCGCTCGCCCCTCTGCGCAACGATTCCACTCACCCTCCTGAAGGGGCCATTCGCGCGCCTGAACGAACCGGCATTCCAAGGTACGCCCGGCGTGTTCTGGTAGCTGTGAAGGCGCGATGTGGCTGTCGAGTTAAACCAAAACTTTCATTCGCCTAGTTTCATTCTTGCGGCTGTTGTTTTGGTCAGCCCTAAGGCTGACCCATGTTCAAGCACTCCATGCTACTTCTGGGTTACCTCGGGTTCAGGCGCGTGCAGAGCCCGCCCAGGAGGGCGAGCGAAGCGAGTAACGAACCCTCGCGCAGCAGGGCGGGGGCGCCTAGCTCGGATGATCGGGCGGAGGGTTTGCTTACTTTTGCCCCACAAAAGTGACTCGCCCGGGAGGGCGAAACCAAAAATATCAGCAAAAACGCGGCAATCCGGAACAGGCCGTATTGCCAGTCCGGTATCAACCAAGCATTCCCCAGAAATCCGAAGAACCATGAAAAAGGGCGACCCGAGGGTCGCCCTGTGCGTAGCGAGAGAGGTATCAGCCGCGGCGGCGCAGCGCCTCGATGCGGTCTTCCAGCGGCGGGTGGCTCATCAGCAGGCCGGCCAGGCCGTTCTTCAGGTTGCCGTTGATGCCGAAGGCAGCCAGGCTGTCGGGCATCTGCACCGGCACGCCCTGTTCAGCGCGCAGGCGCTGCAGGGCGGCGATCATCGCGCCAGTGCCGGCCAGGCGGGCGCCGGCCTCGTCAGCCTTGTACTCACGTTTGCGCGAGAACCACATGACGATGATGCTGGCCAGGATACCCAGCACCAGCTCGGCGAAGATGGTCGCGACGAAGTAGCCAATGCCATGGCCTTCCTCGTTCTTGAGGATGGCCTTGTCGACGAAGTTGCCGAAGATGCGCGCGAAGAACATCACGAAGGTGTTCACCACGCCCTGGATCAGCGCCAGAGTGACCATGTCGCCGTTGGCCACGTGGCCGATCTCGTGGGCCAGCACCGCACGTACTTCATCGGGCGAGAAGCGCTCCAGCAGGCCCTGACTTACGGCCACCAGGGCGTCGTTCTTGTTCCAGCCGGTGGCGAAGGCGTTGGACTCGTAGGCCGGGAAGATACCGACCTCCGGCATCTTGATGCCGGCTTCGCGCGACAGTTCTTCGACGGTCTGCAGCAGCCACTGTTCGTGGCGGGTGCGTGGCTGGGTGATGATCTGGGTGCCGGTGCTCATCTTCGCCATCCACTTGGAGAGGAACAGCGATACCAGCGAACCGGCGAAACCGAACACGGCGCAGAAGATCAGCAGGCTGCCATGGTTCTGGCCAGTGAAGCGGTCGACCCCCAGCAGTTTGAGGGTGATGCTGGCTATGATCAGCACCGCCAGGTTGGTGGCCAGGAACAACATAATGCGCATCATGGTGTGAACGGACTCCTCACGGGAAAAGACGTACGAGCGATGCGGGCTATATAAGGGCGCACCCCTTGGGCTTTCAACTGGCGACTATTTCAAACTATGTCGCTTGCCTTGCCCGCTTGGCTTTCGAACAACAGACGGGTGAGACGGGCGATTCGTTCCCCATGCTGTTGTGCCAGGGCTTCACGCAGTTGAAAGGCCAGGGTGGCATGCACCCGGCGCACGCTCGGCGGCAGTGCTTCGCCTTCACGCAGGGCGTGAGGAATGCCCCGTGACAGGCGCAGGAAGCCCTTTTCGCTGAGTACCGCCTGATCCAGTGCGTCATAGGCGATGGTCGACTCGTAGCGCAGGTAGCCTTCCTCGGCCAGCCACAGCAGGGCACCCAGGCAGGCCTGGTGGCGCTTGCTGGGCAGGCCGAATTCGTCAGGCTCCTCGCGGCCGATCAGGTCTTCCACGTACAGCGCCATCTTGCGCGGGAAGGCCTGATAGAGCATGAGCAGGCCGCTGGCCGCATCCTTGTAGAAGTCGTCGATCTGCAGATCCATGTCGGCTTACTGGCTGTAACCCTTGAGGAAGTTGCCGATACGGCCGATGGCCTGCTCCAGGTCGTCGACGCGGGGCAGGGTGACCACGCGGAAGTGATCCGGCCAGGGCCAGTTGAAGGCGGTGCCCTGGACGATCAGCAGTTTCTCCGACAGCAGCAGGTCGAGGACGAACTTCTCGTCGTTGTGGATCGGGCAGACCTTCGGGTCGATCTTCGGGAAGGCGTAGAGCGCGCCCATGGGTTTGACGCAACTGACCCCCGGAATGTCGTTGAGCAGTTCCCAGGCGCGGTTACGCTGCTCCAGCAGGCGGCCGTTGGGCAGCACCAGGTCATTGATGCTCTGGTAGCCGCCGAGGGCGGTCTGGATCGCGTGCTGGCTCGGCACGTTGGCGCACAGGCGCATGTTGGCCAGGATGTCCAGGCCTTCGATATAGCTCTGCGCCTTGTGCTTGGGCCCGGAGATGGCCACCCAGCCGGAGCGGAAACCGGCCACGCGGTAGCTCTTGGACAGGCCGTTGAAGGTCAGGCAGAGCACGTCCGGGGCCAGTGACGCGGTGCTGATGTGCACGGCTTCGTCGTAGAGGATCTTGTCGTAGATCTCGTCGGAGAAGATCACCAGGTTGTGCTGGCGCGCCAGTTCGACGATGTCCTGTAGCACTTCCTTCGAGTACACCGCACCGGTGGGGTTGTTCGGGTTGATCAGCACCAGCGCCTTGGTGTTCGGCGTGATCTTGGCGCGCATGTCGGCGATGTCGGGGAACCAGCCGGCCTGCTCGTCGCACAGGTAGTGCACCGGCTTGCCACCGGAGAGCGCCACGGCGGCGGTCCACAGCGGGTAGTCCGGAGCCGGGATCAGCACCTCGTCACCATTGTTGAGCAGCGCCTGCATGGCCATGACGATCAGCTCGGACACGCCATTGCCCAGGTAGATGTCCTCGATGCCGACGCCTTCAACCTGCTTCTGCTGGTAGTACTGCATCACCGCCTTGCGCGCGCTGAACAGTCCCTTGGAGTCGCTGTAGCCCTGGGCGGTGGGCAGGTTGCGGATGACGTCCTGAAGGATTTCCTCGGGCGCCTCGAAACCGAACGGCGCCGGATTGCCGATATTCAGCTTGAGGATGCGGTGGCCTTCCTCTTCCAGACGCTTGGCGTGCTTGAGCACCGGCCCGCGAATGTCGTAGCAGACGTTGGCGAGCTTGTTCGATTTGCTGACCTGCATGTGAGAAATCCCGATCGATGGAGAGCCCGCTGAATCACGCTGCAAAAAGTATCGCCGGGGCGAGCCTTGGCAGCGTGCAGGACGGGTGACAGACTGCGCACGAATGATACGTTGCAGCCTGACCCTGGCAAAGGTTTCGGTCGGGCTTTTTTACGAGGAGGAAGCCGTCCGTGGACAAGCTCGATAAACCCCTGGATGCCTGGCGAGATGAGCTGTCGGATGAACAGTTCCACGTCTGCCGCCTGGGCGGCACGGAGCGCCCCTTCACCGGGCAGTACCACGACAGCAAGGTGCCGGGTGTCTATCACTGCGCCTGCTGCGGTGAAGCACTGTTCGATTCCGACGCCAAGTACGACTCCGGCAGCGGCTGGCCGAGCTATTTCCAGCCGGTCAGCGACGGGGTGATCCGCGAGCTGGATGATTTCAGCCACGGCATGCACCGTGTCGAGGTGAAATGCGCCAAGTGCGATGCCCATCTGGGCCATGTGTTTCCCGATGGGCCACGCCCGACCGGGCTGCGCTATTGCATCAACTCCGTCTCGCTCAAGTTGGTGCCGCGCGAGTAGGCAGGAAAAAGGGCTGCCGGGCGCGGCAGCCCTGGAAGGTGATGTTCAGCGTTTCTGTGGGCGACCTTGCAGGCTCTGCTCCAGCGACTGGCAGGCACGCTGGATCATCTCTTCGGTGATCGGTACTTCGCGGCCCTGCGCATCGATGATGAAGCCGCCCACCGGCGTCGGCAGCGGACGGTTGTTCGAGTGTTGCGGCTGATTGGCAGTGTTGTGCAAGCTCATGGCCTGTCTCCTCATCGGTTCTGCGCGCAGTCTAGTGGCGCCGGATGAACGTGCGGTGACAGTGGTGTACGGAAAACCGTCACTCTGGCAGCGCGCAACGGGTACAAGCAGGCGGCATGCCAGCCTGTGAGCAACGAGGAATACATGTCGCGTTTTCGTATAGGTCTGATCATCAACCCGCTGGCAGGTCTGGGTGGCCCGGCTGCCCTCAAGGGCAGCGACGGCGTGGCCGAGCAGGCACTGGCCCTGGGTATCGAGCCCAAGGCCGCGCAGCGCACGCGCACGGCGCTGGAACAACTGCTGGCGCTGCGCGAGCGCATCGAGTTCGTCAGCTACCCGGGCGCCATGGGGGGCGATCTTCTGGCGCAGATGGGCTTCGAGCATCGCCTGCTGGGGGAGTTGGGCGAGGGCGCGAGCACTGCTGACGATACCCGACGCGCCGTGCAGCAATTGCAGGATGCCGGTGTGGCGCTGATCCTCTTCGCCGGTGGCGATGGCACCGCTCGGGATGTGTGTGCCGTGGTCAGGGAAGGGCAGCCGGTGCTGGGCATTCCGGCCGGGGTGAAGATCCAGTCCGGTGTCTATGCCATCAGCCCGCGGGCAGCAGGTGAACTGACCGCGCGCCTGGTCGAGGGCGGTCTGGTGCGTCTGGCCAGCGGCGAGGTGCGTGATATAGACGAAGCTGCCCTGCGCGAGGGGCGCGTGACCGCGCGTTGGTATGGCGAGCTGTGCGTGCCGCAGGAGGGCGGTTACGTGCAGGCGGTCAAGCAGGGCGGTATGGAGTCCGAGGAGCTGGTGCTGGCCGATCTGGCCGCCTGGCTGGAGAGCGAATGGGAGCCGGGCACGCGCTATGTGTTCGGGCCCGGCTCGACCTTGCACGGTCTGGCGCAGAACCTGGGGCTGGACACCGCCTTGCTCGGCGTGGATGTGATCGAGGATGGCCAGGTGATCGCCTGCGACGTCAACGAAGCCGAGCTGTTTGCCCTGGTGGAGGGGTGGCCGAGTTATCTGCTGGTGACCGCGATTGGCGGTCAGGGCCATATCATCGGCCGTGGCAACCAGCAGATCAGCCCGCGCGTGCTGCGCGCCGTCGGCCTGGAGCGCCTGCGCGTGGTCGCCACTAAGCGCAAGCTGGCGACGCTGGAGGGCAGGCCGTTGCTGGTGGACAGCGGCGACGTGACCCTGGACGATGCCTTTCCCGATGCCGTGCGGGTCTGGGCAGGTTACAAGGAAGAGTTGCTCTACCCCCTGAGTCGATAGGAGATCGCAATGCGCATGCTGGTCGTACTGCTGGCCTGGGCGCTGGCCCTGGCTGCGCAGGCCATCGAGGCTGACAGGCTGGTGCTGGATGCGCGCAAGCAGGTCGGCGTGACCCTGAGCTATGACCCGGCCTACCGCCAGTTGAACTATCCGGGCGGCGACGTGCCCCTGGCCACCGGCGTGTGCACCGACGTGGTGATCCGCGCGCTGCGCCAGCAGGGGCTTGACCTGCAGGAGGCAGTGCATCGCGACATGCGCGGCAATTTTGCCGTCTACCCGAGAAACTGGGGCCTGAGCCGGCCGGACAGCAATATCGACCACCGTCGCGTGCCCAACTTGATGACCTGGTTCAAGCGTCAGGGCTGGTCGCTGCCGGTCAGTCAGGATCCTGCGGCTTACCAGGCTGGCGATATCGTCACCTGGGATCTGGGGCGCGGCCTGACTCATATCGGCATCGTCAGTGATCGTCAGGCGTCAAATGGTGCGCCGCTGATCCTGCATAACATCGGCCGCGGCACGCAGGAGGAAGACATCCTCTTCACCTACCGCATCACTGGCCAATACCGCCCGCAGGCGCAACAGGCGAGTGCCCTACGATGACGGAGCCATCGCTACCACCCGGCTTGTCGGCAGGCGAGCGCGTCGTGCTGTTCGACGGCGTCTGCAAGCTGTGCAATGGCTGGGCGAAGTTCCTTATCCGCCACGACCCTGCGCGGCAGTTTCGCCTGGCGTCCGTGCAGTCCGCCCAAGGGCAGGCGTTGCTGGCCTGGTACGGTTTACCGACCGATCACTTCGACACCATGGCGTTGATCGACGAGCAGGGCCTGCATCTGCGCTCGACCGCGTTGCTGCGCATTCTTGCGCGCTTGCCCCGGCCTTGGCGGGTGTTGGCCTGGCTGCGTCTAGTTCCGCGCTCGCTGCGCGACTGGTGCTATGAGCGTATTGCCCTGAACCGCTACCACCTGTTCGGCCGCCATGAGGTCTGCCTGCTGCCCAGCGCCGACCACGCCGAGCGCTTTCTGCATGACTGAGCAGCGCCTGGTACGGATTGCCTGGCTCGCTCGCCTGGCGCTGGCAGCGGTATTCCTCTGGCATGGCCTGGTGCCGAAGATCCTCTGGCTCAGCCCTGACGAAGTGGCGATGATTGGCGCCCATGGCTTGCCGGATCATCCCTGGTTCGCGCCAGGGCTGATCGCCGCTGTCGGGGGCACTGCCGAGATCCTGCTGGGTATCGCCCTGCTGACGGTACGCCGCCAGCGCTGGCCGTTGCTGGTCGCGGGCTTGATATTGCTGGTGCTGCTGCTTGATGTCGCGCTATTGAGTCCCCATCTGTTGCTTCAGGCGTTCAATCCGCTTTCCACCAACCTGGCTGCCCTGGCGCTGTGCGCCGTGGCCTGGCTGGCGGAAGCCCCCTCGACTGCTGACTCCTGAGACCTGCCATGACATCGATGCTTTCTTCCCGCCAGCGCGGCGCCATACGCCTGGCTTGGCGTTTCATCGCGCCCTATCGCGGGCGGGTGTTGGGCGCAATGCTGGCGCTGATGTTCACGGCGGCCATTACTCTGTCCATGGGCCAGGGCATCAAGTTGCTGGTGGATCAGGGCCTGGCCACGCAGTCGCCGGCGGCGCTGCGCCACTCCCTGGGGCTGTTCTTCGTGCTGGTGCTGGCACTGGCGGCGGGCACCTATATGCGCTTCTACCTGGTGTCCTGGATCGGCGAGCGGGTGGTGGCCGATATCCGCCGGCGCGTGTTCGATCATTTGATCGAGCTGCATCCAGGCTTCTACGAAAGCAACCGCAGTTCGGAAATCCAGTCGCGGCTGACCGCCGACACCACCTTGCTGCAGTCGGTGATCGGCTCGTCGCTGTCGATGGCGCTGCGTAATCTGATCATGCTCATCGGCGGCAGCGTGCTGCTGGTGGTGACCAATCCCAAGCTCAGCGGCATCGTGCTGCTGGCCTTGCCGCTGGTGGTGGCGCCAATCCTGCTGTTCGGCCGCCGTGTGCGCGCGCTGTCGCGGCAGAGCCAGGATCGCGTGGCCGATGTCGGCAGCTATGTCGGCGAGGTGCTCGGGCAGATCAAGACGGTGCAGGCCTACAACCACCAGGACGAGGACAAGCGTCGTTTCGCCACGTCCGTCGAGGCGGCGTTCGAGGTGGCGCGCAAGCGCATCGCCCAGCGCTCCTGGCTGATCACCGTGGTCATCGTGCTGGTGCTCGGGGCGGTGGGGGTGATGCTCTGGGTCGGTGGCATGGATGTGATCGCCGGGCGCATTTCCGGTGGCGAACTGGCGGCCTTCGTCTTCTACGCCCTGATCGTCGGCTCGTCCTTCGGCACCCTCAGTGAGGTGATCGGCGAGCTGCAGCGCGCCGCAGGCGCCGCCGAGCGCATCGCCGAGCTGTTGCGTGCCGGCAATGCCATAGTCGCGCCGCAGCAGCCGCAACCGCTGCCGCAGCCGGTGCAGGGACGCATCGAGTTGCAGGGTGTGCGCTTCGCCTATCCGTCGCGCTCGGACAGCTACGCCATCGATGGCATCGACCTGCAGGTGGCGGCGGGTGAAACCCTGGCGCTGGTGGGGCCGTCCGGGGCTGGCAAGTCGACACTGTTCGACCTGCTGCTGCGCTTCTTCGACCCACAGGCCGGGCGCATTCTGGTGGACGGCGTGGCCATCGATCAGCTCGATCCCGATGCGCTGCGTAGCTGCTTCGCCCTGGTGTCGCAGAATCCGGCGCTGTTCTTCGGTTCGGTCGAGGACAATATCCGCTATGGCCGCCTCGATGCCAGCCAGGCGGAGGTGGAGGCCGCTGCTAGAGCGGCACACGCCCATGAGTTCATCCAGCGCCTGCCGCAGGGTTATCAGACCCACCTGGGCGAGGCTGGCCTGGGGCTTTCCGGTGGGCAGCGTCAACGCCTGGCAATTGCCCGCGCGTTGCTCGCCGATGCGCCGATCCTGCTGCTCGACGAAGCCACCAGTGCGTTGGATGCCGAGAGCGAGCACCTGATCCAGCAGGCACTGCCGTCGCTGATGGCCGGGCGCACCACGCTGGTGATCGCCCACCGTCTGGCCACGATCAAGCAGGCGGATCGTATCGCGGTGATCGAACAGGGACGTCTGGCGGCCATTGGCACTCATGCCGAGCTGATCGAGAGCAGCCCGCTGTATGCGCGCCTGGCCGAGCTGCAGTTCGGCCAGAATGCCTGATCAGCGCTGGGGGCGGATGGTGGCGGCGGCGCCGGCCGAGGCGAGGATGATGGCGCCGACGGCCAGCCACTGACCCCAGAGCAGCTTCTCGCCGAGAAACGCCAGGCCGCAGAGGGCGGCGATGGCGGGCTCCATACTCATCAGGACGCTGAAGGTGCGCGCTGGCAGGCGGGTCAATGCGACCATTTCCAGGCTATAGGGCAGGGCAGAGGAAAGCACCGCCACGCCCAGGGCGATGGGTAGCAGATCGACGTTGAGCAGGTCGCTGCCGACACGCCAGGCGCCGATGGGCAGCACCAGCAGCACCGCGACCCAGGTGCCCAGGGCGACGGTATGCCGGCCATGTTGGGCGCCGGCTTTCTGCCCAAAGACGATGTACAGCGACCAGCACGCACCGGCGGCCAGGGCCAGCGCTGCGCCCAGCGGGTCGATGGCGCTCTGCGTGGCGCCGGTCGGCAACAGAATCCACAGGCCGACGATGGCCAGGATCACCCAGACGAAATCCAGCGGGCGACGTGAGGAAAACAGCGCCAGGGCCAGTGGCCCGGTGAATTCCAGGGCCACGGCGATGCCCAGTGGAATGCGCTGCAGCGACATGTAGAACAGCAGGTTCATGCCGCCCAGCGCCAGGCCATAGGCGAACAGGGCCTGGCATTTGCGCAGATCCAGCTTGGCCCGCCAGGGCTGCATCACCAGCGACAGAATGATCGCGCCGAGCACCAGGCGCAGGGTCGTGGTGCCTTCGGCGCCCACCAGGGGGAACAGATGCTTGGCCAGGGAGGCGCCGCTCTGGATCGAGACCATGGCCACCACCAGCAGGGCGATAGGGGCGAAGAGGGCGGTGCGGGGCATGGAGGCTGTCCTTGGCGGGTCAATGGGTGTCAGAAGTAGGGTGCGCCGCGCGCACCGAAACTGTAATGCTGATAAGAAAAAACCGGCCGCTGGGGCCGGTTCTTCGTGGCGCCCTATGACTTAGCGGTATTCGCAGAGATAGGCGGTGTCCACGGCCACCTTCAGCTGGAACTTGCTGTTGGCCGGTACGGTGAACTGGCTGCCAGCGGCGAAGGTGTCCCAGCTCTCGCTGCCCGGCAGCTTGACGGTCAGGGCACCGGCGACGACGTGCATGACTTCCAGTTGGCTGGTGCCGAATTCGTATTCACCCGGCGCCATCACACCGATGGTGGCAGGGCCTTCAGCCATGGTGAAGCCGATGGATTTGACGGTGCCGTCGAAGTACTCGTTGACCTTGAACATCTGCGATTCCTCGGAAAGGGGGCGAAAGGGGCCAGGCAATCGACAGCAGCGCTGACGCACCGCTCGCCGCTGGGCTGAAAAGGCCCGACAGTATGCCCAAGCGCTCTGGTGTCGTCATCACCCTTTGATGGGCAGTACCAGAGGCAGCAGGCGCGCCGTGTTGCGGGCATCCATCAAGGCGCGGTGCTGTTGCCCCTGAAACTGCAGGCCGGACAATTGCAGGGCCTGGTTCAGGCCGACCTGGCGTGACAGTTGCCGGGCCTTGGCGAACGCCTGCTTGAGGTTCAGGTGCGGCGTGGCGCTGAGCAGGCTGTGAAGCCCATGTTGTTGCCACTCGTGCAGCAATTGCCGGCGATCGTAGTCGCCCCAGCTCCCCCAGCCAGCCAGGCGTGGCGCATGCTGGCCGAGCCAGCGCTCGAATTGCGCCCAGACCTGCGGCAGCGAGGTGGCGGCATCGATGTCGCTCTGGTTGATATGGGTGAGCTGACGGCAGAAATCGGTCAGGCAGGGCCGGCGCTGTGGACGCACGAAACGCTGGAAATGGTCGCATTCGTGGCCAGCGGCGGTTACCAGGCTGGCACCGATCTCGATGATCTCCATTTCTTCCAGTGGCCAGCCACCCTCATCGGTGGTGGCTTCCAGGTCGATGACCAGCCAGTGTCCCATTGGCGCTCCTTAGCGGTTTGGGGCGTGCGTCGCGGTACGCCAGTATGGAAAAGCTTTCTACTACCGGCAAACGGCGTATGGGCTCTGGCGTCTGTGTATCAGAGGGACATTCGTGGCGAAGGTTGCATGCCCTTTGGGCGTAATGATCCATCCGATGGCTGACCAGCGATCGCTGAAGACTCTGAGCGGTTCGTGTGGAGTGCCTGCAACGCGATTTTGAAGCGGCAACGCGTACAGCAAATCTCCCATCGGGCTTCGGCAGGCGCTACTATCGCCGCCGTCGATCTGGTCTGCCGAGGAGTTTTGGCCGTGAATTGCCGTGCCGGTTGTGGTGCCTGCTGCATCGCGCCTTCCATCAGCTCGCCGATTCCCGGTATGCCTGCAGGCAAGCCGGCCGGCGTGCGTTGCATTCATCTGTCCGCCGAGCATCTGTGCGCCCTGTTCGGGCGCGCCGAGCGTCCGGCGGTGTGTGGTGGCTTCAAGCCCGACGAGGCGGTGTGCGGCGACAGCCGTGAGGCTGCGATCCGCCTGCTGGGCTGGCT